>CAWEDS010000017.1:0-66343 GCA_963807845.1 uncultured Gammaproteobacteria bacterium
CAACACCTGTGGTTGTTCCCGGGTAGCCCCACTCCGACAATTCAAACGAAAATACAGGATGATGTTCTTTCCGGGAAACGTTAACGACGTCCGGCGCAAACTCTATTTTAAACTGTTGCGCCCAATTGGTCGCCAGGTAGTCAGGCGTGGTATGCGATGGTGCACCAGCGTTGGCAGAAGACCCAATACGATATTTGTCCGCCAGTATCTGGGCGTTGATTTTTGCTAAAGCAGAATCACTGGGCATCTCTTTTGACCATGCATTGTGACCAATGCAGGAACAAATGGTGAGAATCAAGACCCAAAAGGACGCCCGACATTTGAGCAACGCACGCAACTCCTTATTACTGATTACGTAAACCAAGAGGTTCGATTCAGTCAAACCGTCCAGGCAACGCATCCTTCGCCAACCCATGCAGACGGGAATGTTGGCCAGTGATTTCTTTGTTGTTGCTTATTAACATGCCCGTGCCCACTGAGAACTGCAAGTCAGACAGGCTCGCTCATGCTGACATTTCGAGTACTTGCGACAAGCAAGTCACGGCGCAGGAACAGTCACATGGACGTTGGCCGATGTTATGTCGATGGAGGCGGCGTACCGGGCCAGTGTCGCCTGTGAGTCACCCCCGGGAACCGGTCGTCTTGACTGGGGGTTATTGAGAACTAACTCCTGTGCGTCTGCTCTTGGCCAACTGCCGTCCTTTGTTTGGCTGAAGGTTTGCGCAAATCAAGGTCTGCTCCTGGGAAGAGCAGCCTTTCAGCCAGGCCGTCACCGAAAAATTGAGCCTTTCGCTCGCTTGGCAGCCGGTCGGTCAAAACGGCTTCTTTATCGAAGCCGCCTGAATTGACCGCAGAGCGCCTTGTCCAAGTCCAGCTCCTCATTTGAGCGCAAACTGGCCAAGTCAACGCGACTATCCAGGCTCCCCACCGCTTGACGCGGTACCAACGAAAAGGCCGCAAGAGATTTTATCCACTTCGTCGCGATACTTGTGCTCGAAAGCCGCCCGATGGTCCGACGAGATCACGTTGGATAGCCGCAAACCACGGAAATAAAAAGGCATTCGCAAGTCTCCGGTTGGAGACTAAACGAATGCCTGACTGTCTGGCGGTGGACGCAGTCTTGCGCGGCGGAGGCTCTGGCTGCCCGGACCGGCCGTCCTGTCCTGACTACCAGAGGTGTAGTGAGCCTTCTACGGAGGATGCTCAGCCATCCTTTCGGGACGGACAATGCTCGGCAGATCATTATCATTCGATCACCCCGACGCACTCAGACGACTTTGTTGAATTCTCTGCGGGTTGGCAGCCTTCTTATGTGCCGAATTGACGCGGCGAATCAAGCTCGGTATCACTGTCTGATGCCGAACTGCAAAAATTGCCAAACCCGTCTAGACAACGCCTACTGCCCGAGCTGCGGTCAGCGAGACATCGACCTCGAGCGACCCATCTGGACCCTGATTGGGAACGTCGTCAAAGAGACCTTCGAAGTCGATCGGCGGGCCGCCCTGACTGTCAGGACCCTGTTCCGCCACCCGGGAATGCTGACCTCCGAGTTCCTCGACGGTCGTCGCCGCACGTATACGCCACCATTACGACTCTACCTTGTAATCAGTATCTCGTTTTTCATCCTCGTTGCCTGGTTCGCACGAAGCGGTCTTTTGCTCGAACCCGGACAGGACCCAGGCTTTGATGCCGCCGTCCAGGCACGTTTTCTGTCCGACGATTTGCCACGCCTGATGTTCGTTTTGCTGCCCATGTTTGCACTGCTGTTGAAGGTCGTTTACTTCAGGCGAATGTACTTCGACCACTTGATTTTTTCCTTCATTTGCACAGTGCCGCCTACGTGATACTCGCAATGATGCTGCCTCTCGAGGAACTGGCCAACCGTCATGTTGTTTTGATGGTTTCGCAGGTCTTGCTGCTGGTCTACTTCCTTTCCTACTTCGTCGTCGCGGTGCGCCGTGTCTATCGATCAGACTGGCTTGTTGTCGCAATGAAATCCGCCATCGTATTGTTTGGTTATATGATCGTTGTATCCATTGCGATCGAAAATACCAGCAATTTCAAAATCATCGCGGATTAGCCGACACCGCGATTACCTGTATCGAGAAGATCGACGGGTAGTCGGCTTTGCTGCTTCCGTCGGACAGGGCTCGAAGTCCTCAACCCGACTCGGCGAGAAGACGGGTCTGCAAAGGGCCCGTTTGATTATTCTGGCGGAGAGGGTGGGATTGACGCTTCGCGTCCTCACTTGCGGCTCTGCCGCTGCCTGAGTCGAACAGGGTCCGAAGTCCTCAGCCCCCTCGGCGAAAATACAAAACGCCCCAAGAGGGGCGTTTCGTATTTTGGCGGAGAGGGTGGGATTCGAACCCACGGTACGGGAGAACCGTACACCTGATTTCGAATCAGGCCCATTCGACCACTCTGGCACCTCTCCTGTTGTTCGCTGCATTTGAGCAGACGTCCTGCGGACGTCAGTACACCTGATTGGACTCGTCGCTACGCTCCTCGCCCCTGCGGGGCGCACTTTGTGCGTCCAAAACGCTCGCGCGTTTTGTCGAATCAGGCCCATTAACAGCGGCCGTCCTGGCCGCTGCCCTTCGGGCCGCTGCGCGGTTCAAAATCGCTCCCGGCGATTTTGTCGACCACTCTGGCACCTCTCCTGTTGTTCGCTGCATTTGAGCAGACGTCCTGCGGACGTCAGTACAGATTAACCTCAAACTGCAAAAACTCGCGCGTCATGCCGGTCAATGGCCAACGCAGGGGCTGGATTGTACTTAACACAATCAAAATTGGCCACAAAATATCAATAACTTACGTTTTGGGGGCGCTGCAATTCATGCGTGTCTAGGGTAGCCTTTACCGGGTGCGCATCCTGATAATAATAATGCTGGCGGGGCTGATAGGGACGTGTTCTTCGCCACCTTCGGTGCTTGAGCAGGTACTCGAAATTGGTGAGCTGCGCGTTGTCACGCGTGACAGCCCTACTGCCTACACCGTTGGGCCCAACGGGCCGGCCGGGCCTGAGTTCGATCTCGCCAAGGCCTTTGCCGACGAACTCGGCGTGTCACTGGTTATCAAACCTGTGGACAGCGTATCGGAAATTTTGCCGATGCTGCTGTCCGGCGACGCGCACATGGCGGCGGCGGGTTTGTCGGTTACCGATTCGCGGCGCGAGCACCTGAATTTCGGGCACCCTTACAAAACGGTCGATGTGCACCTCGTTTATAAACTGGGTACCGGCAGACCGCGTTCCATCGAAGACATACTTGACCGTCGCATTGAAGTGGTGGCGAGCAGTAGCCACGTCGACCTGCTCAACTCCCTCAAAACGGCGTACCCGGAGCTTTCCTGGTCAGAAAACGCGGACATCGAATTTGCCGAGCTGATGGCCAAGGTCGCCATGGACGAAATCGACCTGACGGTGGCCGACAGCCCGGACTTCAATATCCAGCGGCACTTTTACCCGGACCTGCGCGTGGCGCTGGACCTCGAGATTGGTGACCCGATCGCCTGGGCCTTTCCCAAGGACACGGCTGACTCATTGCTGGCGCGGGCCGATGAGTTTCTGATCAACGCCAAGCGCGATGGCTTGATGGCGCGCGTCCAGGATCGCTATTTCGGTCATACGCGAAAGTTCGACTACGTGGGTACGCGGAACTTCATCCGCCACTACGAGAAGCGCCTGCCGCGTTACCGTGCGATGTTCGAGCAGGCCGGACGTGAGTCCGGCGTCGACTGGCGGCTGCTGGCTGCGATCGGCTACCAGGAATCCCACTGGCGCTCAGGGGCCGTGTCACCGACCGGCGTGCGCGGCATCATGATGTTGACGCAGGCGACGGCCGACTACCTCGATATCGACGACCGGCTGGATCCGGAGAACAGTATTTTCGGCGGCGCCCGTTACTACGCTCGCCAGACCGAGCGCGTCGCGGATGCGGTCGACGAACCCGACCGCACCTGGATGGCGCTGGCCGCCTACAACGTCGGTTTCAACCACATCAAGGACGCGCGCATTATCGTCGAATGGCACGGCTGGAATCCCGATACCTGGATAGGTATCAGCAAGGCACTGCCCTTAAAGGCGCAGAAGAAATGGTATTCGCGGGTGCCCTACGGCTACGCCCGCGGCTGGGAGCCGGTGCTGTACGTCAACAACATCCGCCGCTACTACAACATACTCAAGTGGTTGACGGGTAACGAATACGAGGTCGACGTTGAGACCGAGGTGCTTGACGAGGATATTGAGTTGCCCGAGCCCACGAAACTCCCGGAGCAAGGCGAAACCGCCTAGCGAAAAACCGGTGCCAACCTAGCGCCGCGCGGCGAAGAAGTCGCGCAACAACGTGCCGGACTCCTCGGCGAGTAGCCCGCCGTTGATCTCGAATCGATGATTGAGCGCTTTCGAGTCGGACAAGTCCACCGCACTCCCCAGCGCACCGGCTTTGCTGTCGTACGCGCCGAACACGACCCGCCGCACCCGTGCCTGCGCAATAGCACCAACGCACATAACGCAGGGCTCGAGCGTCACGTACAGAGTCGCTTCCGGGAGCCGGTAGTTGTTGAGGGTTTTGGCAGCGGCCCTGAGTGCAATCATCTCTGCGTGACCGCTCGGGTCAGAATCGAAGATCGAGTTGTTGCGGCCGTTGGCGATGACCTTGCCAGCCACCACGACCACTGCGCCGACCGGCACCTCGCCCTCGCGGGCTGCTGACTCGGCCTGCACCAACGCGGCCAGCATGTTGAGTACGTCCTGCTCGGCCCAGTCAGGCATTTTCCCGCGCCATCGCCACGTAGCCTGGCAACGCCTCGATGCGGCAAAGCCACGACGTGATCTTCGGAAAGTCGGCGAGGTCGAAGCCGCCTTCATCGGCGACGTGCGTATAGGCGTACAGGCTGATATCGGCAATCGTCGGTGACGAGCCCACAAGGAAGGGTGTCTGTTCGAGCTGCCGTTCCATGACCGCGAGGGCGCGACGGCCGCCTTCCTGCTTGGCTTCAAATTCGTCGGCGCGTTCCGCCGGCATGCCGAGGAAGGTATTGATGAAGCGCGCGACCGCGATATAGGGCTCGTGACTGTACTGCTCGAAAAACTGCCACTGCAGGACCCTGGCACGCGCGATGCCGGACGCCGGCAGGAACTCACTGCCTTCTGCAAGGAAGTTCAGGATGGCGTTGGACTCCCACAAGAACTCATCCTCGGTGATCTGCAGTACCGGGATCTTGGCGTTGTTGTTCATGCGCAAGAACGCGTCGGTATGCGTCTCGCCCGACAGGATATCGACGTGGATCCACTCGTGCTCTATGCCGAGAAAACGCAGTAGCAGCTTTATCTTGTAGCAGTTGCCGGACAGCATGTCGCCGTACACACGGTACGTCATTCGTCTTACTCCCACTCGATGGTGGCAGGCGGCTTGCCGGAGATGTCGTAGGTCACGCGGGAGATGCCGTCCACTTCGTTGATGATCCGGAGCGACACGTGCTCGAGAAAGTCGTAGGGCAGGCGCGCCCAGCGCGCGGTCATGAAGTCGATCGTCTCGACGGCGCGCAGCGCGATGACGTAGTCGTAACGGCGGCCGTCGCCCATGACGCCGACCGAGCGCACCGGCAGGAACACGGCAAACGCCTGGCTGGTCTTGTCGTACAGGTCGTGCTTGTAAAGCTCTTCGATGAAGATCTCGTCGGCGTACTGCAGCTTCTCGACGTAGTGGCGCTTCACCTCGCCGAGGACGCGCACACCGAGGCCCGGGCCCGGGAACGGATGGCGGAACACCATCTCGCGCGGCAGGCCGAGCTCCAGGCCGATCCTGCGCACCTCGTCTTTGAACAGCTCGCGCAACGGCTCGACGAGCTTCATGCGCATGTACTCGGGCAGACCGCCGACGTTGTGGTGCGACTTGATGACGTGCGCCTTGCCGGTCTTGGCGCCCGCCGACTCGATCACGTCCGGGTAGATCGTGCCCTGCGCCAGCCAGTGCACGTCCTCGAGCTTGGCGGCCTCCTCCTCGAACACCTCGATGAACTGGCCACCGATGATCTTGCGCTTCTCCTCCGGATCGGAAACGCCGTCGAGCGCGCGGAAAAAACGTTCGGCCGCGTGCACGCGAATCACGTTGACGCCGAGGTGTTCGGCGAACAGTTCCATGACCTGGTCGCCCTCGTGCTGGCGCAACAGGCCGTGGTCGACGAACACACAGGTCAGCTGCTCGCCGATCGCCTCGTGCAGCAGCGCCGCGACCACCGAGGAATCCACGCCGCCGGACAGGCCGAGCAGCACCTTGTCGTCGCCGACCTGTTCGCGCACCGTATCGATCGCGTCGGCGACGATGTGATCGGGCGTCCACTCGCCGGCGCAGCCGCAGATGTCGCGGACGAAGCGACGAATGATCTCCATGCCCTGCGGGCGTGTGCGTGACCTCGGGATGAAACTGCACGCCGTAGAAATGCCGGGTTGCGTCTTCCATCGCGGCGAGCGGCGAATTGCGGCTGCTGGCCGTCGCCACGAAGCCCGGCGGCAGGGACTCGACGCGGTCGCCGTGACTCATCCAGACTTTCAGCATGGCCTCGTCGGCGCCGTCACTGAGGCCGCCGAACAGCGCCGGAGTCGCCCGGGCGTGATTTCGGCGTAACCGAATTCGCGATGGATGGACGCCTCCACCTTGCCGCCAAGCTCGGCCGCCATCGTCTGCATGCCGTAGCAAATGCCGAGCACCGGGACGCCCAGTTCGAAAATCGGCGTGCGACACGGTCGGCGGGTCATCGAGGTTGACGGACTCGGGGCCGCCGGACAGCACGACGCCCTTCGGCGCGAACGCGCGAATGTCGTCATCGCGACATGTCCCAGGGATGAATTTCGGAATACACGCCGCATTCGCGGACACGGCGCGCAATCAGCTGCGTGTACTGGCTGCCGAAGTCGAGAATCAGCAGCCTGTCAGCATGAATGTCCGGATGCATGCGGTTAGCGGCCTGTTCGACGTATGTCGAATGTCGTTTCAGAGCCGGCGGATGCGCGGACACTAGTTCTTGACGCGATAGTTCGGCGCTTCTTTGGTGATCGTCACGTCGTGCACGTGGCTCTCGGCCATGCCGGCACCGGTGATTCGCACGAACTTCGGCTTGGTGCGCATCTCGTCGATGCTCGAGCTGCCCGTGTAGCCCATCGCGGCACGCACGCCGCCCATGAGCTGGTGCACGATGGCGACCATGCCGCCCTTGTACGCCACGCGACCCTCGATGCCTTCCGGGCACCAGCTTCTCGAGTTCCTCGGTCGCGTCCTGGAAGTAGCGATCCTTCGATCCGTGCGACTGGCCCATGGCGCCGACCGAACCCATGCCGCGGTAGGACTTGTAGGAGCGTCCCTGGTACAGCTCGACCTCGCCCGGCGACTCTTCGGTGCCGGCGAACAGGCCGCCGATCATGACCGAGTGCGCGCCGGCGACCAGCGCTTTGGAGATATCGCCGGAGTAGCGAATGCCACCGTCGGCGATCAGCGGCGTCTCCGGATTTGCGCGAGCGCCTCGGCCACCTCGGCAACCGCCGAAATCTGCGGCACGCCGACGCCGGCGACGACCCGCGTCGTGCAGATCGAGCCCGGGCCGATGCCGACCTTGACGCCGTCGGCGCCCGCCTCGACCAGCGCTTCGGCCGCGTCGGCGGTGACGATGTTGCCGCCGATGACCTGCAGATCCGGGTAGCTCGTCTTGACGCGGCGCACGCGATCGAGCACGCCTTTCGAAAAACCGTGCGAGGTGTCGACCACGATCACGTCGACGCCGGCCGCGACCAGCGCCTCGACGCGGTCGTCGGTGTCGTAGCCGGTGCCGACCGCCGCGCCGACACGCAGCGCGCCGCTGCTGTCCTTGCAGGCCAGCGGGAAGTCCTTCGCTTTCTGGAAATCCTTGGCCGTGATCATGCCTTTCAGTTCGAAGTTGTCGCCGACCACCAGCACCTTCTCGATGCGGTGCTGGTGCAGCAGCGACAGCACTTCTTCCTCGTCGGCGCCTTCGCGAACCGTGACCAGCTTGTCCTGCGGCGTCATCACCGTGGAGACCGGCGCGTCGAGCTGCGTCTCGAAGCGCAGGTCGCGGTGCGTCACGATGCCGACGGTCTGCCGGCCATCGACCACCGGTACGCCCGAAATGCCCATGGCGCGCGTCAGCTCGATGACCTCGCGAATCGTCATGTCGCTCGAGACCGTGATCGGGTTGCGCACCATGCCGGATTCGAACTTCTTGACCATCAGCACCTGTCGCGCCTGTTCCTCGACGGTCATGTTCTTGTGAATGACGCCGAGACCGCCCTCCTGCGCCAGCGCGATCGCGAGCCGCGACTCGGTCACGGTGTCCATCGCCGCCGACAGCAGCGGGATGCTGAGTCGAATTTCCCGTGTCAGCGCTGTGCTGAGGTCGACTTCGCGTGGCAGCACCTCGGAATAGCCCGGCTGCAGCAGGACGTCGTCGAAGGTCAGTGCTTCCTTGGCAATTCGCATGGGGATTCTTCAGTTGTTTGCGGTTAAACGATCAATTGTACGCGCGCGTGATTTGCGGGTAAACGATATACTTGCAAAATGCCCCCCGATGCCGCCATTTCCGTCAGCCAGCTCAACCGCCAGGTCAAGAACCTGCTGGAACAGGGTATTGGCCGTCTGTGGGTCGAGGGCGAGATATCGAACCTGTCGCGACCGGCATCGGGACACATCTATTTCAGCCTGAAGGACGACAAGGCCCAGGTCAGCGCCGCGTGGTTCCGGCAGCGACAGCGCGGCCCGGCGCATGCGTTCAAGGACGGCGATCATGTGCTGGCGTACGGCCGCGTCAGCCTGTACGAGGCCCGCGGCAACTACCAGCTCATCGTCGAGCAGCTGGAACCGGCCGGCGAAGGCGTGCTGCAGCGCCGTTTCGAGGCCCTGAAAAAGAAACTGCTCGCCGAGGGCCTGTTCGACGACGACCACAAGCAGCCGTTGCCCGCGTTGCCGCAGCGCATCGGCGTGATCACCTCGCCGAGCGGCGCCGCGATTCGCGACATCCTGAGCGTGCTGCGCCGCCGCTTTCCGGCGATTCCGGTCGTGGTTTACCCGGCCGCCGTGCAGGGCGACGCCGCGCCCGGCGAGCTCATCGGCGGCGCTCGCCACCGCCGTCTGCCGGGACGAGTGCGACGTGCTCATCATCGCCCGGGGTGGCGGCTCGCTGGAGGATCTCTGGGCCTTCAATGACGAGACCGCTCGCACGCGCGATCGCGGCCTGCCCGATTCCGATCGTCAGCGCGGTCGGTCACGAGGTGGACTTCACGATTGCGGATTTCGTGGCCGACGTGCGCGCCGCCGACGCCCTCCGGCGCGGCGGAAATCGTCGTACCGAGCCAGCACGAATGGCAACAACGCATTGCGACGCTTGCGATGCGTATCGCCCGCATCGGCCAGCGGCAGGTCGAAGACCGTGCCCAGCAGCTCGACTGGCTTGGCCGGCGGCTGCTCGCGGCCAGCCCCGCCATGACGCTGCGGCGCCAGCGCGACGGCCTGCGCGAAAACCGCGGCCGACTCGTTGCGGCCATGCGCCAGCAACTGATGGCAGAGAACAACCGGCTGCAGGCACGGCGCAGCGACCTGATCCAGCTGTCGCCCGCGCTCGCCGTGCAGCGCCGCATCGGCAGCCTTGGCGAACTGCGCCAGCGGCTTGCGACCGTCATGCGGCGCAGTCTCGAGACGAGTGAGCATCGCGTCGCCCTGCTCGGCCGCGCGCTGCATTCGGTCAGCCCGCTCGCCACGCTGGAGCGCGGCTACGCGATCGTCAGCGATGCCGAGACCGGCAACGTGCTGCTGCAGGCCGAGTGATGCGCAACGCGGCACCGGTATCCGCGCGCGCCTGGCCAAAGGCGAACTGCTCGCCACCGTAACGAAGGTCATTGTCGATGATTAGACGACCTCGGCCGATCGTTGCGTGCCTGTTGCTGGTCCTCCTGCTGCTCGCCGAGCGCCGCCGCTGCCACGGCGCACTCGCCGTGGCCGGGTGGCATCGCCATTGTGGACATCGGTGCCGCCGAACAGCCGCCACCGCCGGCGTCGTTTCAGGGCCGACCGCTGCTGGTCATGATGCAGGAGGATCGCTGGCACGCCGTGCTCGGCATTCCGCTGGACACGCAGGCGGACGCACTGACGATCCGCGTTGGCGATAGCGACGTCGCTGTCGACATCGTGCCGCGCGACTATCGCGGAGCAGCGGCTGACGGTCAAGAACAAGAGCCACGTGTCTCCCGGGCAGGCACAGCTCGAGCGCATCGGGCGCGAACGAAAAATCATCGACGCGGCGCTCGGCCACTTTCGAATTTCGACCGTCGACGGGCATCGAGCTCGCCGCACCGGTCGAGGGTCCGCGGAGCTCAAGCTTCGGCTTGCGGCGTTTTTTCAACGATCAGCCGCGCGCGCCGCACAAGGGCATGGACATCGCCGCAGCAAAGGGCGTCGCGATCCGGGCACCGCGTAGCGGCGTCGTGACCGCGACCGGTGACTATTTCTTCAACGGCAACACGGTGCTGCTGGATCACGGGCAGGGATACGTGACGATGTACTGCCACCTCAGCGACATTGCCGTGGCAGAGGGTGAGTTCGTAGCAGCCGGCGCCGTCATCGGCGCGGTCGGCGCCACCGGGCGTGTGACCGGGCCGCACCTGCATTTCGGTACCTACCTGAACGGCACGGCCGTGGATCCTGCTATTTTGCTGCCTGCAGAGTAGCCGGCGGACAGGCGTCGAAGAACTCGCAGATCACCGGTCGAAACGCATCCATTTCCACGAGAAACGAGTCGTGGCCACGTATGCAATCAAGCTCCACCAGCTCGCGTGTCCCTGCAGACTGCCTCCAGGCCCGTGGCGAGTTCGCGCTGCTGCTCCGGCGGAAACAGGATATCGGTGCGCACGCCGACCACCAGCGCCCGCTCGAGGTTCAGCCGGCTGAAACCGCGTTCAAGCGAACCGCCGTATTCCGCGAGATCGAAAAGATCCGACGCGTGTGACAGGTACAGGTACGAGTTGGGATCGAAAGCGCCCGTGAACTTGTTGGCGTGATGTTCCAGGTAGGACTCGACCGAAAATTCGGCAACGAAGAGGTCTTCGATGCGCGCATGGTCGGTCGAACGCTCACGACCAAATCGCTGCGTCCACTCTTCGGCCGAGCGATACGTGATCATGCCGAGCTTTCTCGCGAGCCGCTGCCCCATGATCGGCGGCTTGCCGGATTTGTAGTCGCCTTTTTTCCAGTTCGGGTCGGAGCGAATCATCTCGCGCTGCAGCGAACGCACGGCGATCGAAAACGGCAGGGCACGCGTGGCGGACGAGATCGAGACGAACGCACGCGTCGACTCCGGATGGCGGACGCACAGCGCCAGTCCGGTCATGCCGCCCATCGAACAGCCGACCACGGCGTGCAGTTGATCGATGCCGAGATGTTTGACGACCAGCCAGGTCGACTCCGCGATGTCCTCGAGCGTCAGCACCGGAAAACTCAGCCGGTAGCGTTTGCCGGTGAGCGGGTTGATGGAGGCCGGCCCGGTCGAGCCGAAGCAACTGCCGAGCGAATTGACACAGATGACGAAATAACGGTCGGTATCGATCGGCCGGCCGGAGCCGATCATGTCTTCCCACCAGCCGGCCGTCGGGTCTTCGGCGCAGGAGGTCGCATGGGCCGACGGCGACAGGCCGGTGAAGATCAGGACGGCGTTGTCCCGCCTGGCGTTGAGTTCGCCCCAGGTCTCATACGCGAGCGTCGGCGACTCGAGCAGCCCGCCCGGTGCATGCGGAACGGACCGTCGAACGTGACGCTTTTTCTGGCCGTGCTCATAACGGGCTCCTTGTCGTGCGCGCCTTAAGTATACCGTCGCCGCTATTTCTTGACGCGCTTCATCAGCCGCTTGCGGCTGCGCTCCTGTCGCGGCGTCAGCTTGTTGCGCCGGCCCTTGAACGGATTGTCGCTGGTTTTGAACGACAGGCGCACCGGCGTGCCCTTGAGCTTGAACGCCTTGCGGAAACGGTTGATCAGATAGCGTCGATAGGCCTCGGGCACCTTGTCGGTCTGGTTGCCGTGAATCACGATGACCGGCGGATTGCGACCGCCCTGGTGCGCATAGCGCAGGCGAATGCGCCGGCCGCGAACCAGCGGCGGCGCGTGCGCGATGACCGCGCTTTCCAGTTCGCGCGTCAGCTCCGTCGTCGACATGTCGCGCGTCGCCGCGCGGTAGGCGCGTTCGACGGCCGGCAACAGGTCACCGACCGCGGTGCCGTGCAGGGCCGAGATCGTAATGCGCTCGGCAAAATCGAGAAACGGCAGGCGCCGGTCGAGTTCGTCACGAATCCGCTTGCGCTCGTAGGCCGAGAGGCCGTCCCATTTGTTGATGACGACCACCAGCGCGCGGCCGCGTTCGAGCACCAGGCCCAGCAGGCTGACGTCCTGCTCGGTAACGCCCTCCTGTGCATCCAGCACCGCGATGACGACCTGCGCCTGTTCGATCGCCTGCAGCGCCTTGATGATGCTGAATTTCTCGATCGCCTCGTGCACCCGCGACTTGCGCCGGATGCCAGCCGTGTCGATCAGGACGTACTTGCGATCGTTGCGCTCGAACGGCACGGCGACGCTGTCGCGCGTCGTGCCCGGCTGGTCGAAAACCACCAGGCGCTCTTCACCGAGCAGGCGATTGGCCAGCGTCGATTTGCCGACGTTGGGCCGGCCGATGATGGCGATGCGCAGCTCGTCATCGTCATCGATATCGGCTCGTCGTCAGCCGCCGGCTCGCCGAAATCGGCGAGCACGTCATCGATCAGTGCGCCGACGCGGTCGCCGTGCGTCGCCGAGATCGCGACCGGTTCGCCGAGGCCGAGGCCGTGAAACTCGCCGCTCGCAAGATCGGCATCCAGACCCTCCGCCTTGTTGACCGCGAGCCAGGTCTTGCTGGCGTGTTTTCGCGCAAGATCGGCGACGTGTTCGTCGGCCGCGGTCAGGCCGCTGCGGCCGTCGACCATGATGATCGCGACATCGGCTTCCTTGAGTGCACGAATGGTCTGCTCGACCATCGCCTCTTCGATGCCCTCCTCGCCGCCGGCGACGCCGCCGGTGTCGATGACGAGATAGGGAATGGCGCCCATTTTGCCGAAACCGTACTGGCGATCGCGCGTCAGGCCAGGGAAATCCGCAACCAGCGCGTCACGCGACCGCGTCAGGCGATTGAATAACGTCGATTTGCCGACGTTGGGTCGGCCGATCAGTGCGATAACAGGAAGCATGCTTGCACACCGTTCACCGTAGCCGCTTAAGGTTCGTCGTCGGCGGCGTCGGGCACCGCGCGCTGCGGCCGACTATCAACGACTTCGTAAGCTGCAATGCTGCCGCCATCGCTTTGCACGTACAGCTTGTTTGAGATCACGACGGGCGGATTGCTGATCGCCGCGCCGCCAAGCTTCACGCGCGCCACCGGGCTACCGGTCAGGCTGCTGAAGAAATGAACATAGCCCTCGAGGTCGCCCACCGCGACCGCCGTATTGAAAGCGACCGGCAGCGTCGGCTCGCGGCGCAGCAGGTCGCTGTTGCGCCAGGCCTCGACGCCGTCACGCCGCGAAAGCGCGACCATCTCGCCATCTCCGTCAGTCGTGTAGACGTTGTTCCAGTCCGCGGACACGCCGACGTTCGACGACATATCCCGGCTCCATAGAACCTGCCCTGACTCCGACGCAACGGCGGCAATGCGACCCTGGTAAGCCGCCGCGTACAGGTCCTGCCCGACAACCGCGATGTCGCCGTCGATATCGGCCAGGCGATCCAGATCGGAGCGACCGGTGGGTGGCGACAACATCGTGTCCCATGCCACGTCACCGGTCAGCAGGTTGGTAGCCTGCAGGCGTCCGTTGTCGAAACCGCCGATAACGGTGGTGCCGACCACGACAGGACTGGCCGAGCCGCGCAGCGTCAGGGGCGGCGTTGACTGCTCCACGGCCCAGAGCTGGCGACCGTCGTAAATCGACAGCGCCCGCAGGCGATTGTCGATGGTTTGCAGCACCACGGCTTCGCCACTGATGACGGGCCGCGCCAGCGATTCGCCGTCAAGTTCCGCGCGCCAGGAAAGCGCACCCGAGCCCGCTTCGAGCGCGATGGCGACGCCATCCTGTGTGACGACGACCACGAGGCCCTCACCCACGCCGGGTCCGGCGGCCAGTTTCTCGCCGAGCTTGTTGCGCCAGATTTGTTTGCCGGTCTCTGGATCGAACGCGGTACACCGCGCCGTCAAGACCCGCGGCGTATACGCGGTTGCCGTCGCCGGCCGGTCGCAGCGCCACGCGCAGAAACTCGGCGTCGCCGCCGACTTTCGCACTCCAGAGCCGCTTGATCGTAAGCGTTCGACTCGAAGTCGACCAGCTCTTTGGGCAGCTCATCTTCCTCCTTGTCACTGAACAGGCCGCACGATGCCAGCAGCAAGGCGGTGACGGTCAATCCGGCAAGACGCCAGGATTTGTTCACTCCGCGCCCTCTTCAGTAACGTCCGTTGTCGGTGATTCCGCCGACACGTCCGCTGGCGCTTCGGCGGCGCCGTCGTCTTCGGCCACCGCGGGAAGATCCAGCACTTTCCACTGCACGAGCTGCTGATCGACCGTGCCTTCCGACAGCGGATCGAGCAGCGTTCGCCTGGTAGGCAAGCTCTGCTTCTTCGATCTGGCCGAGCGCGTAGTACGCGTCGCCAAGAAGCTTCGCCGAAAGCGGCGACAAAGGCCGGGTCGTCCCGGCCCTCCAGCAGCAGAACGACGTCCTCGGGCTTGTCCTGGTAAAGCAGTATTCGTGCGAGGCGCAGGCGCGCTACCTGTTTCAGTTCTTCGTCGGCGGCACTATCGAGCAACTCACGCAGCGCATCGGCCGCGTCCTGGTCGCGATTCTTGTCAAGGTACATGCGGGCGATCGCGAGCTTGGATTGCGCCGCATAGATCGTACCCTCGTAGTCGGTACCCAGTTGGTCCGACACCTGTTCCGCATCGTCGAGGTCGCCCTCGACAACGTAATCGGTCAGCGATTCGTACAACGCCGATGCCTCGAGCTGCGCTTTCTCCTGGCTGTTCTGGTAGAAATTGATGCCGAACAACGACAGCGCGCCGGCCGCAACGCCAAAGATGACGTAGCCGCCGTATTCCGACCACCACGAGCGCATTTGCTCAATTTGTTCTTTTTCAGAAAGTAGATCGTCCACGACTTTACCTTTGTCTAGTGAGCGCCGGATTGCCCCGCCGCTTAGCCCAACCTGTTCTCGAGCACGGCTGCCAGTTCCTGCAGCGCGACGCTTTCCTGTTCCTCATTGCTGCGCAGCGGTTTTACACCGATGCGTCCCTCCTGGAGTTCCTGCTCCCCGAGGATCAACGCATACTTCGCCTGGCTCTTGTCGGCACGTTTCATCTGCGACTTGAAACTGCCGCCGCCCAGGTTCACCTCGATGCGCACGCCACCGAGCGCGTCACGCAGTTCCTCTGCCAGCGCAAATGCGCGCTCGAGCTGTTCCCTCGCCCAGTGCGGCGACATAGATATCGGCGTGTTGCGCCGGCGCCTCGCCGCCGCTGACCAAAAACAGTTCGACGAAGCGCTCGATGCCCATCGCCCAGCCAATGGCGGGCGTCGGCCGACCGCCAAGCTTCTCGACCAGGCCGTCGTAACGACCGCCGGAGCATACCGCGCCCTGCGCGCCGAGCGCGTCGGTCACCCACTCGAACACCGTGCGCGAGTAGTAATCCAGGCCGCGTACCAGCCGCGGGTTGACCGTGTACTGCACGCCGGCCGCATCCAGGAGGCCTTTCATCTCGGCGAAATGCTCTGCCGATGCCTCATCCAGGTAGTCCAGCAGCTTCGGCGCGGCCTCGACAATTGCCTGCATATCCGGGTTCTTGCTATCGAGAATCCGCAGCGGATTTTGCTCAAGGCGGCGAATACTATCCTCATCCAGCTGACTTTTCACGCCGCTGAAGTACTCGACCAGCACCTCGCGGTAGCGCCGCCGTGATTCCGGCTGGCCGAGGGAATTGATCTCAAGGCGAATGCGCGATATCCCGAAGGCGCTTCCAGAGGCGCGCGCTCATGATAATCAGCTCGGCGTCGATGTCCGGACCCGCGTAGCCGAGCGCCTCCACGTCGAACTGGTGAAACTGCCGATAGCGCCCTTTCTGCGGCTTTTCGTAGCGAAACATCGGCCCCGCGGTCCACAGTTTTTGCCGCTGGTTGTGCAACAGTCCGTTGGTCATGCCGGCGCGCACCACGCTGGCCGTCGCCTCCGGTCGCAATGTCAGGCTCTCGCCGTTGCGGTCCTCGAAGGTGTACATCTCCTTTTCGACGATGTCGGTGACTTCGCCGATCGAACGCCGGAACAGCTCGGTGTATTCGAGCAACGGCAGCCGGATTTCAGCATAGCCGTAGGACTGCACGAGCTCGCGCACCACGGCGTCGAGGTACTGCCAGGTCGCCGCGGCGTCCGGCAGGATATCGTTCATTCCACGAATGGCTCTTGGTTTCACGTGACGTTCCGTGATCGTCGGGAGGGCCGGCCTAGGGGCCGGAGATCGTAAACCGCGCCGTACGTCCGCGACGTTCGCCGGCAGCAATGCTGCGCTCGACGCCGTTGACACGAAGGCTGACGCTGTCCGCATTGCCCAGCAAGACATTGAACGGCGCCTCGCCACTGAGTTCGACGCTGCGGCCATCCTTGCCGAGGCCGAAAAACAGGCGGCGGCCGCGCGCATCGCTGATTTCGGTCCAGCAATCGCCGCTGTAGCTGAGCAACATGCGCATCTGGCCGTCACCGAGATCCGGCGGCGGCACGGCGTCGTTTGCGCGCGCCGGCGCCCGTTCGATCGCCTCAATGCTCGCTGCCGCCGTTGCCGACTCCAGTACCGACGAATCATCGTCGGCGATCATGCTTTCTGCCGGTTGCTCGACGGCGGCAGGCGTTGACGTTTCGGCCTCGGGGGCCTCAGTGTCCGGCGCCGCGGACTCGTGCGGCTCGTCGACCGGAGCCGTCTCCTCCGGCACCGCGTCGGGCAACGCGGGCGCCACGCTCACCGGCTTCGAGGTAAACCACCAGTAGGCGGTTGCGACCACGACGACAACGACAATGACCGCAATCCAGGGGCCGGGGGTCATCTCGCGGCGCGCACGCCGGTGCGTTGTCAATAGCGGCGGCATGCTGGCCGCGCGCGTCAGCTGATAGTAGTCGGCCATGACGTCTTTGTCGTCAACCTTCACCAGCTGCGCGTATTTACGCAAATGTCCCTTGGCAAAAACCGCGGCCCCCAAAATATCGAAGTCGTTGCGCTCCAGCGCGTGCACTTTCGGCTCGTCGAGATGCAGTTCTTTTGCTATTTCGGCAACCGAGATCTGCAGTTCGCGGCGCGCGTCCGCCAGGCGCTCACCGCCCAACGGTCCCTCTGCCTCGCTCGGGGCTTCGTCAACCGTCTTGTCTTTCGGATCGCTCATGTCAGCCGGTTTCCAGGACCTTGCGCGCTTCCGGTGAGGTTGGGAAATTGCGCAACAACTCGTCTTCGTATTCTCTTTTCGCTCGCTCGTCGCCAAGCTGCTTTTCTATTTGTGCACCGAGGTAGAGCACCGACGCGCTGGGGCTGCCGCTAGCTGATGAAACGCTGCAGGAACGCCCGCGAGGCGAGATAATCCTCCTGGCCGTATTTCAGGAGGCACAATTGCAGCAGCGCCTCCGGGTAATTCGAGCGGCGTTCCAGTGCCTGCCGGAAGAAACGCTCGGCGGCTTCGTTGTCCGGCTTTTGCACCATGCACACGCCGGCATTGGTCAGGGTCACCTCGGCGTTGTCGTTCTCCGGATGATTCGCAGCCTTGTTGAATTCCGACTCCGCGGCCGGGAAATCCCGCTGCCTGCAGAGGAAAACGGCATAGGTGTTCTGCACCTCGAAATTGCGCGGGCCCTACTCGCAGCGCTTCTTCGTACGACGCTCTCGCCAGGCGCAGATTGTCCAGCGCCTCGTAGGTCAGCGCGAGCGTCGAGTGGGTCACCGGGTTTCGGGGATCGAGCTTGATGGACAGCAGCAGTCGATCGCGCGCCAGTTCGTACTTGCCGTTCTGGTAGTAACGCGCACCCAACTGGTAATTGAGACCCGCGGCGTCGCTGTTGTCGGCCTCCGGTGCGGCTCTGCCGGTCGTGGTCGAAATACAGGCGCTCAACAGCATGGAGCAGACGATGGTCGGGACTAGCGTTTTGCACATACTCATAGTGAGGCGATCCTCGAATTGGCCTTGCCCGGTTGTCGGCCGGCTATTTTTCTCGTGCCCAGCGGCTTCTGCACCCGGTCGCTCACTTTACCGGCGAGCTGCCCGCACGCCGCGTCGATGTCGTCACCGCGCGTCTTGCGCGTGGTCGCTACCAGGCCGCGCTGTCGCAGCCGCTCCTGGAAATGTCGAATCGTCTCCGCCGATGAGCGCTGGAATCGCGTGCCCGGAAAGGGGTTAAACGGAATCAGGTTCACTTTCGCCGGTTTGCCCTTTAGCAACCCGACCAGTTGATCCGCCTGCGACAGGGAATCGTTCACGCCTCGCAGCATCACGTACTCGAAGGTGATGAAACGGTTCGAATGTTTGGCCGCGTAAGTCCAGCAGGCGTCCAGCAGGCTGGCGATCGGGTGCAGGCGGTTGATGGGCACGATCTCATCGCGCAGCGCATCGGTCGGTGCGTGCAGCGAGACGGCCAGCGCGACGTTGCAGTCGTCGCCGAGTTTGTCGATGTGCGGGACGATCCCGGAGGTGCTGAGCGTAACGCGTCGGCGCGACAGGCCGAAGGCCTCGTCGGCCGTCAAGAGCTTCAGGGCGGGTATGACGTTGCGATAGTTCGCCAGCGGCTCGCCCATGCCCATGAAAACGACATTGGACACCGCCGATTCGCCGTTGGCGCGCCGCGGCAGGGCCTGCACGGCATGCCACACCTGGCCGACGATCTCGGCACTGGTCAGGTTGCGATTGAAGCCCTGAGCGCCGGTCGCGCAAAACGCGCAATCGAGCGCGCAGCCGACCTGCGAGGAAATGCACAGCGTGCCGCGATCGGTCTCGGGAATGAACACGGTTTCAACGGCCTGCCCCGCGCCGCTCGCAAACAGCCACTTGACGGTGCCGTCGGCGGAGTCATGTCGTGACAGCTGCTCCGGTAACGCGATCGTTGCCTCGTCGGCAAGCCATGCGCGGCACGCTTTCGAAAGATCCGTCATGCGTTCGACGTCGGTAACGCCGCGCTGGTAAATCCACTTTGCCAGCTGCCGCGCGCGAAACGGCTTCTCACCACGTGCCACCACCCAAAGCGTCAGGTCTGCCAGTGACAGTCCGAGCAGGTTGGTCCTGGTTGACGTGGAGGTCATGAAGGAGTCCGCCTAGCGCGTTCTCGGGCAGACGCCGTCGTCGCCGAAGAAAAAGGCAATTTCCTCGGCGGCGGTCAGAGCCGCATCCGAGCCGTGCACGACGTTCTCCTCGATGCTCGCCGCAAAATCCGCACGAATGGTTCCGGGGTCGGCATCGGCCGGGTTGGTCGCGCCCATGATCTCGCGGTTCTTTGCGATTGCACCCTCGCCTGCGAGGACCTGCACCATGACCGGGCCCGACGTCATGTAGCTCACCAGGTCCTTAAAGAAGGGTCGTTCCTTGTGCACGGCGTAGAATCCCTCCGCCTGCTGTTTGCTTAAATGCATCATGCGGGCCGCAACGATCTCCAGGCCGGCTTTTTCGAAACGGCTATAAATCTCGCCAATCAGGTTTTTCTGTACGCCATCAGGTTTGATGATGGAGAGCGTCTGCTCAACGGCCATGTGTTGCTTCCTCTTTAAGTCGGGGTAGTTTAAGGGTCGGCGCCGGTGCTCTCGCCGACCGGAGGGATGTAAACCGTTAATTCTACTACGGTTGTTTCAGACGTTGAAGCTTTCGCCGCAGCCGCATTCGCCCACAACGTTGGGATTTCGGAAGCTGAAGGCTTCGTTCAGGCCATTTTTGACGAAATCGACCTCGGTGCCGTCGATCAACTCCAGCGCTGCCGGGTCCACGACGATGGTCACGCCCTTGTCTTCAAAGCGGATATCCGTGGCCTCGATTTCATCCGCGTAGTTGATGACGTAGGAGTAGCCCGAGCAGCCGGTCTGCGTGACGCCGAGGCGCAGGGCCGACGCGTCACCGCGCTTTTCGAGGTAGTTGCGGACGCGCAGGGCGGCCGATTCGGTTAGCGAAATCGCCATTTAGCTCTCTTGGGTTGATGTCGGCTTCAGAGACGCAGAGGCACGCTTAAGTTGTTCACCCAGCGATCGGACCGCGTCTTCGAGCACTAGTATACGTCCGGTTTTCTCAACAGGTACAGACAGTTTCCGCATTATGTCGTTCGCTTTGACTTTCGTGAGGTCCTCGACCGGACGACCCTCGTAGTCCGCGCAGGCGCACTCGCACGCCGCCATCAGGTGCGGGCAGCCCCAGGCCCGCCAGCGGAGCGAGCGGACCGCCCCGCCGCGCTGGGTGCCGGACAGTCGCACACGAACCCCCTGCTGCCTCGCGCACGAACGGCGCTGCCGCCTGCCAGGCTGCCGGCATGGGACGTGTCGGCGAACAACGATCGCACCAGCGGGCTGTACGGGTCGTCGCTCACGCGGCGGCCTCCGGCGCCAGCTCGCGCAAACGTGCCACGGCCTCGCGATAGCGGCGCGCGGCGTACTCGACCTCCGCCGTGGTCGTCGGACGCCCCATGCTGAAGCGGATCGCGCTCTGGGCGAGCAGGTCGCTGCGTCCGAGAGCGCGCAATACGTACGAGGGCTCCTGGCTGCTGGAGTTGCACGCCGAACCCGTCGCCACGCAGATCGGCTCCAGTTCGAGCAGCAGGCTCTCGCCTTCGATACCGTCGATACTGACGTTGAGAATGCCCGGGAAACCGTGCTCAACATCGCCGTTGACAACGAGGCCTTCGAACGTCGCGGAGACCGGCCCACAGCGTATGACGCAGTGCCGCGAGATGCTTAAGATCGGCGGCAAGGCTCATCGCTGCAATCTCGGCCGCGAGCCCGAGGCCGGTAATCAGGTCGACCGGCAGGGTGCCGGGACGCAGGCGCCGCTGCTGTCCGCCGCCGAACAGCAGCGGCTGGACGCGGCAGCCCGGGCGATCGGCGATATACAGCGCGCCTATGCCACGGGGTCCGTAGAACTTGTGGCCCGTTAATGACAGCAGATCCACAGGCAGCACCTGCAGGTCGATCGGCACCTTGCCAACCGCCTGCGCCGCATCCACGTGGAACAGCACATCATGCTGCCGGCAGAGGGCACCGAGCGCCTCAATATCCTGCATCACACCGGTCTCGTTGTTGACGTACATGATCGAGGCGAGTTGCGTATCGTCGCGCAGGGCGGCGGCCAGGGTTTCCGGCGCCAGCTGCCCCTGCTCGTCCGGCCGGAGCCAGCTGACCTCGAAGCCCTGCTTCTCGAGGTGCCGGAACACGTCCGTCACGGCCTTGTGTTCGGTCGCCATGGTCACGAGATGCTTGCCGCGGTGGGCGCGATGGCGGGCCGCGCCGACAATGCCGAGGTTGTCCGACTCGGTCGCGCCCGAGGTCCAGATGAGCGTGTGCGGATCGACGTTCAGCAAAGCCGCGAGCTGCTCCGCGGCGATCTCGATGTTTTTCCGGCTCGCCCTGCCGGCGATGTGATTGGATGACGGATTGGCAAAAGCGGATTCGACGACACTCGAACATGCGCTCGGCCACCCGCGCATCGACGGGCGTCGTTGCCGCATAGTCCAGGTAAATAAGATCGGCCACCATCAGTCTGCAGGCCGCTTGCGATCGACGGCGGTCAGGATACCGCGCAGGATGTTGACTTCGTTTTTGTCAGGGCGTGCGCGAACAAAGAGACGTCGCAGGCGGCGCATCAGGTGCCGCGGATTCGCCGGATCGAGAAATTCGATATCCCGGAGCACCGTTTCAAGGTGTTCGTAAAAGTGTTCCATCTCCTCGCTGGTGGCCGGCGGCGCCTCCGTCTCAAACTGCGGGCCGGCGTCCAGCATGCTCGCAACGCGCAGCTCGTAGGTCATTACCTGCACCGCCATCGCCACGTTCAGGGAGCTGAAGCCGGGGTCGGTGGGTATGGTGAGCAGCGTATGGCAAAGATCGAGATCGTCGTTGTGCAAGCCCGTCTTCTCGGGTCCAAAGACGGCCGCTACCGTGCCGTTGGCCGTTTCGCTGATCATGCGTTGTGCGCAATCGCGGGCCCCCATGCTGGGCCAGCTGATCGTGCGCGACCGCGCGCTCGCGCCCGCCACGTAAACGCAGTCGGTCAGCGCCTCGGCGAGCGTCGCCACGACGCCGGCACTCTCGAGAATATCCGTCGCGCCCGAGGCCCTCGCCGTCGCCTCCTCATGCGGGAAGTGCAGCGGGTTGACGAGCTTGAGATCACTCACCCCCATATTCTTCATCGCGCGCGCGGCGGCGCCGATATTGCCGGGGTGGGTGGTTCCGACCATTACGATTCGAATCGACATGATGCGTTTGCCGTCCTTTGACGACACTTTACTAAAAGTCCGGTATTCTACCGCTCCGGCGGCCGGTACTGACAGTGCTTTGAGGCGTTAGTCGTAAGCCTGCTGCCCAGTTCTTTGACATTGACGGAATCGTTTCATGCACCCACTGCTCAATGTAGCGGTTATGGCAGCGCGTCGCGCCGGCAGCACCCTCATTCGAAACCTTAACAAGCTCGAGAAGCTCAAGGTCGAGAAGAAGGGTCATAACGATTACGTCAGCGAGGCCGACCGCGCCGCCGAACGTGCCGTCATCGATGTCATTGTCAAACACTATCCGGACCACGCCATACTCGCCGAGGAGTCGGGCGCGCTGGGCGACGCGAGCTCGGATACCGTCTGGATCATCGATCCGCTCGATGGCACCACCAATTTCCTGCACGGCTTTCCCGTCTTCGCCGTCTCCATCGGCGTGAAGGTCGACGGTCGCATGGCGCATGGCGTTGTCTACGATCCGCTGCGCCAGGAACTTTTTTTAGCCTCACGCGGCGCGGGCGCGCAGCTCGACAATCACAAAATCCGCGTCAGCGGACAGCTCGAACTCGAGCGCGCCCTGGTAGGCACCGGGTTTCCGTTTCGCCAGGCCGACAGCGAAATGGAGCCGTACCTGCAGATGCTGGGCAAGGTCGTGAAGAACACCTCCGGCGTGCGACGTCCCGGCGCTGCCGCACTGGATCTTTGCTACGTCGCGGCCGGCAGGCTCGATGCGTTCTGGGAAACGGGACTGGCCGCGTGGGACCTGGCAGCGGGTTCGCTCATCATCCGCGAAGCCGGCGGCATCGTCAGCGGCCTCGACGGCGGCGAGAATTTCCTCGAGACCGGCCACGTCCTGTGCGGCACGCCAAAAATCTACAGCGGAATCGCGAAACTTTGCGCCGGCGAGATCAAGGCGATTCTCCGCCAGCCGTAAAAGAGCACCTCGCGGGGCACCGCGAGCGCTACGCCGCTACGGCAGATCGTCGATCAGCGACGGATCCTTGACGGGCTCGATCAGATCCTGCGGATTGACGTCGAGCGCCAGCGCCGTGGCACTGGCGGTATAGATGGACGAGTAGGTACCGACGATGATGCCGACGATCAGTGCGATCGAGAACGGCGCGATCGACTCGCCGCCCAGCACCAGCAGTGCCACCAGTACCAGCAGCGTCGTGACGCCGGTGATCAGGGTGCGTGCCAGCATTTCGTTAACCGAGGTGTTCATGGCGGTCTCTGCGGACACGCCTCGCAGCGTGAAAAAGTTTTCGCGAATCCTGTCGAACACGACGACCGTATCGTTCAGCGAATAGCCGATTACCGCCAGCACGGCAGCCACCACGGTCAGGTCGAAGGGAAACCGGAACATCGAGAAAAAGCCGACGGTGACAATGGCGTCGTGCGCCAGAGCGGCAACGGCGCCGGCCGAAAACTTCCACTGGAAGCGGATCATCACGTACAGGAAAATCATCAGCAGCGCGATGACCAATGCCAGCGCACCGCGTTCTGCCAGCTCGCTGCCCACCTGCGCGCTGACGAATTCGACACGCCTGAGCTCAATGGCTTCGCCGTTCGCCTGCAGCGCGCGCTGCAGCTCTGCGCGCACCTCACTGGCTTCGTTGGTCGGCTGCGGCGGCAACCGCACCAACACATCCGTGTCCCTGCCGAAACGCTGCACCTGCGCATCGTCAAAACCGGCGGCGCCGAGTTCGCTGCGAATATTTTCGAGGTTGGCCGCTTCGGGATAGCCGATTTCCAGCAGCACACCGCCGGTAAAGTCGATACCGAATTCGAGGCCGCGCGTCGCGAGCGACACCAGCGAAACAATCACCAGCAGTGCGGACACGGCAAGCGCGATCCTGCGGCGCCGCAGGCTAAGGAAGTCGATCGTCGTCGTGCTTTTGATCAGTTTCACAGTAAGGCTTCCTAAACCGGTAACGACTCGAGCTTGCGGCCGCCGAATAACAGGTTAACGATGGCGCGGGTGCCCACGATGGCCGTAAACATCGAGGTGATGATGCCCAGCATCAGGGTGATCGCAAAACCCTTGATGGGGCCGGTGCCGACACCGAACAGGACGATCGCCGCGATCAGCGTCGTGATGTTGGCATCCGTAATCGAAGACAGCGCTTTTTCATAGCCCGAATGGATCGCTTGCTGTGGCGACGCACCTGCCGTGATTTCTTCACGGATACGCTCGAATATCAGCACGTTCGCGTCGACGGCCATACCGACGGTCAGGACGATGCCTGCAATGCCGGGCAGCGTCAGCGACGCCTGCAGGAACGACAGCATCGCAACGATAAAAACGAGATTGGACAAGCAGGGCCAGGTTGGCGATCAAACCGAAGGTCTTGTAGTAAATCGCCATGAACACGATGACGGCAAGAAAACCGATCTTGATCGCATTGAAGCCGCGATCGATATTGTCCTGCCCGAGGCTCGGGCCTATCGTGCGTTCGTCAATCTTGTAAACCGGCGCCGCCAGCGCGCCGGCACGCAGCAGCAGCGCCAGGTCACGCGCTTCGATCGGCGTCAGCCCGGTGATCTGGAAGCTGTTTTTGAACACGCCGCGAATCGTCGCGGTGTTGATGACCTCTTCGATCTTTATCGTGCGCTGTTCCTCGATGCCGTTCTGCACGACCGTCTCGCGACGGGTCTCGATAAACACGGTCGACATCGGCTTATTGAGATTCTCCATCGTCGTTTGCAGCATGCGCTCGCCACCGGCCGAGTCGAGCGTAATGAACACCGCCGGCTGCCCCTCGCTGAAACCGGATTTCGCATCGACGATCTGGTCGCCCGAGGCAACCACCTGGCGCTTCAGGACCTGCGCGTCTTCGTCGCCGCGGCCGGGATAGCGCCGCGATCCGGGTTCGTCGCCGGTCTGGTCGACCAGGCGGAACTCGAGCGTCGCCGTTGCCGTCAGGATCTTGTTGAGCTGGTTGGGGTCCTGCACGCCCGGCAGCTGCACAACAATGCGATCGACACCCTGTCGTTGCACCAGCGGTTCGGCGACGCCAAGCTGGTTGACGCGATTGCGCAGCGTCGTCAGGTTTTGCTCGATTGCGAAATTCTGGCGTTCCGCAATTTGCGTTTCGCTCATGCGCACGGTCAGTGACTTGCCATCCGCACCGTCTTCGATCAGGACATCGGTATCGGCGCGTCGCACGATGTCGCGCGCTGCCTGCAGGTCGTCCGCAGCGGTGAGCCGGACGACGATGCGCTGCTCATCGATGTCGACACGGTGACGGATCTTGTCTTTACGCAGTCTGTCCTCGAAATCCTGTTGATAGGACGCGAGGCGGCTGTCGATCGCTGTTTTCATATCGACTTCGAGCAGTACGTAGACGCCGCCACGCAAATCGAGACCGAGGCTCATGGGGCTGAGGCCGAGGCTGCGCACCCACTCGGGCAACCTGGGCGTCAGGGTCGAGGCGACATTGGCTTCGCGCCGATACTGCTCGCGCAAGCGGTTGCCGGCCGCCTCCTGATCTTCGGTGGACGTAAACCGCATGATGACGCGACCGTCGTGCAAATAGGTCGCCTCCGGCGTTACGCCGGCGCCCTCCACGAGTCGTCGAAACTCATTGAGCCTGGCTTCGTCATACGGGGCGCTGGCATTGTCGGCGACCTGTACCGCCGGAACGCTGCCGTAGATATTGGGCAATGCGAGCAGGCAGCCCGCCATGAGAATGGCGAGGACCAGCGTATACAGCCACAGGGGATATTTATTCATTGCGTTGGCGTTGCCGGCTCAGGCTTCGTCGAATGTCCCTTTGGGCACGACGATGGACACGCTGCTCTTCTGGATCTTGATCTCGGTGTTCTCGCCTATCCTGACAACGGCATAGTGCTCGCTGACAGCGGTGATTATCCCGAGGATGCCGCCCGCAGTCAGTACCTCATCGCCGACCGACAGGCCCGCCACAAGCTCTGTGTGCGCCTTCTGCTTTTTTTGCTGCGGCCTGATCAGCAGGAAATAAAAGGCGCCGAACATCAGCACCATCATGATGATAAAGCTGGTCGAGTCACCCTGCCCCGCGCCCTGCGCATAGGCATTTTGAATGAAGAAATCCATTAGCGATCCAAAGACTGGTGTTTGTCGTTTTGTGGGTTGTCGGGACGTGCCCCGAAAATCAGCGCGGTATTATGGCACAACCCGAACACGTGGGGGCGACTTCGGCAAACTCCCTTGTGCCGCGCTACCGCGGCGGTTTCCTGTAGGTCTCGCGCAGCGTTGCCGCGAACTCCGGCAGCGTGCCGGCGCTGATTGCGGCCCTGATTTCGCTCATAAGTTGCTGATAATAATGAAAATTATGGATCGTCGCGAGCCGCGGACCGAGGATCTCGCCGCACTTAACGAGGTGCCGCAGGTAGGCGAGGCTGTAGTTTTCACAGGTATAGCACCGGCATTCCGCGGTCCGGCGGCGCGGTGTCGTCACGGAAGGCGGCATGCCGGAACTTGACGAGGCCGCGTGATGTGAACAGCTGGCCGTTGCGCGCATGGCGGGTGGGGATGACGCAGTCGAACATGTCCACGCCGCGCAGCACCGCTTCGACAATATCGACCGGCGTGCCAACGCCCATCAGGTAACGCGGCGCGTCCTCGGGCATCTTCGGCAGCAGCGCATCCAGCACGGCATGACGCTCGTCCTCGGGCTCGCCGACCGCCAGCCCGCCGATCGCGTAGCCATCGAAGCCGATATCGGTCAGGCCGTCCAGCGACTCCACGCGCAACGCGTCATGAATGCCGCCCTGCACGATGCCGAACAACGCCTCACCCCGATCGGGTTCCTCGTTTTTGAGTTCATCAAAACGCTGTCGGCTGCGCATCGCCCAGCGCAGCGACAACTGCATCGACGTTGATGCCTCGCTTGGCAGTCGCCGGATACGGCGTGCATTCGTCGAAGATCATCGTGACATCGGCATTGAGGTCGTGCTGCACCTCGATGGATTTTTCAGGCGTCAGAAACACCTCGTCGCCGTTCACCGGTGACTGGAAGCGCACGCCTTCCTCCGAGAGCTTGCGCATGGCCGCGAGGGAAAACACCTGGAAGCCGCCGGAATCAGTCAGGATCGGTCCCGGCCAGTTCATGAATTCGTGCAGGCCACCATGATCCCGAATGATGCGACTGCCAGGCCGCAGCATCAGGTGAAACGTATTGCCGAGAATTATCTGCGCGCCACTGGCGGCGACTTCTTCCGGGGTGACGCTCTTCACCGTGCCGTAGGTGCCCACCGGCATGAACGCCGGCGTCAGGACGTCGCCCCGGCGAAACTGCAGCGTGCCGGTTCGTGCAGCACCTGATCGCGCCGTGATCGAAAACTTCATACGGACGTACCCGGGGTCATGAACATCGCATCGCCGTAGCTGAAGAATCGGTAGCGCTTATGCACGGCATGGCGATAGGCGGCCAGCACCCGCTCACGGCCAGCGAACGCCGCAACCAGCATCAACAGGGAGGACTGCGGCAGGTGAAAGTTGGTGATGATTGCGTCGACCGTTCGAAACGTGTAACCGGGAAAGATAAACAGCTCCGTCTCGCCGGCGTACGGTTGCAGTGTGCCGCTTGCCGCTGCCGACTCGAGCGCGCGCACCGAGGTCGTACCCACGGCGATCACGCGACCACCCGCGGCGCGCGTGGCGGTGACTGCGTCACAGCATGCCTGGCTGACCTGCAAACGTTCCTCGTGAAGCCGATTGTCGGCGACCTGATCAAAGCGCAGCGACTGAAACGTTCCTGCGCCGACGTGCAGGGTAACCCAGCTGTGCTGTGCGCCAGCCGCCAGCGTTTCCTCCAGCATGGCGTCATCGAAATGCAGCCCGGCCGTCGGCGCCGCCACGGCGCCCGGCTCCCGCGCATACACGGTCTGGTAGCGATCGACGTCGCCGTCACTGGCGGGGCGATGCAGGTACGGTGGCAACGGTACCTCACCGTGCGTTTCCAAAAACGGCAGGACCTCGACCGAAAACTCCAGCGCAAACAGGTCGCCGTCTCGCGACGATACCCGCGCCCTCGCGCCTGCGGCCAGGACCAGGCGGCCGCCCGGCTTCGGCGATTTGCTGGCGCGAATGTGGGCCAGCGCGCTCTTGGCACCGGTAATGCGTTCGACCAGGACCTCCACGCGCCCTCCCGTTTCCTTCTGACCCGTGAGGCGCGCCTTGATGACCCGCGTGTCGTTGAACACCAGCAGGTCCGCCCGGTCGCAACAGGCCCGGGAGATCGGCAAACGGCCGGTCGTCGATCGAGTCCTGCAACGCCAGCAGCCGGCTGTCGCGCCGCTCAAGCGTCGGGTATTGCGCGATCAGCTCGTCGGGCAGCTCATAGTCGAAATCGGAAAGTCGCATGGGCGCGCATGGTAGCAAAGCCCTGCGCGCCCCGGCGGATTCACTCGACGGTGGCGGTTGGCCGGTTGACGAAGCTCAGCTCCGCACGGACTCCACTGCCGGTGCCGGCGGCGCCGGCGGCAGCGGGGCCTCGGCCGGTCGCGGCGCTGGCAACGGTTCGTCGAACAACGCGCCGTGCTGGTCGGCCGGAATCTCGACATCGAGCGTGCGCTTCTTCTTGTCACGCATGATGCCGAGCTTCAGGGCCTCACCGCCCTGGTAGGAGCTCAGTATGCGCATGGCATGTCGAACATCCCTCGGCTCGCGGCCATCGATGCTCTGGATTACGTCGCCGTCCTGCAGTTCGAACGCGCCGGATTGCGGCGCACTGATCACCAACAGCCCGCTGTCGGTGCCGAAATACCGGCCGAGTCCCTTGCTGAGCTCGACCAGTTCCAGTTCGCCAAGCCCGGTACCGGCCCACGGAAAACCGAATTGCATCTTGAATTCCTTCATCATCCTCCGGGGCAGCCGGCGCATTCGGCAGGTGCGGCATGGTGAAGTGCGGGCCACCATCGCCACGCCAGGCGAACATACTGTTCTCCACGACCCGGGGCTCGACTTCGACGGAACCCACCTTGCCATCGCGGAGGTAGGCGACCTTCAAGACATCGCCCGACTCGACGCCTTTCATGAAATCGAGCAGTCGTTCGCTCGCAACGCCGGCGTCATTCGCACTCATCGATTCACCGTTTACCGCGGTGATCACGTCGCCCGCGCGCAGTCCGGCGTCGCTGGCGGCGCTGCCCGGCGTGACGCCTGTTATCTCAACGCCTTCAACCGGCCCCGACGGCTGGTCGCCGTCGATCGTTACGCCGAGCCGCGGCTTGTTGGACAGCTCGATGCGTCGCTCCATTTTCATCATGCCCGGCAGCCGTTCCGACGTGATCTCGGCGATCTGGCGCGCGGCCTCGGCCATCTGCTGCTCGGCCACCATCAGGCGGCGTTCGACTTCGGCCTCGCGGGCCTCCTCGGCGCGCAGCACTTCTTCGTCTGTCGCGCAAGCGACTGGCCGGCCAACAGCAGTGTCGCGGCCAGCGAAACAATTATTTGTCTGTCGTTCATTACCTGTACTCCTGGGTCAAAAGGCAGCCCGTTGCGCCTGTGCATAGCGCAAAGCGAGCAGTGACTTCATCAAACGTACGCGTTCCCGCCAGAACAGCTCCCGGTCTTCGGGCGTCATGCGAACGGCGGGGTCATTCAGCTGGTAATCGATGGCCGCAATGCGGTCTTCGAGGTCGGAGATCGTCGCCACGGTGCTGGCGCGCATGACGCGCGGCTGCTGTGGCAAGGCACGCAGATTGTCCTCGAGCTGCCGCGATTGCACCATCAGCGTTTGCAGTGTCGACAGTGCGATCGTATTGCTCGGCAGGTTTTGCGGTACCACCGGAAAATCGCTGGCCGGCGGAGTGACGATGCCCGGCAGCAGAACGGCGGCCAGCACCACCGCGGCGGCAGCGCCAAGGCCCGCAAACCACTGCCGGCGCGTGCCGAATGTGGACGACCGGATCAGGCCTTCTGCCTCCGCCTGTTCACGGATTCGCCTCCAGACAGCGCGCGGCGGCATCGTCTCGGGGAGTCCACGCAGCTGACTCTGCAGATTCGGTCTGCTCATCACTCGTCAGCGCACAGATCATTTTCTTGTCCTCGGTATCATGATTCATCTCAGTAACTCCGCACGGCATTGTCCGGCGCGGTGTCGTGCTCCTCGGTCGCGAGCATTGGCCGCAGCCGTCGATAGGCCCGCGATAGCTGCGACTTCGAATAACTTTCGGTCTTGCCCATCAGTCCGGCTATTTCCTTGTGCGTAAACCCTTCCACATCGTGCAGCCACACGACGGCTCGCGCGGCGTCCGGCAGGTTCGCCAGCGCCCGGTCGAGGTCCATGGCGTCGTCCGGGTGGCGCGAGACGCCGTGGCTGCCGACATCGCCTGCGGTGACGTCGTGCCAGTCATCGCCCAGCGCCTCGCCGCGTTTGGTCCAGGCCGAGCGCAGGAACATGAGCGCTTTGCTGACGGCGATGCGACGAATCCAGCTACCGAGTGCCGCCTCGCCCCGAAAACGGGCGATCGAGCGCATGACCTCGATGAAGGTCTCCTGCACCAGGTCCTCGGCATGCGCCGGCACCTTGGTGAAGCGCAGGCAAATCGAGTACACGGGCGTCGCAAAGGCGCGATAGATGATCTCGTGCGCCCGCGCATCGCCGCGCGCGGCGCGCCTGACTATCCCTGGGTCTATTTCGATGTCGGCAAACTTGGTCATCACTCACACTGTAGATGCCCCCGCAGCGCAAAGGGTCGCACAGGCCGGGATCCCCGCCTATACTGTGCGCCTTTCGGGCGGGGCCGGATGCCGGCGCCCGTCAAACACTGCAGGCCGGGATGGCGGAACTGGTAGACGCGCCGGATTCAAAATCCGGTTTCCGAAAGGAAGTGGGGGTTCGATTCCCCCTCCCGGCACCAAATTGGATACCAATGAAATATTGCTCAAGCTGCGGAGGACGGGTTAGCCGTCGAGTCCCTGAAAGAGACACACACGAACGCTGGGTCTGCGAGGCCTGCGACGTCGTGCATTACCAGAACCCGCTGATCGTCGTCGGCTGCATCGCGGAACGCGACGGCAAAGTGCTGTTGTGCAAACGCTCGATCGAACCGCGCTACGGCTTCTGGACGGTGCCGGCCGGGTTCATGGAGCTCGGTGAAACGCTTGCCGGCGGCGCCGCCCGCGAAACGCTGGAGGAAGCCTGCGCCACGGTCGAACTGGGCCACCTGTTCGCCTCGGTCGATGTGGTCGATGCGGGCCAGGTGCATTTTTTCTTCACGGCAAAGCTGGTCGGAGACTACGGCGTCGGCGAAGAAAGCCTGGAAGTCGACCTGTTCAGCGAAGACGACATTCCCTGGGACGAGATCGCGTTCCAAAGCGGCAAATTCGCGCTCAGGAAGTACTTTGAAGACCGCGGGACTTACAACGGCGTCCACTTCCATGAGCTGCGACGCTCACGGTCCTGACCACCGTTAGCGAACGGCGTTCTGCTGCAGGCGCGCGGCTAACTGGTCGGGTGGCAGGTAGCCGCCGATCAGGGTGCCATCTTCGAGGACAATCGCCGGCGTACCGCTGAGGCCGATGTCCCGGCCCAGTGCGTAGTGATCGGTAACGGCTGATGACGTGCACTGTGAGGTCTCGAACTCGCGATCCAGCTTTGCTGCCGTCAGTGCGAGGTTTCGATCCTTGGCACACCAGACGTTCTCCGACGTACTCCAGGATTTCGACGCCGGTCCGTTTCGCGGGTACAAGAGGTAGCGCACTTCAATACCGGCCGCCATGTAGTCCTCGATCTGGCTGTGCAACTTGCGGCAATACGTGCAATCGATGTCGGTAAATACGGTCACCGAGTACTTGGGGTCCACTGGCGAAAAGTGGATGGTCTTGTCAGTCGCGAGCCCGGCAACCAGGTCGCGTCGGGCGGACATTTCGCATTTCGTCGGTGAGGTTGACCTGCGAGTCGAGGTCGATCAGGTCACCCTGCAGCAGGTAGCGGCCATCTTCGGATACAAAGGCAATGATCGAACCCTGCTGGATCGTGAACCAGCCATCGACCGGACTGCGCGTTACGTTCTCCGGCTCCACCGAGCCGAACTGCTTCGTTATCTTGACCCGTACCGCTTCGAGTGCCGCATCGCCGTTTTCGGCCGACGCCGTGCCCGCCAGCAGGAACGCCACGACGGTGGTGGCCAGTAGTTTGCTTCCAGCAATTAAACTCGGTTTCATTACACGCATTCCTGATTGACGTTAGTTTTTTGGACCCGGATTGCCGCAGCGGGTTCCTTGCAGGGGCGTGAGTTTAGCAAATGTTGCCCGACAAGGGCGTATTTGCTTGCGGCACAGGGTTTAGCTGCGAGGGTGGTGTTTGCCGTGCAGGTCTTTGAGGCGCTCGCGCGCGACGTGCGTGTAGATCTGGGTGGTTGACAGGTCGCTGTGACCCAGCAACATCTGTACGACCCTGAGGTCGGCACCCCGATTCAACAGATGCGTAGCGAACGCATGCCGCAGGCTGTGGGGCGACATTTTCTTCGCAATGTCGGCCTTTTCGGCGTAGCGCTTGATGATGTGCCAGAACGCCTGGCGCGTCATGCGTGCGCCGCGGCGCGTGGGAAACAGGTAATCGGTCTGCCGCTCGAGGAGAATCTCCATGCGCGGGCCGTCGATAAACTCGCGCAGCCAGCGTTGCGACTCTTCGCCCAGCGGAATGAGGCGCTCACGATCACCTTTGCCGACGATGCGAATAACACCCTGGTTGAAGTTCACCTGCGACTGCCGGAGGTTGATCAGTTCGGAGACTCGAACGCCCGTGGCATACAGAAGCTCCAGCATGGCCCTGTCGCGATGACCCAGCGGCTCGTCCGTGTTGGGCGCGTTCAGAAGAGCATCGACTTCGTCTTCCGATAAGGATTTCGGCAATGAACGACCGATGCGTGGCATTTCGATATCCGCGGTCGGGTCCGACGCCCGCATACCTTCCCGCATGATGTAACGAAAGAAACGCCGGAAACTTGAAAGTTGGCGTGCCGTCGATCGCGGTTTGGCACCGCCCTCGGCACGCAGTGCAATGAAGTCGAGAAGATCGGACTTCTCCGCCATGTCGATGGACTTGTCGCTATCCGACAGCTTGCGACACAGCGTCATGAGGTCGGCACGATAGGCGCCCAAAGTGTTCTTGGACAGTCCGCGCTCCATCCAGATCGCGTCAAGAAAACGGTCGACAAGCTCTTCCGAGCGTTGCACCGTTTCTGGTTCCTGCTTGCCGTTCTCGTTACTACCCATAAACTTCCAACTTGTCGTGTCGCGCAATCCCTTGCTGCGCTGCCAATGCTTGCCCCAAGGTGTTCCGGCAGACTGTTAGCATAGGCCGATGTCAATAAATCGGATCTGCATAACAGTCGCGCCAGGCCAGCAAGCTGTAGTATCGCCAAGCGACGGTTTTTCCAAGGTTTCTGAGTATGCTGATGAAGCACTGCACCCGGCGTGATGGCTGTCACAGATTGCCGACGGCGTTGACATAACGTGAACTACATCACACGCAGCCTGCAATTCGCCTGGGGCGCTTACGCCTGGGCATGCTTTGCCCTGGCCGTGTTGTTCGCGCTGTTCGTGACGATTTTCGTTCCCGGCAAGGAACGGCGCCACCGGCTGGCCACGTTTGCATCGAAAGCCGTGTTCATTATGCCACGCGTCAAGGTCGAGGTCTTCGGTCTGCACAATGTGCCTGCGGACGCATTGCATCGTTGTCGCCAATCACGCCAGTTACGTCGACGGTGTGCTGTTGAAAGGCTACCTTCCTGCGCGCTTCAGTTTCGTGATCAAAGGCGAAATGCGAAACATCCCGCTGGTGCATTTTTTGCTGCGGCGCTCGGGCGCCAAGTTCGTTGAACGCAACGTGCACGCGGGCAGCGCGCGCGATGCACGGCAGATCGTGAAAGCCGCCCAGGACGGCGAATCGCTGGCCTTCTTTCCGGAGGGCACGTTTCGCGAGGAACCGGGTGTCGGTCGTTTCCGGCCGGGTGCTTTTGTCGCCGCCATGCGCGCGGCACTGCCGGTGGTACCGATCGCGATCACGGGAACGCGGGCGATGCTGCCCTCGGGCGGTATCTGGCCGCGACCGAACCGCCTGCGAATCGACATCCTGCCGCCGATCGCGCCGGGCGATGCGGATTTTCAGGAGAGTCGCGCGCTCGCCGAGGCGGCGCGCCAGCGTATTCTCGCTGTCCTCGACGAACCTGACCTTGCGCCGACGCCGGATGCGGCCGCCAGTGGCGCGCCTGACTGAACCGGTATAACAGAATGATAGTATTGCGCCGCACGCGCATTTTGCGGACAGTGGTCGTTCGTTCTGCGTTCGGGCGCGGACAGTTTTGGAGAGCAGGCAGATGAAATCCGACGACGTTGTCATAGTTGCCGCAAAGCGCACGCCCATTGGCGCGTTTCAGGGGGCCCTGGCAGGCGCCACGGCGCCCCAGCTCGGCGCCACGGCCATCCGCGCCGCCATCGCGGAGGCCGGCATCGACGCGGGCGACATCGACCAGGTGTTGATGGGCTGCGTGCTGCCCGCGGGCCTCGGCCAGGCACCCGCCCGGCAGGCCGCGCTGGCCGCGGGCATTCCTGTCGGCGTGCCGTGCACGACGGTCAACAAGATGTGCGGCTCCGGCATGGAATCCATCATCCTCGGGCACGACAGGCTGCGTGCCGGCAGCGCCGCTGTCGTCGTGGCCGGCGGCTTCGAATCGATGAGCAACGCACCCTACCTGCTGCCCAAGGCCCGCGACGGCTACCGCATGGGTCACCAGCAGGCCCTGGACCACATGTTCTACGACGGACTGCAGGATCCATTCGACGGCGAGATGATGGGGCACTTTGCCCAGGTCACCGCCGACACGAAGGGATTTACCCGCGAGCAAATGGATGAGTTCGCTATCGAGTCCGTGCGACGCGCGCAGCGCGCCGTATCGGACGGCACCTTCGCGGCCGAGATCGCCGCGGTGACGATCAGCACGCGACGCGGCGACGTCACGGTAAGCGGCGACGAGACGCCGGGCAAAGTGAGTATCGAGAAAATACCGACGCTGCGACCGGCGTTCGGCAAAGACGGTACCGTGACGGCAGCGACCTCGTCGTCGATCTCCGATGGCGCGGCGGCGGTCGTCATGATGCTTGAGTCCGAAGCGAAAAAACGCGGCCTGAAGCCGCTGGCCAGAATTCTTGCGCACTCGGCCTTCGCACAGGAACCGGCGTGGTTTACGACCGCGCCGATCCATGCGCTCGAACGCTTGCTCGAAAAGCTCGGCTGGCAGCCTAATGATGCAGACCTGTACGAAATCAACGAAGCGTTTGCGGTCGTTACGATGGCGGCAATGCAGAGCATCGGCATCGAGCATGCGCGCGTCAACATTAATGGCGGCGCCTGCGCACTGGGCCATCCGATCGGCGCGACGGGTTGCCGCATTACCGTTACGCTGTTGCACGCCCTGCAAAAGCACGGGCTTAAACGCGGTATCGCAACGCAATGTATCGGTGGCGGTGAAGCCACCGCAATCGCCATAGAAATTTGTTCATAGAGGGTTAGCCAGATGCAATTATCAAGCGCCAGGGCACTGATTACCGGAGGGGCCTCCGGTCTCGGGCTCGCGACCGCCGAGCGAGTCATTGACGCCGGTGGCCACGTGGTCATTCTCGATATCAATGACGAACTGGGTGAGGCGACCGCCGCCAGGCTGGGCAAGCACGCACGTTACGTGAAGACGGACGTCGCCAACGAAGTATCCGTCGAGGAATGCGGCCAGCGCCGCGCAGCGAGTTCATGGGCGGTATCACGCTTGCCGTCAACTGCGCCGGCATTGCCACCGCCGGTCGCACGCTGGGTCGCGACGGCCCCTGGCCGAGCGAAAACTTCAACCGCGTCATCCAGGTCAACCTGGTCGGTTCCTACAACGTCATCAAGGAAGCGGCGGCGGTCATGCAACACAACGATCCCAACGACAACGGCGAACGCGGCGTCATTATCAGCACCGCGTCAATCGCGGCGTTCGAAGGGCAGATCGGCCAGGCGGCCTACTCCGCGTCAAAAGGTGGCGTCGTCGGCATGATGCTGCCACTGGCGCGCGAATTCGCGCAGTTCGGAATCCGCGTCAACACCATCGCGCCGGGTATCTTCATGACGCCAATGATGGCCGGCATGCCAGAAGAGGTGCAGGCGTCACTCGGCAAACAGGTGCCGTTCCCGCCGCGCCTGGGCAGACCGGAAGAGTACGCAGACACCGTGGCATTCATCTACGGCAACGCGATGCTCAACGGCGAGACCATCCGCGTCGATGGCGCGATTCGCATGCAGCCGAAGTAGGCTTAGGGATCACATATTGGCGTAGTTCGGACCGCCACCGCCCTCGGGAACGTCCCAGACGATGTTCTGCTGCGGGTCCTTTATGTCGCAGGTCTTGCAGTGCACGCAGTTCTGCGCATTGATCTGCAGCTCTGGCTCGCCATCGCTCTCGACAATTTCGTAAACCCCCGCCGGGCAATAACGCTGCGCCGGTTCATCGTAATTGGGCAGGTTGAACGCGACCGGGATGGTGGCATCTTTGAGCAACAGGTGTGAGGGCTGGTCTTCCTCGTGATGGGTACTCGAGAGGAATACCGATGACAGCTTGTCGAAGGTGATGACGCCGTCGGGTCTCGGATAGTCGATCGGTTTCGCGTCAGCCGCCTTGTCGAGTGACTCGTGATCCGGCTCGCGGTTGCGCCAGGTGAATGGCAGCTTGCCGAAGAAAATATTCTGGTCGATGAACGCGAACGCGGCGCCCAGGAACACGCCCAGCTTGTGCAGTCCGGGGCCGAAGTTCCGCCCCCTGTGCAATTCCCTGTAGACCCACGACTCGCTCACCCGCGACTCGAAGTCCACGAGGTCCGCCTGGCCGGCGTCGCCGGAGGACAACGCCGCATGAATGCTCTCGGCCGCCAGCATGCCGGTCTTGATGGCCGTGTGCGCACCCTTGATCTTCACGCCGTTGAGGAAGCCCGCACCGCAGCCAACGAGCATGCCGCCGGGAAACGTCAGTTTCGGCAGCGACTGCAGGCCGCCCTTGTTGACGGCACGCGCGCCGTAGGCGATTCGCTTGCCGCCGTCCAGGTACGTGCGAATTTTCGGGTGCAGTTTCCAGCGTTGAAACTCGTCAAACGTGGAGAGGTGCGGATTCTTGTAGTTCAACGCGATGATCAGTCCAAGAAAGACCTTGTTGTTGGCGGCGTGATACAGGAATCCACCGCCCTCGGTGTGGTTGTCGAGCGGCCATCCGGTCGTGTGGACGACCAGCCCCTCCTGGTGCTTTTCCGGGTCGATCTCCCAGACTTCCTTGATGCCGATACCGTAGTGCTGTGGATCGGCATCCTTACGCAGATCAAAGCGCTGCATGAGCTGCTCGCTGAGGTTGCCGCGCACGCCCTCCGCAAAAATCGTGTACTTGCCGGTCAGCGCGTAGCCGGCCTGGAAGGTGGCCTTTCTTTGTCCGTCCTTGCCGATGCCCATATCGCTGGTCGCAACGCCGCTGACCCTGCCCTGCTCGTCGTACAGCACCTCCGACGCCGCGAAGCCCGGAAAGACGTTGACGCCCAGCGCCTCTGCCTGTTCGCCGAGCCACTGGCACAGCTGCCCGAGGCTGATGATGTAGTTGCCGAAGTTGTGCATCGGCCGCGGCAGAAAAAAGCCCGGTACGCGTACCGCGCCGCTGTCACTTGTCAGGTAGTGCACGAGGTCGCCCGTTACGGCTGTCTTTACCGGCGCCCCCATTGTCTTCCAGTCGGGGAACAGCTCGTCGAGGCCCGTCGGTTCGAACACGTTGCCGGAGAGGATATGCGCGCCGATTTCCGAGCCTTTTTCCACGACCACGACGGATAACTCCGGATCGAGCTGCAGCAGGCGGCAGGCGGCGGCAAGACCTGCGGGTCCGGCACCAACAATGACTACATCGAATTCCATCGATTCGCGTTCGTTCGGTTGCGACATCTTGACGCGTTCTCCTTATCGTTTCGGGTGCCTGTCCAGGCCGCCTGCTGGCGGCCACTATACTCCCGCTGTAATCTTGCCGTGCAGCCGTGCCACGGCACATACAGGAATACAGGTAGATTGAATATACGCGATGCCTATGCCGCCAGTCTCCGCCGCCATGGCCACAGCGAGGACGCGGCGCAGCTGGAAATAATCGCCGAACTCGAGGCCCTGCAGGCGCGGCTCTCTGCAAGCCGCCGCGTTGGACGGGGTTTGCGCGCGCTGCTGGCCAGCGCGTTTGACCGACCGATCGCCGCACCGCGTGGCCTGTATATCTGGGGCGATGTCGGTCGCGGCAAGACCTTCCTGATGGACCTGTTTTTCGAAAATCTCCCGATCAGGGCAAAACGCCGCGTACATTTTCACCGCATGATGCACGAGGTTCACCAGCGACTGACAGCGCTGCCAAACACCGAAGACCCGCTCGATAAAGTGGCGGCCGATGTAGCCCGCGAGACGCGCGTGTTGTGTTTCGACGAATTTTTCGTCAGCGACATTGGCGACGCGATGATCCTCGGCCGCCTGCTGGAGGGCCTGTTCCGTCGCGGCGTGTGCCTTGTCGCCACGTCCAACACCGAGCCCGACGAGCTCTACAAGGACGGGCTGCAACGGCAGCGTTTCCTGCAGGCTATAACGTTACTCAAGACGCACACCCGCGTGGTCAGTATGAGCGGCGCGACCGACTATCGACTGCGGCTGCTGCAAAAGGCCGGCACCTATATTCACCCGAACGACGCGCGCGCCGGCGAGAAGCTGGCCTTCTTTTTCGATGAATCGGCTTCCAGCGAAATACGGACGGACAAGGAACTCGATGTGTACGGACGCAAAATTCGCGCGCTCAAATGCGCCAAGGGCATCGCGTGGTTTAGCTTCGACGATATCTGCGACGGGCCTCGCAGCCAGGCGGACTACATTGAGATCGCCCGCTGGTATCCAACCGTCATCGTCTCCGGTGTACCGTGCTTTACTGCCGCACTGGAAAATCAGGCCCGGCGCTTCATCGCCCTCGTCGACGAGTTTTACGATCGACGCGTAAAGCTGATTCTCTCGGCAGAAACAGGAGTCAGGTCTCTTTACCAGGGCAGCCGCCTGACAGGCGAATTTGACAGAACCATCAGTCGCCTGATCGAAATGCAGTCCACGGAGTATCTCGCCCTGCCTCACCTTGCGTGATAGATTGGTGCGCATGACCGATGAGCTGATTCTCGAGAAGTTTCTGCCTTACCGGCTTTCGATCCTGTCGAACACCGTCAGCACGACAATTGCGCACGCCTACGACAAACGCTTCGGCCTTTCGATACCCGAGTGGCGGGTCATCGCGATTCTTGGCCGCTTCCCGGGATTGTCCGCCGTCGAGGTCGCCGAGCGGACGCTGATGGACAAGGTCGCTGTCAGCCGGGCCGTCACGAGGCTCTTGAAAAATGGTCGCATTGATCGTGAGTTTGCCGATGCCGACCGGCGTCGCTCAATTTTGAACCTGTCGGCGGAAGGGCGCCGCGTTCACGACGATATTGCGCCACTCGCCCTGCAGTTCGAACGCGATCTGCTTGAGGGCATGAGTATTGATGAAATCGGGCAACTCAACGGCATCATGGATCGCCTTCTCAAGCGCGCCCGCATGCTGGACAAGAGCTGATCCGGCCGCCCTGTCGGTTACTTTCCGCCCGCCACACTGCGGCACGCCCTTTCGCTTTGCGCGAACTCTCCATCGCTGCAATTACTGTATAATCCAAAGCGCTTCCAGAACCGCGACAGCAGTACCGGCGGCACGCACATCGGGGACACACTTTTCAACCTGTCGGGCCGTCATCTACGGTCGGAGCATACGCAGTGACACCAAACGAGAACCGCAGAGGCAGCGATATCCGACAAGTTATCGTTGACACCATCGTCGCATCGCCAGTCAAGTCCCGCCTCATAAAGAAACCCTCCCAGATTCGCCGGTATCTCGCGCAATACTTCGCCAACGTTCCCGTCGAGGACCTGCAGGGCCGTTCCGAAAAGATCATGGCGCGCATCGCCCTTGACCACCTCGAGTTCGGTGCGAAACGGCGTGCCGGCCAGGCGCTGGTCAGAATATTCAATGCGACCGAGAAAACGCACGGCTACGCGTCAGCGTATACGTTCGTGGAAATGGTCAATGACGACATGCCGTTTCTCGTTGACTCGGTGGCGGCTGCGATCAATCGGCACAACCGCGTGGTGCACATCACCATACACCCGATCATCTCGGTGACTCGCGATCGCGACGGCAAACTGCAATCCATCACCGGTCCGGACAACGAGGACGCGCGTTCCGAATCGTTCATCCGTTTCGCTATCGATTTCGAGTCCGACGAGCACGAGCTCAAGGTCCTGGAACAGGAGATCGTCAAGGTCCTCGGTGACGTTCGCGTCGCTGTTCGCGACTGGGGAGCGATGCGCCAACGCATGCGCGAAACCCGTGATCTCTTGAAAAACGGGCCGAAGGATGTCGATCCGATACTGCGCACCGAAAGCCAGGCACTGCTCGACTGGTTGGCAGATGACCACTTCACCTTCCTCGGATACCGTGAATACGCATTGTCGAAATCGGGCAAGCGCACTTTCCTGAAGCCGGTCAAGGATACCGGGCTTGGCGTATTAAGCCGCGAGGATCGCGGCGCCAAGGGCGTGGAATTGACGGCGGAAATGCAGCGAGCGACACGCTCTCGCGGCTGGCTGATCCTGACGAAAGCGAATTCCCGTTCCACGGTGCACAGGACGGCTTTTCTCGACTACATCGGCGTCAAGATCTACAACAAGCGCGGCAACGCGATCGGCGAACACCGCTTCATTGGCCTGCTGACCTCCGTGGCCTACAGCGAAAGCCCGAAAAATATTCCGCTGCTACGGCACAAGGTACAAAAAGTCATTGAACGAACGCATGTCGATCCGGCGGGGCATCGCGGCAAAGCGCTGCTGCATATCATCGACACGTTCCCGCGCGAGGAGCTGTTTCAAAGCACTGTACAGGACCTGACGCGAACCACGCTCGGCATACTCAACCTGCAGGACCGCCAGCGGATCAAACTGTTCCTGCGCCGGGACCCTTTCCGGCGCTTTTTCTCATGCCTCGTGTACGTGCCGCGTGAGAAATACACGACGGCAATCCGGCGAAAAATCGAGACACTCCTGATGGAGTCCTTCGGTGGCCTGTCTGTCGACTCGGCGGTTCAGATTTCCGACTCGGCACTCGCTCGAGTGCACAGCATCGTGCGCACCGCCCAGAGCGATCGGCCGCGCATCAGCATCAACCGCATCGAGGAGCAGGTCGCGGAACTGGTGGTTACCTGGGCAGACCGCTTGCACTCGCATCTTTTGGAGCGCTATGGCCAGGAGGAAGGATCGCGGCTTTACCGCACCTACAAAAACGTATTTCCGGCCGGGTACCAGGAGGATACGAAGCCGAAGGACGCGTGCGCCGATATCCAGCAGATTGACAGCATGCTGCCGTCTGCGAGTGAACGAACCGTCAGCCTGTACGTGCCCGAGGATGCCGAACCGGGCCACATGCACTTCATTGTATACAGTCGTAACGAACCGGTGGTGTTGTCGATTGCGCTGGACGTCCTCGAGCACATGGGTGTCGACGTCTATACAGAGCGGCCGTACGAGGTGAACCTGGCGTCGGGAGAATGCTTCTGGATTCAGGACTTTCACCTGCGACATGAAAGCGGCGCCTCGATTGACATCGAAGCGGTAGCCAAGCGATTCGAAGAATGCTTCATGGCCGTGATGCATGGCGTAGCCGAAAACGACGGCCTGAATCGCCTTGTCGTCAGTGCCGAACTGGAGTGGCGACAGACAGCGCTGGTGCGCTGCTACGCCAAACACATCCTGCAACTGGGCGTCCCTTTCAGCCAGGCGTACATGGAGGATGTGCTGGTCGCGCATGCAGGACTGATGCGATGTATGGTGCAGCAGTTCGAGCTGCAGTTCGATCCCGATATCCCGAAAAAGCGGCGTGACAGCGAGTTGCAGGACGTTTGCGATGCGGTAAAACGGGGAGTGGAGAAAGCGCGTAACGTCGATGAGGACCGTATCCTCACGGCCTTCAAAGGCGGCATCGATGCGACGTTGCGCAGCAACTACTTCCAGGTCGCGGAAGACACCGGCGGGCCGAAGTCCTACATCTCGATCAAGGTCGACCCCGCCAGGCTTCCCGAGATCCCCTTGCCGCGCCCGCATTTCGAGGTATTCGTGTATTCGCCGGAAGTCGAGGGCGTGCATCTCAGGGGCGGGCAGATTGCGCGCGGCGGATTGCGCTGGTCTGACCGGCGTGAGGACTTTCGTACGGAAATCCTGGGGCTCATGAAAGCCCAGATCGTCAAGAACACGGTCATCGTGCCCACCGGCGCAAAAGGCGGCTTCTTCCCGAAGCGCGCGCCGATCAGGCGACCGCGCCGCGATCATGGCGAACGGCATACACTGCTACAAGACCTTCATTCGCGGCCTCCTCGACCTGACGGACAACGTCGTCGACGATGTCGTGATCACACCGCCGCGGATCGTTCGCCGCGATGGTGACGATCCTTACCTGGTCGTGGCGGCCGACAAAGGCACAGCAACGTTCTCTGACATCGCCAACGGCATTTCCGCCGAGTACGGCTTCTGGCTCGACGATGCGTTTGCCTCGGGTGGATCGGCGGGCTACGACCACAAGGGAATGGCCATCACGGCGCGTGGGGCATGGGAAGCGGTTAAGCGGCACTTCCTGGAAAAAGGCGTGGATATCCAGAAACAGCTGTTTACAGTCGCCGGCATCGGCGATATGAGCGGCGACGTGTTCGGTAACGGCATGCTGTTGTCGCGGAAGATCCAGCTGGTCGCGGCGTTCAATCATCGACACATATTCCTGGATCCCACACCGGACGCCGCGCGCAGTTTTCGGGAACGGCAGCGACTGTTTCGCAAGGCAGGATCGGGTTGGGACGACTACGACCTGGCACTGATATCCAAAGGCGGCGGCGTCTTCTCGCGCCAGGCCAAGTCCATTCGCCTCAGCAAACAGGCGCGTGAACTGCTGCACATCGACGACCAGAGTCTGCAGCCGGACGCCCTCATCCGCGCGATTCTTAAGATGCCGGTGGAGTTACTGTGGAACGGCGGCATCGGCACCTATGCCAAAGCCAGCACCGAGGGTCACTCAGACGTGGGCGACCGCAGCAACGATTCGGTGCGGGTCAACGCGGACGAGATGCGCTGCGCGGTGATTGGCGAGGGCGGCAACCTCGGCTTTACGCAGCGCGCCAGAATCGAATACAGCCAGCACGGCGGCCGCATCAATACCGATTTCATCGACAATTCAGCCGGTGTCGACTGCTCGGACCGCGAGGTCAACATCAAGATCCTGCTGGGTGACGTTGCCAAGAAAAAAGGCATGACGCGCAAGAAGCGCGACGAGCTGCTCGCCTCGATGACCGACGACGTTGCCAACCTGGTGCTGCGCAACAACTACCTGCAAACGCAGGCCATCAGCATGAGCGAAACCCTGTCCGTCGCCCGTATCGACGAGACGGCCAGGCTGATTACCGCGCTCGAGCGCACCGGCCTGCTTAACCGTGCCCTGGAGTTTCTGCCGGACGATAGCGAGATCGAGGACCGCCGCAGCCGCAAGCAGGGTCTCACCCGACCGGAACTTGCGGTCGTCCTGAGCTATGCCAAGATCGATCTCTACAATGGCCTTATCGACTCCAACGAGAGTCTTGAAGATTTTCTGCAGATCGATCCGCAGCGCTATTTTCCGCCGGTGTTGCGCCGCCGCTATGCGGACCTCATTCCGGGCCATCGCCTGAGCCGGCAGATTCTTGCGACACTGGTGTCGAACGCGCTCGTCAATCGCATGGGCCCGTCGTTCGTCCGGCGCATTCAGCTTGATACGGGTGCCGACGTCGTGACGGTCGCGCGCGCCTATGAAATTGCGCGCATTATCTGCCGCGCCATGCCGCTGCTGCGCACTATCGAGTCACTGGATAACGCGATACCCGCGAAAGCGCAGGTTGCCATGATGTTCGAAGTCAGCCGGGCCCTGCGTCATACCTGCTACTGGCTTGTCGAGCGCTTTGGCAGCGAACTCGACATCGTTGCGACCGTCGATCGCCTCAAAGACAGCATGGGCCTGGTTTACACGCGCGGCAATACCTACCTGTCGAAAGCCAGTCGGGCGCGCAACGACACCGCGGAGGAGGCCTGGATCAAGATGGGCGTCCCGCAGAAGCTCGCGCACGGGATGGCGCTGCTATTGGTAACGCGCGCGGCGTTGGACATAGCCGACGTTGCGGCGGAACGCAAGCGCGATGTCAATCGACACGGCGCGTGTCTATTCAACCTTCAACGACGGTCTCGACCTGCAATGGCTGCACAACAGCGCCGAGGACCTGAAGGTCAACGGTCGCTGGCAGGCGATTGCGCGCAGTAACCTGCGCGACGAGTTTTACCGCATTCGCAGGGATATCGCACTGAAACTGGTGACAAGTCGAGGCAAGGCGGATTCGGGCACCATCGCGCAGGAAATGGCTGGAAAAACACGCTGATGAGGTGGCTGTATTCCGCGGCATGATCGAGGAAATGAAGCTGCGTGGTAACATCGACTTCGCTGTTTTGTCGGTGGCCGCACAGCGGCTTCGTCATTTGACACTCGGCTGACCTCACCCCAATCAAAGCAACAACAAAACGGAGAAACCATGGCGGGCAAACTCGTACTCTGCCGACACGGGCAAAGTGACTGGAACCTGAAAAACCTGTTCACCGGCTGGACAGACGTCGACCTCACCGAGAAAGGCGTGCAGGAGGGCATCGATGCCGGGCGATTGCTGCAGGAACTCGGTTACGACTTCGACATTGCCTACACGTCCGTCCTGAAACGTGCGATTCGCACGCTGTGGCATGTGCTCGACCAGATGGACCGCATGTGGATTCCGGTGGTCCGCGACTGGCGCCTGAATGAGCGTCATTACGGCGCATTGCAGGGCCTCAACAAGGCCGAGACCGCCGCCAAGTACGGTGAGGAACAGGTCCATATCTGGCGCCGCAGCTACGACATTCCGCCGCCCGCGCTCGATGCCGGCGACGAGCGCCATCCGGCCTTCGACCGCCGCTATGCCGGTATCAGGGATCTGCCGGCGACGGAGTCGCTGAAGCTGACGCTGGAGCGCGTGATGCCCTGCTGGAATGACGTGATCGCGCCGGACCTCAAAGCCGGGCGCAACGTGTTGATCGCAGCCCACGGCAACAGCCTGCGCGCGCTGGTAAAGATGCTGGACGAAGTGTCGGACGAAGAGATTACCGGCTTCAATATTCCCACCGGCATTCCACTGGCCTACGAACTCGACGACAAGTTGAAGCCCGTGTCACGCGAATTCCTGGGCGACGCGGATGCTATCGCCAAAGCGGCGGCGGCCGTTGCCGCCCAGGGCAAGGCAAAATAACGCATCGCACCGTCACTTAAGGCTGGTGGCGAGGTTCCGAACGCGGCTTGCGCCTGGCCGGCATCTACAACGCGGACCAGGCCTTCCTGGGACGTGGATGCCAGCAGCTGTCCGGCTTCACTGAACAGCTGGCCGCGCGCAAAGCCGCGCGCGCCGGCAGCATTCGGGCTGTCCATCGAGTACAGCAACCACTCGTCCATTCTGAAGTCCCGGTGAAACCACAGCGCGTGATCGAGGCTGGCCATGATGACGTTGCCGCGACTGAACGACAGTCCGTGCGGCAAGGTGGACGTAGCAAGCAACTCGAAATCCGAGACGTAGGCAAACAAATTCTGGTGCAGCGCCAGGTCGTCCGGCAGCCGATCCACCGCGCGTATCCAGACGCACTTCTGCGGCGGAAGTTTCTCACAGGACTCGAAACTCACCGGATCGACCGGGCGAAATTCGAACGGGCGCTTGTCCGTCATGAAGCGCCGCAATTTCATCGGGATCTTTTCGAGGATGTCGGTCGCGACCTCGGTCAGGTCTTTGAGGCCCGCCGGCGGTGGCACGTCCGGCATTGTCTGCGTGGTGCTCCAGTCCCTGTTCCGGGTTCTGAAACGACGCCGCCAGGTTCAGGATCGGCCGGCCGTGCTGGATCGCGACGACACGTCGATTCGAAAAACTGCCGCCGTCACGCGCCCGGTCGACGTCGTAGATTATCGGTGCGTTGATGTCGCCCCGGCGCAGGAAGTACGCGTGCAGCGAGTGCGCCACCCTGCCTTCGACCGTGTGCTGGGCCGCCGACAACGCCTGCCCCAGCACCTGGCCACCAAACACCTGGGGGCTGCCGATGTCGCGACTGTCGCCACGGAAAATGTTGTCCTCAATACGCTCGAGCGTGAGCAGCGTGATGAGGTCTTTGAGCACCGCATGCATGGTTTATGAAGCGCTTGACGGTCCGCCATCGACGGTAATGCCGGTGCCGCTCACAAACGCGGCATCGTCGCTCGCCAGGAAAAGCGCGACCTTGGCAACGTCCAGGGCCTCTCCGAGGCGGCCCGCGGCGGAGCCACGCATAAAGTGATCCCGCAGCGATTTGTCCTTGCGAAACACTTCGCGACTTTGCGGCGTCATGACGGCGCCCGGTTGAATGTAGTTGACCGTTATTGCGAATTCGCCATTCTCTGCCGCAAGTTCACGCGTCAACTTGGCGGTATCCTGCTCCGCATGGGCACGTGCCGCCGCGCCCTTTGTGGAAAAGAAACTGCGCAGGCAGCCGATGTTAATGATGCGGCCTTGCGGGCTTTTCTTCAGCTGCGGCAGCGCCGCCCGGCACGCGGCCATCGTAAGCATCGAGCGCAGCTGCAGCAGATTGTCGAGCCCGTCGTCATGCTGCTCGAAGGGTTGCGCGGGATACACGGGAAAATCATTGACCAGAATGTCGATACCGTCCAGTTCACCCACCGCCTCCTCGATCACCGCGGGCAGTTGCTCGGGGTCGGTCAGTAGCGCCGATTTGCCAGTGATGCCTTTGACCGCGTCGAAATGCCGCTCTATGCCACTGTTGCGTGGCCCGACCGCAACGACGAGAGCGCCGTGTTTGACGAGCGTGCGCGCGACTGCCTCGCCAATGCCGTCGGAGGCGTTCAGAACCAGGGCCTTGAGGCCGTAGAGGCGCAGCGGATCGCCCATAGCTTTTCCTTGCAGTGATGTTGGGTTCGAGCGTTACTCTCGAAATGCATAGTCCGCGAATTGCCGACGCAATTCAATCTTCTTCACTTTGCCGGTCGCCGTATGCGGCAATTCATCGACGAATTCAACATCGTTCGGAATCCACCAGCTCGCCACCTTGCCTTCGAAGTAAGCCAGCAATTCCTCCCTCGTAGCAACTTGTCCCTCCGCACGGACGACAACCAGCAGCGGACGTTCGGTCCACTTGGGATGCGGCAGGCCGATCACGGCCGCTTCGGCAACGGCCTGATGGCCCATCGCGGTATTCTCGAGCGCGATCGAACTGATCCACTCACCACCGGACTTGATCACATCCTTGGTATCGATCAGTAATCGCCATGTAGCCTTCGGCATCGATGGTCGCAACGTCACCGGTTTCAAACCAGCCATCGGCGGTATGCGTTCCGGCGCTACCTTCCAGCTTGAAATAGTCGCTGCAAACCCAGGGACCGCGAACCTGCAGGGCACCGTAGGCCACGCCGTCCCACGGCAGTTCCGTGCCGTCGTCGTCAACGATACGCAGCTCGCAACCGAAGATGCCCCGGCCGGCCTTGGTGGCAAGATCGAGCCGCGCGTCGGGCGACAGCGACTCGAGACCGGCCTTCAGCGAATTAACGGTGCCGAGCGGACTCATCTCCGTCATGCCCCATCCCTGGCGCAGCTCGACATCGTGTTGGTCGCGAAACGCCTCGATCATCGAGCGCGGCACGGCGGCGCCGCCAACCAGCGTACGCTGCAATGTGTCCAGTCGTTTTCCTTCGCTGGCGCAATACTGCAGGAGCGCGAGCCAGACCGTCGGCACGCCGAGTGCAATCGTCACGCCCTCTGTATCCATCAGCTCATAGAGCGCGGCACCGTCCGCCATTTTCGGTCCAGGAAATACAAGCTTGGCGCCGACCATCAGCGCGTAGTACGGCACCCCCCAGGCATTGACGTGGAATAGCGGCACAACGGGCAGCAGGCAGTCGGTGCTGGACAGGTTAATGACATCAGGGGCCGGCGCACCGAACGCATGCAACACCTGTGATCGATGGTCGTACAGCACACCTTTCGGGTCACCCGTGGTACCCGACGTGTAGCACAGTCCCGATGCCGAGCGCTCATCCAGTTCCGGCCATTCGTAGTCCGACGATTCCGAAGCGATGAAGGTCTCGTAGCACAGCGCATTGGGCAACGAGGTATCGGGCATGTTCGCCTCAATGGTCATGATGCAAAAACCTTCGACATTCGGGATCTGCGGCAATAACTTCTCCAGCAGCGGCACAAACATGACATCGGTGAATATCCAGCGGTCTTCGGCGTGGTTGATGATGAAGACCAGCTGTTCGGGAAACAGGCGCGGGTTGATCGTATGGCAGACATACCCCGCGCCGCTCACGCCATAATAGAGTTCGAGGTGCCGATAGTCGTTCCAGGCGATCGTGGCCACCCGGTCGCCGCGTTTCAGCCCCAGTCTCTCAAGTCCGCTCGCCAGTTGCCGTGCACGCCCGATTGCGTCCCGGAACGTGTACCGGTGACGCGGATTGTCCGCTGTAACGGAGACAATTTCCCGGTCACCGTGAAACGTTTCGGCGTGCTTCGCGATAGAGGAAATGAGCAGCGGTGTGTTCATCATCAGACCGTGCATGATCGTGCCCCACTCCTGTGTCAGTATTCGATAAACCCTGTGTCAAAGTCTCTGTTGTTCAACGTACAACAGCAAGCGATCCCGGCATTCATGTATTGACAGGACTGCAGGTCGCGGCGCGCTGCCCTATTCGTCGAAGAAGTACATACCCAGCGTTTCGGCAACGCAGGCCGGTTTACGCGCCCCTTCCATCTCGATACGCACTTCCGATGTCAACAACAGCGCTCCCGCCCGCTTCCTCGCCTGCAATACCGTCGCCCGGGCACGCAGCCGGGCACCCACCGGCACGGGGGCGTAAAAGCGCACCTTATTAAGGCCGAAGTTGATGGCGCGCGCGAGATTCTCGACCTCAACGAAGCGGGCTGTCAGGGCAGGAATGAGGGCGATCGTCAGGTAGCCGTGTGAGATGGTTTTGCCGTCGGGCATCTCTTTCGCTGCGCGTTCGGTATCCACGTGAATCCACTGGTAGTCACCTGTCGCTTCGGCGAACTGGTCGATACGATGCTGATCGATGACGACCCAGTCGGATAGTCCGACCTCCTCCCCCTCCAGCCGTTTGGCATCCTCAATGGATTTAATGCGTCGCAATCACTGTGTCCGTCTCTACGCTTCAGCTAGTGATACCTGAACCACAGGCAATCTGCAATGCCATGAACGGCACCCTGTTCGGTCACTGCTGCTGGTGTTGCGCGCATCGTTCACAATTGACCCAGCCGGAATCACCGTCGACGTAGTGTTCTTTTTTCCAGATTGGCAGCCGGACCTTCAGCTCGTCGATGATGTAGCGGCAGGCCTTGAACGCCTCATCCCGATGCGCGGCAGCAACACCGACCCAGACCGCGAGCTCGCCGATTTCGAGCAGGCCGGTGCGATGCACACAACGCGCCTGCAAATAAGGGTAGCGCTCCCGGGCCTCGAGGAGTACGCGCTCGCCCTCGGCTATCACGAGCGGCTCGTACGCTTCGTACTCCAGTTGATCGACCTGGCGCCCGTCATTTTGATTGCGCACCCAGCCCTCGAAACTGCAGTAGCCTCCCGCACCGGGGTCGCGCAACGCGCTCTTTAGCGACTCGACGTCGATTGCGGTGGACGTAACGTTGATCATTTCAGCCGCCGGCGACCGGTGGGAACAACAGCACCGTGTCACCGTCGTTGACAGGCGTTGCCCAGTCGGCCATTTCGTCGTTGATCGCCACCTTGCAGTGACCGTTCGGCTCCTTCGAGCCGTGCCGACGCCGGGTTTGCTCGAACACGTCACCAGCGGTTGCAACCTCGAGACTCAGCGTTTCTTCGCTGACACCCGCGTGTTCGCGGAACATGGCGAAATAACGCACGTTGACGGTTTTGACGGACGGCGTCATGCCCTGCCCCCGAGGCGGCTGCCGCGCAGATCGTCGGGCGTGTTGATGTTGTCCAGCGATGCGGGATTCGGCTGCTCCAAAAGCTCTGTATCGGAGCGAATCAGGATCTTGCGAGGACAGTGAATGCCGTCCGCGACGAACGCCCGAACGTTGGCCGCGCTGTCGGCGCGATAAACGGCACACAGCGGCTCCGGCAGGCCGTCATGACTGCTGGTGAAAGCCGTGAACGGCTTGTCCGGTGAGCGCTGTTCGACAAGGTAGGAGATCGTGGCGGCATCGAGGTTGGGCAGATCGCAGGCGACGACCAGCCAGTCCGCCGCCGGATGTTCGTCCATCGCCGACAATATGCCGGCAATCGGTCCGAGGTCCCGGTAGCGGTCGATAATCTGCGGGAAGCGACTGCGCTCCGCCTCATCCTGCTGCTCGGGACGCGTGGAGACGAACACCTGTCGGCAGCAATGTATTGAGAATCTGCACGACGTGCGCGAGCTGCGATTGTTGACCGTGCTGCAGCAGCGCCTTGTCCTGGCCCATGCGCCGGCTTTCGCCGCCGGCCAGCACCAGGCCATAGAGCACTGCCGCCGAACGCCGGTCAGTCACGCCTGAAATCCCGCTTGCCGCCACTCTTCGCCATCAATCGCGTCTCACTGATCACGATATCGTGCGACAGCGCTTTCAGCATGTCGTAGATCGTCAACGCCGCAACGCTGGCGCCGGTCAACGCCTCCATTTCCACGCCGGTCTTGTGCGTGACCTTGCAGCGACAGTCGATAACGGCGTCGCTGCCCGACCATCGCGATGGCAATATGACAGTCGTCGAGTCCGAGCGGATGACAAAACGGGATCAGCTCGTGGGTTTTCTTCGCCGCCATTACGCCGGCGATGATCGCCGTCGCGAAAACCGGCCCCTTCTTTGACAGGATATTCCGAGTCGCTTATCTGCTGCACAATGTCGTCCGGCAACTGCACCCTCGACTGCGCATGGGCCGTCGCGGGACGTTGTGGCTTTGTCGCTGACATCCACCATTGTTGGCCGGTTGCCGGCGTCGACATGACTCAGTTTACTCACGCTATCCCCCGATCCGGTACATCTCGACCTTACGCTGCCTGTGCGCCTCAGCCAGCTGGGCGTCCGCAGTTCGCTGTAGCGATCGGCGCGCTGCAGCCAGATCCGCGACAGGATATCGGTCAACTCTTCCTCGTCCGCCTGGTTCCTGAGCGCCTCGCGCAAATCCGTTCCCTGCGTCGCGAACAGGCAGGTGTAAAGCACACCGTCGGCCGACAGGCGCGCGCGACTGCAATCACCGCAAAACGGTTCGGTCACCGACGATATGAAACCGATCTCACCCTGCGCCATCCACGTAAGCATAGCGCCGCGCGACCTCGCCCGGATAGTTCTTGTCGATACGGCGCACCGGCCAGCGCCGCATCACCTGTTCCAGCAGCACCTTCGACGGCACGACCTGGTCCATGCGCCAGCCGTTGCGATTGCCGACGTCCATGAACTCGATAAGCCGCACCACGTGCGCGCTGCCCCGGAAGTGTTCCAGCAGATCCATCACCGTATGATCGTTGACGCCGCGCTGCACGACCACGTTGATCTTGATGGGCGACAGTCCGGCCCGTTCGGCCGCATCGATGCCGGCGAGCACCCGGTGCAAATCGCCGCGCCCACCGCTCATGTGCCGAAACACCGCGGGATCGAGACTGTCCAGACTGATCGTCACGCGCTGCAAGCCCGGATTCCGCCAGCCGCGCAGCCACTGGCGCGAGCAGCATGCCGTTGGTCGTCAACGCGAGGTCGTCGACACCCGGCAGTCGCGCGAGGCCCTCGACGAGGGTCGGCAGGTTCTTGTCCAGCAGCGGCTCGCCGCCTGTGAGTCGCAGCTTGCTGACGCCGAGCCCGGCTGGCCGCCTTTGCCACCCGCATGATTTCCGCGTAGGTCAGCCGCTGCTGCTTGCTTCAGAAACTCGTAGTCGGCATGAAACTTGGCCTCCGGCATGCAATAGGGACAGCGAAAATTGCACTGGTCAAGCAAGGATATGCGCAAGTCATGCAAAGGACGGCCCAGCGCGTCGGCCGTCGTGGCGCGGCGTGTCAATGGCGAAGCTTCTGGCGTCAGGTGGGAGCTCATCGTGTCATTCTGCCCTAAGTCGCCCTTGTTACAAACCGCAACAGACGAAACCCTCCGGTGTTTGCTAAGCTGATTGATCGGTAAAAAAGAGGGATTTATTCCTATGCACGTCACTTTCAGCGCCGCGGAGATCGCTTTCCAGAAAGAGGTACGGGCTTTTTTCCGTGATGAGTACCCCGACGATATTCGTGAGATGCGGTCGCGGGGGGTTGAACTGCCGCCCGCAGACCAGGTTCGCTGGCAAAAACTGCTGAACAAAAAAGGCTGGGCCGCCATCAACTGGCCGGTCGAGTACGGCGGCACGGGCTGGACGCCGGTGCAAAAGTACATCTACGCCACCGAAGAGGCCGATGCCAATGCACCGATAGTCATTCCCTTCGGATTGAGCATGGTCGGTCCGGTGATCTACACCTTTGGCAACGACGAGCAAAAGCAGCGCTTCCTGCCCGACATTCTGGACAGCAACGTCTGGTGGTGCCAGGGATACTCCGAGCCCGGCTCGGGGTCCGATCTTGCCTCTCTGCGCACGCGGGCGGACCTGGCTGGCGACCATTTCGTCGTCAACGGCACCAAAACCTGGACGACACTCGGGCAGTATGCCGACTGGATCTTCTGCCTGGTCCGAACGAACACCGATGTTGCGCGCCGCCAGGAAGGCATCAGCTTTATCCTGATCGACATGAAAACGCCGGGCGTTACGTTGAAGCCCATCGTGCTGCTCGATGGCGTTCCCGAGGTCAACGAGATCCATTTCGACAACGTAGAGGTCCCCGTCGAGAATCTCGTGGGCGAGGAAGGGAAAGGCTGGACCTACGGAAAAGTGCTGCTGCAGCATGAGCGCACAAACATCGCCGGTGTCGCGCGTTCGAGGTATCGACTGCGACGACTTCGCCAGCAGGTGGAAAGCTCGGTGAGAGGCGCCGCGCCGCTGGCCCGGGACATGAATTTCATGCGCAAACTGGCGGCCATCGAGGTGGATCTGAAAGCGCTCGAATACACCGAATTGCGGACCCTCGCCGCGGTTGCCTCAGGCAAGGCCCCGGGCCCCGAGTCCTCCATCCTGAAAATAAAGGGCACCGAAATACAGCAGGCCATCGACACGCTGTACCTGCAGGCGGCCGGTTACTACGCGCTGCCGTTTGTTCCGGACCAGTTCCTGCCCGACTTTGGCGGTGAGTACGTTGGCGAAGGCACCGAAACCCGGTCGTCGCTGCGCTACTTCAATAATCGCAAAGCATCGATTTACGGCGGCTCCAACGAAATACAAAAAAACATTATTGCCAAGCACGTGCTTGGGCTCTGAGGACAGGTAATGGATTTCTCTCTCAATGAAGTACAGGAGATGCTCGCAGACAGCATCGACAAGTTTATCGACAACGAGTATGACTTCGACACCCGTCAAAAATACGCGGCCGGCGAGACAGGCTACAGCAGCGACGTCTGGAACAAAATTCGCCGAGCTGGGCTGGACCGCAGTACCGTTTAGCGACGACGACGGCGGTTTCGATGGCGATCAGCGCGACGTTATGGTGGTCATGCAGCGCTTCGGCCGCGGACTTGTCGTCGAGCCTTATCTCGCCAACATCATCCTTGCCGGCGGCGTATTAAAGCGCGCTGGCAGCACGGCACAGAAGCAACAGTGGTTGCAGCCGATCATTGGCGGCGAACTGCAGGCGACCCTCGCATTTACGGAACCCCAGGCCCGTTACGACCTGGCCGACATCACCACCAGCGCTGCATCGAGCGGCGAGAGCTGGGTACTGAACGGGCGAAAAGGTTTCGTTCTTAACGGCGGCACTGCCGAGCTCATCATCGTGCCGGCACGCACGGCGGGCGAACAACGCGACAGGGAGGGTATTTCACTGTTCGCTGTCCCCGCCGACGCGGCGGGTGTGTCCTGCAACGCGTACCGCAGCGTCGACGGCCTGCGCGCGGCCGAACTCAACCTCGACAATGTCGAGGTTGATTCGAACGGCGTGCTCGGCGAGTTGGGTAGCGGCTTTGCAGTACTCGATGCAACCATAGACGACGCAACCCTGGCGATCTGTGCCGAGGCAGTCGGCATTATGCGGGTTCTTACCGACAAGACGGTCGAATACTCCAAGAGTCGTTCCCAGTTTGGCGTGCCCGATCGGCAGCTTCCAGGCCCTGCAGCATCGTATGGTCGACATGTTGACTGCCTGCGAGCAGAGCGCAGTCGCTGCTGCTCTGGGCGGCGATGGCTCAATGCCGCCGGCGGCGACGATGCCAAACGCGCCGATCAGCTCGATCAAGTACCTGGTCGGCACCAGCGGCGCAGAAAGTCGGCGAAGAGGCCGTGCAGCTGCACGGCGGCATGGGCGTCACCTGGGAACTCGACGTTGCGCACTACTTCAAACGACTGACCGCGATCGGCCAGCTGTTCGGCAACGCCGACTGGCACCTCGACAAGCTCGCCGTCTGAGACGAGAGCCGACATGATTCCGACAAGCGTCGTCGCACTTTTTCGCGGCCAACCAGGAAGCTGCTGTGGCTGACGACGCTGGTGCTCGACCTCGCGCGGCACGGTCATACTGTATCGCCTGTTCGGCAAGGCCGGACTGCAGGTTGCGATCGCGACCGCGATCATCCTCGCCAACCTGCAGGGCCCGAAGCTCACGGTAATTTTCGGTCTGGAGACCAGCCTCGGCGTCATTTTTTATTCCAGCATCTTCTTTGCGACCGATGTCCTGTCAGCGAAAATTACGGCAAAGAGGAAGCGGCGAACAAGGCGGTCTGGATGGGTTTCACGGTCAGCGTCATCGTGCTGGTCATGCTGAGCCTGGCGCTGCTTTACCTGCCCAGCAAGCGAACCCGAATACGGCGGAATTTTCGGCGAATATCCACGAGCGTTTCGCGACCATCGTCAATTTCACACCGCGCTTTATCTTCGGCTCACTGCTGGCGTATTACATCAGCCAGCGTTTCGACGTCTGGGCGTTCCATAAGATCAAGGCGATGACCGGCGAGACGCTGGCTCTGGCTGCGCAATAACCTTCGACGATGAGCTCGCAGGTTGCTCGACACGCTCGATTTATTCGCTGGTGACCTGGTGGGGCATCGTCGATCTCGAAACCGCGCTGGCGCTCGGTGCCGCCAAGTACTATTCAAGATTGTTATTGCTATGATCGATACCGTTTTCCTCTACTGGGCAAGGCGTCTGCACAACATGAACGCATGCACGCGCCGAGCCGGCTACCTGAGACGATGAAGCCGTCCGGCGTTATAACGATTACCACCGATTTCGGCCACAAAGGGCCGTTCGCCGGCGTGATGAAAGGCGTCATCCTGAGTCGCTTTCCGGCCGCACGCGTTGTCGACCTCGCTCACGATATCCCGGCGCAATGGCCGCCGGAAGCCGGCTTCTGGGTGAGCCGGTCCTATGCATGGTTTCCGCGCGGCACCGTGCACCTCGCCATCGTCGATCCGGGCGTCGGTACCGAGCGCGACATCCTGCTGGTCGATGCCGACGATCATGTGTTCATCGCCCCGGATAACGGGCTCCTCGGGCAGCTCCTGGATACGGTGGCCTCGCCGAGAGTATTCAAACTCGACAGCGGCGTGAGCAAGGCGCTGGGCCTGCCCGATCCCAGCGCGACCTTTCACGGTCGCGATATTTTTGCGCCGGTCGCGGCCGAGATTGCCGCCGGTCGCATTGCCGTCGATGACATCGGTGACGCCGTCAGCGAGTGGGCACCCGGCTGGCTCGACGAACCGGAAGTGGTCAATGGCAAGGTTAGCGGTGTCATCGTTACGATCGATGCGTTCGGCAACCTGATCAGCACCATTGATGCCGCTCTAATCGAGAGTTTCCGGCAACCCGTGGCCGAGATTGCGGGTCACCAGGTACCGCTGCTGACAACCTATGGGCGCGCAAAACCCGGCGACTTCCTCGCCCTGGTCAATTCGTTTGGCGTCATTGAAGTTGCGCGCGCGGAAGGCAACGCCGCGGAGGGACTGGGTTCGGCCCGCGGCGCGCCGCTCGTTATTCGCGACGGTTACACGACCTGAGCGATACCTTAGCGCGCCTCGCGCTGACCCCTATTTCTGCTGCTGCATCGCCTGTTTCTCGATCTTTGCCCAGGAGTCGCGCAGCGTTACGATGCGATTGAATACCCGCGCCTCCACCGTGTCGTCTTTCTCATCCGGACTGAAATAGCCGAGCCGCTCGAACTGCACCGCCATCACCGGCTTCAAGGGCGGCCAGGGCCGGCTCGAGCTTGCCGCTCACGATTTGCAGTGACTGCGAATTGAGCGCGCTGTCGATCTCTTTCAGTGCGTTGGGATTCGGCTCAGTGAACAAGCGGTCGTACAGGCGCACGCTGGCATCAACGGCATGCGCACAGGATACCCAGTGGATCGTACCTTTGACCTTGCGGTCGCTGCCGCCGCCGCCACTGCGCGTATCCGGATCATAACTGCAGCGCAATTCCACGATCTCGCCGGTCGCGTCCTTGATCACTTCATCGCAGCGGATGATATAGCCGAAACGCAGGCGCACTTCGCCGCCCGGCTTCAGGCGGAAAAACTTCTTCGGCGCCGCTTCCATGAAGTCATCCTGTTCAATCCAGAGCTCACGCGAGAACGGCATCTCGCGCGTGCCGAGCTCGGGTCGTCCCGGATGATTCATCGCCTGCACCATCTCGACCTCGTTCTCGGGGTAGTTTGTCAGCACGATTTTCAGGGGATGCAGGACCGCCATGCGACGCTCAGCCGCTATCGCCGAGCGTCTCGCGCACGCAGTTTTCCAGCACGCCCATTTCAATCAGCTTGTCTTTCTTCGTCACCCCGGCACGCTTGACGAAATCGCGCAGCGCCGCTGCCGGATAGCCGCGTCTGCGCATGCCGGCAATCGTCGGCATGCGCGGGTCGTCCCATGCCGAGACCACTCCCTCATCCACCAGCGCGTTCAATTTGCGCTTGCTGGTTACGGTGTAGGCGAGGTTGAGGCGGGAAAACTCGATTTGCCGCGGACGATGCGGCGGCTCGAGCTGGTCGAGAAACCAGTCGTACAACGGCCGGTGATCCTCGAACTCCAGCGTGCACAGCGAGTGGGTTATGTGCTCGAAGGCGTCGGACAGGCCGTGCGCGAAGTCGTACATCGGGTAGATGCACCACTTGTCGCCGGCGTTCTGGTGCGGGATGTGCCGAATCCGGTACAGCGCGGGATCGCGCATGTTCATGTTCGGCGAACTCATGTCGATTTTTGCCCGCAGTACGAGTTCACCGTCGCCGAATTCCCCGGCGCGCATGCGCCGAAACAGGTCGAGGTTCTCTGCGACGCTGCGATTGCGGTGCGGACTGTCCACACCGGGCTCGGTCAGCGTTCCGCGGTGCTCACGAATCTCCTCGGCACTGAGGCTGTCGACGTAGGCGCATCCCATCTCGATGAGCCGGGTCGGCGGACTCGTAGAGCCGCTCGAAATAGTCAGAGGCGTGCGTAAGGCGGTCGCCCCAGTCGAAACCCAGCCAGTGGACGTCCCGCTTGATGGCGTCGACGTACTCCGTGCTTTCCTTGCCGGGGTTGGTATCGTCCAGGCGCAAAAAGGTGCGGCCGCCATGCTCCGCCGCCGCGCCAAAATTCAGGCAAATGGACATGACGTGCCCGATGTGCAGGTAGCCGTTCGGCTCCGGCGGAAAACGGGTCACGATCTCGGTGTGTTTTCCCGATTCAAGATCGTCATGAATAATCTGGCGGATAAAGTCCCGCGCTTCGGTCTCACTCATAGATAAAGGGTCTGGCCGTTGCCTGAAGACGCGGTATTGTACGCGAACTATCCTAATTCGCGTACAATACCGCGCCGTGCCGTGTGGCACGACCTCTATCGATCTGTGAAAGTCTGACCATGCCGAAAATAACGTTACCTGATGGCTCCGAGCGGCAGTTTGCCGGGGCAACCACCGGTGCCGACATCGCAGCGGGCATTGGCAAGGGCCTCGCCCGTGACGCCATCGCAGTGCGCGTCGATGGGGCGCTTTGGGATCTCACCCGTGAAATCAGCGAGGATGCCGCGATAGAAATCCTTACGCGGAACTCCGACGAGGGCCTCGAGTTGCTGCGGCACGACGCCGCCCATGTGCTCGCCGAGGCAGTGAAGGAACTGTGGCCGGATACGCAGGTAACGATCGGTCCCGCCATTGAAAACGGGTTTTATTACGACTTTGCGCGTGATGATGCCTTTACAGATAACGATCTCGCGACCATCGAGGCGCGCATGCAGGAGATCGTGGATCGCGACGAGAAAATCGAGCGCGAGGTCTGGGAGCGCGACAAAGCGGCTGCATTCTTTCGCAGCGTAGGCGAGGAGTACAAGGCGGAGATCATCGAGAGCATCCCGTCGACCGAAGACCTGACGCTGTATCGGCAGGGCGAGTTCATCGATCTCTGCCGTGGCCCTCACCTGCCTTCGACCGGGGCGCTGGGCAAAGCCTTCAAGCTCACGCATGTCTCCGGCGCCTACTGGCGCGGCGATTCCAACAACGAAATGCTGCAGCGCATTTATGGCACCGCGTGGTCGAACGAGAAGCAGTTGCGGCAGTACCTCAGAATGCTCGAGGAGGCGGAGAAACGCGATCATCGCCGCCTCGGCAAGATCATGGATTTGTTTCATTTTCAGGAAGAGGCGCCCGGTGCCGTGTTCTGGCACCCGAAAGGCTGGAGCCTTTTCCAGAGCCTCATCGGCTTTATGCGTGAGCAACAAAACGCCGCAGGTTACGAGGAAATCAACACGCCCGAGATCATGTCGAGATCGCTTTGGGAGAGCTCGGGGCATTGGCAGTCATTCGGTGACAACATGTTCACCACCGAAACCGTCGATGGCAGGCATTTCGCGATCAAGCCGATGAACTGTCCCGGCCACGTGCAGGTTTTCAAGCAGGGCATCACCAGCTACCGCGATCTTCCCGTGCGCCTGGCCGAATTCGGCAAGTGCCATCGATACGAGCCATCGGGCGCGTTGCACGGCATGATGCGGGTGCGCGCTTTTACGCAGGACGATGCACATGTCTTCTGCACGGCGGAGCAGATTACCGACGAATCGATCGCGGTCTGTGACCTGATTCTCGGCATCTACAAGGACTTCGGCTTCGACGATATTCGCATCAAGTTCGCCGACCGACCTGAGGTTCGCGTCGGTGACGACGCGGTCTGGGACCAGGCCGAGGCGGCGCTTGTCAAGGCGCTGGATGTCGCCGGCCTCGACTACACGCACAATCCCGGCGAGGGTGCCTTCTACGGACCGAAGCTCGAGTTCGTGCTGCGCGATGCGATCGGTCGCGACTGGCAGTGTGGCACGCTGCAGGTCGACCTCAATATGCCGGGCCGGCTTGGCGCAAGCTACATCGGTGAGGACGGTGACAAGCACACACCCGTTATGCTGCACCGCGCAATTTTCGGCTCCCTGGAGCGCTTTATCGGCATTCTCATCGAACACCACGCCGGCAACCTGCCGCTGTGGCTCGCGCCCGTGCAGGTCAAGGTGCTGACGATTACCTCGGATGCCGACGACTACGCCCGGGAAATTGCGGCGACCCTCTGCCGCAACGGCCTGCGTGCCGAAGCCGATCTGCGCAATGAAAAGATCTCCTACAAGGTCCGCGAACACAGTGTCGCCAAAGTGCCCGTGCAGTTTGCGGTAGGGCAACGGGAAGTCGACGATCAGAGCGTTGCGATTCGCAGGCTCGGCTCCAAGCAGCAGCAGACACTGCCGTTCGATGAGGCCCTTGCCATGCTCCGGAACGAGGTCGAAACACGAGGTTAAGCGGCGCGCGTGACGCGCCCTGCACTTTCCCTGTGCGGCACGTCACAGATTCGAAGATCTGTACCGGTCTCTGAATCAATACCGCCGAGCGCGAGGATATACTCCGAGTTGCTCGAATCGCCCGCGATTCAACATAAGCACTCGGAGGACAGGTGCCGCTAAACCGATTCAAAACCCAGGTTCTTTTGCTGCACAGCGAGCTCAGCACGCTCGAACAGCTTGGCGCCGGCTTCGACGATCGCTACACCGTTCACCTGGCCACCAGCGGCAGTGAGGCATTGCAAACCCTGGGCGAAACGCCCATCGACGTCATCGTCTCGTCCCAGCAACTTCCGGGAATGAGTGGCATCGAGGCACTGCGGGAAGCCAAGCGACGTTCGCCCGAGACCGTCAGAATCCTGCTCGCCGAGAACCTTGATGAAGGTCAGGAAGCCCTGGTAAGCGATACCGAAATCTTTGAGGTCGTTCGCGGCAGTGTCACGAGCGACATTATTATCAACGCGGTCGACAGCGCAACACAGAACCTGCGCATGATGACGCTGACAGAATCGGCAAACGATACCGCTGTTGACGCAAAACCTTCGCCCAATGAACTCATCAACGATGAGCACATCATCATGGAAACGACCGAGGACGGACAACCGGTCATAACTGATGCCAGCGGGCGTGTGCCGGTGCTCGATGCAAACAGCGCAGCGCGTGCGGAGAGAGGCCTCTCACAATCCGTCGATATGCTGGTGCTGACAAAAGACCAGGAGTTCCTGAATACCATCAAGAAAACATCGCACGGTGGACACGGTGTGCACCACGCGAACACGCTGGCGGAAGCTGACGAGATCATTCGAGAGCGCGGCGCCGGCGTTACCGTTATCGATGCCGGCATGATCGGCAAACGTATCGAACAACTGATCGAGTACCTGCGCCGGGGTTCGCCCCGCCTCGTGTTTGTCGTGGCCGGTCGGCGCGACGACGGCGACATGCTGATGGACCTTATCAACCGAGGCAAGGTTTATCGCTTTTTGCTGAAGCCGGTTTCGCCGGGACGTACGCGTCTCGCCATTGAGGCGGCGGCGAAACACCATCTGCATGCGCCGGACGCAGTATTCGCTGACAGCACGCCGGCTCTCGGCACTGAGATGTCGGCGGCGAACGACGAATCGCAGCTCCGAACCTCGACGCTTGCCGGTCAGGGCTCCACCGGCGATAACGGCCTTGGCGGCGTTTTCGGCAGCGGTGAGGCAGGTCTCGGAGATACCCTGAGCGACCTGTTTCGCACGATCAATGAGAAACTTTCAGGCCACGAGGAACCGGATACCGTCGCCGACACGCCGGAGGAGAGCACCTCGGCTCCTGAACCCCCGACATCGCGGTCGGGGAGAAAAGGGAAAGTATGGGCCGGGATTGCCGCGGCGGCCGTCATTGCGATCGGCTACCTGTGGTTTGCCGGTGGCGCCGACGAAACCGCAACCACTACCCGGTCGGTCGCTACTTCTGCGCCCGCCGTTCAACAGCCGCCACCACCGGCGCGGCAGGCATCGGTGACTCAGCCGCAAACGGATCAACCAGCGCCAGCGGCTGCGACGGCAATCGCCCTCGAAAACGAACGCGTTGCAGACCCTGCGGGCGGAGCTGGCGCCGGCGCCGACACGAATAGAGCCGAAGACGCGGAGGAGCAAAGCTCCCCGGCGAGCGCCCTGGTCAGCGATGAAGCCCTGGTCAGCGATGAAAACAGGGAGATCGTTACAACGGCGTTGGCAGGTGCTGAGCGAGCCCTGCTGGAGTCGCGTCTCGACGATGCCGAGGCAGCGCTGCAGCAGGTCGCCCTGATCGATCCAGACAACGCCCGACTGCCCTTCCTGGGTGCCCAGGTGACACAGGCCAAATGGCGCTCGCACCTGGCCGATGCACGAAACGCAATACTGGAGACGCGTTTCGACGATGCTGAACAGGCAATCAAAGATGCCCGTGCGATGAACATTGCTGACGCAACCGAGGCCAATACGGTCATCGAAGAATTGCGCGCGGCTCGTAGTCAGAAGCTGGCCGAGGATGTACTGGCTATGGCGAATGACCGACTTCAGGCGGGCGCCCTGATCGCACCGCCCGATGATAATGCGCGTTACTTTTTCGAACTGGCCCTTGTGAATGATCCGACAAACACCACGGCCCGCGAGGGTCTGAGCGTGATTGCCAGCAAATTGGCGCTGGCGGCGCGCACGGCGACAGACACAGGCGACCTCGACGAGGCGCAACGTTTATTGCGAAGTGCGAGCGCGCTCGAAGCAGCCAATAGCGACGTCGTGAGCGCAGAAAAGCGGCTGGCCAGTGTTCGTAGCCAGACCGCAGCGCCGAAGGAAGCCCGGAAAGCCGCGCCAGCCGCATCAAAGCCCGCTGCAGCGGCAGCAGCAGCGCCCGCCGACACGACGCCCAAACCAGTGGCCGAAGAGCCCGTGGCCGAGCCCACGGCAGCCATCGTCGAGGCGACGGATAGCACGGAGACGACTGCCGACGCGCCTCTGGCAAAAGGCACAGCAGTAATAGAGCCGCAGGACGCTGCGGAAGCGCAGACCGCGTCATCCGCCGCGCCGGTCATGGTGAGCTCACTGAAGCGCGTCAAGTATGTTGCGCCCAAGTACCCGCGCTCAGCGCAACGACGCAATCTGTCGGGATGGGTTGACGTTCTGTTCACCGTCACGGCCGACGGTACCGTCAGGGACGTCGAAGTTCAGGATTCCGAACCCGGGGATATTTTTGCCAACTCCGCCATTCGCGCGGTAGAGAAATGGGAATTCGAACCCGTCGTTGAAAACGGCTCGGTCGTCGAGAAACGGGCCGGTGTGCGCATGATGTTTGCGCTCGAATAGCCGCGCGGACAACAACCACCACCACCGCGCGACTAATTACCCCGTAAACTGGAACGCGTATCCGAATCTCGTTAACCTAGGCGCGAATTCGTTTGCGGCGATAATCGTGTCAACAGAAACCGACGACAGCACCGGTCCACGCCCGCGCAGGCAACAGCAACGCAGTATCGCAACGCAAGACAAGCTGCTCGATGCCGCGGTAGCCGCTTTTTCAGAGAACGGCTTCAAAGGTACGTCAACGCGCGATATCGCTGAGCGCGCCGGCGTGCACCATCCGCTGATCACGTATCACTTCAAGAACAAGGACCAATTGTGGCGAGCCGCCGCTGACAGGGTCTTTCTTAAGTTCCGTCAGTCGCTGGCGGCGTCACTCAAAGACAATGACGGCGTGGATGCGAAACGGCGCATGGCGACGCTGATTCGCGCGTATGTCCATTACGCCAAGGACCAACCCGCGCTGCACAGGGTCCTCGTTCACGAGGCCAATTCCCCGAACCCGCGGCTCGACTGGCTGATCGAAACGCATCTCAAACCGTTCTTTGAAGTCACGTTCACCATGATCGAGGAATTGCAGCACATCGGCGTGGCGCAGCCAGGCAACCCGCGGCTGTTGTTCAACATGATTCGTCTTTCCACAGGCGGCTTGCTGTCACTCGGTCATGAACTGCGGGCCTCGAGTGGCATCGATATCCAATCGGACGAGACGCTCGATGAAATCGCGGAAATGATAGTGAACGTGTTTTTTCCCGGCGAAATAAAAAGCAACGGCGCCTGAACTACAGCGCTTCTTTTAGCCGGAAATACAACATGCCGAGCGCAAGCGCGGGATTCGCGAACCACCTGCCGCCGGGCAGGCGAAAGTGCCGGATTCTTGAGAACAGGTCAAATTGCTCGGACTCCCCTGCGACCACGTCGGCGAGTATTTTCCCGGCAAGATGGGTTGGCGCCACGCCGTGGCCGGAATATCCCTGCGCATAGTAGGTGTTGCCGGCGATGCGCCCGAGCTGCGGAATACGGTTCATGCTGATGGCAATGTTGCCGCCCCATTCGTAGTCGATCCGTGCGTCGGCGAGCTGTGGAAATACCTTTAACAACTTTGGCTGCAGCGATGCCGTGATGCTCTTGGGCACGCGGCCTGAGTAGTTGCACAGGCCACCAAACAACAGGCGCCGATCCGCCGAGAGGCGAAAATAGTCGAGCGCGGCCCGCTGGTCGCAGCAGGCCATGTCCTGTGGCAACAGTTCGCCTGCGCGATCCTCTGACAAAGACTCGGTGGCGATAATATAGCTGCCGGCCGGTATCACGGTGCCGGCAAGGCGGGGTTCGGTGTTGCCGAGATAGGCGTTGCCGGCGAGCAGTATCTTGCCGGCGTGTACCGTACCGCGTCCCGTTTCGACCCGCGGTGCCGTGCCGTTGTGTATACGGATTACGGCCGACTGCTCGAAAATTTTCGCGCCGAGCGTCACCGCGGCCAGGGCTTCGCCGAGGCACAGGTTGAGCGGATGCAGGTGCCCGTTGCCGCGGTTGACGCAGACCGCCGACATAGCGATCCGAAGCGATGAAACGATGCATATCCTGCCGCGCCACCAGCTCCATTTCGTGCGGATAAGCGCGCGCTGCCTGGCTCTCGAGACGACGCTCGAAATCAGCCAGGTCGCGATTATTCAGTGCCAGGTCGAGATAGCCGAATTTCAGGTCGCAGTCGATGGCATATTTCTCGATTCGGTCGACAACGATGTCGCGACACTCAAGCCCCATCGCGTAGGCGATTCTCGCGGCGTCGGCACCAAAACGCTTTTCGATCTTGTCTTCTTCGACAAACCCGTCGATCAGCTGACCGCCGTTGCGGCCGGAAGCGCCCCAGCCAACGCGATTCGCTTCGAGCAAGATGACATCGTAACCCCGTTCAGCAAGGTGCAGCATCGCAGACACGCCCGTGAAGCCACCGCCGACGACGACAACATCGCAACGCTGATCCCCCGCAAGGCTCGGGAAGTCGGTGACAGCGTTCGCTGTCGCGGCGTAGTAGGAAGCGGTATGTTCGCCCGCGCTCGGCATCGGCTTGCGTGACACTAGCGGGGTCGGCAGGCGTACAGGTACAGCATTTCCATTGCCAGGTGCGCCGCCGCCAGTGCGGTTATTTCGCCAACGTCGTAAGCCGGCGCAACTTCGACGACATCCATGCCCACGACGTTAATGCCCTTGAGCGCGCGCAGGATCGCCATGGCCTGATGGCTGGTCAGCCCGCCGCAGACCGGCGTGCCGGTGCCGGGGGCAACGCTCGGGTCGAGGCAGTCGATGTCGAAGGACAGGTACACCGGCCGGTTGCCGAGAATGTTGCGCGTCGACTCGACGACGGCATCGATGCCGTGCTCGTGTACCCACGGGGCGTCGATCACGTTGAAGCCGAGCGTGTCGGGGTTGGTCGTGCGCAGCCCTATCTGCACGGAGCTTGCCGGGTCGACGATGCCGTACTTGGCCGCCCAGTAGAACATCGTGCCGTGATCGATGCGATCGTTCTCATCGGCCCAGGTATCGCTGTGTGCATCGAAGTGCAGTAGTGACAGCGGTGCGCCGTATTTTCGCGCATGCGCCTTGAGCAGCGGGTACGCGACAAAGTGGTCGCCACCCAGCGACAGCAGTCCGGGACCGGCGTTAATGATGCTCCAGGCGTAGGCCTCGATAGCGTCGGGCACCGTGTCGGGCCGTCCGAAGTCAAAGTAGCAGTCGCCGACATCGGCAACCGCGAGCTTGTCGAACGGGTCGAATTCCATGCCGTACGGCCGTTCCCAGGCCATAATCGAGGACGCGCTCCGTATGGCGCGCGGACCGAAGCGGGCGCCCGGGCGATTGGTTGTTGCCGTATCCAGCGGAATCCCGGTGACCGCCACGTCGACCCCGGCA
>CAWEDS010000018.1:0-33618 GCA_963807845.1 uncultured Gammaproteobacteria bacterium
GAGACAGCGGTGCGCCGTATTTTCGCGCGTGCGCCTTGAGCAGCGGGTACGCGACAAAGTGGTCGCCACCCAGCGACAGCAGTCCGGGACCGGCGTTAATGATGCTCCAGGCGTAGGCCTCGATAGCGTCGGGCACCGTGTCGGGCCGTCCGAAGTCAAAGTAGCAGTCGCCGACATCGGCAACCGCGAGCTTGTCGAACGGGTCGAATTCCATGCCGTACGGCCGTTCCCAGGCCATGATCGAGGACGCGCTCCGTATCGCGCGCGGACCGAAACGGGCGCCCGGGCGATTGGTTGTTGCCGTATCCAGCGGAATCCCGGTGACGGCCACGTCCACCCCGGCAAGATCCCGGGTGTACTTGCGGCGCATGAACGAGGTAATACCGGCGTAGGTGGGCTCCGCCGTCGTCCCGTACAGGCTGTCGCGCGTAATCGCGTAATCGCTATCGTGCTTGTCCAAAGCCTGTCTCCTTAAGTTTTCGACTCAGGCGGAAAGCGCTTTTTGGGTGCGATCCAGTGCGAGCCAGGTTTTCTCAATGAGTTCGTCGGCTTCTGCATGCGACAGTATGAACGGCGGCGCACAGATAATCGTATCGCCAACGGCGCGCATACACACGCCCGCTTCGGTCAGGAAATCGCGGAACAAGACGCCCGCCCCCTGGGCCTCCAGGAAGCGCTCGAGCGGCTCTTTGTGTCGGACCAGCTCGAAGGCGCCCATGAGTCCCACCATGCGCGTGTCACCCACCAGCGGGTGTTCCTGCAGCGCGCGCCATTTTTCCTGCAGGTACGGGCCGATGTCCGTCTTGATGCGCTCGACCAGCCGCTCTCGCTGGATCAGCTTGATATTGGCGATCGCCACGGCGCAGGCGACCGGGTGACCGGAATAGGTATAGCCATGAAAGAACTCGCCCGCTTTATCGATCAGCAGATCGGCCACGCGATCGCTGACAAACACGCCGCCCAGCGGCAGGTAGCCCGAGGTTACGCCCTTGGCAAACGTCATGAAGTCCGGCCGCGTACCGAAATAGTCGGCGCCGAACCATTCTCCGAGCCGCCCGAAGCCGGTAATCACCTCATCCGAAATCAGCAGGATGTCGTATTCGTCGCAGATGCGCTGCACTTCCGGCCAGTAGCTTGCCGGTGGCACGATAACGCCGCCAGCGCCCTGGATCGGTTCGCCGATGAAAGCGGCCACTTTTTCCGCGCCAACTTCCTTGATCTTGTCTTCGATCGAGCGAGCCGCCAGAAGTCCGAACTCGTCGGGCGACATTGCGTGGTCGCTACCGAACCAGTACGGCTGGTCGACGTGCACGATGCCGGGAATCGGCAGCCCGCTTTGCTTGTGCATCGGCTTCATGCCGCCGAGGCTGGCGGCCGCAACCGTCGAGCCATGGTAGGCATTGTGGCGACTGATTATCGTATGCCGCTCGGGTTGCCCCATCAGGTCCCAGTACGTCCGGACCATGCGCACGATCGTGTCGTTCGACTCCGACCCGGAGCCCGCAAAGAACACGCGGTTGAACTGCGGCGGGCTGACCTTCTGCAAAATCGCCGCCAGTTCGATCGACGGCGGATGCGCGCACTGGAAAAAATTATTGTAGTACGGCAGTTCCTGCATTTGCGCGGTTGCGGCGTCGATCAGTTCCTGGCGGCCGTAGCCCGCGTTGACGCACCAGAGCCCCGACATGCCGTCGAGTATCTTGTTGTCGTCCGCATCGAAAATGTAGACGCCTTCGGCCCGGGTAATGATTCGCGAACGTTTCTTGTGCAGGCTCTTGTGATCCGTAAACGGATGCAAATGATGTTCTTTGTCGAGTTCCTGCCAGTCCGCGCGGGACCGCTTCTCAATTGCTGCCATCTCTCACCTCGTGCAGGCTCTTGCCTGCAGGAATAAATCGTAGTGTCCAATAGTAACCGTCCGTTGCAGCGCCGTCTGCACGGGGACCATATGCTGAAACGGCGAACCTCCCGCGGCGGCAACTAGACGTTGAACATCAGGATCTCACGCTCGTAGGGCGTGATGATTTCCTGGAACTCCCGGTATTCGTCATCTTTCAGCGCCGTGTACAAGGACACGAACTCGTCGCCCAGCATGCTGCGCATTGCCTCGCTGTCACGCAGCGCCTCGATCGCCGAGTAGATGTGGCGATGCAGCTCGAAGTCCTTGCCGTAGGCACTGCCGACAATCGAGTCGCTGGGCTTCAGGCCCTCGACCATGCCGAGGTAGCCGCAAGCCAGCGATGCCGCAATGACGAGGTACGGATTGACGTCGCTGCCCGCCAGGCGATTTTCGACGCGCCGGGCATCCGGACTCGAGTCCGGCACGCGCAAGCCGACGGTGCGATTATCGACCGCCCAGGCGAGATTGACCGGCGACGAGTCGGGGTTCATGAAGCGTCGGTAGGAATTGACGTAAGGCGCAAAGACGAGCATTGCATCCGGCATGTAGCGCTGTAACCCGCCAAGAAAGCCGTAGAACAACTCGCTGGCTTCGCCATCGGCGTTCGAAAAAATATTCTTTCCCTGCTTGTCGATAACACTCTGATGAATGTGCAAGGCGCTGCCCGCTTCCTCCGACATCGGCTTGGCGAGGAACGTCGCGTGCATCTCGTGCTCGATCGCCGCTTCGCGAATGGTGCGCTTGAACAGGAAGACCTGGTCGGCATTGGCCAGCGCATTGCCGTGCAGGAAGTTGATCTCGAACTGTGCCGGCCCCATTTCCTGCGACAGCGTGTCGATGCTGATCCCCTGCGCCTCGCAGTAGGCGTAGACATCGTTAATGAACGGATCGAAATCGTTCATCGTGTCGATGCTGTAGGGCTGGCGGGCACCTTCGGTCCAACCAAGGCGGCCCTCGGGCGGCTCGGCCTCGAGGTTGGGGTCCGAGTGCGGGCTCAACAGGTAGAATTCGACCTCCGGCGCCACCACCGGTATCCATCCGCGGGCCTCGTACTTCGCAAGGACGTTGCGCAATACGTTGCGCGGCGACTGTGCAACCGCCGAGCCGTCGCGGTGATAGCAGTCGAGAAACACGGACGCGGCCGGATCCGAGGCCCAGGGTACCGGCCGGATCGTTGTCGGATCCGGAGACAGGAGCATGTCGCGATCCTCGACGTTATTCTCGTCAGTCGATGTAGTCACCGGAAATGGTTTGCGAAAAAATGGCTTCGGGCATTTTCATTTCACCGGAACCGAACTTGTCGGCCGGTAGGACCTTGCCGCGGGCCGAGCCCGCCATGTCGGGCACGAACGCCTCGACATCTTCGATACCGTGTTCGCGAAACCACGCTTGAAAAATTTCCATCGTACTCACATTACACCTGTCGTTGGCGCGCGCGCACCCTGCACGCGTCGCCGAACGCCTTGAAAATTGCCTTTGATACGTCGTTTTTCATGACCTGCCATTCGGGATGCCACTGCACGGCCAGCGCAAATGCCGGGCTATCGTCAACGCGAAATGCCTCGATCAGCCCGTCATCGGCGATGGCTTCCACCGTAACCCCCGGTGCGAGCTTCGCCACACCCTGAGCGTGCAGCGAATTAACCATCACGCTGTCCACTCCCAGCAGCTCACGCAGCAGGCCGCCGTCAGCGAGACCCACCGGATGTGACGGGCCGTACTGCTTTTCGAGCGGATCCTCTTTGTTCTCGAGATGGTTGTGGTAACCCGGCACCTCGTGCACTTTCTGGTGCAGGGTCCCACCGAGCGCCACGTTGAGTTCCTGGAACCCTCGACAAACCGCCAGCAGCGGCACGCCGGTTTCAAGCGCCTTCTTTGCGAGCGGCAGCGTGACCGCGTCGCGTTGCGGATCGTGCAGCGTGCGCTCGTCGCTGGGTGCGCCGTGGTAATGATGCGGTTCCACGTTCGAATAACTGCCGGTCAGAAACAGGCCGTCCACCGCGAGCAGCAGTTCGTCGATGTCAAGCTCCTCCGGGATCGCCGGGATCATCAGCGGCAATCCGGCGGACGCTTTGAACAGTGCGTCCAGGTATTTTTCGCCCACCATATGAAACGGATGCGGATCGAGAACTCGTCGGTCCGCGGGCACGCCAATTAACGGTTTTGGGTACATGAAAGGCGCTTTACTTGTTATTCGTCCCTGCTACAAAGTCTAGCATGACTAGTACGCTATTCCGGGCTGAAGCCGCTCGGCTGCGCCGCAGAGCGTCACGCCCAGACTCGCGCGCCGTTGTGCACCAAGGCGCTGCGTCGGGCCGCAAATCGACAGCGCGCCCAGCACCTGCCCCATGCCACCGCGGACCACCGTCGCCACACCGGAGAAGCCGTCTTCAAGTTCGTCAACGGTCTCGGCAAAACCGCGGCTGCGTATCTCGGACAGCTGCTCTTCGAGCACACCGCGCCGGGTGATCGTTTGCGTGGTTAGCGACACGAGTCGGTCCGCCACGCGACAGAGGCCGTTCTCGTCGAAGGCGATCAGCGCTTTGCCTGTGGACGTCGCATGCATTGGCCAGCGCGTGCCGACATTGCCCGAGGCGCCGACAAAGTGGCTGCCGGTCACCTCGTCGATAATCAACATCGTATCGTCGACGGGCACTTCCAGCGTTGCCGTCTCGCCCGTATCCCGCGCCAGTTGGCTCAGTAGCGGCCGTGCCTGCTGCCGCAATTCGTTACTTGACAGTGCCTGCACACCGAGCGCCATCAACGCCGGTCCCAGGCGATACGCGCCGTCACCGGAATTGCGATCCAGCATCGATTCACTGCAGAGGGCCTGCAACAGGCGATGCGTGGTCGTCTTGTTAAGCCCGGCCAGCGCACAGACCTCGGCCAGTGTCAGCTCGGGCTTTTCAGGCGTGAATAACTTCAGCAAGCGCAGCGCGCGAAGTGCCGCCTGTGCGCCTTGCGGTGGAGCCTTGTCTGCCATGAGTAGTTCCATATTGTGTTATAAATTTTCATATTATGATACCAGCGGCGCTGTTGCGGCGCACCGCAAAATCACCGATGCTCCCCGGGTACTGGCCAAGCAACGGAATTCCCGATGGCAAAATCAACAAGCGCCACGCTGCAAAGCGAACTGCGTCGTTGCCAGAAGCAACACGGCGACTTCGAGTCCCTGGAACTGCTGGTTCCGGACCTCAACGGCATTCTGAAGGGCAAACGCATTCGCCAGGAAGACTTTGCAAAAGTGTGCAAGGACGGCTTCTTTTTCTGTGGCGGCACGACGCTGCTCACCGCGCTCGGCGAGACCGTTGCCGGCATACCCTTCGGCCAGGACGACGGCGACCCCGATGTACTGGCGGAGCTGGTGCCCGGCAGCGTGGCGCCGGTGCCCTGGGCACAACGGCCGACGGGCCAGGCCCTGTTTCGGCTGTACGAGAAACCGGGGCTCGCGATGTTTTCAGACCCGCGTCACATTCTCGAACGTGCCATGCGGCCGCTGCAGAAGATGGGTATCACCCTGGTCATGGCCACGGAGCTCGAGTTTTACCTTCTCGATGCGAGCGCAGACCAGCCGACGGTGGCCGGGCCGCGCGTACCGGGCGTTGGCCGACTGCAGCCCGGCGCACAGGTCTACAACCCGGACGACCTCTGGGAGATCGAGCCCTTCGTCAATGACGTCTACGATTTCTGCGCGGCACAGAATATTCCGGCCGACGCCGCGATATCCGAGTATTCGGCGGGCCAGTTCGAGATCAACCTGCGCCACATCGACGATCCGGTGCTCGCCTGCGACCACGCCGTGCTCCTGAAGCGCGCCGTGAAAGCGGCTGCTCGCAAGCACGGCTACGTTGCCTGTTTTATGGCCAAACCTTTTGAAGAAGACGCAGGCAGCGGCCTGCACGTCCACATGAGCCTCGTGGATCGCAACGGCCAGAATTATTTCTCACAGGGCAAGGACAGGCTCGCGGCACCACCCTTTTCAGCGCGGCTCCGCCATGCCGTCGGCGGCTTGTTGAAAACGATGCCGGAGACGACCGCCATCTGCGCCCCCAATGCCAACTCCTACCGCCGCCTGCGGCCCGACATGTACGCACCGGTTGAACCGAACTGGGGCGTCAATCATCGCGTCGTCTCAATCCGCATACCGCAATCCGATGCGCGCAACCTGCGCTTCGAACACCGTGCCGCGGGCGCGGACGCGAATCCCTATCTCGTCACCGCGGCGATCGTTGCCGGCGTTCACTACGGACTGAAGAATAAATGTGACCCCGGCACAATGATCGAGCAAGGCGCGCGTGTCGTGCCGAAACTGAAGATTCCCAACCGTTGGGACGCCGCGATCGACCGCCTGGAGCGCAGCAAGATTCTGCCGGAGTATCTCGGCAAGGACTATTGCAAATATTTTGCGATGAACCGGCGCGAGGAAAGCCGCCTGTTTCACAACAAGATCAGCGCGCTCGACTTCGACTGGTACCTGCGCTCAGTCTGATCAACGCCTGCCGGATACCGGCGCGACTTGGTATTGCGGCCTCAAAAACCCGCTCAGGGCAGCACGGCCCTGAAGACAAAGAAGAAGATGATCGCGAGAATCGCCCCGGCCGGGATGGTAATCACCCAGGAGATCAGGATCTTCACAACTACGCGCAGGTCGATGGCATCGATGCCGCGGGCCATACCGACACCCAGGACCGCGCCAACCAGCGTGTGCGTTGTCGAAACCGGGATTCCGGTGCCGGAGGCGATAACAATGGTGGTCGCCGCGGCCAGTTCGGCGGCAAAGCCGCGACTTGGCGTTAGCTGAGTGATCTTCCTGCCTACGGTTGCAATCACGTGCCGGCCGTAGGTGGCCAGGCCGATAACAATGCCACCGCCGCCGAGCATCAGCACCCAGATGGGCAGGGCCGACTTAGCCGACACCGCACCGGTCGTCGCGATACTGACTACGGCGGCCAGCGGACCAATAGCGTTCGCGACATCATTTGAGCCATGCGCAAATGCCATCGAGCATGCGGTGACTATCATCAACACGCCAAATACCCGCTCTACGGTGTAGAAATGCTGGCTCTTGTCTGCCTTGCGGTCGGGCTCTATTTTTCTGATGAAAAACGCCCCGACGAGCGCGATACCCGCGGCGATTCCGGTTGCCATCAGATAACTTTGCCCGATATTCAGCTCGAGGCCGACGTGCTTTAGCCCCTTGAGGATCGTGACCAGGGTAATAGTGAAGGCGGCCAGAAAAATATAGACGGGCACCCAGCGCTTGGCTTTTTCCAGCGGGTCGTCCTGGCTCAGGATTAGCTTTTGCACGCTGCGATAGATCAGGTAGGCAATGAATCCGGCGGTGAGCGGAGAAACGACCCAGCTCATCACGATCGTCCCGACTTTTGACCACTGTACGGCATCGACGCCAATGCCGACGGCGGCAAACCCGACGATCGCGCCGACGATCGAGTGCGTCGTCGATACCGGCCAACCGTTCCGGGAGGCGATCAGCAACCAGGTACCTGCCGCCAGCAGCGAGGCCAACATGCCGTAGACGAGCAACTCCGGCGTACCCGCCAGCAGATCGGCATCGACGATGCCTTTGCGAATCGTGCCGGTTACTGCCCCGCCGGCCAGCACGGCGCCCAGGAACTCGAAAACTGCGGCGACCAGTATCGCCTGCTTGATCGTCAGTGCCTTCGAGCCAACCGACGTTGCCATCGCGTTCGCCACATCGTTGGCGCCGATCCCCCATGCCATGAATAGGCCAAACACGGCGGCCAGGCCAATATAAACAAACTGAGCTTCCATTACTCGCTCCCTGAAGGCGAATCTGTTCTTGTTATTAGGTCGTTGTTGTTGCTCTTTGTGGCTTTATTCGTTCTTGTTTTCGAGGCCGTATTCTAATGCGACAACAGCAATTCAAGACGACGACCGACGCGTTCGGCCATGTCAGCGATTTCGCCTGTCAGGGAAATCACATCGTAGAGGAACACGGCATCGATCGGGTCCAGGCTTTTTTCTATCTCGAAAAGTGCCGCGCGAAGCGCCGTCTGCTGCTCGTCGGTCTCTGTTTCGATCCGATCGAGTTTTTCGATCATGTCCGCCACGAGAGCGACTTCAGCGCCCCGGAAGCCGGCCGTAAACAACTCGTCGAGCTCGCGTACGCTCTTGCGGGCCTGCTTGGCGGCATCGACGTTGCGCTCCACGAACTCCACGAACATCGCAGCGATGGGTTCCGGTATCTTCATCCTGCGGCCGATGATGACGCCCGACACGTCCCTGGTACGGTTGGCTATCTTGTCCTGCACCAGTAGCAATTCGAGCAGGTCCTCTCGAGGAACCGGCATGAACAGGCTCTTCGGCATGTTCAGTCGAATTTCTTTCTTGACGTTGTCTGCCTCGTGCTCAAGCTCCTCTATTTCGGCGCGCGCTGCGAGCGCCTTATCCCAGTCCTCGGCGATCACTGCCTCGAACAGGGGTTTGAGTTGCTTGGCGCAACGAAAGGCAATTTCGATATGCTCTTCGAGCGGCCGGACCGGTGAAGATCCGAAAATATTCGCCAACATGTTGGCCATTTGAAACTCACTCCCTCAAAGCCGTACAGACCGCGCCAGCCGCCATCCTAGCACAGCGCCCGCGAGCAATTCGCGCCCGTAAAAGTGCTAAACTGCGCGGCCCCGGAGTCACCAGACACTCAAAGTATAGCTATGGCCTATTGGTTAATGAAGTCGGAGCCCGACGCCTACAGTATCGACGATCTCGAGCGCGATGGCGTCGAAAAGTGGGACGGCATTCGCAATTACCAGGCGCGTAACATGATGCGTGACGAAATGAAGATCGGCGACGAGATCTTCTTCTATCACTCCAACTGCAAGGAACCGGGAATTGTCGGTATTGCGAAGGTCGCAAGCGAATCCTATCCGGACCCGACACAGTTTGAGAAGAAGTCCCGATATTTCGATCCGAAAAGCAGCAAGGACGAGCCGCGCTGGTGGCTCGTGGACGTCGCCTTCGTTCGCAAAATGAAAAGAAACCTGACGCTTACGGAAATCAAGGCAGAGAAGCGGCTCGAAGACATGATACTGGCGCGCAAAGGCAACCGCCTTTCCATCATGCCGGTGAACAAGACGCACTGGAAGAAGATACTCAGCCTTGAATAAGACCCGCCTGCTCGTCCCCGCCCTGCTGGTCACGGTGGCAGTGCTTTGGTTCCTGACGCCGGCGAAGCTCGAATCCTCCGGCGTCGAGATCGACGTACCGGACGATATCGACGGCTGGCTGCTCGCAGGCGAGCAGGTGACCGCCAGTCGCTATGGGCTGGTGCCCGAGACGGAAAAACGCATTCGCTGGTTCGACCAGCGGGAACGCACCGAGTTTGTCGTGATATACCTGCACGGCTTTTCGGCAACCCGCCAGGAAACGGCACCGCTGGCCGACATACGTTGCCAGCGCACTCGGCGCCAACCTTTTCGAAACGCGCCTGCGCGGTCACGGGCGACAGCGCGAGCCGCTGGCCGAGTGTCTCCGCCGAGGACTGGCTGCAGGACGCGGCCGAAGCGCTGACGATTGCCGCTCGCCTGGGGGACCGTGTCGTTCTTGTCGGCACGTCGACGGGCGCGACACTCGCGGCCGCCATGCTCGATCATCCAATGATGCGATCGGTCGATACGATCGTCATGGTATCGCCCAATTTCGCACCCCGCGATCCGAGTGCTGCGTGGCTCACCCGGCCGGCCGGCCCACTGCTCGCGCGACTGCTGGTTGGCGAAACCCGGAGCTGGCAGGCACACAACGAGGCACAGGAACGATTCTGGTCGACAACCTATACCATTGACGCAGCCGTCGAGATGATGCGGCTCGTCGACCTCGCGAATCGCAAGTTACCGGCCCGCATCCCGCAGCGGCTGTTGATGTTTTACTCGATGGACGACGCCGTCATCTCGCCGCAGGCCGCGCTGGCGGTGTTCGACAAAACGATGTCACCGCAGAAAGCCGCCATCGAGATCAGGGATGCAGGTGACCCCAGTCGTCATGTACTCGCCGGTGACGTGCTGTCCGCGGACACGACGCGCGACATCGCCACGGCCATCGTCGAGTTCATTTCGCGCCCAGTGCCTTGAGTTTTTCCTGAATCGGCAGTGCGCCGCCGAGGGCCAGGAGTATGACGAGGTCGCCCGGCCGGGCCCACTCGATAGCCGACAGGAAAGACTCCATTTCCGTCTCGAAGTGACTGATCTGCGACGCCTCGGCACCGCCCGCCAGCAACTCCCGGCGGATGATGCCAAACACCTCGCCGTGATCGCGGCCGCGATGATACGGCGCGAGCTCGGACACCACGACTCGATCGAGCCCGATGGCCCAGGCATCGCGTGCCAGTTCCTCGATCAACGGGTCGGTGCGATCGCCGGCCTGGCCGAAGCACAGGACGCGGCGCTTCGCCGGTACCGCACGCGCCATGTCGAACAGGGCGGCCATCGCCGCCGGATTGTGGGCGAAATCAATGAGTACCTTGAAACCGTTCAGGTCATAGAGGTTGCAACGTCCGGGGTTTTCGTCCTGCACCATCGTGGTCAGCCCCGTACGGATATTCGCAGGCGAAACGCCCAGGCAGGACGTCATCGCTGCAGCGGCCAGCGCGTTGGCCACGTTGTGGCGCGCCGCGCCACCGAGGGTGATCGGTATTTCGTCGCTGCGGCAAAGCGTCTGCCGGCGTTTCGCCGTCACACATCACCAGGTCCCTGCCGTCGAGTACGAAGGCGAGCCCGCCGTTGGCCACATGGCGCTCGCACGACTTCGTTGTCCGCCTCGAGGCTGAACCAGACCCGCTCGCCCGTGTACTGCGCGGCTCGCGACCGGAGTAGCGCATCGTCGGCATTCAGTATCAGGCGCCCGCCTGACTCGACCGCGCGGCTGACAATCCATTTAACTTCGAGCAACTCGTCGAGGTCTCGCGAACCGAAGTCTCCGAGGTGATCTTCGCTGATGTTGGTGATCAACGCGGCATCGGCACGTTCGACGCCCAGCCCGCGCCGCAGCAGGCCGCCGCGCGCGGTTTCCAGGATAGCGATATCGACGTTCTTTTCGCGCAGCACCGCGCGCGCGCCGCCCGGACCCGACCAGTCACCGCGATCGATTACCGTCTCGTTGACGGCGACCCAGTCGGTCGAACTCAAACCCACGTTGAGTCCGGCGGCACGGAGAATATGCATGGCAAGTCGCACGGTCGTCGTTTTGCCGTTGGTGCCGGTCGCGACGCCGACGGGAATGTCGTGCAGCGCGTCCCAGTCAATCGCGTCCGGGATGTCGCGAACAGGCCACGTTTGCGAGCCGCGGCCGAGGCCGACGGAGACATGATCGTCGTCCCAGAGCAGGGTTTTCCCGTGCGCGGCCGCCTCATCGATCAGCCACATCAGTTCGTCGTTGGCTTCCTCCGCGGCGGACCGGCGAACGGCTTCGACGGCTTCGTCGAAATCCGGCTCGGCGTCGAGCGACACCGAGTTCGAAAGCGCTGGCCGCATAGGCCCATTCGTTGATCTCGGAGGCGGCATACAGCGCATCGATCGGCGCCGAGAACGCCAGGCTGATACCGCCAAGCAGTTCCTTCGATGCAAATCGGGCGGACGGCCAGTCCAGCGCTTCGAGCATGCAGGCGACGTGCCCTGCCCACACCGGCACCAGCCGACTGGCCTCCTCCGGCGTACAGCTGACATCCAGAATTGAACCCGGCACGTCAAGGACAAGACTGGGCCCGGTCAATCTGCGAGCGTCGAGAAACTCCATGGCGGGCGGCTAATCGCCCTCTTCCCGTGCAATACGGACGCCGCGTTCGTCACTGATGATTTCCAGGTCATCGGCGAGCTGAAACGCGTCGCTGTCCGGCAGATCAAGGGTGACCGGCGCCTTTTTGGCAGGGTCTGCCGACCGTGCACCGGAATTGAAGTAGATGATCTGTTTCCAGGTGCGCGTGGTGTTGTCGGACAGCACCAGCACCAGGTCACCCGGGGCCGCCAGTTCCAGTGCGCGAGTCGTCGCTTCCTGCTCGTCCGGGACGATTTCGATGCGGTCGGCCGGCACGCCTTCCTGTAGCAGCCTGTTCTTGAGCATCACGGCAACCTCATCATGGCCACGGCCCCGTCGATTGTCATCGCAGCGACAAATGAAGTGCTCGAAATGCCCGGCTGCTATGCCCGCGATTTCGCTGATGTCCTCGTCGCGACGGTCCCCCGGTGCGGCCAGAACGACAATGCGCCGCCCCTCGACATCGAACCGATCAACGACACCGCACATGGCTTTCACTGCGGCCGGGTTGTGCGCGTAGTCGAGAATCACTTTGAAAGGATGCTCGTCATAGATGTTCATACGGCCCGGTGCCTGGAAGAAGGTCGAGTCAAACGTCCGCAGCCCCTGACGAATGTCCTCGAGACTGATGTCCAGGTTGTAGGCCAGCGCAGCGGCAAACATGGCGTTCTGTACGTTGTGCATCGCACGACCTTCAATGGTCGCAGGAATCAGGTGCGTCCAGACCAGCGGCGTGTGCGTTTCATTGTCGTAAATTGTAATCAGGTGACCGTTCATGCCCTGCTCCAGGACAAACGCCTGGCCACCGGCTCGTATGTGCTGTTTCACCAGCGGGTGCGACGGGTTCATCGTGACGTAGCAGAGCTTCTCGGCATCCGTGTAGTCCGCCATTTGCAGGCACAGTGCGTCGTCCGCGTTGAGCACGGCGGCGTCGGTTGCGATTTCGATCGGCACGCGCTTGATCTCGGCCAGGTCCTCGAGCGTGTCGATGCCGCGCATGCCCAGGTGATCGGCTGCGACGTTCAGGCACGCCGCGACATTGCATTCCTGGAAGCCGAGGCCGCTGCGCAGCATGCCGCCGCGCGCCGTTTCCATCACCGCGGCGTCCACCGACGGGTCGCGCAGGATCATTTGCGACGACACCGGTCCCGTCATGTCACCCGGCACGCTCAGCTTGCCGCCGATATAGACGCCGTCGGTCGATGTCAGGCCGACGGTCTTCCCGGACATTTTCAGGATGTGCGCCAGCATGCGGCAGGTCGTTGTTTTGCCGTTGGTACCGGTAACGGCGGCCACAGGGATACGGCTTGGCGTATCGGGCGGAAACAACATGTCGATGACCGGCCCGGCAACGTCGCGTGGCGTGCCCTCGCTTGGCGCGACGTGCATGCGAAACCCGGGGCCGGCGTTCACTTCGCAGATGCCACCGCCGGCGTCGCGATACGACTCGGAAATGTCCCTGGTCAGGAAATCGACGCCGCCGATATCGAGGTCAATCGCGCGGATCGCGCGTATCGCCATCTCGCGATTGTCCGGATGGACGATGTCCGTGACGTCGATCGCCGTGCCACCCGTCGACAGGTTGGCGGTCGAACGCAGGTACACGATTTCGCCTTCTGCCGGCACCGTGTCTTTGTCGTACCCGAGTTTTGCCAGCAGACGTTCAGCCTGGTGATCGAACTCGAGGCGGGTCAGAACCTTCTCGTGACCGACGCCGCGACGCGGATCTTCATTCACGATCTCCACGAGCCGCTCGATCGTGTTCTTGCCATCGCCAACCACGTGACCCGGCACGCGCTTGGCGGCAGCCACGAGCTGACCGTTAATCACCAGCAGGCGATGATCGAATCCATCGATGTAACTTTCAACGATTGACGTCTTGCCGTGTTCACTCGCCTTTGCAAACCCCACCTCGACCTCTTCCGGCGTGCGCAGGTTGATCGACACGCCACGACCATGGTTGCCGGACAATGGCTTGACGACCACGGGATAGCCGATTTTCTCCGCCGCGCGAACGGCGTCGCGCTGGGTTCGCACGAGTACCTGGGCGGGCACCGGCAGACCGAGGTCGCGCAGGATGCCGTTGGTCTCCTCCTTGTCCGAGGCCAGTTCAACGGCGATATTACTGGTGCGGCCCGTGGTGGTTGCCTGTATTCGCTGCTGGTATCGACCGTGGCCAAACTGCACCAGGCTGTAGCCGTTCAAGCGCAGCCACGGAATGTTGCGCTCGGCCGCCGCCTTCACCAACGACGCCGGTGCTGGGGCCGAATTCGCGACGCTGGGCGTAGCGAATAAACTGGTCGCGCTGCTCGGCGAAATCCCAGTCGGCGGGCGGCGCACCGTCCGGCTTGAGTTCGCTCGGCAACAGGCTGTGCAACAGGTCGAGCGCCAGTTTGCTGGCGCGGCGACCGACCGCGGCGTCTTTATACTGGAACACCATGTTGTAAAAGCCGGGCCTGCCGTCGATCGACCGCGTGCGCCCGTAGGTCACGTCCGAGCCCGCGACATTCTGCAGCTCCAGCGCAACGTGTTCCATCACGTGCCCCAGCCAGGTGCCCTCATCCTCCCGCATGCGGCGCACGAAACCGCCGGGCTCGCGATACGAGCAGCCGTGCTCGTGCAGTCCCGGCAGATGCGTTAGCAAGGCATCGACGTAAGAATCACCCAGTCGCACCGTCGGCCAGTGCTCCAGCTCTTCGAGATCCAGCACATGCCGGATGACGGGGAACCGCGCGAACAGGTTGGGCCCGACGTAGATATTGCTGCTTTCGATTTTCATGGCGTTGGCCTGTTGTTGTTCTTATGGTCGTCGTTGTTATTGAGTATCGCGAGCGTGCGCCTCGCGAGTCTTGATATCGAATCGCCCGCCGGCAACGAGTATGTGCAGCTTCACGCCGATAAGGCTGACCGGGTCGCCGCGGCGCGCCAGGTCCATCGAGGAATAACTCAGGTTGGTCGGGTCGATGACCGTTATGCCGCCGCTGCCGACGACCTCGAGTGCATCACCCGGCTGGATAAACGCTGCCGTATCTTCATCCAGCCCGATACCGACGGCGAACGGGTTGTAGGCCAGGGCCGTCAACAGGCGACCCAGGCGGTCGCGCTCGCGAAAGTGCTGGTCGATGATAAACGCGTTCGTGAGACCGAGCCCCGGCGCCATCGTTACCATGTCCGGCATCGGCGTGCTGCCTTCCTTGCCGCCGGCAATCATGTGCTCGGGCATGAACGCCGCGCCCGCGGACGTGCCCGCAACGTGCATGCCAGCCGCGTTGCGACGTCGAATCAGCTGCGCGACCGCCGTGCCGCCCAGCGTGGTCGAGAGCCGCAGCTGGTTGCCGCCGGTCATGAAGATGCCGTCGCATTTCTCGATGTACTGCACGTCTTCGCCGGACTGGCAATCCTCGCGGGTAATGAACTGCAGGACCTTGGCGTGCCTGACGCCGAGCTTGCGAAACAGTTTCTCGTAGTTGCGGCCGGTGTCTTCCAGTTCGGACGCGGTTGGTATGATGGCGATGCGCGACTGTTTGCCGCCGCAGAGGTCAACGAAGCGATCAAGAATCTCCGGATTGTTAAACTTTTCCTCGGCGCCGCCAATGGGAATGATGTAGCCACGCTTGTTACCGTTGCTGCCGTTTGCAGGACTCATTGATTAGAAAACCCGTTTATGCGGCCCGTCCCGATTATTCGCTGCCGTCGAGGCATTGTAAGGCGCGGTGCCGATGTGCGACTGGACCGGGCATTTTACACAAGATTGGCGCACTTCCGGTGCTTATACTGGTGCAAAATGCGGCTCTTTGAGCCGCGGTCGACCGCGAGCCGTGGGACAAGAGGACAGGTTTCATGAACGACAGCTTTCTACCGCTCGGACAAATCACCAGCTACCCGGATACTTACGCACCGGAACTGTTGTACCCGATCGCCCGCGCAGACAGCCGCAAGGCCCTCGGAATCGCGGGCGAGCTGCCGTTTTACGGTGTCGACATCTGGAATGCCTGGGAGCTGACCTGGCTCGGCGAGGGCAATTTGCCCGCCGTTGCAACCGCCGTGATCGAGATACCAGCCGACTCGCCCGCTATCGTCGAATCGAAATCCCTGAAGCTCTACCTGAACTCCTTTGCGATGAGCACGTACGCATCCGCCGACGAGCTCGCTGATACGCTTCGCCATGACATTGGCGCCGCCGTCGGTTGCCGCGTCAACGTGCAGGTGCAAGCCAGTCGCCGGCACTGAAGCACAACCGGTATCGAGACTGGCGGGCACCTGCCTCGATACCTTGCCGGTCCGCTGTTCCGAATGGGAAGTGGACGCGGGGCTGATCGAGGCAGACAGCGGCCACCGCGTCAGCGAGGACCTGCTATTCGCATTTGCTGCGCAGTCTTTGCCCGGTGACCTCGCAACCGGATATCGGCAGCGTACAAATCAGCTACCGCGGGCCAAAGATCGACCGTGCGTCGCTGTTGCGCTACATCGTGTCCTTCCGCCGCCATAACGAGTTCCACGAGACCTGCGTAGAACGGATGTTTGTCGATATCCTGGCGCGCTGCCAGCCCGAAACGCTGAGCGTGCACGCACGCTACCAGCGGCGCGGTGGCATCGACATCAACCCGTTTCGCAGCAGCCGTGACGAGCGACCCATGAATCTGCGCCTGTGGCGTCAGTAAGCGGATCCCGCGAGGCTATTCCGGGGCAATGTCCTCCGCCGCCAGTTCGTGCCCCCAATTTTGTTTTGCCTCGAGGTAGCGGCGGTTGTTGTCACCGACGCCCGTCACGTGCTTTACGCGCGTTATCCCGGTGACGCCCATGCGCGTGAGGTCATCAACCTTCTTGGGATTGTTGGTGAGCAGTCGAAACGGACGGTTCTTCAAAAAGAACCGCAGCAAGGAACCGGCATCGCTGAAATCCCGGGAGTCGTCGGGCAGGCCGAGTGAACGATTGGCCTGGTAGGTATCCTCGCCCGCATCCTGCAGCAGGTACGTCGCGGCTTTCGCCCACAGGCCGATGCCGCGCCCCTCGTGCCCGGACATGTAGATCACCAGGCCACCCTGCGGGTCGTCCCGGATTCGCCGCAGCGCCATCGCCAGCTGCGGCCCGCATTCGCAGCGCTCGGAGCCGAAGACGTCGCCCGTCATGCAGCTGGAGTGCACGCGCACCAGCGGGTTCTCCCAGCGATCCGGGTCACCCACAAGCAGCACGCTGTTCACGGCCATCGATGAGGCGAGCGTGGCAAACGACGCCTGTCCCTGCTGCGCCCGCAGCTCATCCGCGATTTCCTCGATCTTGCCGAGTTCCGTGCGGCGAACACACGCAAACCAGTGCACGTCGATCTCGAGATCACACAGCTTCAGCGGCAACGGGATCGGACCAAGCACGCTGATGCCTGCCGCCGGTTGCCGGCATCCTTTGCGCCGCGACCAGCGCCCCGTCTCGGTCGATCTGGAAAAGTTTTCCGTTTTTTTCCAGTCGCTTACGGACGTCGGGATCAAGGTAGGTAAACATAGGTCGCGATTATGCGCGATTTCGGCTGCCGCACGCCAACCGCACTTGCTGACCAGTCGGGTCATTAGTTATGATTACTGACCGGACAGTCATCAACGATGACAAGCTCAAGGGAACCCGATGACAAAGCCACGCTATCGGCGGCGCAAGGAAGACCGGCCGCAGGAGATTACCGACGCCGCCTTTCAGGTATTTGCCGAGAAAGGCTATGCCAAGGCACGCGTCGAGGAAGTCGCACAACGCGCCGGCGTCAGCAAAGGGCTGCTGTACCTGTATTTCAGGACCAAGGAAGAACTCTTCAAGGCGGTCATTCGAAGCGTCGTCATGCGACGCCTGGACGCCTTGCTGGTCGAGGTTGACGAAACCGAATTGTCATCCGAGGCATTCATTCGCGGCCCGCTGCTGGAATTCATGACGCGCTTGCCGCGCTCTCCGGTTGCCATCGTTATTCGCCTGTTAATCGCCGAGGGGCAGCGGCATCCCGACCTCGTCGAATTTTACTGGGACAACGTCGTGTCGAAGGGATTGGCGACCATCTCGCGGCTCGTCGAACGCGGCATTGAGCGCGGCGAGTTTCGGCCGTCGGCTGTCACTGACCTGCCGCAGCTGCTGATCGCGCCGATGATGGTCTCCGTGATCTGGACAATTTTGTTCTCAAAGCACCCCGTCGATACCGACGAACTTGTGAAGACACAGTTCGACATGATTCTTGCCTACATCAAAGCGTGACCGGAGCCAAGACAAATGAATGCAATGAAAAAGATCTCCTGCGCGTCGCTAACGCTGCTGACGACACTGCTGGGCGCCTGCAATGCGAGCAACGATGCACATCTCGTGGTCGGCGAACTCACGTCCGATCGACTGGAAATGACGGCCGAATTCTCCGAGCCGATCGTCGAAATCGTCGCAATGGAGGGTGATGCCGTGGTGCAGGGACAGGTGCTGCTGCGCCAGGACACGGCGCGAGCCACGGCTGAGCTCGCGGCAGTCGAGGCGGCACTGGCACAATTAAAGGCGCGCCTTAACGAACTCATCCGCGGCCCGCGCAGCGAGCAAATCGCGGCGGCACGGGCCGGTTTCGAAGGCGCTACCCAGGAACTCGCGTTCCGCAGCGCCGAGCTTAAGCGCATTAACGACGTTCACGACAAGGGCCTGGCCTCTGCGGAAATGCTGGACAGCGCGAAAGCGGCTCTGGCTGCGGCTCGCGCAAACTACGAGTTGAGGGATGCTGAGCTTCGGGAACGCCTGTCGGGTACTACGATCGAGGAACTCGAGCAGGCCGAGCAGGCAGTAAAGCAGGCCGAGGCGCGCCGCGACGGCGCCGCTATCAACCTTGACCGGCTCACGCTAAAGGCGCCTGCCGACGGCCTGCTCGACAGCCGGCTGTTCGAACTCGGCGAACGGCCCATGGCGGGCCAGCCGGTGCTCATCGTCCTTGCCGGAAAACAAGCGCATGCGCGAGTGTTCGTGCCGGAGGAACTCCGTGCGCGAATCAAGGCAGGGACCAAGAGCGCGCATTCGGGTCGACGGCATTGCCGAGACGATGGATGGCCGCGTGCGCTGGGTCGCGAGTGAACCTGCCTTCACCCCCTACTACGCGTTGACCGAGCGCGACCGTGGCCGCCTGAGCTACGTGGCGAAAGTCGATCTTGACCAGGTCCGTGAACGGCTGCCCGACGGCGTGCCGGTCAACGTGGAGTTCCTGCTCGGCCCGGACGGCTGATGCACTCTGAATTCGCAATCGAAGCACGGGGCCTCAGCAAGGATTTCGGCGACTTGCGGGCCGTCAGCGCGCTGGACCTGTCGGTGCCGCGCGGACAGATTTACGGCTTTCTCGGACCGAACGGTTCCGGCAAATCCACCACCATCCGCATGCTGTGCGGACTGCTGACGCCGACCGCCGGGACCGCGATCGTGCTTGACACGGCGGTGCCGGGCAATAGCAAGGCACTCAAACCGAAGATCGGTTACATGACGCAGAGATTTTCACTGTTCGGCGACCTGACCGTGTTCGAAAACCTGCAATTTATCGCCGAAATTTACTCCTATCCTGCCGCCGGACGCGCCGCTCGAATCGACGAACTGCTGGAGCGCTACGACCTCAAGGCGCAGAGAAAGCAGCTCGCCGGCACCATGAGTGGCGGCCAGCGGCAGCGGCTCGCACTCGCCTGTGCCGTGCTGCATCATCCGGAATTGCTGCTGCTGGATGAGCCCACCAGCGCGGTCGACCCGCAAAGCCGGCGCGATTTCTGGGCAAACCTTTTTCGTCTTGCCGGCAGTGGCACGACCATACTCGTATCCACGCACTACATGGACGAAGCCGAGCGCTGCCATCGACTGGCTATTCTCGACCACGGCGTGAAAGTTGCAGACGGCACGCCACATCAATTGCAGCAGCAGACTGCCATGAGCATTGTCGAGGTTGTCGCGACCGATCCGTACGCGGCGCAGGCCGTGATCGACGACCTCGACGAAGTCGTTAGCGTGACTCAGCTCGGAGTGCGGTTACGCGTGTTGCTGCCGAACACCTGCGACAGTCCGGTGGATATCATCGCGCGCGCGCTCGCCGCAAAAAACCTGACGGCAACGACAGCATTGACTTCGGCAACCCTTGAGGACGTGTTTGTCGCCGTTACGCTCAAACCCGACAGGATCCCGAAATGAAATCGGTCTCCCGCATCATGGCTATCGTCAGGAAGGAGGTTCGGCAGCTGCGCCGTGACCGGCTGACCTTTGGCATGGTCGTCGGGTTGCCGGTGATCCAGATGTTGCTATTCGGCTACGCCATTAACACCGATGTGCGGAATTTACGCAACCGCCGTGAGCGACCAGGCCGGCACGCACCTGTCGCGCCAGTTCGTTGCCGAACTGCGGCAGACCCAGGTCGTCGATCTCGTCGAATTCGTCGCCACCGTCGATGAGCTCGAGGACCTGCTGCGCCGGGGCAGGATTTCGATCGGCGTGGTGATACCCGTCGACTTTGACCGCCGCATCGTCGATCGGTCGCGTGCCGCTTTGCAGCTGCTGGTCGACGGTACCGATCCAACCGTGCTCGGCGTCGCGAATCAGCTGAAAAACATGCCGATTCGCTTCGATTCTTCCGCGGCGAGTCTGTCCGCGACGTCAGTCATGGCGATTCGCCCCTACTACAACCCCGAGAAACGCACGCCGGTGAATATCATCCCGGGCCTGATGGGGGTGATACTGACGATGACAATGATCCTGTTCACGGCGGTCGCGATCGTGCGCGAACGTGAACGCGGCAATCTCGAGTTGCTGATCAATACACCGCTGAGCTCCACCGAGCTCATGGTCGGAAAAGTGATTCCCTACATCGTGATCGGTATGCTGCAACTCGCGCTGATACTCGGCGTCGGCAGGCTGCTTTTCGACGTACCGGTCCGCGGCAGCATCGTTGACCTTTATCTCGCCGCGTGCGCGTTTGTCGCCGCTAACCTCGCGTTGGGACTGCTGATTTCCACGGCCGCAACAACGCAGTTTCAGGCGATGCAAATGATGGTGTTCATATTGTTACCATCGATTCTGTTGACCGGTTTCATGTTCCCGTTCGACGGCATGCCCCAAATTGCACAATATATCGGCGAAATCTTGCCGAATACGCATTTCATTCGATTAACCCGAGGCATCATGCTGCGCGAGGCGTCACTGTCGGACATGAGCATGGATCTTCTGTACCTCATCGGCTTTACGCTGGTCGCCATGGCCGTCGCCGCGATGCGATTCTCCAAACGCCTTGATTAGTCCCAAAGCAGGCGCAATCGCGCCTGCCGGCCCCCGCTTTCTTGCGAAAAACTCGCAATACGACACCCATTCTGGTCCAATCTGCTCATGAACAATGCCAGCGAAGCCGCCCCGACAGTCTTTATCGTCGATGACGATGCCGCGATTCGTTTTGCCATGCAGGCACTGATGGACTCGGTCAACCTGAATCACGAAATTTTCGGTTCAGCCGACGAGTTCCTCGAGAAATTGACAAACCAGCGGCCGGGCTGCCTGGTACTCGATATTCGCATGCCCGGTCTCGGCGGCCTCGAGCTGCAGGAAGAACTGATCAAGCGAGACAATACGCTGCCGATCATATTCATCACCGGTCACGGCGATGTCCCGATGGCGGTAGAGGCGATGCAAAAAGGCGCCGTCGACTTCATTCAGAAACCGTTTCGCGACCAGGAACTGCTCGATCGTATTCGTGAAGCGCTGGCCACCGACGAGGAGCGTCGCGAGGCGCAACAGCATCACGCCGAAGTTGCCGCGCGGCTGGAACGGCTGACCAATCGTGAACGCGAAGTATTCGACCTTGTCGTTACCGGCAAACCGAACAAAGTCATCGCCTATGAACTGGGCGTCAGCCAGCGCACGGTCGAAATTCACCGCGCGCGGGTCATGGAGAAAATGCAGGCGAGATCGCTGGCCGATCTCGTCAAGATGCATATGACGGCGTGATCCTACAGGCGCGCGTTGCGCCTTTCATCAAATTCAGCGCAATCGATACATTCGTCCGCGTACGGATGTGCGTTCAGGCGGCCCTCTTCAATACGCAGCCCGCATTCGGTGCAAATACCGTAGTCGCCTGAATCCATACGCTGCAAGGCGGCAGTGATCTTGGCGATTTCCGCGCGCGCCTCGTTGCCCAACGCATCGACAACTTCGTTGTCTTCTTGTTGTTTGGCGCGCTCTTTGGAGTCGGCCTCGTAACCACGACGCACATTTGCCGAAATGCGCTCCAGGCGCTCGCTGAGCTCCTGCTTCTTGGCTTCCAACTCCTTGCGCAGCGCCTCGTTTGTTGCCGCTGACATGTCGACCTCCCACGGTCATCGCCCTGTTACTTTAAAACGAGTACAGGCACTTCTGAAATTAGTAAATTCACCTATGCGAATGTAAGTAAAAACCGAGAACCGCTAGGGATGTCGCCTTATGGATTGCCGACTCGCCGCGCGTATGCTCAAAGAGCAATCCCGTGTAGTCATCTATTTGACGCGTCTGGAACAAATAATGAATCCGATTTCGAGAATCCTTGCCGTCGTCGACCCGACAGCAGCCGATCAGCCTGCATTGCGACGGGCTGCGTGGCTGGCAAAGAAAAATGCTGCCGAGCTCGAGCTCCTCGTCTGTTACTACAATGAGTACCTGAGCGGTGATCGCCTGTTCGATTCACCGTCGCTGGAGAAGGCGCGCCAGGAGGTCATCGAGGGTCATGAGAAAAAACTGGAAGTGCTGGCCGAGCCGCTGCGAGACGACGGCATCGTCGTAAAAACGACGGCGGTCTGGGACCACCCGCTGTACGAAGGCATCGTCAGGCGCGCGATCGAGTCCGGCGCGGACCTGATCGTCAAAGATACGCATCACCATTCAGCAGTGGCGCGTGTTCTGTTGACCAATACGGACTGGAACCTGATTCGCACCTGCCCGATGCCCTTGTGGCTGGTTAAACCGCAGGAGTTCGCAAAAACTCCGGTATTCGTTGCGGCCATCGATCCGATGCACCAGCACGACAAACCGGCAGCGCTGGATGACGAGATTTTGCATGTCTGCAAAGCGCTCTCCACGAGCGTTTCCGGGGTGGTGCACGCGTTTCACTCCTATGATCCACGCATCGCCGTTGCGACGGCGACGGCCAACGCCTATATCCCGGTGTCGCTGCCGTTCGACGAGATCGAACAGCAAATGCACGAAGATCACCAGAAGCGTTTCGAGGAAATTACGCATTTCCACAAGATCGACGACGACAAGGCGCACCTTGTCGCCGGCTTGACGCACGAAGAGCTGCCGCTCATAGCGAAAAACCTCAAGGCAGATGTCGTCGTCATGGGCGCGGTGGCGAGAAATCGCTGGAAACGCCTGTTCATTGGGGCAACCGCCGAGCGCACCCTCGAACATCTGCCGTGTGACCTGCTCATCATCAAGCCCGACTGGTTTCAGACACCCGTCCGGATGGACAATCACGAAGCCGCGTGATTCGCGCCAGAATCCGCGAATTTGCAATGACGTTCTGCAGCCGGAGCGGTGAAATTCCGGCGCGGCACTGCCCTGACCGGTCGTCGGGAATTAACCGCCGCCTCGCGTCGCAATGACCTACCTGTTTTTGAAGAACCTGCACATTGGCCTGGCCGCAATAACATTCACGGGCTTTGTGCTGCGCGGCTACTGGATGATCACGCAAGCCGATCAGCTGCGGCATCCGGTCACGCGTGTTGCCCCACACATCGTGGACACCGTCTTCCTGGTGTCGGGCATCGTCATGCTGCTGCTGGCGTCGCTGAACCCGTTCCTGCACGGCTGGCTGCTGGCCAAATTCGCCGGACTGATCGGCTACATCCTGCTGGGGACCGTGGCACTGCGTCGCGGCACAACCCGGCCGATCCGCATCATGGCATTCATCGCGGCGCTCGCCGTCTTTGTCTATATCGTCGGCGTTGCACTTGGTAAGTCGGCCGTCAGCTGGCTGGCGCCCCTTGGCTAGTCCTGCGGAACCCGGCCGCTCTTGATTGCCTGGCGTGCCGCCGTAAGCAAGCGGTTGGTATCGATCGGCTTGCTCATCAGCGTGCAGTTATCCAGCAGGCGCGCATCCTTGACGACCTTCGAGGTATCGCCGCTGACAATAAAGGCCGGAATCTGTTGATCGTAATAGCTGCGAATGTCGCTCACCGCGTCAACGCCGGTCGATCCGTCAAGCAGGTGAAAATCAGAAATCAACAATAAGGGCAACTCGTCAAGGTGCCGGATCAGCGCGCCGGCCTCGGGGGCGGACGCTGCCGTTGCGACGCGGAATCCTTCTGCCTCCAGCAGCAGGCCCCATGCGTTTGCGACATTGACATCATCCTCGATCAGGATCACCAGGCCCGTTGACAGCGCCGGGTCGGCGCGCCGTTCGGCGACCGCTTCGTCGTTGCCCAGCGACGACCGCTCGCAATGGTCGGGATACTGACAGTGAAGCAAGACCCCTTGCCGATTTCAGACCTTACGTCGATTCGCAGCTCGAGCAGGTCAGCGAGCCGTTTAACGATCGCGAGACCGAGGCCGAAGCCCTCCTTGCTCGCGCCGGGCGCCTTGCACTGGTGAAACTCGCCAAATATCGCCTCCAGCTGATCCTCGGCGATGCCGATTCCGGTATCGACGACCTCAACCCGGCACAGGCCGTCTTGCTCGACGCAGCGCAGCGCGATACTGCCCTTGTCCGTGTAGCGCATCGCGTTCGAAACGAAATTCTGAATGATCTCGGCAAGCAGGTTGGGGTCCGTGTTGATGAACGCATCGCTCGATGACGATATGAACTGCAGCCCTTTGTGTTGCGCCTGGCGTTCGAACTCGTCGGACAGGCGGTCGATCAGCCTGCTGAATCGGAAACTCTTCGATGTCCGGCGACACGGCACCGGCGTCGAGCCTGCTGATGTCGAGCAGCGAGTTGAGCAGGTTGGTCATGGCCGTCAGCGAGTGCTGCTGACTGTCGATCATCTGCAGTGCGCGTTCGTCCTTCACCGTGCGTCTGCAGCGCACCGTTCAGGAGACTGAGGGCCTGCACCGGCTGGCGAAGATCATGACTCGCCGCGGCCAGGAACGCGCTGTTCGCCTTGTTGGCGCGTTCGGCCTCGCGACGCGCGGCATGAATCTCCTCTTCCATGCGTTTGCGCTCGGTAACGTCGCGAATGACGCTGGAAACGAAGGCTTTGCCGGCCGCTTGTACCGGGCTCAGGCTGATTTCCACGGGGAACTCGCTGTCGGTCCTGCGCGCATTGCGAGAAGCTCAAGACCCTCACCCATGGGCCGCAATTGCGGTTCGCCCATGAATTTCTGCCGATGCGAACCATGCCGCGCACGCAGCCGCTCCGGCAACAGCATGTCGACCGTTTGCCCGAGCATTTCGTCACGACGGTAGCCAAACATTATCTCGGCCTGCGCATTGACCATCGCGATCTTGCCGTTGTTGTCGATAATGATCATGGCGTCGGGCGCTGACTCAAGGAGATGGCGAAAGTACGCTTCCGAATCATTCGCAGTCGATGCGAGACGAATGGTGCTCGTCACGACCAGGCCATCGTCGGTTTCTATCGGGCTCAGGGCCACTTCCGCGCGAAACGCGTGGCCATCCTTGTGCCGGCCGTAGATTTCCAGGCCGGACACCATCGGCCGGCCCCTGGGGGCATCGCGATAAGCCTCGCGAAGCGCCTGGTGCCGGGCGCGCTGTTCGTTGGGCACCAGGATATCGACCGCCAGGCCGATCAATTCATCCTCGTCGTAGCCGAACAGCCTCTCGGCCGCCTGGTTCGCAACGAGAATTTGGCCGTCTGCATTGCTGACGATCGTCGCATCGGGCGAGGCATTCAATATGTCGCTGACGATGCCGGCAGGCAACGGGATTCGTTTCATGGACTTATTCGGCAAGCAAACGGCTCCTGATTATAGGGGTTGCTGGCTGCCAATCTGGACATTTGTCGGCGTATCAATGCCATACGTATCGTCCCCTATACGAACGGCCACGGGGTGTTGATAGCCTGCGCTTGCCTCAAAAGGCCGTTATTTCGCGAAATCGGCTTGAAATCGCGCGGGCGACTGGCACGACGGCCCGCTGCGGCGTTTCGCCACCACCTATAAAACCTTACAAAACAGGGGTCCTCACGTTGGACAAAGCAGCTTCCTATAACGACACGGTCGTGCGCCAGTTTTCGATCATGATCGTGGTCTGGGGCATCGTCGGCATGCTGGTCGGCGTCCTGATCGCCGCCCAGCTGATCTGGCCGCAGCTCAATTTCGACCTGCCCTTTCTGACCTACGGCCGGCTGCGGCCGCTGCACACCAACGCGGTGATCTTCGCGTTCGGCGGCTCGGCGCTGTTCGCGACCTCCTACTACGTCGTGCAGCGCACCTGCCATGTGCGGCTGGCCTTCGACAAGCTGGCCGCCTTCACCTTCTGGGGCTGGCAGCTGGTCATCGTGCTGGCCGCCATCACGCTGCCGCTCGGCATCACGCAGTCCAAGGAATACGCCGAGCTGGAGTGGCCGATCGACCTGCTGATCGCGGTCGTCTGGGTCGCCTACGCGATCGTCTTCTTCGGCACCATCGCCAAGCGCCGCGTCAAGCACATCTACGTCGCCAACTGGTTCTACGGCGCCTTCATCATCACCATCGCCGTGCTGCACATCTTCAACAACCTGGCCATTCCGGTGTCGCTGACCAAGTCCTACTCGATCTACACCGGCGTCGTCGACGCGATGGTGCAGTGGTGGTACGGCCACAACGCGGTCGGCTTCTTCCTGACCGCCGGCTTCCTCGGCATGATGTACTACTTCGTGCCGAAGCAGGCCGGCCGCCCGGTCTACTCCTACCGCCTGTCGGTCGTGCACTTCTGGTCGCTGATCTCCATCTACATGTGGGCCGGCCCGCACCACCTGCACTACACCTCGCTGCCCGACTGGGCGCAGTCGCTCGGCATGGTGTTCTCGCTGATCCTGCTGGCGCCGTCCTGGGGCGGCATGATCAACGGCATCATGACGCTGTCCGGCGCCTGGCATAAGCTGCGCACCGACCCGATCCTGAAGTTCATGATCGTGTCGCTGTCGTTCTACGGCATGTCGACCTTCGAAGGCCCGATGATGTCGATCAAGACGGTCAACGCGCTGTCGCACTACACCGACTGGACGATCGGCCACGTGCACTCCGGCGCGCTGGGCTGGGTCGCGATGATGACGATCGGCTCGATGTACACCCTGATTCCGCGCCTCTACAACCGCGACGGCATGTACAGCACCAAGCTCATCGACGTGCATTTCTGGATCTCGACGATCGGCGTCGTGCTGTACGCCGTCTCGATGTGGATCGCCGGCGTTACGGAGGGCCTGATGTGGCGCGCCGTGAACGACGACGGCACGCTGACCTACTCGTTCGTCGAGTCGCTGAAAGCGGTGGAGCCCTACCACTACCTGCGACTGCTTGGCGGCCTGCTGTTCTTCACCGGCATGCTCATCATGGCTTACAACGTCTGGAAGACCGTAAGCGACAAGAAACCGGTACCCGTCGCGGTACTGGAACCGGCGTAACAGGAGAGCTCGAGCCATGCGTCACGAGACGATTGAAAAAAGCCTCAACCTGATGATGGTGCTGATCGTCCTCGCGATCAGCATCGGCGGTCTGGTCGAGATTGTGCCGCTGATGTTCAGCGCGGATGCGAACGAGCCGGCCGAGGGCATCACGCCCTACAGCCCGCTGCGACTGGCCGGCCGCGACATCTACGTCCGCGAGGGCTGCTACAACTGCCACTCGCAGATGATCCGGCCGTTTCGCAGCGAAACCGAGCGCTACGGCCCCTTCACGACGGCCGGCGAGACCGTCTACGACCGGCCGTTCCAGTTCGGCTCCAAGCGCACCGGCCCCGACCTTGCCCGCGTCGGCGGTCGCTACAGCGATGACTGGCATCGCCTGCACCTGATCGACCCGCGCGCGCTGGTGCCCGAGTCGAACATGCCGGGCTACCCGTGGCTGCTGGAGAACACGGTCGACGCGGAGCTGATTACGACCAAGCTCAAGGCGCTGAAGTTCCTCGGCGATCCGTACACCGACGAGCAGATCGCCGGTGCGGCGGCGGCCGTCGCAGGGTCGCTCCGAGATGGATGCGCTGATCGCCTATTTGCAGGAACTCGGCACCAACCGCCGGGATCGCAGGTAAGCCGTCATGGATATCAACGACCTGCGCGGCATTCTCACGGCGGTCATATTCTTTGCCTTCATCGGCATCTGGGTATGGGCCTGGAGCAGCCGGCGCAAGAAGGATTTCGACGCTTCCGCGGCCCTGCCGCTGGAAGAAGACCAGCCACATTTCCAATAACGAGCGGGAGAACATCTGATGCCTGCATTCTGGCACTGGTTCGTTGCTGCTGGCACGATACTCTTCGTCCTCTGGTGCGTATGGCTGATCGCCTGGTCCGCGAAACAGGGCCCACAAAACGTCGCCGACGACCAGGTCGTCGGCCACAAGTGGGACGGCGATCTCGAGGAGTGGAACAATCCGGCGCCGAAGTGGTGGCTGTATCTCTATTTCATCACGATCGTCTGGGCCATCGGCTACCTGATCGCCTTCCCGGGCCTCGGCAGCCTGGGAGGGCACGCTCGGCTGGTCGTCAGCAGGATCAGTACGAAGCCGAGATGCAGGCGGCCGCAAGCCGCTACGAGCCGATCTATGAACAGTTCGCGGCCATGGATTTCGAGGAACTCTCGCAGAACCCCGATGCCAACAAACTCGGCACAAGCCTGTACGCGAGTTATTGCACAACCTGCCATGGCTCCGACGCGCGCGGCGCGACCGGTTATCCGAACCTGACTGACAACGACTGGCTGTGGGGCAACTCCGAAGCCGCGATCACGCTACACACTCGATCAACGGCCGCAATGGCGTGATGCCGGTGCTGGCGCCGGCGCTGGGCGGCGAGCAGGGCATTCAACAACATGGTCAGCTACGTCCGCAGCCTGAGCGGCCTGGTCGAGGCGGATGCAGCCGCGATGAGTGCACAGCCGATGTTCGTCGCGCTTTGCAGCGCCTGCCACAACGCGGATGGCACCGGCAATCAGGCGCTCGGTGCGCCGAACCTGACCGACGACGTCTGGCTGTACGGCTCCTCGGAGGACGTGGTCTACGAGACGATCGTCAAGGGCCGCAACAACCTCATGCCGGCACACGGCGAGCTGCTCGGCGAGAATCGCACCAAGATTCTCGCGGCGTACGTCTACAGCCTGTCGCAGTAGCAGAGCGACTACCCGTGCCCAGGCCGCAATGATCAACGACGAATACCGTGGCGCACAGCAGTGGAGCCGTGACAAGCAGGCGGTGTTCACCGTTGTGTGGATTTCGTTTCTTAGCGCCGCGATAGCAACCATGCTTTTTTTCGCCGTCTTTGATCCGGTCGAACTCGCCGCCAGCATTGACGAGGATTTGTCCATCAGTCCTGACGCCGGCTACGCGGTCGGCTTCTTTTTCTTCTGGGCGCTGTGCGCCTTCTGCTCAGGCGTAACCGCCTTCCTCGTACGCACGGCGCCGAAACGCGACGCGAAGCACCGAAAACAATGAACCAAGCCGGAAACCGCCTCGATGTACGCGAGCGCGAAGAAAATCTACCCGCGAGAGATTGGCGGCCGCTTCGACAAACTGAGCAAAGTCGCCACCACAGTCCTGCTGGGCCTTTTCTACATCGTGCCCTGGCTCCTGTGGGACGATCGCCAGGCGATCCTGTTCGACCTGCCGGCGCGCAAGTTCTACCTGCTCGGCCTGACGCTGTGGCCGCAGGACTTTCCCTTTCTCGCCTTACTGCTGATCATCGCGGCGCTCTCGCTGTTCTTCTTCACGGCCCTCGCCGGCCGCCTGTGGTGCGGCTTCGCCTGCCCGCAAACCGTCTGGACCGAAGCATTCATCTGGATGGAGCAGTTGACCGAGGGCACGCGCTCACAGCGCATGAAACTCGACAAGGCACCGTGGTCGTTGAGAAATTTCGCAAGAAAGCCTCCAAGCAGTTCCTGTGGATCACGTTCTCACTGTGGACCGGATTTACCTTCGTCGGTTACTTCACGCCGATTCGCGAACTGGGTGTCGACATCCTGGCGCTCAATGTCGGCGGCTGGACGTTGTTCTGGGGCCTGTTTTACGGCTTCGCGACCTACGGCAACGCCGGCTACATGCGCGAGCAGGTCTGCAAGTACATGTGCCCGTACGCGCGTTTCCAGAGCGCGATGTTCGACAAAGACACGTTGATCATTTCCTACGATGAGCAGCGCGGTGAGCCGCGCGGTGGCCGCAAACGCTCGGTTGATCCAAGGGAAGCCGGACTCGGCGACTGCATCGACTGTCAGCTCTGCGTGCAGGTCTGTCCGACCGGCATCGATATTCGCGAGGGCCTGCAATACGAGTGCATCGCCTGTGCCGCCTGCATCGATGCCTGTGACTCGATCATGGACAAGATGAACTACCCGCGCGGACTCGTCCGCTATACGACCGAGCACGCGATGCACAACGAAGGCACCCGGGTGTTGCGGCCGCGCATGTTCGTTTACGCGGCGCTGCTGCTGGTCCTCATAGCCGGGCTGGTTACCGCGATGGCCTCGCGCACGCCGGTCATTCTCGACGTAATACGTGACAGAAACTCACTCTACCGTGAGCTGCCGAACAACTATGTCGAAAACATTTACACTGTGAAAATCATAAACCAGAGCAATGAATCGCGCGACTTCGCGCTCCGCGTTGACGGTATAGACGACATCGTGCTCGATGGTGTCGGCGACAGCGTGCGGGTCGATGGAGGCGGTGTTTTGTCGCTGCCGGTGCGAGTACGGGCGAGTCGTGACGACGTGCAGGGCCTCAATACTATCTTCTTCAAAATCGAGGCTCTGGATGACGCGTCGGTCGCAATAGAGGAAGATAGCCGCTTCATCAGCCCAACGCGCTAAGCGCCCCCTGATTCATTATGGTTCGCGAAGACACTAAGCCCTGGTATCGCCAGTTCTGGCCGTGGTTCATCATTGCGCTGCCGGCTGCATCTGTCGTCGGTGGGCTGACCACGTTCTGGATATCGCTGCAAACAACGGACTCGCTGGTTTTGCGGTCCGGGGATGACGTTCAGATCGTTGCAGAACGACGTGCGCTCGCGGATAGGCTCGCCGCTGAATTAAACCTTGCGGCGATCATCGACATCGACCTTGACAGTGGTGCCATCCTGGCAGGCATGCGATCGGGTGACCTCGAAACGATGCCTGCCGCGCTGTCGCTTGAATTCTCACATCCGGCTTTTGCAGACCGCGACCAGCGAATAGCGCTGAACCGAGCGCCACCCGATGAGAAAGGCAACCCGGTCTGGTCGGGACACTTCGTCGACATCCCGAACGGTCGCTGGTACGTGTCACTGACATCGAACGAGGACTGGCGGCTGTCCGGCGAATGGCAAGGCGAATCGCAGCTAACGCTGCGCCCGGCCGACTCAGCCCATGCTGACAAGCACTAAAAGCTGTTTCCACTGCGCGCTGCCCGTTCCGACTGACTGCAACCTGACCGTCGAGATCGAGGACCAGGCCCGGCCCGTCTGCTGCCTCGGCTGCAAGGCGGTCGCCGAGCTGATTCGTGACTCCGGCATGAGCCGCTACTATGCGATGCGCGACACGCCGGAACCCGGCGTCGGCAAGCCCGTCGAGGAAGCCGCCGAATGGCAGGTGTTCGACCGCGATGACATGTTGGTTGCCTTCACCCAACCCCTAGGAGACGAGGCCGAGGCCACCATTTACGTGGGCGGCATGTACTGCGCCGCCTGCAGCTGGCTGATCGAAACCACACTGACGAGGATACCGGGCGTCGCCACGGCCGAGGTCAGCCCGGTGACGCACCGGCTGCGGGTGCGCTGGCGGCCGGCCGAGGCGCGCTTCTCGGCGGTTCTCGGCACGCTCGCGGGGCTCGGCTATCAGCCGCAGCCGCTGGCGCCCGAGAACACGACGCGCCCGGAGCTGATCGAGCAGCGACGGTCGCTCAAGCGCCTGCTGGTCGCGTCGCTCGGCATGATGCAGGTCATGATGTTCGCGGTCGGCCTGTACGCCGGCGACTTCCAGGGCATGGACGAGGACATGCGCCGCTTCCTGCGTTATGTCAGTTTTGCCGTCGCGACCCCGGTCGTGTTGTACGCGGCGCGCCCGTTCTTCGCGGCGGCGTGGCGCGGCGTGATCGCGACGACATCCCGGCATGGACCTGCCGGTTTCCATCGCGGTGGGCAGCGCGTTTCTCGCGTCGATTTATGCCACGTTGACCGATGGCGAAGCGGTGTGGTTCGACTCGGTGACGATGTTCGTGTTCTTTCTGACGCTCGGCCGGTTCCTTGAGATGCGCGCGCCGGCATCGCTCGATCGATCGCAGCACCGCCCTGTCGACGGTATTGCCGAATACGGCAACCCGGATTGTTCGATGACCAGCGCTCTGTCGTGCCGGTAAGTCAGCTACTCGCCGGTGACCACGTCGTGATACGCCCGGGTGACGCGATACCCGCAGACGGTGTCATACGAGACCGGTGTCACCTCGGTCGACGAGGCGCTGCTGACGGGCGAGGCCAAGCCGCGTTCCAGGACCATCGGTGACGCCGTTGCGGCCGGCAGCGTAAACCTGGATGGCCTCGTTGAGATCGACGTCACACGAAGCGGCAACGATACGACATTGAGCACGATCAGTCGGCTGAGTGAACGAGCGCGCTTCGCGCGTCCCGCCGTTGTGACGCTGGCCGATCGCATCGCCAGCTACATCGTTGTGGCACTCCTGGTTGTTGCGGCAGGCGTCGCGCTGGCCTGGTATGTCATCGACCCCGACCGAGCATTCGTCGTGACGCTGTCGGTACTCGTCGTGACCTGTCCGTGCGCCCTGGCGCTCGCGACTCCGGCCGCATTTGCCGCAGCCGGCAGTCGCCTGTCGCAGCTCAGGCTGCTGGTTACCAACGGCAACGCGATCGAGGCACTATCGCGTGCCACCACGATTATTTTTGACAAGACCGGCACGCTGACACTCGGGGCGACCGAGCATCGCGCGGTCATGGTCCTCGACTGAGCGGGCGACAGCGAACTCGACTGCCGCGCATTGCGGCCGCGCTCGAACGGCGATCGGCGCATCCGTTGCGCGGGCGCTCTATGCCGCCGGCACGTCGCCTTGCCTCAGGTCGCCGAGCCAGACGTCGCGGTACGGCCGGGGCGTCAGCGGCGTCGATGGAACAATCGGGCCGCACTGGCGCCTCGGCAGCGCCGAGTTTGCGGGCGGCGGCGCCGCCAGCCCGGCTCACTCCGGCGACGATGCACTGACGCACGTATTCCTTGGAGCGGACAACCGAGATCGTTGCCTGGTTCACGATCGCCGATGAGCAGAGGCCGGGTATTGGCGAGACCTTACAGGCGCTGACCGACTCAGGCCTGCGGACGGCGCTGGTCAGCGGCGACAACCGGGAGGCCGTCCGGAAACTCGCAGAGACGCTGAATATTGCCGAGTATCACGCCGACTGCTCGCCGCAACAAAAGCTCGCGATCATCGAGGCCGCGCAGCAGCGCGGCGAGCGCGTCGTCATGGTCGGCGACGGCATCAACGACGCGCCGGTGCTGTCCGGCGCCGATGCCTCGGTCGCGCCGGCCGAAGGCGCCCTGCTCGCGCAAACCTCCGCCGACGTTATCCTGCTTGGAGACTCGCTCGAACCGCTGTGACGCTACTCAGAATGTCGGCTAAAACCATGCGCATCGTGCGCCAGAACCTCGCCTGGGCAATCGTTTACAATGCGCTGGCACTGCCGCTGGCCGCGGCGGGACTCGTGCCACCCTGGCTTGCAGCAATTGGTATGAGTGCCAGCTCGCTGATCGTCGTGCTAAACGCTTTACGCCTGAGTCGATTCCAATAATGTCCGTTCTCTACGTCCTCATTCCGCTCGCGTTGGTGC
>CAWEDS010000019.1:0-36995 GCA_963807845.1 uncultured Gammaproteobacteria bacterium
GGTTTCTACGCCGAGCACGTTGCGCCACATGGACTGGATGGCCACCGCGATCTTCTTGTTGGTATCCGAGGTGTTGTAGCGCAGCTCGATCTTAAGCGGTTTCGCTTTGCTGTAGCCCGCCTCTTTATACAGGCGTCGTGCCAGCGATTCCCGCTCTGCGGTGCCAAGGGCTGCAAAACTCAAGACCGTCGGCTCGTAGCCGTCAATCCCGGGCGGCACCCAGCTGTAGGCCGGCGCCTCACCGCGGCCCGTGACCCTGGCCGCGAGCTGGTCGCGGTCGATTGCCATCGACAACGCTTGCCTCAGTTCACGGTTGCCCTTGAACGGCGGCTTCAAGAGGTTGAAGCCGTAGAAGTAGATGCCGAGGTAGGGCGCCACGCGCAATTCGCTGCCGAACTGTTCTTTGAGTGCCGCGAAATTGTCCGGCGGTACCGTACTCGTGACGTGCAGCTCGCCTGCCCGGTAGCGATTCAACTCGGAGCCATCCTGCACGACGACGTGGTAGTTGACCCCGTCAAGCGTTGTCGCCGCGTTGTCCCAGTAATACTCGTTGCGCCTGAGCGCCAGCACCGAGCCGGGCACCCAGGCATCGAGAATGAAGGCGCCGTTCGACAACAGTTTCCCCGGTCTTGCGAAACTGTCGCCGTGTTCTTTGAGTGCCCCGGGATGCAGCGGGAACGTGCTCGGGTGAGTCATCAGGCTGAGCAGGTAGGGTGTCGGCCGTGCCAGCGTTACGAGCAAGGTACGCGCGTCCGGCGCCGCGACGCCAAGCTCTTCGGGCGGCAACTCACCGGCGACGATTTCAGGTGCGTTGACGATGGCGGCCAGCATGTTGGCGTAAAACGCGCCGGTTGCCGGTGTGACCAGCCGACGCAGGCCAACGACGAAGTGCTCGGCCGTGACGGCGTCGCCGTTCGACCAGCGCGCACCTTCCCGAAGGTAAAATGTGTAACGAAGCCCGTCGTCCGAGATCTCCCAGCGTTCGGCGGCAGCCGGTACGAGCTCGCCGGTCGGTGAGTACGACAGCAGCCCCTCACCGAGATCACGCAGCACCTCCGCTGATTGCGTGCTGCGCGCCTTGTGGTGATCGAGGCTTTCCGGGTCGGTTGGCAGGCCGCGCTGCAGCACGACGCCATCGTCGGGCGAGGGGCCCGAGCAGGCGCCGAGCATGAGGAGAAACAGCGCCGCAAGCGTCAGTGTGCAAAGTCGTAACATCGGCGAAGAATACCTGATTAGTGGTTGGTGCCGGAGTTACTTGCGCGTGCGAGCAGGTTCTGGCGCATTCATTTCGTATTGCTGTCTGTCTTTAGTTGGCGCACATATCGCAGCGTGACGAAGTTGATCAGCGCCATGACGATGGCGATCTCGTAGCGCCCGAACGCGACCGCGATGCCGATCAAGCCGGTATTCCAGATGCTGGCGGCCGTCGCCGTGCCCATTACCGTACCTTTGTTCTTCAGGATGGCGCCGCCGCCGATAAAGCCGATGCCGGTAATGATGCCCTGCAGGACGCGCGCCTCGGCATCCGTTGAGTCGAGAACGGATATGCCGACCAGCGTATAGCCACACGTGGCGACGGCCACCAGCGGGAACGTCCGCAACCCCACCCCGCGGCTCTCGATTTCCTGGTCCCAGGCAACGGGGAGTGCCAGGACGCCAGCCGCCAGCAGATGCGTCAGGCTAAACAAAATCTGTGCCCACGAAATGTCGAAATCTATCATTGCGATATCTCCCTGCAGGTGCCGGTGAAGGTGCCGGTATTAACTAATTAACTCTTGTACGTGATTTGCGGCGCTTCTCGGAGACAGCGTCAAAGGTTAATAAGTTAACACCGGCACGAGCCCTCGGGCGCCAGGCCATTCAGGCCGTTTTTCTTAGCTGCCGTTTCTTCAGGTGTATAAGGAGCAGTGACACGGCCGACGGCGTCATGCCCTCGAGTCGCGAGGCCTGGCCGAGCGTCATGGGCCGCGACGCGGTGAGTTTTTGCCGCGCCTCGTTCGACAGGCCGTGGACGGCTGCGTAGTCGATGTCATCCGGCAGCCGCAACGACTCCTGCTTTGCGTGCTTTTCGATCTCGCGCTCCTGCCGCTCGATGTAACCCGCGTACTTCGCCTGCACCTCGAGCTGTAACTCGACCTGTTCGCGCTGCTCGTCACTGTCCAGCGGCGCCGCGTCGAAGGCCCCCACCGCTGTCAGCCCGGCAACCGCGGTGTAATCGAGTTCCGGCCGGCGCAGCAAATCCAGCGCGCGTGCACTCGCGCTGCAGCGTTTTACCGAGCAGGATTTCGTCGTTCTCGCTCAGGCGGTCCGGCCGCAACATAAGGCCGCCCAGCCGCGCTCGTTCTTGCTCGACGGCCGCCTGCTTGGTTTCGAACGTCCGCCACCGCGCCTCATCGACGAGCCCCAGTTCGCGGCCGATCGGCGTTAGCCGAACGTCCGCATTGTCTTCGCGCAGCGTCAGCCGGTATTCGGCGCGACTGGTGAACATGCGATACGGCTCGCTCACGCCGCGCGTGATGAGGTCGTCGACCAGCACGCCGATGTACGCCTCGTGACGCTTCGGGAACCACTCGTCCTTGTCGGCAACACGCCGCGCCGCGTTCAGCCCCGCGAGCAGTCCCTGCGCGCCGGCCTCTTCGTAACCGGTCGTGCCGTTGATCTGACCGGCGAAATACAGGCCGTCAACGTGTTTCGTTTCAAGCGTAGGCTTCAGGTCGCGCGGATCGAAATAGTCGTACTCGATCGCGTAACCCGGCTGCGTGATTGCCGCGTTCTCGAATCCAGTGATCGAGCGCACGAAACGCAGCTGGGTCGCCGCGGGCAGACTGGTCGAGATACCGTTCGGGTACACCTCGTCCGTGTTCAGCCCTTCCGGCTCGACAAAAACCTGGTGCGAGGCCTTGTCGGCAAAACGAACAACCTTGTCTTCGATCGACGGACAATAGCGCGGGCCGACACCTTCGATCATGCCGGAGTACATCGGCGACTCGTGCAGCGCGCCGCGAATAATGTCGTGCGCCGCTTCGGTGGTGTGGGTGATGTGGCAGGACACCTGCGCGGGATGTTCGGCACGCGTGCCCAGGAAGGAAAATACCGGGCACGGCGTGTCGCCCGCCTGTTCCGACATCGCGGCATAGTTCAGCGACCGGCCATCGAGACGCGGCGGCGTACCGGTTTTCAGTCGCGCCACGTTGAACGGCATGTCCCGGAGACGTGCGGCGAGTCGGTTCGACGGCGCGTCGCCGACTCGACCACCGGCTTTTTCGGTCTGCGCCAATGAGAATGCGACCGCCGAGAAACGTGCCGACGGTCAGCACCACGGACGCTGGCGTAGAGTCTTGTGTTGTCGGCGAGCACGACGCCGCTGACGCGCCCGCCCTCGACTATGAGGTCGTCAACCGACTGCTCGAGTACCGACAGCCCGGTTTGCGTCTCGATCATGCCGCGGATCGCGTTGCGATAGAGCTCGCGGTCGGCCTGCGCGCGCGTGGCCCTGACCGCCGCGCCCTTGCTGCGGTTGAGCATTCGAAACTGGATGCCCGCTCGATCGATCGCTTGCGCCATCGCGCCGCCCAGCGCATCGATTTCCTTGGTCAGGTGGCCCTTGCCGATGCCGCCTATGGCCGGGTTGCAGCTCATCTGCCCGAGCGTCGCGATCTTCTGCGTCACCAGCAGGGTGCGGGCGCCGGCGCGCGCGGCGGCCAGCGAGGCCTCCGTGCCGGCGTGTCCGCCGCCAATTACGATTACGTCAAAGTGCTGCACCATGGTTTCTCGCCGGGTGGTCAAAAAGTAAGCAGCCCGGGTCGGGCATTCTAGTGGCTGGTCGAGGCTCAGGCCACAGAAACTTTACTATTTACAGGCCGTTGTCCAAGATACCGCGCTGTCCCCGGCAAAGGCCAAACGATGCTCCGACCCCCGCTTCTGCTGCTCGCGCTGCTTTCGGCCCCGCTGCCGTTTGCCGACGTGTCGCTTGCCGAGTCGTTGCCACTCGAGGCCTGCCGCATCAGTGCGGGCCCCGGCCAGCCCAGCATGAAAGCGCGCTGCGGTTCGCTGACCCGTCCGCTGGACCCGACGGGTGAGACGCCCGGCGAGATCACGCTTAGGATTGCCGTCGTGCCGGCGCTCAACCTGACGCCCGAGCCCGACCCCGTGGTGCCCATTGCCGGCGGGCCCGGCCAGGGAAGCGTGCAGTTTTACGCGGCCTACGCGCGGGCCTTCGAAGCGGTGCGTCGCAGCCGCGACATCCTGCTGGTCGACCAGCGCGGCACCGGCGAGTCTGCGCGCCTGGACTGCCCGGTGGACGAGGAGCTGGTGGAGGGCCAGTTCACGCCCGAAGAAACCGTTGCCTACACGCAAGAATGCCTCCAGCAGCTATCGTTCGACCCGCGCTTTTTTACGACCAGTGTCGCCGTGACCGATCTCGAGGCCGTGCGCGTGGCACTCGGCTACCCTGCTCTCAATCTCTATGGCGTGTCCTATGGCACCCGGGTCGCGCAGCATTTCGCGCGCCGCTACCCCGAATCGACACGCACGGTGATTCTTGACGGCGTCGTGCCACCGCAAATCGCGTTGGGACCGGAGATCGCCACGGAAAGCCAGCAGGCCGTGGACCGGATACTCGCGCGCTGTGCCGATAACGATGCCTGCAACGAACGCTTCCCCGACATCCAGGCCGCCTTCAAAGCCGTGGTCGCGCGGCTCGACGATGCAGCAGTCGTTATCAACGTGCCCGATCCGAATTCCGGGCGCGCCGAGGAAATGCACGTTCGGACGCGCAGAGCTCGCCTATTCGGTGCGACTGCTTGCGTATCATCCGAACTCCATCGCCCTGCTGCCATTGCTGATCGACGAGGCCGCGAGCGGTAACTACGCGCCGCTGGGTTCACAGTTCAAGATGACGATGCTGGCGATGGCGGACGCGCTGGCGCTCGGCATGCACAATGCCGTCATGTGCACGGAAGACATCCCCTTCTATGACACGGCGAACATCGATTACGCGGCGATCGAAGCCAGCTACATGGGCGTATTGCAGCTCGAGGCGCTCAAGGCGATCTGCTCGGTGTGGCCCGCGGGCCCTATCGACCCGGACTTCAAAGCGCCGCTGTCCGGCGACCTGCCCGTGCTGCTCCTGTCCGGCGATGCCGACCCGATCACGCCGCCACGCTACGCCGAGATGGCCGCCACGGCGCTTGCCAACAGCCGCCACCTGGTTGGCCAACACCAGGGCCACGGCCAGATTGCCGTCGGCTGCATGCCACGCATCGTAGCCCGCTTTATCGATACGGCCGACGCCGCTGACCTCGACACCGATTGCGTCGAGCGCAGTTTCGTCATGCCGTTCTTCGTCGACTTTTCGGGACCGATGCCATGATCCAGGTTAAGGGCATCGAGAAATCGTTCGGCGACGTACGTGCCGTGCGCGGCGTGAGCTTCACGGCCCCGGACGGCAGGATCACCGGGCTGCTGGGCCCGAACGGCGCCGGCAAGTCCACGACGCTGCGCGTGCTGTACACGGTGCTCAAGCCCGACGCAGGCACCGCGACCATCGACGGCGTCAACGTGATAGACGATCCGCTTCGCGCGCGCCAGCGTATCGGCGCGCTGCCGCACGGTGCCGGCCTGTACCCGCACCTGACCGCCAGGGAAAATGTCGCGTACTTCGCGCGCCTTTGCGGTCTCGACAAGGCCGAAATTGACGACCGGGTCAACGAGATGATCCGGCTGCTGGAAATCGAGGACTTCGCGGATCGCCGCAGCAAGGGGTTCTCGCAGGGACAGCGCACCAAGGTGTCGCTTGCGCGCGCGCTGGTGCACGACCCGCAAAACGTGCTGCTCGACGAGCCGTCGAACGGCCTCGACGTCATGGCAACGCGATCGTTGCGCGACATTATCCTGAAGCTGAAAGATGCGGGCCGCTGCGTGCTGTTTTCCAGTCACGTCATGCAGGAGGTCGCCGCACTCTGCGACGACATCTGCATCATCGCCAACGGCCAGGTGGCCATTGACGATTCCGTCGAAGGCATTCAGCGGCGCACCGGATGCGAGGACCTGGAAGACGCATTCGTGCACGCCATTCACCGGGTCGGGACCTGATCGTGCACACTATCCTGACCGTCTTCTGGAAGGAAATATTTGAGAACCTGCGGGACCGTCGTACGCTGGCAAGCGCGCTGATCATGGGCCCGATCTTCGGCCCGGTCTTGTTCGCCTTTGTCATCAACCTCTCGATCGAGCGTGCGCTGGAGTCCAGCGAGCAGACGCTCGACCTGGCTGTCATTGGCGAGGAACACGCGCCCAACCTTATCCGCTATCTTGCCAGTCGCAACATCGACGTGATCGACTTTCCTGCGGATCGCGCCGCCGCGATAGCCGCCGTCACTTCCGGCACGCACGACATCGTGCTGGTCATCCCGGCGACGTTCGGCGAACAGCTCGCGGACACCGTGCCGGCCACGCTGGAGCTGGTGTCCGACCAGGCGAATACGGATGCCGACCGGGAAGCGCGACGCGTCCGCAACGCGCTGTATGCCTACAGCCAGGAGCTCGCCGGCATTCGCCTCTCGGCACGCGGCGTTAACCCGAGGCTGCTGCGGCCGCTCAATATCGATGAGGTCGACGTGTCCACGCCGAGTGGCCGCTCCGCCATGTTGCTGGGCATGATGAGTTACTTTTTCATTTTCTCCACGCTGATGGGCGGCATGTACCTTGCTATCGACGCGACGGCGGGAGAGCGCGAGCGCGGCTCGCTGGAGCCATTGCTGTCGCTGCCGGTTACGCGCGATCAGCTTATTTTCGGCAAGATTGCGGCAACCTGCGTGTACATGGCGCTGTCGCTCACTTTAAGTCTCTCGGCGTTTTTCGTGGTGCTGAAGTTCATGCCGCTGGAGCAGCTTGGCATGACGCCGAACTTCGGCCCGGGTGTCGTGCTGGCGGCGCTGCTGCTGTTTGCGCCGTTCATCCTGCTCGGTGCCGCACTGATGACGCTGGTCGCTTCATTTACAAAAAGTTACCGCGAAGCGCAGACCTGGCTCAGCGTCGTGCTGGTCCTGCCAACGCTGCCCATCCTTATCGTCAGTATTCTCACCCTGCGCCCAAGGACCGAGTTCATGTTCGTGCCCAGCCTGAGCCAGCACCTGCTGCTCGTCGATATGGTGAAAAATGAGCCTGTGAACAGCCTGCACGTCCTGATTTCTGTTGCCAGCACGCTGTTTTTTGGCGGCCTTTTGACGCTGATTTGCGCCCGTTTGTACCGCCGCGAGAGCCTCCTCGGTTGACAATCCCCGTGGTTGCTCCACCATGGGGGTTCCGGGGAATACAATAATTACTATGGCCCTGTTTTCCGAGCTCCGGCGTCGCAATGTTCTGAAGGTTGCCCTGCTATACGGGGTCGCCTGCCTGCTCCTCGTATGGGCCGTCAACGCGGCCGTCGCGGGCGAGCTGCTTCCTGTATGGGCCAGCGACTTCCTGTATCTGCTGCTGGTCATCGGCTTCCCGGTGTCACTGATTTTCGCCTGGGTTTACGAGATAACGCCCCAGGGCCTGAAGAAGGGCGTTGACGTCGACCAGACCCAGTCGATCGTTTACAAGACCGGGCAAAAACTCAACGCGGCCGTTGCCGTACTCGGTGTACTGGGCGTCGCGGCATTGCTCGGCGAGCGCCTGCTGCCGGAGTTCGAACTGATCCTGCCGGAGCCGGTCGAGGAGATCCCGCTGCGGCCGGTTTACGACTCGCCCGAGACCGCCGGGGTTCCCAAAGAGATCACCGCGTACTCGATGCGCAACGGCCTGCGCATCATCGTCTGGCCGGACCACGATATTCCGAATATCGTCATGTACAACTTCGTGCGCGCCGGTGGCCGCAATGAATACCCCGGCATTACCGGCCTTTCGCACTTTTTCGAGCACATGATGTTCAACGGCACCGAGAACCTCGAGCCGGGCGAGTTTGACCGCGTGATGGAGGCCGCGGGCGGCGCCAACAACGCCTACACCTCGCAGGATATGACCGTCTACACCAACTGGTTTCCGGCCGCGGCGCTGGAAACGATCATCGAGCTCGAAGCCGAACGCCTGTCAAAATTAAAAATTGATCCGGCGTCTGTCGAGAGTGAGCGCGGCGTGATTTTCTCCGAGCGCCGGCAGCGCGTCGATGACGACAACGACGGTCGCCTCTATGAGCAGATGATTGCAACCGCCTTTATTGCGCACCCCTACCAGTATCCCGTGATCGGCTGGCCGTCGGATATCGAAGGCTGGACACAGGAAGACCTGGAGTCGTATTTCCAAACCTATTACGCACCGAACAACTGCACGATGGTGTTCGCAGGCGCAGTATCGCCCGAGGCCATCTTCATGCTCGCGGATCGCCACCTTGCGTCGATTCCGGCGGAGCGCCCGCCGCCGCCGGTGCGCACCGTCGAGCCGCCGCAGCCCGGGGAACGCCGCCTGCTCATAGAAACAGAGGCGCCAACGCCGCTGTTGCACCTTGCCTTTCATGCGGGCAACGCCACGGACCCCGAGACCCGGCCGATGGCGCTGTTGCTCAACATACTGATCGGCGGCAGCTCGTCGCGCCTGCATCGCTTGCTGGTCGAGGAGGAGCAGCTCGCGCTCGCCGTCGGTGGCATGCAATCAGCGGGGCTCGACCCCGGCCTCGTCTACTTTTACCTGACGTTGCCGCCCGGCGCGGATATCGATGCGGTTGAGGGGCGCCTCCTCGAGGAGCTCGCGCGTGTTGCGCTTGACGGCGTTAGCGCCGCTGAACTTCGCAAAGCGAAAAACATTGTGCTCGCGGATTTCTGGCGAGACCTTGCGACGATCGACGGCAAAGCCCGTGCCCTCGGGCGCTTCGAGTTATTGACGGGAAGTTACGAAAATCTATTCTCGTTGCCCGAGGACGTTGCCGCTGTCTCGGCCGAACAGGTCCAGGCTGTCGCGGCGAGCGTATTCAGGCGCACGAACATGACGGTCGGCGTGTTGCGCTCGCCGGATCATGCGGTGGCGGAACAATGATGCGCGTTGTGGCAGGGCTCGTCGCCCTCATGCTGCTGGCTTACTCCAGCGGCGTCGTCGGCATGTCATTGCCAGGTCACGAGCGCGTGGTGCTGGCGAACGGCACCGTGCTGTTGCTCAGCGAAAAGCACGACGTCCCGCTGATCGGGCTCGAAGCGATTATCCGCGGCGGTGCGGTAACAGACGCCAGACGGACTCAATGGTCTGGCAAGCCTGCTCGCGGACGTGCTGCAACACGGCGCGGGAGAGCGCGATGCGGCGGCGTTCGCGGAGGCCGTCGAATCGGTCGGCGGTGAACTGTCGGTCTCGACGGGCCTCGAGGCGCTGCAGGTGTCGGCGGAGTTCGTCTCGCGCGACGCGGAGCTGATGGTCGAACTGGTGACGGATCTTTTGCAGCGCCCGTTGCTCGATGAGGAAGAGTTTACAAAGCTTCGCGATCGCTCGATCAACCTGATCCTGGCTGCGAAAGGTGCCAATCCGGGCGAGCTCCTTCCCTACTACGGCTACGGGTTCCTGTTCGGCGCGCACGCCTACGGCAACCCCAGCGACGGCAGCGAATCGACGCTCGCCAACATTACACACGACGACCTGAAAACGTATTACGACAATTTCGTTGGCGGAGACCGGCTCATCATCTCTGTCGTCGGTGACTTCAATATTGCCGCAATGAAAACCCGCCTGAGCGAGGCTTTCGGCGACTGGCGCGCGGCGGCCTCGCCGTTGCCCGTGCTCACCGCGGCAAGCCCGACCACCGGTCGCCGCGTTTTGCTGATCGACAGGCCGGGTGCGGCTGAAACCTATTTCTGGATTGGCAACGTCGGCGTGGCGGCAAGCTTCGCGCGGCGCGCCGATCTTAACGTCGCCAACACCGTATTCGGTGGGCGCTTTACCTCGATGCTGAACACCGAGCTGCGCGTCAATGCCGGCCTGACGTATGGCGCACGTGCGCTACTGCGGCGGCCGTCCCAGCCGGGGCCGGTGGTCATCGCGTCCTCGACCGAGACCGGCACAACCGTCGAGGCCATCGACATGGCCCTCGATGTCCTGGCGCGATTGCACGCGTCGGGCGTGGACGAGGAGCTGTTGGTATCGGCGAGGAACTACATCCTGGGCCAGTTCCCGCCGCGACTCGAAACCGCGGCGCAGATAGCGGGGCAGTTCGCCATGCTCGAGCAATTCGGCCTCGACGTTACCTACGTTAACGGCTATGGCGCCGCACTCGACGCGGTCAGCACGGACTCGGTTGCCGCGGTGATCGACGAGGTGTATCCGTCGCTCGACAACCTGGCTTTTATCCTGATCGGCGATGCCGCCGTGATACAGGAGGCGGTCAGTCAGTACGGCCCCATCACCCACCTGTCGATAGACGAGCCCCGCTTCCGTCCGTAGTAAAGGTTCGTATAGGTGTAAACCATAAAGGTGCCGGTGTTAACTAATTAACTTATTGGCTCCGGTATTAGCGCGAGGCGATACGCGCGTGCAATAAGTTAATTAGTTAACACCGGCACCGATCCACTTTACTTGCCGATACAAAACGCCGAGAAAATCTCGCCGAGCAGTGCGTCACTCGACACCTCACCGGTTATCGCCCCGAGGGCCTGCTGGCAAAGGCGCAGCTCTTCGGCGAGCAGCTCCCCGGCCCGCGCGTCCAGGAGGGCCTCGCGACCGCGCAGGAAATGGCTTTTTGCGCGAGCAAGCGCATCGAGATGGCGTCGCCGCGCGGTAAAGGCGCCCTCGCCCTGGTTTTCGTAGCCGGCCAGCGCGCGAATCGCCTCTCGCAGCGCATCGATACCAGCACCCGTCTTTGCCGACAGGCCGATCCCGTGTTCCGCGCCCGGGCCGGCGGCTTCACTCATGAGATCAATCTTGTTGCGCACGACTATGACCGGAATATCGCCCGGCAGCGGCTCGGTGAGCGTGCCGCTGCCGGGCTCCGACGCGTCCTGGATCCAGAGCACGGCGTCGGCACTGTCGATGGCCAGGCGCGCGCGGCGGATGCCTTCCGCCTCGATGCGGTCCGGGTCGTCACGCAGGCCGGCCGTGTCAACCAGTTCGACCGCAAGGCCGTCGATATCGATCTGCTCGCGCAGTATGTCCCGCGTCGTTCCGGCAACCTCCGTCACGATCGCGGCATCCTCGCCGCTGAGGCGATTCATCAGGCTGGACTTGCCCGCGTTCGGCTTGCCGACGAGCACGACCCGGTAACCGTCGCGCAGCACGCGGCCTTGTCGGGTTTTGCCGATCAATTCGTCGAAGGCCGCACTGCACTGCTCGAGCCGGGTGAGCAGCGCCTCGTCGGACAGAAAGTCGATCTCCTCCTCCGGGAAATCGATGGCGGCCTCGACGTGCATCCGCAATTGCATCAGCCGCTGTGACAGCGCGTAAACCGCGCTCGAGAACGCACCGGTCAGCGAGCGCACGGCGGCACGTGCCGCCTGCGCGGTGCCGCTGCCGATCAGGTCGGCAATGGCTTCTGCCTGCACGAGGTCGAGCTTGTCGTTGAGGAACGCGCGCTTCGAAAATTCGCCCGGCAGCGCCTGGCGCGCACCGAGCTTTATGGCGGCATCTACCAGCAGCGCGATAACGACGGGGCCGCCGTGCCCGTGCATCTCGAGAACGGACTCGCCCGTAAACGATGCCGGGGAAGGAAAATACAGCGCCAGGCCGGCGTCGATGGTCACGCCCGCGTCATTGGCAAAGCGGCGATAGGTCGCGGTGCGTGGTTCCGGTAGACTGCCGAGCATGGCGCGCGCGATGCGCTCGGTCAGTTCGCCGGAAACCCGGACGATGCCAACGCCACCCGTCCCCGGCGGTGTTACCGAAGCTACAATCGTGTCCGCGTCCGACGCCATTCACCCATGTAAACACAGGTTGCTTCGTTATGCAGAGCCAGACAGTTACCTTCGAAAACAAATCCGGCCACGTCTTGTCCGGCGTCGTGGACTCGCCCGCCGGCGAGCCCGCAGCCTTTGCGCTGTTCGCGCACTGTTTCACCTGTTCCAAGAATCTCAAGGCCGCGACCAATATCGCTGCGCGCGCTAAACGATGCCGGCATCGCCGTGCTGCGATTCGATTTCACGGGGCTCGGCCAGAGTGAGGGCGAATTCGCGGACACCAATTTCTCATCCAACGTCGATGATCTGCTCGCGGCGGTCGCCTATCTCGAACGCGAACACGCAGCACCTTCCATTCTCATCGGCCACTCGCTGGGCGGCACCGCCGTCTTGCAGGCAGCCCTCTCGGTGGACTCGGCCGTCGCGGTGGCAACGATTGGCTCGCCGGCCGCGCCCTCGCACGTCAAGAACCTGTTCGCGGGTTCAGAGGAGATCCTGCGCGATGTCGGTGAGGCGCTGGTCGATCTCGGCGGGCGGCCGTTTCTCGTGAAGAAACAGTTCCTGGACGACCTGGAGAAACAGGAGCTGCCGGCGGCGATCGCGTCGCTCAGGAAAGCGCTGCTGGTTATGCATGCGCCGCTCGATGACGTCGTCGCAATCGACAACGCATCGGAGTTGTTCACGGCCGCCAAACACCCGAAGAGCTTTGTGAGCCTCGATAACGCCGATCACCTGCTGAGCCGGGAGGCCGACTCCTGGTATGCGGGCCATGTACTCGCGGCCTGGGCATCGCGCTACCTGCCCGAAGCAAAACCGCCCGAGCATGACTTGCGAGCGGCCCACGGTGAGGTTGTCGCAACAACCTTTGCCGATGGCTTCCGGACCGATGTTCACATGGGGCGTCACGGCCTTACGGCGGACGAGCCCGTCGCGGTTGGCGGCACCGACCGCGGGCCAACACCTTATGACCTGTTATCGGCAGCGCTCGCGACCTGTACGTCGATGACCTTGCGCATGTACGCAAATCACAAGAAGCTCGATCTCAAGTCTGCGACCGTGCGCGTCGAGCACGACAAGGTACACGCCGAGGATTGCGACGACTGTGACAATGCCGAGGGCAAGATCGACGAGTTTCGGCGCTCGATATCGCTCGACGGAGATCTCACGGTTGAACAGCGCGAGCGCATGCTCGAAATCGCCGATCGTTGTCCCGTCCATCGCACACTGCACGGCGAGATCAAGGTCCGCTCGAGACTGGGCTGAGGGGTAACAGGGTAATAGGGGTCGAACCCTGTTACCCCTTGCCTTTATACTTTTGGCGTGCAGATTCGCGACCACCACCAACGAGCCATCGACCGCCTCGCCGACACCTATCGCGATGACCCGCGTTTTCGCGGGCTCATCATTGGTGGCTCTGTCGCCAAAGGCTATGCCCGCGACGACTCCGATGTGGACTTCCTTATCATCGCCAGCGACGAAGAGTTCGAGCGGCGCCTGGCCGAGCGCGACCTGTTTATCAACCGCAGGGATCTCTGTGACTACGACGGGGGTTTCGTCGACGGCAAGATCATCAACCTCGCGTTCCTTTCAGCGCTGGCTGAAAAGGGTAACGAGCCGTCCCGCGCCGCGTTCGAGGGCGCCTTTGTTGCGTACTCGCACGTCCCGGACCTCGACGGCCTGCTGCAGCGCATTCCTGTCTATCCCGATGCCGGGCACGATGAACGCATCGACGCCTTCTACAGCATGGCGTTCATGCAGCACTGGATGATTCACGAGGCCGAGCGCCACGGCAACCGTTACACGTTGACTCGCGCCGCCAGCCAGCTCGCGCTTTACGCCGGCCGCCTGATCCTGGCACACAACCGCAGGCTCTTTCCGTATCACAAATGGCTACCCAGGGCGCTCGAATCCGTGCCTGACAAACCCGACGATCTGATGGGGTGCTTTGATGCTTTGCTTAAGGACCCCGGCGCCGCCCGCGCCACCGCCCTGTTCGAGAGGGTCCGTGCGTTTCAGGACTGGGGCGTCAGCGACCTCGAGGCCTACACCTGGTTCATGACCGAGGTGGAATGGAGCTGGATGTCTGGCAAGACGCCGATCGAAGACTGGTAATTAGGGGTCGAACCGCGATTTCCGATCGCACCCGAGGTGGTTGCCGCTCGCGTCAGTCAGAAATCGCGGTTCGACCCCTATTACCCTGTTGTGATCGTACTTTTCTGTCGGGTGGGCGTATGGTGGTTCCCGATGGTGACACAAAGACCTGAAACAACCGAGGGCACTCAAATGAACCTGTATGCGATTCTGCGTCGTGACGGCTTTACAGATGGCGCCACCCTTGAAAAGGCGGCCGCCAGATCAACCAAGGTCGGTGACGAAATGCCGGATGATATTCGTTGGATTCGATCCTACGTCCTCGGCGAAGAAAATGGCTCGCTCGGAACGGTTTGTATCTACCAGGCTAACAGTGAGGAGGCCATCAGAAAGCACGCGGCCGATGCGGATCTGCCGGTAAGCGAGATCATACCAATCGCGGATACTGTCATCGTCAGAGCCGACCCCGCTTAGATTCGACGCCTGTGCCGAGGTCTGGCGTAGCGCGCTCGCATTCGTTCGTCCTGACCTCCACATCCAGCCAACTGCTTTCCCGACGATTTCGGAGTGAAGATGCCGGTCGTTGCTCTGTGACCTTTTGCGATCTGGGAGGTTCAGGAACCAACCTTCCTAAAACAAGTTACAGTGTTACCACTGTCACCAATCGCCTGCGAAGTTTAGCTAGCCCTCGTCTTTCGGCGTGTCTTTTTTCTTTTTCTTGGTTACCTTTTTCTTCGGCACTTTCGCCGCTTTCGCTTCCGCCTCGACGACGGTATTGATCTTCCACTGCTGTGCGATGGACAACAGCGTGTTGGTTACCCAGTACAGCACCAGGCCCGACGGGAAGAACGCGAAGAAACCGGTGAACATGATCGGCATGATCTGCATGACCTTCGCCTGCACCGGGTCGGCCGGCGCCGGGTTGAGTTTTTGCTGCATGAACATCGCGCCGCCCATGATCAGCGGCAGGATGAAATACGGGTCGCGCGTCGACAGATCGGTAATCCACAAAGCAAACGGCGCCTGGCGCATTTCCACGCTTTCCAATAGCACCCAGTAAAACGCCAGGAAGAACGGCATCTGTATCAGGATGGGCAGACAGCCCGCCGCCGGGTTCACCTTCTCTCGCTTGTAGAGCTCCATCATGGCCTGGCTCAGCGCCTGGCGGTCGTCCTTGTAGCGGTCCTGCAGCGCCTTCATGCGCGGCTGCAGGTTGCGCATCTTCGCCATCGAGCGACCGCTCGACTCGGTCAGCTTGTAGAACACGAGCTTGATCAGGAGGGTCACCAGGATAATGGCGACACCCCAGTTGCCCACGAAGTTATGCACCTTGCTAAGCAGCCAGAACAGCGGCTGCGAAATAATCGTCAGCCAACCGTAGTCAACCGTGAGCTTCAGGGTCTTGTCGATTTCTTCGAGCTGCGACTGCAGCTTTGGTCCGACGAACAGGGTGCTCGCAAACGTCTTGCTTGAGCCAGGAGCAATCGACTCGAGCTCCCGGCTGATGGCGCTGCTGGTCGAGACGGTGCCCGATACGGCAACCTCAAACTTGTACGCCGTGCCACGCTCCGGAATCACGGCGCTCAGGAAGTGGTGTTGTATCGACCCAAACCATCCTTGGTCGGAGACGAACTCGACCTTGCCATCGTCGATCAGGTCATCGCGCTGCAGTTTGTCGGACTTCTCGCCGTCGTACACAATCGGGCCTGCAAACGAATACGAGTCGACGTCGAACATGGATCGCTCTGGCTCATGCGACTCCCGTTTGATGCGCACGTACGGCGCGCCCCGCCACAGGGTACCGCTGTCATTACGGACTTCCTGCTCCAGGGCGATGGCGTAGCTGCCGCGGGTGAAGCGGTAGCGTTTTTCGACAGCGACGCCGCTGTCGTCAGTCCAGCGCAGCGGCACCACCAGCTCGTCCGCGCCGCCGAGGTCGTAGCGCGCTTGCTGGCTCTGAAAGGCAGCGAGATGCGTAGCCTCCGCACCACCACCGACCGCCCGTACGCCGGATTCAATGAGGCCCAGGTTTTCAGGGTGCACGCTCAACAGCTCGATCAGGACGTCAGGCCTGTCTTTGGCGACCGGGTATTTCTGCAGCAGCGCGGCTTGCAGCGTGCCGCCGCGCGGACTGATCTCGATGTCCAGCACGTCGGTGGTGACGCGAATCGCGGGGTCAGCGGCTGACACCGCCGTGTCATCAGGCGCGTCCGGTGTCGCTGTTGCCGGCGCCGCGCTGGCCGTGTCGCTTAAGTCGGGCAGGTCGTCGGAAATGGCCGGCGCCTGTGCAGTCGGTGCTGCGACCTGCTCCGCCGGCTGGCTTATGTCCTGCGTCGGCCGAGGGCCGTAGTCCTGCATCCAGGTCTGGTAGGTTATCCAGGCCATGAGCATGAAAAAGGCCCAGACCAGCAGTCGTTGGTTGTCCATCGATTAGCGTTCCTGCGGTGTCGATTTCGCGTTGCAGCAGCGCCGCCAGTGCGTGGCCAGGCTGTCGAACATCTGCTGGTTGCTGGCGCCGGCGGCGGCGACCTGGTTGATCACGACAATGTCGAGGCCCGCCAGTGCTTCCTGGTGCTCGCGAAACGACTCCCTGATGATTCGTTTGATTCGATTTCGTGTTGTTGCCCGCCGACAGTTCTTTTTTGAAATTGCCAGGCCGAGCCTTGGAGTTTGTGCCTCATTATGCCTGCACAACACCGTAAATAGTTTGTCACGACTTCGCGTCGGTCTTTTAAATACCCGGCCGAAGGCCGCCGCATCGAGAAGCCGGTTTTCCTTTTTGAACCGTTTGCTTTGGCTGCCAGCCAGTCCGGGGTGTTGACTGCCCGTCGAAGGCGACGTCGGTGTTACGGCGTCAACCGCGCGCGGCCTTTTGCGCGGCGGCGCTTGAGCACCAGCCGCCCGGCTTTCGTGGCCATACGGGCACGGAACCCGTGGGTACGTGCGCGCTTGATTTTGCTGGGCTGAAAAGTGCGTTTCATGGGTGCTCACCTGGGTCGTACGGCGGCATCAAGGCGCCGTGCTTTTTGAAGGCGGGCAAGGGTACGCAGATGGCTTTACAGTGTCAACCAAGCGTGCCAAGCGGCGTGCTTTACTCCCTTGGTAAGCTGTGGATAACTGCATATGGCGGCTGCCCTGCCTACGGTATAGACTGCGCGGTCAGCCACCGTTTTTTTCTTGTATCACGGCCATTCTTGGCCCCCTGGGGAATGTTCTTGCCTGCCGAATCGACGCTCTGGAATCAATGCCTCCGCGTCCTGCAGGTAGAGTTGCCCGAGGAGCAGTTCAACACCTGGATCCGCCCCCTGCAGGCCGTCGACGACGACCGCCTGTTGCGCCTGCTCGCGCCTAATCGCTTCGTCGTCGACTGGTTGCGGCAACACTACCTCGATCGGATTCTCGAGCTGGTGGGCGACGAGGGCGCTGATGTCGAGGTCCTGCTCGAGGTGGGATCGCGCTCGGCCGGGCCCGCCAGCGCGCCGGTTGCTCGGCCCGCGGCGGCTGCGGTGAGCGCCAGTACCCCGGTGCCGATCGCCTCGAGGCTCAATCCCACTTTTACGCTTGCGAGCTTTGTCGAGGGCAAGAGCAATCAGCTGGCGCGCGCGGCGGCAAGCCAGGTGAGCGAGAACCCGGGAAAGTCCTATAACCCGCTGTTCATCTACGGTGGTGTCGGTCTCGGCAAGACGCACCTGATGCATGCCATTGGCAACGCCATGTTGAAAAACAAGCCGGGCGCTCGCGTCAGCTACATCCACTCGGAGCGCTTCGTCGGCGATATGGTGCGCGGCGCTGCAGCACAACACTATTTCGGAGTTCAAGCGCTCGTACCGCTCCCTGGATGCGCTATTGATCGACGATATCCAGTTTTTCGCGGGAAAAGAGCGTTCGCAGGAGGAGTTTTTTCACACCTTCAACGCCCTGCTCGAAGGGCAGCGACAGATCATCCTGACCTGCGATCGTTACCCCAAAGAGGTGAACGGGCTCGAGGAGCGGCTGAAGTCGCGCTTCGGCTGGGGGCTAACCGTGGCAATAGAGCCGCCGGAGCTCGAAACCTCGGTCGCTATCCTCATGAGCAAGGCGAGCGCAGACGGCATATCGCTGCCGGAGGAAGTGGCGTTTTTTATCGCGCAGCGGATTCGCTCCAACGTCCGTGAACTTGAAGGCGCTCTCCGGCGCGTCATCGCCAATTACCGTTTTACCGGCAGGCCGATTACGCTCGACTTCGCCAAAGAGGCACTCCGGGATCTGCTGGCGGTGCAGGATCGCCTGGTCTCGATCGAAAACATCCAGAAAACTGTCGCGGACTACTTTAAGATCCGGGTCGGCGATTTGTTGTCAAAAAAGCGCAGCCGCTCTATCGCGCGGCCGCGCCAATTTGGCATGGCGCTGGCGAAGGAGTTGACCAACCATAGCCTGCCGGAGATTGGTGATGCATTCGGCGGCCGTGATCACACAACCGTACTGCACGGCTGCCGGCGTATCGAGTCGCTGCGTGAGGCAGACAAGCGCATTGATGATGACTATCTGAATTTGTTGAGAACGCTGACAGGATGATGTGGATAAGCGGTGGACAATGCTCACCGAAGAAAGTATCCACAGGCTGTCAACAGCTGGTGCGTGTTCAACACACGTTTTGTAAGACGTGTTTTTGCCGCGTAAGTAATTGAAAAGCATACTGTAAAAAAAGTTACACACAGGCCAATCGTTGCTTAATAACTATAATAATCTATAAATTTCCAATATTTATTAACAGGTGGAATCTATGAAGTTTACCGCTGCTCGGGAAGCACTGTTGAAACCTTTGCAGGCCGTTATTGGCGTTGTCGAACGACGACAGACCATGCCAATACTCGCCAACGTGCTGATTATCGCGAAGGACGGCCGCTTGTCCGTTACCGCCACCGACCTGGAAGTTGAGCTTGTCGCCGACGCCGAAGTCACCACGCAGACGGGCGGTGAGATCACCGTCTCGGGGCGCAAGCTGCTGGATATCTGTCGCGCGGTTCCCGAGGGCTCGGAGATCAAGGTGAGCCTGAGCGGTGAGAAGCTGGCGGTGAGAGCGGGGCGCAGCCGCTTCAACCTGGCCACCCTGCCGGCGGCCGAGTTTCCGGTTGTCGAAGACATCAAGGCAGGGCAGACCGTGCAGGTGGCGCAATCGATTTTGGGTCGGCTGATCGAAAAGACCTATTTTTCGATGGCGCAGCAGGATGTCCGGTATTACCTGAACGGCATGCTGCTGGAAACCGGCGGCAAGTACCTGCGAGCGGTCGCAACCGACGGTCACCGGCTCGCGCTATGCCAGGAGAAGCTGGAAAAAAGTGTTGAAGAACAACAGGTTATCGTTCCTCGCAAGGGCGTGCTAGAGCTACAGCGCCTCTTGAGCGGAGAGGGCGACGTGAACATAGAGCTCGGCTCAAACCATGTTCGCATACAGCTTGACGGCATCCGGTTTACGTCGAAACTCATCGATGGCCGGTTCCCCGAGTACGATCGTGTCATTCCGAAGCTGTCGTCCAATGAGCTCAAGGCGGACCGCAGCTCCTTCCGTGGCGCGCTGCAGCGGACGGCCATCCTGTCCAACGAAAAATACCGCGGTATTCGCCTGGTGATCCGGGACAGCGGCGTTGTGCTGCAGGCGCACAACCCGGAGCAGGAGGAAGCGGAAGAGGAGCTCGAGGTGGAATACAGCGGTGAAGACATCGAGATCGGCTTCAATGTGAATTACCTGCTGGATGCCCTCGGTGCCGTGGAAGGCGATGCGGTGACACTGTCGGTGCAGGACAGCAATTCGAGCTGCCTGATCCGCCAGCCGGACAACGACGACTGCACGTTTGTTGTCATGCCAATGAGGCTTTGATCTCTCCCGGAGCTCCTTGCTGAGATCGCAATGATCCGCCTTTTTCGAGTCACTGATTTTCGTTGTCTCGAATCAGCCGAGCTGACGCTGTCCCCGGACTTCAACCTGATTTACGGGGCAAACGCCTCGGGAAAGACCAGCTTGCTCGAGGCGCTGGCGTATCTCGGCCGCGGCAAGTCGTTTCGCGGCGCAAGCACAGCCAACCTGATACGCCATGGCCGCGACGAGTTCGTGCTGTTTGGCCAGGTGGCCAGCGGCGAGCGCAGCTTGAGCGTCGGCGTGCGCAACAGCCGCAGCGGGCTCGAGGTGCGGGTGGACGGGGATAGCGCCGGCGGTGCCGCCTCGCTGGCAGCGGCGTTGCCGCTGCAGGTCATTGATCCCGAGATTCATAACCTGGTGGCCGGCGGGCCGGAGCAGCGGCGGCGCTTTCTCGACTGGATCGCGTTCCACGTGGAACATGATCATCTCGCCACCTGGCGCCGCTACCGGCGCGCGCTCAAACAGCGCAATGCCGCGCTGCGCGGCAAAAACAGTCGGGATGCGATGCAGAGCTGGAATGCCGAGCTGGAGTCCCTCGGCATGGCGCTGGACCAGTCACGACGCCGGGCGCTGGGCGCCGCGCTGGCAAGCCTCCAGGCGTTCGGCCGGGAGCTCCTGGGCACGGAGCTGGGGTTTGAGTACCAGCAGGGCTGGAACCGGGAAAAAAGCCTGCAGCGGGCCCTGGAGGAGGGCCTCGAGCGAGAATTGCAGCTTGGGGTGACCCAGGCCGGGCCGCATCGCGCCGATGTCAAAATCAGCTACGATGAAAAGCAGGCGCGGCGGCTGGTTTCGCGCGGCCAGCAAAAGCTGCTCGCCAGCGCGATGATCCTGGCGGCGACCGCCACGGCCCAGTCTGCCCTGCAGCAGCCGCTGTTGCTGATCCTCGATGACCCGGCGGCCGAGCTGGACAGCGACGCGCTCGGGCGGCTGATGGCCGCGGTCGGCGCGCTGGGCTGCCAGGTGGTCGCAACCAGCCTCGAGCCGGACGTATTGCGGGTGCCGGACGGCGCCGCGGTGTTTCACGTGGAACAGGGCGTTTTGACGGCGATTCAGGCACCGCGCTAGGTGCCCCGGACGGGCCCGGGAAAAACACCCAAAACACCTTAAAAAAGAATGCTTTGGTAGCCCTTTTCGCAGTGGATTTTGATACAATGCGTCGGTTGCGTTCCGAGGAAAAAGCATGACCGACGAAAAGACCTATACTTCCAGTAATATCAAGGTGTTAAAGGGCCTTGAGGCGGTTCGCAAACGGCCGGGAATGTATATCGGCGATACCGACGACGGGACCGGCCTGCACCACATGGTTTTCGAGGTGGTCGATAACTCGATCGACGAGGCGCTCGCGGGCCATTGCGAGACCATTACGGTCACGATACACGCCGACGAGTCGGTCACCGTGAGCGACAACGGCCGCGGCATTCCCGTGGACCTGCACCCCGAGGAGGGGCGCTCGGCCGCGGAAGTCATCATGACGGTGCTGCACGCGGGCGGTAAATTCGACGACAACTCCTACAAGGTCAGCGGCGGGCTGCACGGTGTCGGTGTGTCGGTCGTCAACGCGCTGTCCGAACAGCTTGTCCTGACCATCTACCGCGACGGCAAGGCCTACCACCAGGAGTACCGCCACGGCGAGCCTACCGCAGCACTGGCGGAAACCGGCAATTCGGATCGCACCGGCACCACGCTGCGGTTCAAGCCGAGCCCGAACACCTTTACCAATATCGAGTTCCACTACGACATCCTCGCGCGGCGCCTCCGCGAGCTGTCGTTCCTGAACTCCGGCGTCCGCATTCGGCTGGTCGACGAGCGCGACGAGAAAGAAGAGGTGTTTCAGTACGAGGGGGGTATCCGCGCCTTCGTCGAGCACCTGAACCGCAACAAGACCCCCGTGCATGCGACGGCGTTTTATTTCACGACGATGAAAGACGATGTCGCCGTGGAGGCCGCACTGCAGTGGAACGATGGCTACCAGGAAACCATGTTCTGCTACACCAACAACATCCCGCAGCGCGATGGCGGGACGCACCTTGCGGGTTTTCGCTCCGCGCTGACGCGAACGCTCAACACCTACATCGAGTCCCTGCCCAGCACCCGCAAGGACAAGTACACGCCGACCGGTGACGATGCGCGCGAAGGGCTGACCGCCGTGCTGTCGGTGAAGGTACCGGACCCGAAGTTTTCCTCGCAGACCAAAGACAAATTAGTTTCATCAGAAATCAAAGGCATCGTGGAGCAGGCCATGTCGGGGAGGCTCGAGGAGTACCTGCTGGAACATCCGCAGGACGCCAAGGCCATTGTCTCGAAAATTATCGATGCCTCTCGCGCCAGGGAGGCGGCTCGCAAGGCGCGGGAAATGACGCGGCGCAAAGGTGCGCTCGATATCGCCGGACTGCCCGGCAAGCTGGCGGACTGCCAGGAAAAAGACCCGGCACTTTCCGAGCTGTTCCTGGTGGAGGGCGACTCGGCCGGCGGCTCCGCGAAGCAGGGGCGTGACCGTCGCACGCAGGCCATCCTGCCGCTCAAGGGAAAAATACTAAACGTAGAAAAAGCGCGCTTCGACAAGATGCTCGGATCCGCCGAGGTCGGCACGCTGATTACGGCGCTCGGTTGCGGCATCGGTCGCGACGACTTCGATGCCGACAAGCTGCGTTACCATCGCGTCATCATCATGACTGACGCTGACGTCGACGGCTCGCATATCCGCACGCTGCTGCTGACATTTTTCTATCGGCAAATGCACGAACTCATCGAGCGCGGCCACATCTACATCGCGCAACCACCGCTGTATAAAATCAAGCGTGGCAAGACCGAGGTGTACGTCAAAGATGATGCCGAGCTCAATGAGTTCCTGCTGGCAGCGGCGATGGACGGCGCTGCGCTGTTTGTTAACAGCGATGCACCCGCGCTCGCGGGCCTTGCGCTGGAAACCCTGGCAAAGGAATACATTGCTGTTGAAAACATCATTACGCGCCTGTCCGGGCGCTACGGCGAGGCCGTATTGCGAACGCTGAACAAGCTTCCCGCCGTCACGCCCGCCATGCTCAATGATCACGACGCGCTGGCCGGCTGGACCGAAAAACTCAGTGCCGCCCTGCCAAAACACACTGGAGACCGGGCCGCAAACGGCAACGGCGGCAGCTATGTCGCGGTCGTCGATCGTGGCTCAGACGACGGTGACACCGTTCGCATTGCGATCACCAAGATGCAGCACGGCCTTGGCTCGACGCGCCATTTGCCGCGTGAATTTTTTGGCACCAACGAATACCAGCACATGATGGCGCTGGCAGAAAAGCTCGACGGCCTGTTGTCCGAGGGCGCGAAAGTGCAGCGCGGCGAACGCGAGGCGCCGCTAAAACATTTTTCCGAAGCGGTGGAATGGCTGATGGATGAAGCGCGACGCGGCCAGTCGATCCAGCGTTACAAAGGTCTCGGCGAAATGAATCCGGAGCAACTCTGGGACACGACGGTCAACCCGGAAACGCGCCGACTGATGCAGGTCAAAATCGAAGACGCCGTCAAGGCCGATGAAATATTCACGACGCTGATGGGTGACCAGGTCGAACCGCGCCGGGAGTTCATCGAAAAGAACGCACTAACGGTAGAAAATCTCGACGTATGACGGAGCGACGCCTGCTGGTGCACGCCGTGGCGCTGATACTGGCGCCGGTCATCGTCGCGGCCCTTGGCCTGTCGGTCCCTGCAGCCATCCTGCTAACGCTTTTGTTGTTGTTATGGCGCTGGATGATTGTGCTTACCGGACTGGCGCTGCCGCCCGCGGGGCCTGACCTGGTCCTCGAAACCATATCCGCCAGCCACTTTGTCGAAAAAGTGCGCTGGAGCATGGATCGCCTCGGCGTTGCGTACGTCGAGCAGCCCTGGGGTGGTACGCTCGGCGCGTTCTTCCGCGGGCGATCGGTGCCGCTTTTGAAACTTCGCACCGGCCGCGTGCAGTCAAGCATCGGCAACTCGGCGGAAATTCTGCGCTACCTGTGGGGCCGTTACGCATTCGAAGGTCCCGAGGCGGCCGCGTTCCTTGCGCCGACCCCCGAGCGCGTCGAGCTTGAGGAGCGACTCGATCGCTACGGCGTCAACCTGCAGGTATGGGTTTACTACCATCTCCTCGATCATCGCGAACTGTCACTGCAGGCGTGGGGCGCAAATAATCCGGCAACGCCGTACTGGCAACGACTGACACTCAGGCTGCTGTTTCCCCTGCTGCGGTTTCTCATCAAGAAGTCGTTCCGCATCTCGGACGACAACTATGCGCGTGCTGTCCTTCGCATCGAGGAGCTGCTCGGCGAACTGGATGAACAGCTAAAAGATGATCGGAAGTCCCTGCTCGGCGATGACACCAGCAACTACACGGACATCGCGTTCGCCGCCATGACGGGGCTTTGGCTGATGCCGGCGGGGTATGCGGGCGGCAAAGCGGAGGCCGTTCGCCTCGACCCGACCAAAGCGCCCGCCGGCATGCAGAAGGACATTGAAGTCTGGACCTCCGGCTATGCGCGCGTCGCCGCGTTCGTGACGCGCCTGTACGCCGAAGAACGAACGCCGCAGAGCACCGCCAAGTGAAAGGCCGCCGGCGGCAACCTGGCGCGGCGATGTTGCAATGGAACGAAAAGGAGGTCGCACCATGAAGCCGGTTTTGATCCTGTTGTTACTCGCTGGTCTTTCCGCTTGCGGAGCGACGCCTCCGCGCAGTGAAGATCAGGCCGTCGCCGATTTCATCGCAGTGTCAGCGCTGGAGCAGCACGACAGTATTCGCACCCGAGGGCAATGGGATTACGATGCGCTCGGGGAGCGCTACGTAATACTCGATAGCGGCAACGGTAAGTACCTGGTCGAATTTCGTCGCCGCTGCCACGAACTCGATGAGCGCGAGGTCACGCCCGACCGGCGCGTCCAGCGTAATGTGCTGCGGGCGCGTTTCGACACGATACGAGGTTGCGTTATCGAGCGGCTCTACGCGATCGATGACGCCGCCTTCGTTGAGCTTCAGCAACTCGTCTCGGACGCCGACAATTGAATCAGGACGTTTTTGTTGCGTCCTTTTCATAGGCGCAGCTGATCTCGCGCATCTTGCCTTCGATCCAGGTCTGCACAATTGCGTTGGTCTCTTTCGGCGATTGCTTTGCGGCGTCGATCGGTGGGCCGATGCAAAAGCGAACCGTCCCCGGCCGCATTGAAAATGCCCGCCTGCGCCAAAAGTCACCGGCGTTGTGCGCAACCGGCACTATCATTACGCCGGCCGCTTGCGCGAGCGCCGCACCGCTGATGCCGTACTTGCGGGTCTCGCCAAACGGCACGCGCGTGCCCTCGGGAAATATCGTTACCCAGGTGCCGCTGGCAAGGCGCTGCTTGCCCTGCTCGATCACCTGTTTGACGGCGGAGCGGCCCTTGCCACGATTGATGGCGATCGGGTTGAGGACCAGGCCGATCGCCCAGCCGACGAAGGGCACCCACAACAATTCGCGCTTCACGACCCAGGCCGTTGTCGGGAAGAACGGCACGTGGCCGTAAGTCTCGAAAATGGTTGTGTGCTTGATCATGATGACGCTCGGCGTGTCGGGGATATTTTCGCGACCCTCGACCACGATCTTCATGCCGGTAAAGAACCATCCCGCCCACAGCGCAAATCGGCAGTAGCTAACGAGAATAAAGCGGTGCACGGTAGACGGCGCCCAGAACAGTAGTACCAGCGATGCCGCCGTCAGAACGGCCGTCGAGCCGGCGACAATAATCAAGGCGAGCGAACGTAACCAGACAATCACTGCATTACTCCGCGAGCAGGGCGTTGGCGGCGGCGGCGAGGTCGTCATAGACCTCGGTGGCCGCGAGTTCACGATCGAGCGCCGCTTCCGCTTCGCGGCCGTTGCCGGTGCGGACCAGAACGGGCCGTGCACCGGCACTGACCGCGGCGCGGATGTCGCGCAGCGAGTCACCGATGACGGGCACGCCCGCGAGGTCCGTGTGATAGTAACGGCCCAGTCGGCGCAGCAGACCGGGCGCGGGCTTCCTGCAGTCACAGCCATCGTCCGGGCCGTGCGGGCACACGACGATGCGGTCTACGTGCCCACCCTCGGCGTTGACCAGCTTGCGCAACTTGCGGTGCATGGCGTCGAGCGAGCGCCGCTCGAACAGGCCGCGGGCGAGGCCCGACTGGTTGCTGGCAATGGCCACGGTGAAGTCTGCACGACTAAGCTCGGCGATCGCCTGAATGCTGCCGGGGAGCGGTATCCACTCAGCGGCGGACTTCACGAAGTGTTTTGAGTCGCGGTTGATCACACCGTCCCGGTCGAGGATCACCAGTCCCTTTTTCGCCAGCGCGCGCCCCATGGTCAGGCGACGGACAGGCGGGAAATGTCGGCAATGTCGAGAAAAAGTGCGCGAACTTCGCCTAAAAGCGCTAACCGGTTGGTTTTCACGCGCTCGTCATCCGCCATCACCAGGACTTCGTCGAAAAAGCGGTCCACGGGCTCCTTGAGATCAGCGAGCACGTTGAGTGCCCGTGCGTAGCTGCGCTCCCGGATCAGCGGTACCACCTTGTCGCGGGCGTTCAGCAGCGCATTGTAGAGCGCGTGCTCGGCGTCCTCGGCCAGCAGGCGCTGCCGGATCTCGAGGTCCGCGGGATCGCCGGCCTGGCGCAGGATATTGGCGATGCGCTTGTTAGCCGCCGCGAGGCTCTCAGCCTGCTCGAGCCGGAGAAAGGTTTGCACCGCGGCGAGCCGGCGGTCGAAGTCGACAAGGGAGGCCGGCTGGCGCGCCATGATCGCATCGAACGTTTCGGTTGCGAGCCCTCTATCCCGGTCGAGCAGGTAACGCCGCATTCGATCGCAGATAAAGGCATACAGCTCCTCGGCCAGCGCATCATTGTCGGACTTGCTCTCCGGCTGCGCCTGCGCGGCCGCGGCCAACAGTGTCTTAAGATCGATATCCAGGCCGCACTCAATGAGAATCCGGACGATCCCGAGTGCCGCACGCCGCAGCCCGAACGGGTCGCGTTTGCCGCTGGGTTTCTTGCCAATCGAGAACACGCCGGCGAGCGTGTCGAGTTTGTCGGCCACTGCCAGTATCTGGCCGAGCGGCGTTGCGGGCAGTTGGTCGCCGGCGAAACGCGGCAGGTACTGTTCGCCAATGGCCTCCGAAACGCCTTCCGGCTCGCCATCGGACAGTGCGTAGTAGCGGCCCATCGTGCCCTGCAGCTCGGGGAACTCTCCCACCATGCCTGTCAAAAGGTCGCACTTGGCGAGCGCTGCGGCGCGCATCGCGAGCGCTTTGTCAGCATCCAGCGTCCTGGCAAGCGCCTCTGCAAGCACGCCAATACGACCGCTCTTGTCATAGAGGCTGCCAAGCCCGCGCTGGTAGACAACCTCGCGCAGTGCCGCTTCGCGGCTGGCGAGCGTCGTGCGCCGATCGTTCTCCCAGAAGAACGCGGCGTCCGCGAGGCGTGGGCGAATGACGCGCTCATTGCCCTCCCGCACGGTCTCCGGCGACTTGCTCTCGAGGTTCGCCACCGTAATAAAGCGCGGCAGGAGCTTGCCGTCGCTGTCGGCCACCGGGAAATAGCGCTGATGTCCGGTTAAGGTCGACACCACTACTTCGCGGGGCAGCGTAAGGTAACGCGGGTCGAAACTGCCGAGCACAGGTACCGGCCATTCCACCAGCGCCGCCACTTCGTCGTAAAGCGATTCGCCATCGACGACGGCGCCGCCGGCGGTAAGCGCCGCCGCTTCCACGCCGCGCTGCACCTGCTCGCGGCGACGCTCGAAATCGGCGATGACGTAGCCGGTTTTCAGAAGTGCGTCGAGATAGTCAGCCGGCGTCGCGATGACCACCGGGCCCGGTGCGTGGAAGCGATGACCGCGCGAGGTATTGCCGCTGTCGATTCCCATAAGCGTTGCGGTCAACGATGTCGTTGCCGTGTAAAAGGACGACCCAGTGAACCGGTCGCACGAACTCGGCGTCGCCGGCACCCCAGCGCATGCGGCGCGGCATCGGCAGCGTGTTAAGGGTGCGCTCAATGAGCTCCGGCATTAACTCGGCGGCGCCCCGGCCGGGTTCCTCTGCCGTAAACGCCAGCCACTCGCCCTTGCCGGTTTTTTTTCTTGAAAGCTTTGCCACGCTGACGCCGCACTTTTTTGCGAACGCAGTGGCCGCCGGTGTCGGCTTGTTGTCTTTGTCAAAAGCGATGCCGACCGGCGGGCCCTTCTGTTCGATCGTGCGGGTGGCCTGCTGGCGCTCGAGGTCCCTGACGACAACGGCAAGGCGGCGCGGGCTCGCGTAGGCTTGCACGTCGCCGTGTGCGAGCGGCGCCTCATCGATGGCGGTGGTCAGGCCTGCGGCAAACGCGTCCATCAACGCGCGCAGCGCCTTTCGGCGGCATTTCCTCGGTACCGATCTCTACGAGAAAGTCGTCTGCCTGGCTCATGCCGACGCGGCCTCTTGTGGTGCCGCAGCCATCATCGGAAAGCCGAGCGCCTCGCGACTGGCGTAGTACGCCTCGCAAATCGCACGCGACATCGTTCTCACGCGCAGGATGAAGCGTTGCCGCTCGGTCACGGAGATAGCCTGCCGGGCGTCGAGCAGGTTGAACGTGTGCGATGCCGTTAGCATTTGTTCATAGGCCGGCAGCGCGAGGCCCAGCTCGATGAGTCGCTGGCTTTCCTGTTCGGCGTGATCGAACGCATTGAACAACCCGTCGACGTCAGCCTCCTCGAAGTTGTAACGAGACTGCTCGACCTCGTTCTGGTGATAGACGTCGCCATAGCTGATGCGCCCGAGCGGGCCGTCGGTCCACACCAGATCGAAAATGCTTTCGACGTTTTGCAGGTACATCGCCAGACGCTCCAGACCGTAAGTGATCTCGCCGCTTACCGGGCGGCACTCGAGGCCACCGACCTGCTGGAAGTACGTGAACTGCGAGATCTCCATGCCGTTTAGCCACACTTCCCAGCCGAGACCCCAGGCGCCAAGGGTGGGCGACTCCCAGTTGTCCTCAACGAAACGAATGTCATGCACCAGCGGATCGATGCCGATCGCGCAGAGGGAGCCGAGGTACATCTCCTGGATGTCGAGCGGCGACGGCTTGATGACCACCTGGTACTGGTAGTAGTGCTGCAGCCGAAACGGGTTGTCGCCGTAACGCCCGTCGGTCGGCCGGCGGCTGGGCTGCACGTAAGCGGCAGACCAGGGCTCCGGGCCCACGGCTCTCAGAAAGGTCGCAGGATGAAACGTGCCAGCGCCCATCGGCATGTCATACGGCTGCAGGATGACGCAGCCACGGTCTGCCCAGTAGGCCTCGAGGCTCAGGATCAGTGCCTGGAAACTGGGGCGGGAAGCGGATTTGTCGGTGCTCATTGCATGCGTCACGGCGGCGGAAACGCGCGAAGTATAACGGCTCAGGGGTCAGGGTAGGAGGCCCTTGGGGCCGAGGCGGCAAATCCGTCGTATCGGCGCCGCCCTGTCGGGGTGCAAGCGGCGGCAACATGCACTAGAATGGTGCAGAGGCGGCGCCAATCGCACCAAAACAGTGCGAGCTGGTCCGCGGCACGGCCCAGAAAAACCCATGAAAAACAGCAACTTAAGGTAAGCACTATTTTGGCACACTTCCTGCAACCGCCTATACCTAACCGGTCGCAAGAGGCGGCCGTTTCGTTTAGCTGAATTAAGAACCCGGAGGAAAGACCCATGACGCCCGCAGACGTACTCGCCCTGATTAAAGAGGCGGAGGTCAAGTTTATCGATTTTCGTTTCACCGACACGATTGGCAAAGAGCAACACGTAACCGTTCCCGCTCACACCGTTGACGAGGACCTGTTCGAAGACGGCAAGATGTTCGACGGTTCGTCCATAGCCGGCTGGAAAGGGATAAACGAGTCCGACATGATCCTGATGCCCGACCCGGCGTCGGCGGTGATGGATATTTTTCCGGATGAGCCAACGCTGAACCTGCGCTGCCATGTCGTCGAACCCTCCACCATGCAGGGTTACGATCGTTGCCCGCGTTCGCTGGCCACGCGCGCCGAGGCGTATCTCAAGTCGACGGGCATTGCTGATGCGGCCTTCTTCGGTCCTGAGAACGAGTTCTTCGTTTTCGATGAGGTTGCCTGGGACGACAACATGCAGGGCGCGTTTTATAAAGTCGACTCGCAGGAAGGCGCGTGGAACACCGATCGCAGCTACGAAGAGGGCAACACCGGTCATCGCCCGACCGTCAAGGGCGGTTATTTTCCGGTGCCGCCGGTGGACTCGTTGCACGACCTCCGCTCCGCGATGTGTCTGGCTATCGAAGAGCTGGGTGTCGAAACCGAGGTGCATCATCACGAAGTTGCCACCGCCGGCCAGTGCGAAATCGGCGTCAAGTTCAACACGCTGGTCCGCAAGGCCGACGAAGTACAAATTATGAAATACGTTGTGCACAACGTGGCCCATGCCTACGGCAAGACCGCCACGTTCATGCCAAAACCGCTGGTCAATGACAACGGCAACGGCATGCACGTGCATCAGTCGCTGTTCAAGAACGGTGAGAACCTGTTTTCCGGCGACGGATACGGCGGGCTCTCCGAGACCGCACTGTTTTACATCGGCGGCGTTATCAAACACGCGAAAGCATTGAACGCGTTCACCAACCCGTCGACCAACAGCTACAAGCGCCTGGTGCCGGGTTTCGAGGCGCCGACCATTCTCGCCTACTCAGCGCGCAACCGGTCCGCGTCAATTCGCATCCCGTACATTGCTAACCCGAAGGGCCGCCGCATCGAGGTGCGCTTCCCCGACTCGATGGCGAATCCCTACCTCGCGTTCGGTGCCCTGATGATGGCCGGTATCGATGGCATCAAAAACAAGATCCATCCGGGCGACGCCATGGACAAGGATCTCTACGACCTTCCGCCGGAGGAAGAGAAAAAGCTGCAGCTGGTTGCGTTTTCACTCGACGAGGCGCTCGAGGAGCTCGACAAAGATCGCGCGTTTCTCACGGCCGGCGATGTCTTCAGTAACGACCTGATTGACGCCTACATCGACCTCAAGCAGGAGAATGTCACGCGCCTCAGGATGACGACCCATCCGGTCGAGTTCGACATGTATTACAGCCTGTAACATAAAGTGAATAGTGTGAACCGGGCGGCATTTCGCCGCCCGGCCACTAGCCCCCGGAAGCCTCGCACTGCTATGCTCCGCACATGCCTACACGAACCATCCTGGTCTTTATCGTCGGACTGCTGGCCGCGGGCGCGAGCTTCGCGCAGGCTTACAAGTGGGTTGATAAAGACGGCGTCGTGCATTACTCCGATCGCCCTGAGCCTGGTGCGCAAGAGATCAACCTCCCCACGACCAAGCCGGCCCGCCGAACATCGAGCCGAACGACGGCAAGCGCGGCCATGCCGGCTGAGGCTGCCCCGGCACAACCGGAGAGACCCTTTCGGTACGAAAGTCTCAGCGTCGCCGCCCCCGGCGCAGAAGAAACCCTATGGAATATAGAAGGCATCCTGAACGTATCGCTGTCGCTAAGCCCGGCGCTGCAACCGGGACACCGGGTACGCGTGTATTTCGACGGTACGCCTCAGCCCGCGACGGGCACGAGCTTTCAGCTGCAGGAAGTCTACCGCGGCACCCACAATCTGCAGGCGGAGATCCTGGACGCAAACGGCACACTGATGATTCGCAGCGCGCCGACCCGGTTCTACGTGCAGCAGACCTCGATACTTCGGCAACGGTAGTTCCGGGCGAAACACCGGCCAATCCAAACTCTCGTCGCGGCTCATCCGGCGACGGCACCCTGCACCGTAACGCGCGCGGCATTCTCGACTCGCTGAGCTCTGGCGTCGTGCTGTTGAACGAGCACCTCTTGATCGTCGGCATGAACCCTGCGGCCGAAAATATCCTCGGCATCAGCCAGCGGCGTGCAGAGGGAAAGTCATTGCTGCGACTCGTCGATGACGAGCCGGAAATACGTGACATCCTGAGTCGCGTCATGGCAACCGGCGACCACTATGCGAACGAGATCCGGCTGGCGCGAACGGAAGCGCACGCCACCGAGCGCACGGTCGAGTGCCGTGTCTCACCCATCGTCACGGACGAGGCCTGTGTGCTGGTTGAAATAACCGACATCACGCGCCGCTCGCAGATTAGTCGTGAAAACGCCCTGATGATTCAGCACGGCGCAGGACGACAGATGGTTCGGCAGCTTGCGCACGAAATCAAGAACCCGCTCGGCGGCATTCGCGGTGCCGCACAGTTACTCGAGCGACAGCTCGACCGCGACGAGCTGCGCGAATACACCGACGTTGTCATCAGTGAAACCGATCGCCTGGCCGCCCTCGTCGACACCTTGTTGGGACCTGGCGGCCCACCGAACAAGCAGCCAGTCAATGTGCACGAGCTGCTGGAATACGTCGTGAAAATCGTCGCGGCCGAAGACGACAAGCACGTAAAAATCAGTCGCGACTACGACCCGGGGCTGCCGCTGATCGACCTTGACCGCGATCAGATGATCCAGGCGTTCCTGAATTTATTGCGCAACGCGTTCGCGGCACTCGATGGCCTGGGCACCGTAACGCTGCGCAGCCGGGCGGCCAGCAACTATACGATCGGCGACATCCGGCACCGGGTTATTGCGTCCATCGAAATTGCCGACGACGGGCCCGGCATCCCGTTCGATCTGCAGGACTCGGTTTTCTATCCGCTGGTCACCACGCGCGCCGAGGGCACCGGCCTCGGCTTGCCTGCCGCGCAGGAGCTGGTCAGCCGGCACGGCGGCCTGATCGAATTCGAAAGCCGCCCCGGCCGCACGGTGTTCTTTATCCGCATCCCGATAGAGCAGGCGGGGCCGCAAAACGATGGCTGACTCACGAATAACTGCGTGGATTGTCGATGACGACCAGTCCGTGCGCTGGGTGCTCGAGAAAGCGCTGAAGCAGGCGGACATCGACACCCGCAGTTTCGAGCGCGCCGAACACCTGCTCGAGGCGATCGACGAAGGTGCGCCGGACGTTCTCGTGACTGACGTGCGCATGCCCGGCATGAGTGGCATTGCCTTGCTCGAGCGATTGCGCAGCACGCGGCCTGACCTGCCGATCATCGTTATTACCGCGCATTCGGATCTCGAAAACGCGGTCGCCGCCTACAAGGGCGGTGCTTTCGAGTACCTGCCGAAACCCTTCGACATCGACGAAGCCGTCGAACTTGTGCGGAAAGCGGCGCGCGTCAAGCGGGCAGGCCTCGCCCGACAATAAGCCAAGCAGCGGCGCGATCGCATCGATGATCGGGCAGGCGCCGGCCATGCAGGAGGTGTTCCGTTCGATCGGCCGGCTGGCCGGCTCCAGCATGACCGTGCTGATTACGGGCGAGTCGGGCACTGGCAAGGAACTCGTCGCACGCGCACTGCACGATCACAGCCCGCGGGCCAACAAGCCGTTTGTCGCCCTGAACACCTCGGCGATCGCCGCCGAACTGCTCGAGTCTGAATTGTTCGGCCACGAGAAAGGCGCGTTCACCGGTGCTGATGCCCGGCGCGTCGGTCGCTTCGAGCAGGCCGATGGCGGCACGCTGTTTCTCGACGAGATTGGCGACATGTCACCCGCGCTGCAGACGCGACTGTTACGTGTGCTCGCTGAAAGCGAGTTCTATCGGGTTGGCGGCCAAACGTCCATCAACGTCGATGTCCGCGTTATTGCCGCAACCAACCAGGACCTGGCACGCGCGGTGAAGGAATCGCGCTTTCGCGAGGACCTGTTTCACCGCCTGAACGTGATCCGCATCAATACGCCGCCGCTGCGGCAACGGCGGGAAGACATCCCGGTCCTGCTGAAGCATTACCTGGCAGAAGCGGCCGAAGAGCTTGGTGCAAGCGCGAAAACACTCGACGAGGCGGCGCTGGCAACGCTGCAGGCGTTCTCCTGGCCCGGCAATGTTCGCCAGCTGGTGAACGCAACCCGCCGCCTCACGGTGACGGCGCCGGGGACCGTGATCACGGCAGAGGACGTGCCCGGCCGACCTCGGCGGCAGCGAGTCGCCGAAGCGCGCCACCAAAGAATGGACCGGCGTGCTGGCGGCGTGGGCGGAGCGCCAGCTGCACAACAGCGACGCGCCGCTACTGGAAACGGCGCTGCCGGAGTTCGAAAAAACGCTCATTGAAACTGCCATGTCGCAGACCAAAGGCCATCGACAGGAAGCCGCAAAGCTACTGGGCTGGGGTAGAAATACGCTGGCCAGGAAAATGAAGGCGCTGCACCTGGACTAGGCCGGCCGGCAAGCAAGCGCGGCCTCAGGCAGCGCCGGAACCGGCATGCAACAACACCCCCACAAAGCACCCGTACACACCGGCGGCTTGCTGCGCGCCACGTCCCCGGTAGCTGCTACTATGCCGGTCTGCAACGGGAGATTCTGCGATGACGACCTACAAACTGACTTACTTCGATATCGATGGCGGACGCGCCGAACCTATTCGCATTGCGTTTCACGCCGCGGGCATCGAATTTGAAGACGAGCGCGTGACATTTCCCGAGTTCGGCAAGATGCGCGCCAGCACGCGCTTCAATTCATTGCCGGTGCTCGAGATAGACGGCGCGGCGGTGACCCAGTCGAACGCCATCAGCCGCTACGTCGGCAAGATGGCGGGGCTATATCCCGAAGACGACCTGCAGGCGCTGTATTGCGACGAGGTCATGGGCGCGCTCGAAGATGTCCTGCACTACGTCGTGAGGACCTTCGGCCTGCAGGGAGACGCGCTCCGCGAAGCCCGCGAGGCGCTCGCGGCCGGCTGGCTGACCACCTACACCAAAGGACTCGGCGAACTCCTGGCGCGCGGTGGCGGCAAGTATTTTGCGAACGACAGCCTGACCGTGGCCGACCTCAAGGCCTTCATGCAAACACGCTGGCTGAGTTCCGGGGAGCTCGACCACGTACCGGTCGACCTGGTGGAAAAAATCGCACCGGCGCTGCTTGAGCACAAGGAACGCGTAGCCAGCGACCCGCGCGTGGTGGCGTACTACGCCAGTCGCGCCAAGTAGTCGAGTCAGAATAGCCAGGCGACTGCGATACCGAGGCGGACACCCGCCTTGCTGTCAGTCGTACCCGACGGTCGTCCGTCAACGTCATTTCGTAACGGCGCGCGAACTCCTTGCCAATGCTGGCCGACAGCACCAGGTCCTCGTGCACGCGCCAGTCCAGCGCCCACTGGGCGAGGGACGCCGAATAAGCAAAGCGCGAGTATTTATCAAGGCTCTTGTCCTTGACGTACCATTCATTGCCATTCGGCGTGAGTCGTAGCGAAGTCGCAATGCGTCTCGACGCCTGGTAACTGAGCTGCGAGTCCGGAAAACCGACATCCACTGTCCAGTCGGGATGTCCTTGCCAACGGAAACCGATAGCCGGGTAAACCCGGTAACCACCGAAGCGATGGTCGCCGCAAATTCCGTACCGAAGCCCGACGCGTTCCGAGAGCTGTTGGTTCCGGACAACCGCGACAAGCAATTGCACGGCATCGGCGGTGTATTCATCGGTATCTTTCGTAATATTCGAGGACGCCGAGAGCGCCGGAGCCACGCTGAAGCGAAGGCCGCGGTTGCCGGATCGAGCAAACCGGTGCGCGGTGAAAAAAAAGGTATGCAGGTAGCCGTTGGTTTGCGGCTCGAGTTGATCGACATTAAGGATAGCGCTGCGGTGCCCGCCGCCAAACGCCCACGGGCCGCCCGACGTAAGCAGCACATCGGTCGAAAAATCGTCGCGATCCGTCCGCCCAGGGTTGCGATCGAAAGGTGATGCCGCGTTGTCGTAATATGCAGCCGATATTGTCGGCTCGTCAGCCGGGTCGCGGCAGACATCGACAGCGGGTGCAGCGTGCGACAGGCAGGGCAAGGCCAACGTCAACATCACATAACACACGCAGACGTGCCGCAGGGTTTCGTGCATGTCAGCGCTGCAGCGTACCCACCAGCTCGGCAACCGAGCGCATCGAGTGCCGCGTGAGGTAATCCGCAATGCCGTCATTGATCTTCGTACAGACGAGCGGATCGTAAAACAGCGCGGTGCCGATACCGACCGCGCTGGCGCCGGCGACCAAGAACTCGATCGCGTCCGCCGGCGTGGTAATGCCGCCCTGGCCGATAATGGGGACATGGTGCTTTTTCGACACCTCGTGAACCTGGTGCACCTTGAGCAGCGCAATGGGCTTGATCGCCGGCCCGGAAAGCCCGCCCTGCAGGTTACCGATGACCGGTCGACGCGTTTCGGCATCGATCGCCATGCCCATGATCGTATTGATGACCGCAAAACCATCGGTACCCGCCTCGATACACAGCCGCGCGTTGGTTTGGATGTCGGTCTGGTTAGGCGAGAGCTTGGTGATGATCGGCTTCGAGGTCCGGGCGCGGCACGCCGCCACCACGCGTGCGGACATGTCGGGGTCGTTGCCAAACTGCACGCCCCCTTCCTTGACGTTCGGGCAGGAGATGTTGATCTCGATCAGGTCGATGTCGGAATCATCGAACCGCTCAGTTACGCGCTCGTATTCCTCGATCGTCGAGCCTGAGACATTCGCAATGAAGCGCGTTTCCGCGAAGTCGAGGCCGGGAAGAATGGTGTCGACAACCGCGTCGACGCCCGGGTTCTGCAGGCCGATGGCGTTCAGCATACCGTCCGGCGTTTCGTAAACCCGGTGCGGCGGGTTACCGAGTCGGGCGTCGCCCGTCGTGCCCTTCAGGACAACGGCGCCGACATCGTGATTGGAAAAGCCCACGACGCGCGTGTATTCCTCACCGAAACCAACACAGCCTGACAGCAACACGATCGGCGAGGCCATCGATACGCCGCAAAGCTCGGTGTGTAATAGACTGCTTACCATGGCAGCGGCATTTTACAGGGTTTTCCATGTTTAGCCTCATTCTTTACGAGCCCGAGATTCCGCCCAATACCGGCAACATCATTCGCCTGTGTGCGAACACGGGTGTCGCGCTGCATCTCGTCGAGCCGCTCGGATTTGAACTTGATGAGCCTCGGCTGAAGCGCGCCGGACTGGACTACCGGGAGTTTGCGAGCGTGACAACACATGCATCACTGCCGGCGTGTCTCGAGGCGCTGAAAGAGCCGCGCGTGTTTACCTTGAGTACACGGGCCGAAACGCATCATGACCAGCCGGCATTTAAAGCAGGCGATGCCTTTTT
>CAWEDS010000020.1:0-16729 GCA_963807845.1 uncultured Gammaproteobacteria bacterium
TAAGGGACAGGTACCAAATGCCGTTCATGTAATCCGGCAAGCCAATGAGGGCACCGATATTCCAGTTATCGACGCCGGTGCGGATTGTCACGAACTGAACAAACGCACTGATAAACGCCGCGATCAGCAGGAAGATCGCTTTCCTGACACCCGCACCCGGTGACTTCAGGATGGTGGCGACCGCGACGCCGCCTGGATAGGTCAGCCGCTCGAAGTCGATCATGTGCTTGCGCAGCGGAATAATGAAGGCGATGCCGAGGAACGCGCCGGCAATACACCCGAAGGTGAGGACAACCGGGTCGAAGCGGTCGCCGAAGCCCAGCAGGAACAAGGCGGGCACCGAGAACATCATGCCCGAGGAGGCACCGTTCACGCCGCTGGCGATGGTCTGCACGATGTTGTTCTCGACGATGCTTTTGCGCCGGAAAACGCCGCGCAGAATTCCGAAGCCGAGAATGGCGGCAAGCTCGGACCCCTCTATCGAGAAACCCAGGATCAGCGCGGCGTAGCCGATAGCCACCGCAATAATGATGCCGATAAACCAGCCCGTGATCAAAGCGACCCAGGTCAGCTCTGGATACGGTCGGGTGGGTGTCGCTGGCGCTTGCTTCACCGCGGGTCCCCTCATTGTTATTTTCGCGTCAGGTTACCACAGCGGCTGCAGCCTTGCCGCCAGTTGATCCTTCTCGATAACCTCATTGAATTCGTCAGCAAGTTCGGCACACGCATCCACACAGCCTCGCCATGCGGCAACCCGATCATCCGGCGAGTACTGAGCGAAATCGCTGCGATCCGGAATCTTTCTATTCGGCAGCTTGCGAACGAAGTCCGCGGACGGACTGATGAGCACGGTACGATCCACGTTGCCCGGCTGCGGCTTGCGCCACGGCAGCTTCTTGTCAAACCAGCCGGGCACAATCCGGTCATAGAAATGCGGGAAAAGCGTCAGCTTTTCTGCGGCACTGTGCGGCAGGTCAAGGTGGTAGTCGATTACTCCGCCGTCGCGGTACACACCCGGCGCTGCTCCCGCAATGTTGTGCACGCCGGACAATACGAGTGGAATGGAACCGGTCGCCAGAACGGCGTCGGAAAGGTTGGCCGCGGATAGCCCGATACGTTGCAGTGGAAAACCTTGCAGCTCGAAAAATGGCGGCACATCTCGCGCGTCGTAAAACAACGCGCGTTCGAAAAACAGTCCGAGCGATTTGCGACTCACCGTATTCATCAGCGCGGCGCTGATCAGCCCTGCTGCGAGCAGCCCGCGATTCTCGGTGGCCGTTACGTGACGACTGCGCACGGCCATGATGTGTGTGCGAAAAAGTGCACTGCAGAGAATCTCTTCGGCGCCCGTGTCGCCAAGCACAATAGCCAGAATTTCGCGGCTCTTCTGCGTTATCTCGTGGATGTCGGGCCGAGCACTGTAGCTTTGAGCGAGATACGCTTTCTCGAAACGCTCGATCGCGGCCATCGGATCGTCCTGCGCATAACAGGCGAATCGCCACGAACCGATCGACGAGCCGATCAGGTGAATCGGCCCGCTCATACGAGGAACCAGGTTGCCCAGAATGGCACGATCGAGCTGACTCAGTACCAGCCACTTGGCACCGCCGGACGCGCCCGCAATCGTACCAATCGATGCGATATCGAAGCCGTTCTTACGGATCGATTGAAGGGCGCCCTCGCCTGCCCGGAATGTCAATGAGTGCGTTGTCACGAGGGTCAGGAATTGACGCACGGTAGTGAATCGCCCTGCCAAGGCGCGCAGCTACTCGAAGGGATGGGTCTTGATGATCGTTTGCTCGCGATCCGGGCCCGTCGAGATGATGTCCACCGGCACGCCGGCCAGCGCCTCGATGCGCGCCAGGTAGTCGCGAGCTTTCTGCGGCAAGTCATCGAACTTCGTGATTCCGACAGTCGACTCCTGCCAGCCTGGCCACTCTTCGTAAACAGGCTTGCATTCCGCGAAGCGGTCGACGACGACCGGGACGCCTGCGATCGGCTTGCCGTCGATCGCGTAGCCCGCGCAGATCTGAATCGTCTCAAGTTCGTCGAGCACGTCGAGCTTGGTGACGCACAAGCCGGATACGCTGCTGTTCACGATGGAGCGGCGCAGCGCGACCGCATCAAACCAGCCGCAGCGTCGCGGGCGCCCGGTGGTCGCGCCGAACTCGGCGCCGACCCGGGCGAGGTGCGCACCCTGGTCATCGAACAACTCGGTTGGGAACGGCCCGGCGCCCACGCGTGTTGTGTACGCCTTCACAATGCCAAGAATGTAATCGAGATCTCGCGGCCCGAGACCCGTTCCCGTGCTCGCTGCCGCAGCCACCGTGTTCGATGACGTGACAAACGGGTAAGTGCCGTGATCGATGTCCAGGAAACTTCCCTGCGCGCCTTCGAAAAGAATGCTCTCGGCGGACTCGGTGAACTCGTGCAGTATTTGCGTGATGTCCGTCGTGATCGGCGCAATAATCTCCGCGTAGGCAAGCGCCTCATCGAGCGTCCGGGTAAAATCGATCGTGTCGGTCTTGAAATAGTTTTTCAGCAGGAAATTGTGATAGTCGAGTATTTCACCGAGCTTCGCTGCAAACTTTTCGCGTAGAAAGAGATCCGATACGCGCAGCGCACGGCGTGCCACCTTGTCCTCGTAAGCCGGCCCAATGCCGCGACCCGTCGTGCCGATCGCACCGGAGCCACGCGCTTTTTCACGCGCCACATCCAGCGCGACGTGCGAGGGCAGGATCAGCGGGCAACCCGGGCTGATCCGCAGGCGTTCATAGACGGGTACGCCTTTCGCGATGAGTCCATTCGCTTCGGCAACCAGCGCATCCAGCGCCAGCACCACGCCGTTGCCAATAAGGCAGCGGACGCCTTCGCGCAGGATCCCCGACGGAATGAGGTGCAGTACGGTCTTCTCGCCATCGATGACGAGCGTGTGCCCGGCATTGTGGCCACCCTGAAAGCGGGCGACGGCGGCGACCCGATCCGTCAGCAGGTCAACAATCTTCCCTTTGCCCTCGTCCCCCCATTGGGTGCCGATGACAACAACGTTTCTACCCATGCTCAGTCCGTCCGTCTTGGCAGCGGTGGTGTCGCGCTAGCCACGCGCAAAAAACAGCAACAACAGGCCGGCCATCATGACCACCAGGCCGATATTCCTGATCTGGTTATCGCCGAGTCGCGTGATTTCCGCCACCATTTGTCGATACTTCGTCGGTGAAACGAAAGGCAACATGCCCTCGATCACCAGAACCAGCGCCAGAGCCGTCAGTATTTCTGTCCAGTTCATGGCCCTCGGCTGCCGCGCCTTATCTTAACTACTCGCCGGATGAGCTGTTCAGATAGCGGAAGAACTCGTTGTTCGGGTCCAGCACCAGCACGTCGCCCGCCTTGCCCATTGATTTGCGATAGGCATCAATGCTGCGGTAAAACGCATAGAATTCCGGATCCTTGTTGTAGGCAGTCGCATAGGTTTCGGCCGCGCGTGCGTCGCCCTCACCCTTGATTTTCTGACTGTCACGATAGGCATCGGCGAGAATGACGGTTCTTGTCCTGTCAGCCGCAGCGCGTTTTTCCTCTGCAGCCGCACGCCCTTCCGCGCGCCGCTCGGCCGCGATTCTCGCGCGCTCCGCCGCCATCTGCAGATACACCGAGTTGCGTACTTCGTCCATGAACTCGACCTGCTTGACGCGGAAGTCGATCAGCGTCACGCCGAGGTCCTCGGATGCCGCCGCCGCCGTCGTTCGCATATCGCGCATCAGCTCCGCGCGTTCAACCGAGATCGCTTCCGACACGGAACGCTTGCCAAATTCCGTCACGATGGCGTTCTTGATGATCTCCGAGAGGCGGCCGTTTGCAACGGTGAGTGCACCGCCCGTCGACGTGTAGAACCGCAGCGGGTCGGAAATTCGCCATTTGACGAAGAAATCGACCTGCACGGCTTCGTTTTCCGCCGTGAATATCCGGTCCGGACGGTCGCTGATCGTGAGAATGCGCTTCGGAAACTTGCGGATATTCTGGATGAGCGGCCATTTGAAATGCAGGCCGGGCTCGAAATCCGGCTTGCACCACCTGCCCGAGCTGCAGCTTGATCGCGAGTTCGCGCTCGTTCACGGTAAATGCAGAAAGGCCCAGGATCACGAGCGCGAGCCCGAGCGCGACAACCGCGCTGAATTTCGCACTGTTCATTCGCGAGTCCTCCGTTCACGTGGATCATCCGAAGTCGACTGGCGCCGCTTGATTGCGAGGGTGGCGACTGCGAGTCAGCCGCACGATTCGACTCGCCGGTCAAATTCACCCTGTCACCCTGGTTCATGAGTTTGTCGAGCGGCAGGTACATGAGGTTGCCGCTGCCTTCAGCGTCCATCAATACTTTGGCCGAGTTACCGTACACCTCTTCGATCGCCTCGATGTACAGGCGATCGCGCGTTACCCGCGGCGCCTTCTGGTATTCGGTCAGGAGCGCCTCAAAGCGCGCCGCCTCACCTTGCGCGTCGGCCAGCACACGATCTCTGTAGCCCCGGGCATCTTCGAGTATGCGAACCGCATCACCGCGCGCCCGCGGCACGATGTCATTGGCATACGCATCGGCCTCGAGACCGTAGCGTTCGCTGTCGTTACGCGCCTTCTGCGCATCGTCGACCGCCGCCTGCACGGCCTGCGGGTAGTTGACCGTTTCGAGTGAAATCGACGTGACGGTTATGCCTGCGCCGTAAAGATCGATCGTCGCCTGCAACACCTCGCGTGTTCTCGAGGCAATCTCATCGCGCCGACTGGTTACCAGGACATCGAGCATGGTCGTACCGACAACCTCACGCAGCGCACTCTCCGTCACGTCCTGCAGGGTCAGGTCCGGCTCGACGACTTCGAAACTGTATTTCACGGGATCGGCTCGCCGATATTGCACCACCATGTCGACGAAGACGTACTGCTCATCCGCCGTCAGCATTTCGGTGCGATACGCGTAGTTGGAAATCGCGATCGTGTTGACCAGGTCCACGGTCTCTATCGGGAACGGCAGGTGCCAATGCAGTCCCGGCAGCGTGGTCTCGGTGTAGGCGCCAAAGCGCTGCACGACGCCACGCTCGGCTTCGTCCACGCGGTAGAAACCCGTGAGTCCCCAGGCAACAAGCAGCAGAACGACGAGGGCAATGCCTCCCGCGCCACCGCCGCCCGCCCGGGCGCCACCGCCACCGCCACCGAAAAGGCCGCTGAAGCGCCTCTGCCAGTCCTGCACAATCTTATCGAGGTCGTTTGGCGCATCCCCATCGCGCTTCCAGGGATCCTTGTCGTTTCCTGATTCATTCCATGCCATAGTCGTTCTACGTCTCATTCGTTTGCCGCCGTCGCCTGTGATCGCAAGGCAACGGATCGAGTTCTAATTCGGCGAGATTTTCATGCTTTAGGAATCGTCGCAAGTCCTTTTCGGTCATTTTCAGATGCAGCGTCCAGCCGCCCGTCGCAAGGACCTGCTCACTAGTGACCGCACCCAACTCAAAAAGTTTGGCGCGCTGACGACCCTCGCCCGGCGCGAGGTGAATTACCCGCTGTACGCTTTTTTGGCGCAAACGACGGGCGATCACGTCTTTTAGCAGTCGGCAGCCCATCGCCCGACAGCGCCGAGAGCCAGACGGCACGCCCCTCGCCCTTGCGATTGTTCGTGATCCGCGGCACTCGCGCCAGCTTGTCGATCTTATTGTAAACGCGAATTTGCGGTACCTCATCGGCATCGAGTTGCTTCAGCACCGAGTTGACCTGCCGGACACGCTGCCAGCGATTCGGGTCGCTGGCATCGATCAGGTGCAGTATCAGGTCCGCCTCACGTGCCTCCTGCAGCGTCGACCGGAACGCCGCGATCAGTTCATGCGGCAGATCGCGCACGAAGCCGACCGTATCGCCAGCACGACGTGCTCGCCCTCGGGCAGGTCGAGGCGTCGCACCGTCGGGTCCAGCGTCGCGAACAGCTGGTCTTTGACGTAGACATCCGCATCCGTGAGCGCATTGAACAGCGTCGACTTGCCGGCGTTGGTGTAGCCGACCAGCGCGACCGTCGGGATTTCCGCCCTGACCCGATTGCGTCGATTCATCGTGCGTCGGGCATCGACGTTTTCCAGGCGCTCCTTGAGCTGTCGAATGCGGTCACCGATCAGGCGACGGTCGGTCTCGAGCTGGGTTTCACCCGGTCCACGCAGGCCAATACCGCCTTTTTGCCGCTCGAGGTGAGTCCAGCCGCGCACCAGTCGCGTGGACAGATGCCGCAACTGCGCCAGCTCGACCTGCAGCTTGCCTTCGAAACTGCGTGCTCGCTGCGCAAAGATGTCGAGGATCAGCCCGGCGCGATCGAGCACGCGGCAGCACAATTCCCGTTCGAGGTTGCGCTCCTGGCTGGGGCTCAGCGAAGCCGAAAAAATAACGAGATCGGCGTGCTGTTGTTCGGTCTGCGCGCGAAGTTCCTCGAAGCTTGCCCTTACCGATGAAATACCGTGCGTCAGGACGCCGGCGCGCACTTTCCAGCTCGGCGGCAATAACGGCGCCGGCAGAGCGCGCCAGTTCGGCGAATTCTTCGCGTTCGGATTCATCGGGTAGTCCGTCGGGACTCGCGTGGACAAGCACTGCGCGCTCGCCACTTTGCGGTCGTTCAAACAAACACGTCCTCCTGACCGGATGACGTCGTCGATCGCCTAATCGTCATCATCTCCCGCATCATCATCCGGGAGCGGCAATCGTACGTTCCGTGACGGCACGACGGTCGAGATCGCATGCTTGTAGACCATCTGGTTGACGCTGTTTTTCAGCAACACCACAAACTGGTCGAACGAGTCCACCTGTCCCTGCAACTTGATGCCATTGACGAGGTATATCGATACGGGCACCTTTTCTTTGCGGAGGATATTCAGGAAGGGGTCTTGCAACGTTTGCCCTTTAGCCATTATTGGGTCTCCTTATTTTTGGTTATTTTGTTGAAACCCGCGTCCCGGTGGCGCCGGGTTGCCCACTGCGAATCTCTGCCAAAGCGATCAAAAAGTCTAACACAGCCAAAAACTCCGCAATACGTCAAAATACTGGTGTTTTCACCGAATAAACCGGCTGAGGCGTTTCGATATGGTGTCGATTACGCCGGCTTCAAGCGAATTTGCAGAAAATAGGCCGGTCTCGGACCGCAGCCAGGTGAGCTGGCGCTTGGCCAGCTGCCGCGTGGCGAACAGCGCTTTGTCCCGCGCCTCGTCCAGCGAGCCGTTTCCGTCCAGGTAGTGCCAGAACTGGCGGTAGCCCACACACCGCATGGAAGGACAGTGCCGGGCTCAGCCCGGGACGCGCCCGCAGCGTGCAGAGCTCCTCCAGAAAACCGTTTTCCACCATGTGATTCAGGCGCGCCTCGATGCGCTCATGCAGTCGCGCGCGCGGCTCCAATTGCAGACCGATTTTCAGAAAATCGAGATCCCCCCCGGGCGGTCGCGTTTGCTGCTGCCATTGGGACAGCGCTTTGCCGCTCGACAGATACACCTCCAGCGCACGCTGAATCCGCTGGCTGTCATTGGGGTTGATGCGTGCCGCCGCGGCCGGGTCCACCGCGGCGAGTTGTTCATGCACCTTCGGCCAGCCCGAATGGTTGGCAACGTCGTCGATTTCCTTGCGAATCGCCGCGTTGGCCGGCGGCATCTCGGCAATGCCCCCGGTCAGGGAGCGGAAATACAGCATTGTGCCGCCCACCAGCAGCGGGATGCGTTGCTGCGCAAGAATCGCATCGATTGCGCTTCGCGCATCGCGCACAAACTCGCCGGCCGAGTAGCTTTCCTCCGGATCACGAATATCGACAAGCCGGTGCGGTACGCGTCGCAGCGTGTCGCGATCCGGCTTCGCGGTGCCAATATCCATACCGCGGTAAATCATCGCGGAATCCACACTGATGATCTCGCACGGGAAGCGCTTGCAGAGCTCGATGGCAATGTCCGTCTTGCCCGACGCCGTCGGCCCCATCAGCAATATCACGTTGCGGGTCACGGTTGAGGGTCAGCGCCCGCGCAGGAAAAGTCGATCGAGTTCCGACAGCGTGAGCACCGTCCAGGTCGGGCGACCGTGGTTGCACTGATCGGCGCGCTCGGTCGCTTCCATCTCGCGCAGCAGGGCGTTCATCTCGGCGAGTGTCAGCAGTCGATTCGCGCGCACCGAATGATGACAGGCCATAGTGCCAAGGAAGCTGTCACTCGCATCGTCGATCCGGTTGCTGTGCCCGGACTCAGAGAGGTCAGCCAGGACATCGCGGAGCAGCGATTCGACGTTGGCGTTTTTCAGCAGGGCCGGCACTTCACGGACACTCAGGCTCGCCGGTCCGGACCGGCTGACGACCAGTCCCAGCTTTTCGAGCAGGTGACCTGACTGCTCGGCAAGGTCGGCCTCGCTTTCCGACACCGACAGGACTTCAGGCACCAGCAAGGGCTGTCGGACGAGGTCACGGTCGTCGTATCCGCGCTTCAGTTTTTCGTAAACAATGCGTTCGTGCGCCGCGTGCATGTCAACCAGCACGAGACCATCGCTGTTCTCCGCCAGTATGTAGACGCCGGCCAGTTGCGCCACGGCGAAACCGAGCGGCGGTACATCGCTTTGTTCCTGCGGCACGCTGGCAGCCGCGGGACCGCTTGCCATCGACCGGTAAACCGCCAGAGTTTCTCGCACGTCATTCTGCGATGCCGTGGGCGACAACGGCATGGACCCCTGGTTGAAGACGGACTCGCGCGTCATCGGAATGGGTGCAACGTTGTGACCACCCGGTCGGGTATCGCCCAGCGCGACCCCGACGGCTTGCGAGACGACGCCATGCACCTTACGGCCGTCGCGGAAGCGGACCTCGTGTTTTGCAGGATGCGCATTCGCGTCGACCGAGGCGGGGTCCACGGTCAGGTTCAGCACGTAGGCCGGATAGCGTCCGTGAAACAAGACATCGCGGTAAGCGTGCCGTACCGCGTGTGCGAGAGTCTTGTCGGAAATGCTGCGACCGTTGACAAACCAGTACTGCAAATCCGGTTGACTGCGATTGAAGGTCGGCAGCCCGATCCATCCGGACAACGCGATGCCTTCAACGTCGTGCTCAATGTAGACACACTGCGCGGCAAACGCTTCGCCGCAAAGTAAAGCGATGCGTTGCCGCTGCAATTCCTCCGTCGTCGCTGCAACGAGATTCAGCACGTTGCGACGATTGTGCGTCAACGCAAAAGCCACCCCGGGCCGCGAGAGCGCCAGGCGACGCACCCATTTTTCGATATGACCGTACTCGGTGCGTTCGGTGCGAAGGAAACGGCGTCTCGCCGGCGTGTTGTAAAAAAGGTCATGCACTTCGACGGTGGTACCGGGTGGGTGCGCCGCAGGAACGGGCGCACTGACGTCGCCGCCATTGGCCTCAATACCCCAGGCCGACTCCGCACCGTCCGCGCGTGACGTCAGCCCGAGCCGCGCTACCGACGCAATACTGGGCAACGCCTCGCCGCGAAAACCCAGTGACACGACGGCCTCCAGGTCGTCGAGGCTGGCGATCTTGCTGGTTGCATGGCGTGACAGGGCCAGCTCGAGCTCATCGCGGCTGATGCCCTTGCCGTCGTCACGAATACGAATCAGCTTTTGACCACCCGCAACGATGTCGATCTGCACGGATTTCGCGCCCGCATCGAGGCTGTTCTCGAGCAGTTCCTTGACGACTGACGCCGGCCGCTCAACCACTTCGCCCGCGGCGATCTGGTTGATCAGGTGGCTCGGGAGTTGAAGTATCGGCATGCGCGCGGGCTGGCTACTGGCAAAGGGCTGCCATTTTTTCAAAACAGGCGCCAAAAGTCTCGCCGGATTCGACCAGCTCGAGCGTGAGGTACTGTCGTTAGCCTCCGGCGAAGACCGGAATGCGAAGGGTCTGGCCGATACGAATGTTATCCGTAGAGAGCTTGTTGGCCGCACGAATGGCGGCGGCACTGACGTTGTAGCGCGCTGCGATTTCCGACAGCGTGTCACCGGGTGTAATAACGTGACGCACCTGCCTGACCGGTGCGCGCCTGAGATTCGTCGCGATCAGGGTGTCAGGAGGCGGATTCGTGTAGAAGTAATTGCGAATACCCGCAAGAATCGCGTCCGCAAGGCGACCCTGATGGCGTTTGTCGCGCAGCTTGCTCTCCTCGGCCGGGTTCGAGATGAACGCTGTTTCAACCAGGATCGAGGGCATGTCCGGTGATTTCAGCACCAGCAATCCGGCCTGCTGCACTTTCCTGCGATGCATTTTGGCCACCTTGCCCATTTCACGGGCAACCGCGCCGCCCACATCGAGGCTGGCGCTCAGCGACGCGTTCTGTGACAGGTCGATCAACACGGACGCCAGCACGTCGTCCTTGTCCTCCAGGCTCACGCCGCCGACCGACGCGTTTTCCCGCTCCGCCAGTTGCTTGGCGGCTTCATCGCTCGCGCCCTTTAGCGACAGTGCATAAACGGAGGCGCCGTTCGCCCGCCTGTCCTTGACCGCATCGGCATGAATCGAGACAAACAGGTCCGCTTTGTGACGGCGTGCAAAACTGGTGCGTGCGCGATGATCCACGTAGATGTCACTGTCGCGCACGAGAACCGCTCGCATCCCCTTTTCCGAATTGATGCGGCTTGCCAGCGTACGGCTGATAGCCAGCGCAACGTCTTTCTCGCGCGTGCGCCGCTGGCCGACGGCACCCGGATCGTGACCGCCGTGTCCCGGATCGATCGCGATAACGATGTCGCGACCGGGTCGATATTCCTGCGCGACGGTTTTGACGGGCAGAAGGCTGCCGGAACGCTGCAGGTCGATGACCAGGCGATCGCCGTAGCTTGCATTGGGGCCCGTCGTAAAACTGCGCGAGCGAACGTCCGGTCCGAGATCGAGCACGACACGCAGCTGGCCGTCCGCGCGAATCGCGCTGCGAATGGCCTTCACCGCCCCGGTACCGCGGGGCATCGTGTTCAGCGACGTCGCGAGGCGAACGTCTTTCAGATCGATGACGAGGCGATCAGGACCTCGTAGCGTGAAAATTTTGTGTGCGACGGACTGGCTGAGATCGAGAACGACCCGGGTCTTACCGCCCTCATCCCAGATACGGACGTTTTCGACGGTGGTGCCCGCCAGCGCCGTTATCGGCAGCAGCAGACACACTGCGATGCTTATGAGTAGGCGTAACGCCATGGCAGGAATGCAGGCCCAAATCGAGGATTATGTCCGGTGAGTATACGATTCTGACAGAAAAATCCAAGACTTTTCTCTGAAAAATTAGGCAGATACCGCCTCTATTTAATCTTCTAAGTCAGACGTGGTCGAAGCCTCGAGCTGTGCCTGGCCGCGAGCACTCAATGCCGCGATGGCCAGTTCGCGGCCCGCGTCCCGGTACCTCAGCGTCACGGCCAGGTCCGCCTGCCGCGTCAGCCCGGGCACCCGTTCCGGCCATTCGACCAGCCGCAGGCCATCGTCAAGCTCGTCCCAGCCCAGGAACTGCAGCTCTTCTTCCGCTGCAATTCTATATAAATCAATATGATAGACCTTCCCTTGCGGCACCGAATAGGGCTCGACCAGGGTATAGGTCGGACTCGGCACGGCGCCCTCGTGACCGGCCGCCCGCAGCAGCGCCCGGGCGAAGGTCGACTTGCCCGCCCCCAGTTCACCGCTCAGTAAGATGGTCCAGCCGGCCCAGTCCGCGGGCAGCTGGCGCAGGAGTTGCCCGGCGACCGCAGAGGTTGCCGCCTCATCGGCAAGGAAGGTCGTCACACCATCGGCCTCACGGGTTGATAACGCCGCGAAGCCCGGCCATCAGGTCAGACGCCATGAGGCCGCGTTCGCCGCCGATGGCGGCCTGGTCGCCGGCACGCGCGTGCGCTTCTACCCCGGCCGCGGCAGCCGCCAGCGGCGCCATTCCCTGGGCAAGAAAGGCGGCGATGATGCCGGTGAGTACATCACCCATGCCGGCGGTCGCCATGCCGGGGTTGCCGGAGGTGCACATCAACGGTGGCGTCCCCGGATCGCCGAGAATCAGCGAGCCGGCGCCTTTGAGGACTGCCACGCCACCGTAGCGTTGTTGCAGCTTGCGCGCCGCGGCCAGCCGATCGGCCTGGATGTCGGCGGCGGGCTGACCGAGCAGCACCCCGGCCTCGCCGGGATGCGGCGTTATGACCCGCTGCGAGGATTTCCCCGGTGTCTTTGCCAACAGGTTCAGCGCGTCGGCATCCCATACGGTCGGGCGCGAATCGCCAGCGATCCGCTCGAAGAGCATTTTGGACCAGGTCGATCGACCCAGGCCGGGGCCGAAGGCGATGACGTCGACCTCCGCCAGTAGCGGCTTCGAGATCGTCCGCATTCGACACTGCATGGGACATCAGTTCGGGTCGCGTCGTGGCAAGCGTAGCCGCATGCGACGGCGCGGTCGCGATGCTTACTTTCCCGGCGCCGGCGCGCAATGCGGCCTCGCCACACAGTCGCGCGGCGCCCGGCATGCCCTCGCCGCCACCCACCACCAGCACATGACCGAAATCGCCCTTGTGCGCGGTGCGCGGCCGGCGCGCCAGTACTCGAGCCAAAAGCTCGTCATCGACGCGGCGCAGTTCAGGGTGGACGGATGCCCGGCAAACAGCCGGGATGCCGAGTTCGTCAAAGACGATCGCGCCGCAGTAGTCCGGCGCCTGATTAAGAAACAAACCGCTCTTCAAAGCGACAAACGTCACCGTGAGATCCGCCGTTACGGCACTGCCAAGCGGCTTGCCGGTGTCGCCGTGCAGGCCGGTCGGGATATCGAGCGCCAGTACCGGGGCTCCGTGCTGGTTGATCGCCGTCACCGCATCCGCAAACGGCCCGCCGACGTCTCGCTCCAGGCCGCTGCCGAGTATCGCGTCGATCAGGAAATCGGCCTTCGCGTCCAGATCGCCTGCCCAGCCCGAGACACGACCTCCTGCGGCAACATAGTCGCTGAGAGCAGTCGCCGCGTCGCCTTTCAGTAGCGCCGGGTCAACCAGCGTCAGGACCGAAACGGCGATGCCCTGCGCTGCCGCGAGTCGTGCCAGGACGTAGCCGTCGCCACCGTTGTTGCCGGCGCCGCACAGGACCTGCCAGCGTCGCGACGCCGGGAAGCGTTGCTGCGCCGCATTGAGCGCCGCCGTGGCCGCCCGCGTCATCAGGGTGTAGCCGGGAATGGACTGATCCTCGATCGCCACGCGATCGATCTCGCGGACGGAGGCGACAGAGTACAGGTTGGCGGGTAAGGTCTGCATTGGCGAGATTATACTGGCACGCGGCGCGGAACCGACACTGACGATGTCCACGAATGCATACGGCAATACCGATATGGCGATCTTCAAGACAGAGATCGTTGACTGGTGCAGGGAACTCGGCTTCCAGCAGGCTGGCATCAGCGATATCGATCTTGCGAGGCCGAGGCGCGCCTCGCGACCTGGCTGGAGCACAAATTTCACGGCACGATGAGCTACATGCAGCGGCACGGCACGAAACGCAGCCGACCCGATGAGCTGGTGCCAGGCACGGTGCGCGTCATCTCGGTGCGCATGGACTACCTGCCGGAAACCCAGGAAGAAGCGATACGGCTTCTCGATCACGATTCGCGCGCCTACATCTCGCGTTACGCGCTCGGTCGCGACTATCACAAAGTACTGCGCGGCCGGTTGCGCGCACTGGCACGCCGCATCGAGGCACGTATCGGGCCGTTCGGCTACCGGGTATTCGTCGACAGCGCACCGGTGCTCGAAAAAGCGCTGGCGGAAAACGCCGGGCTCGGCTGGATCGGCAAACACACCAACCTGATCAACCGCGAGCCGGCTCGTGGTTTTTCCTCGGCGAGATGTATACCGACCTGCCGTTGCCGGTCGACAAGTCAGAGCAATCGCATTGCGGCAGCTGCCGGGCCTGTATCGACGTCTGCCCGACCCAGGCGATCGTCGCGCCCTACGAGCTCGACGCGCGTCGCTGCATTTCCTACCTGACGATCGAGCTGCAAGGCGCAATTCCGACGCAGTTTCGCAAGGCCATCGGCAACCGCATCTACGGTTGCGACGATTGCCAGCTGTTCTGCCCCTGGAACAAGTTTGCCGAACCAACCGCAGAAGCCGATTTCGCGCCGCGCCATGACCTCGATGTCCGCGCAACTGACCGATTTGTTTTCGTGGGACGAAGCAACCTGGCTCGCAGAAAACCGAAGGCAGCGCGATTCGTCGTATCGGATTCGAGCGCTGGCTGCGCAATATTGCGTCGCGCTGGGCAACGCAGCAACGACGCCGGCAGTTATCGCGGCACTGCAAAGCACGGCAGCATGGCGCGATTCCGCGCTGGTGCGCGAGCATGTAGAGTGGGCGCTCGCACAACACGACACACCACAGGAACCGTCAATGGAGACACACGATGTTTGAAGCCCCCCGTCACCGTATCTCGTACCGTTCGACGGCAGCTTCCGCGTGGCAACGGCCAGCACGTCCCCGCTAACGGAAGGTCGATCCGCACAAGGGCAAGCACCGCTGAAAACAAGCACACAAGCACCTCGAACCAACTGCAGCGCGTGCTGACGGCCGGCGACAATCACGCGGTGCTGCTGGTCTTCCAGGCGATGGATGCCGCCGGCAAGGACAGCACGATCCGCTCCGTCATGCAGGGCGTCAATCCGGCCGGCTGCCAGGTGTTCACCTTCAAGAAGCCGTCGAGCCTGGAGCTCGATCACGACTTCCTGTGGCGCACAACGTGCGACTGCCGGAGCGCGGCCGCATCGGTATTTTCAATCGCAGCCAGTACGAAGAAGTGCTGGTCGTACGCGTGCACCCGAAAATTCTCGAGCTACCAGAAATTGCCGGATGCCACGTGAACCTCGACTCAATCTGGGATGAACGACTGACGTCGATTCGCCAGCAGGAGAAGCACCTGGCCCGCAACGGCACGGTGATTCTGAAGTTCTGGCTGAACGTGTCGAAAGAGGAACAGAAGCGCCGCTTCCTGGCGCGCCTCGACGAACCTGACAAGAACTGGAAATTCGCAGCCGAACGACGTCAAAGAGCGTCGGTTCTGGGACGCACTACATGCAGGCCTACGAGGAGGCGCTCAACGCCACGTCGCGACCGTGGGCGCCGTGGTACGCCATTCCGGCCGACAACAAGCCCTACATGCGCGCCCGCGTTGCCGAAACCATCATCGACGTGCTGCAGAGCATCGGCCTGCAATACCCGCGAGCCCGACGACAAGGACCGGAGGAGTTCGACGAGCCGCTCGCGCGCGAACTGGAAGCCGGTGATCAGAAAACGACTAGGATCGCGCGCCTGCATGCGGCTAGACTGTGACCACGATATTGTCGATCAGCCGCGCTTCTCCCAGTTGCGCGGCCACCAGTACCACCAGGTCGTCGCAATCGCGATCCGGCAGTCTCGAGATTCAGCGCGCGACGAATCGCGAAGTAGTCGACCTCGAAGCCCGGCATCCCGAAGGCGCGCATGTGCCGTCGCCTCAGTTCGCTGAAATTGCGCCGGCCATTCTGCAATTCCTCGCCAACGTCACTCAGTACCCGGTAAATCTCCGGTGCCATCTCGCGTTGCTCATCGGTCAGGTAGCGGTTGCGAGAACTCAGTGCCAGGCCGTCCTGATCGCGAACGGTCTCACTGGTGATGATGGCAACGGGCATGCTCATGTCATCCACCATGCGACGAATGACGAGTTGCTGTTGGTAGTCCTTCTGCCCGAAAACGGCGACATCCGGTTGCACCAGCGCAAACAGCCGGGCGACGACGGTCGTGACGCCGTCAAAGTGCCCCGGGCGCGACGCACCACAGAAATTTTCGGTGATGCCGGGAACGTGGACCGTCGTCGCGTTCGTCACGCCGAAGGGATAGACGGTTTCGACATCGGGCACGAATAACAGGTCAGCGGCCGCTGCCTTCAGGCGGCGCTTGTCCACTTCCAGGGTTCGCGGATAGTTATTCAAAGTCCTCGTCGCCGCCGAATTGCGTCGGATTGACGAAGATACTCACGACGACCCGCTCAGCGTGCTCGCGCGCCAGTTCGACCAGCGCGAGATGTCCGTCGTGCAGGTTGCCCATCGTCGGGACGAGCGCGACATGCTCATCGTTGTGTCGCCACTCAGCGATCTGTTCCACGAGTTCCGAATGGGTGGTTGCGACCATCATGATTTGCAGCGCTTTAGCGAAATCACGAAAAGCAGTGTTCAGGAGCCGGGTAACTGCGGTCCTTAACGGCGCGGACGAACGCCTGACACGCGGCCATGGGCGAGTCGCAGCCTGCCTGAAAGTTCTGCACAAATCGTGGCGTGCGTCCCTGGGTTATATCCAGAATGTCGTAGAGCACCAGTATCTGGCCGTCGACGTCAGGGCCGGCGCCGATGCCTATAACGGGAACCTCCAGCGCGGCCGTAATCATCTGACCCACTTCATTGGGAACGCATTCGAGCAGCACGATGTCGGCGCCCGCGTTTTGCAGCCGTTCGGCCGAGGCCCGCATTTCGCTCGGCCTTGTCGGGCTCCCGCCCCTGCACTTTGAAGCCCCCGATCTTGTGCACCGACTGCGGCTTCAGCCCGAGGTGAGCGCACACCGGGATGTCGTGACGCGCGAGGTGTTCGACAATCTCGATCTGGCCGTCGCCGCCCTCGAGCTTGATCATCATCGCGCCGCCTTCCTGCATCAGGCGAACGGCATTTTCGAGCGCCTGGCCCGGCTCGGTATAACTCATGAACGGCATGTCCGCGACGA
>CAWEDS010000021.1:0-82050 GCA_963807845.1 uncultured Gammaproteobacteria bacterium
TGACGTCGACGGGGCGTTTCACGTCTACGCGCTCGAATGGTCACCCGAACGGATAGACGCGTTCGTCGACGATGCCCTTTACTTCACCTACATCAACGAGAACAGCGGCTGGCAGGTGTGGCCCTACGACCAACCGTTTCACCTGATTCTGAACGTCGCCGTCGGCGGCTTTTGGGGACGTTCAGGCGGCGGTATCGATGACGATATCTTTCCGCAAAAGATGGAGGTCGACTACGTCAGGGTTTTCGAGCGCGGCTCGTTAACTAAGCGCCTGCGGCGAGATCAGCACGCCGTTCTCGTCGCAATAGACCCAGTGGCCGGGCTCGAACCGGGTGCCGCCAAAATGCAATATGACGTCGACGGCACCCTGGCCGCGCTTGACGCTTTTGGCGGGATTGACGCCGAGGGCCTTGATGCCGATGTCGATCTTGGCGAGCTCGACCACATCACGTACGGCACCGTTGATAACGACACCTGACCAGCCGTTCTTCGCAGCCTTGGCCGCAATAATGTCGCCGATCAGGGCGACCTCGGTCGAGCCCTTACCGTCGACGACGACGACGGCGCCGTCGCCAGGTTCATCCATCAGCGCCCGGAACAGCTGATTGTCGTTGCGGCACTGCACCGTTCGGATCTTTCCTGAAAACTGATGCCTCGCGCCGAAGTCCCGGAACTGCAGGGAACACGTTTCCGTGCTGTCTTCAAAGTCGTCGTAGAGATCGGTCGTGGGTCGCATTGCCTGTTCCTGTTGTCTTGCTTCGTTACCAAGGCCGCAGTTTACATTGAATCGTCAATCGGGCGCAGCTCGAAGCGGCGTCCGGATGCGGCGGATGCGCCGTATAAGGCCGGAGTAGACTGTCATCAAGACACCACGCGAGCGGCACCCTATGGTTACGACAAAAGACGACATAGCGCCTGCGAGCGACGGGCAGCCGATTCGCACCGGCGAGGATTACATCGAGAGCCTGCGCGGCCGCAATCTCAAGGTTTACCTGTTCGGAGAACGGGTCGACGAGCCCGTCGATCACCCGGTGATTCGGCCTTCGGTCAACGCTGTCGCCGAGACCTACGACCTGGCCGTGCGCAACCCGGAACTCGGCCACCGCGATCTCGCCATTGACCGGCAAGCGCATCAATCGCTTCCTGCACATCGCCGGGAGCCCGGAAGATCTCGTCATGCAGAACAAGATGCAGCGACGGCTCGGGCAGCTGACGGGCACCTGCTTCCAGCGCTGCGTCGGCATGGACGCACTGAACTCGCTGCACTCTGTGACCTTCGAGATCGACGAGGCACACGGCACGCAGCTACCACGCGCGCTTCATCGAATTCGTCACGATGGCGCAGCAGCGCGGTTATCGTGATCGGCGGGGCGATGACCGACGTCAAGGGCGATCGCAGCAAAGCGCCGCACGAGCAGGACGATCCGGACCTGTTCGTGCAGGGTGTCGAGGCGAACGGAGGAGGGTGTCTATATCAGCGGGCGCCAAAGGCGCACCAGACGGGCTGCATCAACTCCCACTGGATGGTCGTCATGCCGACGTTGCGGCTGGGGCCTGCGGACCGCGAGTACGCCATTATCGGCGCGATTCCGGTCGAGGCCGACGGCATCACCTATATCTACGGCCGACAGTCCTGTGACACGCGGGCGATGGAGGGCGGCGACATCGATTTCGGTAACGCCAAATTCGCGGGTCAGGAAGCCATGGTGATCTTCGATGATGTGTTCATTCCCCGCAATCACATCTTCATGGACGGCGAGTACGATTTTGCGGCCATGCTGGTCGAGCGTTTTACCTGCTATCACCGCCGCAGCTATGTCTGTAAATCGGGTGTGGGTGACGCGCTGATCGGCGCGGCGGCGACGATTGCGGACTACAACGGCGTGGAGAAGGCCTCGCACATCCGCGACAAACTCGTTGAGATGACGCACCTCAACGAGACTATCTACAGCACGGGTATCGCATCGAGTTACCAGGCGTCGAAGAAATGAAGTCTGGCGTGTTTATGAACGACGACATGATAGCCAACGTCTGCAAGCATCACGTCACCAAAATGCCCTACGAGATAGGCCGGCTTGCGCAGGACCTGGCGGGCGGCATCATGACGACGGCGCCGTCGCAAAAGGACCTGGAGCACCCCGAAATCGGCGGCATCATCCGGAAGTATCTCAAGGGCCGCAAAGAGATCCCGACCGAAGATCGCCTGCGCATCGCGAGGCTCATCGAGAACATGACAATGGGGCGCAACGCCGTGGGCTACCTGACAGAGTCGCATGCATGGCGCGGGTTCGCCGCAGGCGCAGCGCATCCAGATCGGCCGGCAGATGCAGCTCGAGTTCAAGAAACAGCTCGCGAAGACGCTCGCCGGCATTCCACCCGACTCGGTCGAGGCGGACTCTGACGAGTTAATCGGTTACATGGCAAAGGTCTTTGCGGCGGTCGAAGCGGTCCCGGAGGACTGACGTCCCGCGGCCACTACGGCGGTTCGAATCACAGCGCTTTCAGCGCGGCAAGCCGATTGCATGCAAGTGTTCCCTGAATGAATGCCGTTGCCTCTCTTCACCCGCGCAGTTGCGGGCGATACGTACCACCAACCCGCGCGCCTCACTCATTCGCTCCGCCGATGCGCGCCCCATTAAGCTCATGCGAACAAGCGCTTCAGGCAATCAGTTAATCTGTTTTGTGAGGTTGCTGGATTGTCTTTGGAAAGCCGTGGCAAAGGGCTTTTGAACTTAATCCCGTAACGCGTATCATTCCGATAACAGCAGAGCGACCGTCAGGCGCAGACGGTCATAAGCGTAGGTCACAGTCACAAGGACACGCCCCCAGGCAACGATGATCATTTCGCCCTACAGAGACGATGCACGGCAGATCGTCATTCTGAATCCCAAAGGTGGCTGCGGCAAAACGACACTGGCCACCAATCTCGCAAGCCACTTCGCCGTCCGCGGCCGCCGGCCCATGCTGATCGACAACGATCCGAAGGGCTATACGACGCGCTGGCTGGAGAAGCGTTCGCAATCCAGCAGCCGGATCCTCGGCATTTCCAACGGCGTGCAGGAGATTTATCGTGATCCCACCTACCGGCCGCGCATACCCAAAGAGATCGACACCATTATCATCGATACGCCGGCCGCCCTGGGGCAGCAGGAAATCCTGAGGCTCACCAAGAACGTCGACTGCATACTGGTGCCTGTCCTGCCCTCGGCATTCGATATTCATGTTGCGACGACTTTCATCGCCGATCTTCTGGTCCTGACCCAGTTTGAGAAACCGGTCGCCGTCGTCGCCAACAGGACGCGCAAGAACACGAAGAGCCTGGCCATGCTGATGCGAATTCTCGAAAGCTTTGAGACGCCAACGATCGCGGTACTTCGTGACAGCCAGAACTATGTTCGCGCGGCCAGCCTGGGCATCGGTATCGACGAGATGCCCGAGCCCCGGGTAAGAATAGATCTGGCCGATTTTCACAGGATTGTCAGCTGGCTGGATCAGCGACTGACTCACGTAGGGGATGAGCCCGCCATTTTCCCGCCCGCCGATACCGCATCACGCGATAGCCTGGCGACCGGAACCGGCATCCTCTCGAGGCCGTCTTTAACGGCTATCCTTGGGTGAGGTGGCAGCCATATAGTAAAGTAGTGCGCTAGGTCACAATCCTAACGGCTTATTTTTGCTAGTGTTTATCGCCTCGGAATCCAGGGGCAATGCGCATGACTGACCATCTCCGTCATACCCTACGCGTCGTCGGGCATTGGCGTGCCCGGCCTGACCTTCAGACTTTGCACACGCCAGGCCCGCAAACTGCATCCCGCCGTCCTGACGATATCCCACGAAACAGCCTTGAGAGAGCGTCGATTCAAGCGCGAACAACAAGGCTTCACGCTCATCGAATTGATGATCGTTGTGGCGATTATCGGCATCCTCGCCGCTATCGCCGTCCCGGCGTACCAGGACTACTCGATTCGCGCCCAGGTGGCGGAGGGATTGAATCTGTCGGCCGGGGCGAAAGATGCCGTCAACAATTACGTTGCGGATCGCGGCCTCTGGCCCGCGGACAATACCACGGCTGGAGTTTCGGCCAATACGGAGATCGTCGGCAAGTACGTGACCAAGGTTACCGTCACCAACGGTGTCATCGACGTCGAATACGGGGGAGCCGCGCACACGTTGATTGGCGGCAAGGCTATCCAGCTGACACCGACTACGAATGTCGGAAGCGTTGAATGGGACTGCGCCAGCGCGGGCGGGGAGATTGCCGACAGACACCTGCCGGGTGCCTGCCGATAGTTTTTGTTCTCGGGCGACTGCAGCCTAGTTCATGCGCAGCGTCACCTTGCCCAATGCGCGCCGCTCGGTTATCGCCTTGAACGCATCGACGTAGTCATCAAGCGTGTAGGACTCGGTGACGCGGGGCGTTAGAACGCCCTCGGCAACCAGCTTCGCGAGCGCTGTCATATTCTGGATTTGCAGCTTGGGGTTTTTCGTGGCCCAGGTGCCCCACCAGACGCCGACGATGCTGGCTTCCTTCAAGAGCGCGATATTCAGAGCGAATTTCGGAATCTCGCCGCAGGCAAAGCCAATGACGAGGTAGCGGCCGTGCCAGGCGGTTGCGCGAAACGCCTGTTCGGCCAGTTCACCGCCGACAGGATCGTAGACGACATCGGCGCCTTTGCCATCCGTGAGTTCTTTAACGCGTTCTTTCAGCTTCTCGGTGGAGTAGTTAATCGTCTCGTCGGCGCCGGCCGACTTGGCGAATGCGAGTTTTTCGGCGCTGCTCGCGGCGGCAATCACGCGCGCGCCCATCGCTTTGGCGATTTCCACGGCCGTTATGCCCACACCGCCGGCGGCACCGAGCACCAGCACCGTCTCGCCGGCCTTAAGGTTCGCGCTCTGTTTGAGCGCGTGGTAGCTGGTGCCGTAGGTTACCGAGAAGCCGGCACCCTGCTCGAAGCTCAGGGTGTCGGGCAGCGGCATGGTGGTGTGTACCGGCGCCAGGCATTTTTCCGCGAAGGCGCCACCCATGGTGTTGATGATGATCTTGTCGCCGACCTTGTAGTGGCTGACGCCGTCGCCGACCGCCGCCACGGTGCCTGCCGCCTCGTTGCCGGGAACAAAAGGCGTGGGTGTCTTCACCTGGTACTTGCCGGCAATCGATAGAACGTCGGGGAAGTTGATGCCCGCGGCGGCAACGTCGACCAGGACCTCGCCCTCGCCCGGAACCGGGTCGTCGAGCGTTTCGATACGCAGTGACTCCGGCGGGCCGTACTCGTTACAGACCAGCGCGCGCATCAGGCCACCTCAAAGAGCGACGCTGCACCCTGGCCGCCGCCGATGCACATCGTGCAAACGACGTACTTCGCGCCGCGGCGTTTGCCCTCGATCAGCGCGTGGCCGACCATGCGTGCACCCGACATGCCGTAGGGGTGACCGATCGAAATGGCGCCGCCGTCGACATTCAGTTTGTCATTGGGAATGCCGAGGCGATCCCGGCAGTAGATAACCTGCACGGCGAACGCTTCGTTGAGTTCCCACAGATCGATGTCGTCCATCGTGAGGCCCGTCTGCTGGAGCAGCTTCGGTACCGCGAAGACGGGGCCGATGCCCATCTCGTCCGGTTCGCAGCCGGCAACGGCGGTACCTCGATAAATACCGAGCGGTTCGAGGCCGCGTTTCTCGGCGACGCTGGCTTCCATGACGACTGTGGCCGATGCACCGTCTGACAATTGGCTGGCATTACCGGCCGTAATGAAACCGTCGTCACGTACCGGCTTCAGGCCGGCGAGGCCCTCGAGTGTCGTTGATGGCCGGTTGCCCTCGTCTTTGTCGAGCACGACATCGTGGAATGATATTTCTTTGGTGGCCTTATCCATTACGCCCATGTTTGATGGCAACGGCACGATCTCGTCGTCAAACCGTCCCGCCTCCTGCCCGGCCGCGGTTCGCTGCTGGCTTTGCAGCGCGTACTCGTCCTGCGCCTCGCGGCTGACCTTGTAGCGCTTTGCAACGACCTCGGCGGTGTCGATCATCGGCATCAGTACGTCCTTGTGCACGGCGAGCAGGCGAGGGTCGGCGGCACGGTAGGTATTCATGTGTTCGTTTTGCACCAGGCTGATCGACTCGAGCCCGCCGCCCACCATGATGTCGACGTTGTCGACAATGATCGTTTTGGCTGCGACGGCAATGGCCATCATGCCGGAAGAGCACTGTCGGTCAACGGTCATAGCCGCCGTCGTGACCGGCAAGCCGGCCGCGAGGGCCACCTGCCGTGCGATGTTCTGGCCCTGTGAGCCTTGCGGCAGCGCACAGCCCATGATGACGTCGTCCACTTCAGCCGGGTCGAGGCCCGCGCGGGCCACGGCGTGCTGGACGGCATGGCCGCCGAGCGTGGGTGCCTCCGTGTTATTGAACGCGCCGCGATAGGCTTTGCCGATGGGTGTGCGTGCTGTCGATACGATCACTGCTTGTCTCATGCGCTTGCTTCCTCTATTTGCTCTCGCCGCCCAGGTCCATTCCGAGTTTTTTTGCACCTTGCCTCGCGAATTTTTCGGTTTGTTCGAAACCGCCGGTGAATTCTTTCATGGCGGCCTCGTCATTGATAGCGTTCCAGGCCGCGGCGATTCCCTCAGGGGATACATCATTCGGCAGCAGGTTGACACCCGCCGTCTCAAAGCCCTTGAATACTGCGAAACTGCCGCCGCCCGCGGCGAGTACCTTGCGACCGGGGGCGTCGGGTCCACTCAGGAACACCACCGCCGGGCTGACTGCCTCCGGCGACAGCAGTTTGAACACAGGGTCCGGCAGCAGGCCCTCTGTCATCGCGGTGCCGGCGGTCGGGGCGAGGCAGTTAACCCGGATGTTGTTCTTGACGCCCTCGAGATGCAGCGTGTTCATCAGGCCGACCATCGCCATCTTGGCGGCGCCGTAATTTGACTGACCGAAGTTGCCGTAGAGTCCGGAGCTTGAACTGGTAAAAACGATACGGCCGTAGTCCTGTTCGCGCATGATGTCCCAGACCGCCTTGCTGCAGTGAACGCTGCCCATCAGGTGCACGTCCACAACCAGGCGAAAATCCTCCAGCGACATTTTGGCAAACGTCTTGTCGCGCAGGATGCCGGCATTGTTGATCAGGATATCGACGCGACCCCAGGTATCCATTGTCTGCCTGACCATGTCCTCGACCTGTGAGAACTCTGCGACGTTGGCGCCGTGACTCATCGCTTCGCCACCGGCGGCCTTTATCTCGGCCACCACGGCGTTGGCGTGCGCTGACTTGCCGCTGGCATCATTAAGGTCATTGACGACGACTTTTGCACCGCGCTCTGCGAGCGCTAGCGCATGGCAGCGACCCAAGCCTTGGCCGGCGCCGGTAACAACGGCCACCTGGCCGTCGAGTCTGATATTCATAGTGATTCCTCTTTTAGCAATCTCACGCGACGACCAGCATGGACAGGATTTCCGCGACGAGGGCAGGGCTGTCCTCTCCCTCGATGTCGACCGTCACCGCACACTTCATCAGCCAGTGGCCGGGTTTCTTCTCGGTCATCTCCTGCACCGTCTGCCGCGAACGAATGCGCTTGCCAACTCTGACCGGGTTCAGGTAGCGAACCTTGTCAGAACCGTAGTTGATGACCAGTGCCAGGTTCTCGGGGAACACAGCCGACTGCTCATTGAGATACGAGAGCAGTGACAGGGTTAAGAATCCGTGAGCGATCGGCCCGCCAAACGGCGTTAGCGCAGCCTTCTCGGGGTCGACATGAATAAACTGGTGGTCGTTGGTGGCATCCGCAAACTGGTTGACCCGTTCCTGCGTTATTTCAATCCATGGCGACGGCTCGAGATTCGTTCCCACCAGGCCGGGCAGTTCGTCCACTTTGATGGTCTTGCTCATGAGTTTCTCAGCTCCTGGGTTATCGGCGCTTGATGCGTGTGCAACGCCAGGCGCGCAATGCAAAGCGGGCCCCTGTCGGGGCCCGCTCTGGTTTAGCTTATTGCAATTCTATCTAGTCAAAATATTTGCGTACCGTCACGCCGAAGGTGCGCGGCTGGTTCGGGTAGCCCGAGTAGGCGCCCGGCGGCACGTTCTGCGCGACTGAAGGAAAGGCGCTCAGCAAATACTCGTCGTTGTTGATATTGCGGCCCCAGAGCATCGCCTCGAAGCCGTTGTCCCAGGCCAGTCCGAAGCTCGCATTGAGCGTGCTGATTTCGCGCGAGGCGAGATCTTTCGGTACGTTTTCGATGACCTGAGTTTCGTCTTCGTAGACATACTCGAGGCGTGCGTAGCCGGCCGCATTGCCGAGCGTAAAGCCGTAACGCCCAACGGCGGTCAGGCTGAGCTCGGGAACGCCGGGTACGTCGGCGCCGATGTAATCGACAACCACGTTGCCAGGGGCGGTGGCGTTCCTGAAGACATCATACTTGGAGTCAAGAAACGTCACGCCAAGCGATCCCTCGAAAGCGTCCGTCGGTGCCCAGCGAACGTCGAACTCGGCTCCCGTGGTCGATCGTTTCTCGGAATTGGCAAGCACGAAGCCGGTCCCCTGGAAGATGTTGGACTGGAAGTCTTCCAGTTCCTGTTCGAAAACGGCGGCGTTCAGCGCGATCGTGTCCCAGCTACCTTTCAGGCCAATCTCGTACACCGTGGAATTTTCCGGATTGGCAAAACGTGTCCCGCCGTTGATGTTCGGAAGCAGTAATCCGGCGGTATTCAGGGCTGCGAGATCGCTCGCAAACGGCCGCGAATCGCGCGACAGGTTCCAGGAACTGGCCTTGAAGCCGGTGCTGACACTTCCGTAGACGTTCACGTCATCATTAACGTCAAACGCGAGTTTGACGCTGTAGGTCGTTTCGTCGTCCTTCGACCTGCCCGGCTCAACCGAGTTGGGGTAGTCGACGTTGTTCGGCAGGAACTGAAAGCCCCGCAGGGCGAGCGTCGAGTTACAAGCGGGCGGCGGATTCGCGGGCCCGCAGGGAACCGCTTTGAGGGCATCAGCCGTTGCCGTTGCTATGGCGGTTGCCGTCGCCAAATCCGCGCCACCAGCGAGCGCGTTCTGGAATGCGCCTCCAAAAATCAGCAGGCCGCCGACGTCAACCAGGTCCAGATTCGAGAACACGTCGGTACCTATCGAATCGAAGGTGATCTCCTTTTCATCCTTGGTATGGTTGACGCCCAGCGTCAGCGTGGTGCGATCGCCGAGGTCGAAATCAAACTGCGCGAAAATTGACAGCGCCGAGTTGTCTAAGGTCGACAGATCGGTCAAACCCTGTCCGGCGCCGAAAAACGTCCCGTTCGGAACCGGTGCCCCGAGCGACGGAAGCCCGCCGAGAAACAACCCCGTGAGGCCCGCTTCTATCTGGGCCAATGGCGACGGATCCGTCAGTGGATTGCCGCCGGTCAAGATTGTAGTCAGCGCGTCGGCGTAGGGTCGAAAGTCAGGACCGTAAAGAATTTCCGCCCGCTGATCGGCACTCTCATCGAAATAGAACGAGCCGACCATCCAGCTCATCGTATCGGTGGAACCGGCGAGTCGGAATTCCTGCGTCACGGTGTCGATATCGACGTCCGTCAGGTCGCCGGATCGAGGATCGATCAATGCGGCACTGGTGAAGTCGATGTCGCCGTTCTCGAAGCGCTTAAGGTTCCGCACCGCCGTGATCGACGTCAGTGTCACGTCATCGTTGATGTCGTAGTCCATCTGCACTGAAGCGCCGCTACTTTTAAATTCGTTGACCGGCGTAAAGTCGTAGAACCCCTCGTAGGCAAACGGCGCGGCGGGCACGACGCTACCGCCGGCGAGGTTTATTGCCGTGGTCGTAACGCTGGTTGCCAGGTTCGCAACGCCACAGCAGGCCCCATCGCAGCTCCGAGTAGTCGCCGATAATGCGAAACTCGAGATTGTCGGAGGCCAGGAAATAGAGCTGACCGTGCAGGCCGTAGCGATCGATGTCGCCCAGTGCGTCGCCGCCGGCGAGGTTGTCGTAATAGCCATCCCGCTGGTTGAAGCTGCCCGAGAGGCTGAAGCCGACTGAGTCGGACAACGGACCGTTGACATCGCCCTTGACGATGACCTGGCTGTACTCGCCGACCGTGAGAGAAGCGGAGCCTTCCAATGCGTCGAGATTCGGCTTGGCCGTAATGACGCTGATGATGCCCGCGGAAGCGTTCTTGCCGAACAGCGTGCTCTGCGGTCCGCGAAGCACCTCGATACGCTCGAGGTTCGGCAGGTCGTTAATCGCCGACGCGGTCCGCGAACGGTAAACGCCGTCGATGAATACGCCGACCGATGGCTCGATGCCGATGTTGTTAGCGCCGTTACCGAAGCCGCGGATGATGAAGTTGGTGTTGCCGGACGATTGCAGCTGGGTCACTTTCAGCGACGGCACGAGGAACTGCAGATCCTTGACTTCCAGGACCTGTGATTCTTTCAGTTCTTCGGCTTGCACGACGGATACGGCAACCGGAATTTCCTGCAGCGTCTGCTGACGCTTGGTGGCAGTTACCGTAATTTCTTCGAGTATTGCTATGTCTTGCTGCGCAACGACGGGCGTTACGAGCGTTGCTGCGACTAAGCCGAGAACGGCTCGGGTAATGGTCATTTCTGTATCCCCCAGATAAATTGACTAAGCGTCACTTATGTAAAAGGCGCTTTTTGCGACTTAATTCTGTCTTGCACTATAAGGGTTTACCAGCGTATTTGGAACCTGAATCTCATAGTTGATCAGGGCATTGCATGCGGCCGTCCGCCGGCTGAATCGCCGTCCGCACGGGGCCGGTTGCCCTGGCGTCAAATAGGTAGCCGGTTCCGGCGTCCGAGGGGCTGAGGTGCCATGATTGACGCCGACCGTGCCTCGGTGCTGCAATCGACCAATGACGTCGAAAACCGCGCTGTTGGCAGCTTTCCTGGAACAAAACGAGTCACTGGCCGTGGTGAGCGGCGCGGGCGCCAGTACGGCGTCGGGTATCCCTGACTATCGCGACCGACGGGGGGGCTGGAAACATGCGCAACCCATCCAGTACCTGGAATTCGTGCAAAACGACGAGGCCCGCAGGCGATACTGGGCACGGAGCTATGTCGGGTGGCAACGCTTTTCCCGGGCGCGGCCGAATGCCGCCCACTACGCGCTGGCCGAGATGGAGGCGTCGGGCAAGGTTGACACGGTGATTACCCAGAATGTGGATCGGCTGCACAGCGACGCGGGTAGCCAGCGCGTCATCGACCTGCACGGTGATCTCGGCCGGGTGCGCTGCCTCGACTGCGAAAAAATTCACGCCCGAATTGATTTCCAGCGGGTGCTAAAAGAAGCGAACCCGAACTGGCACGCAGAGGTTTTCCGCTACAAGCCGGACGGCGATGCGGAACTGGCGGACAACGGTCACCACGAGTTCGCGGTCCCGGGCTGCATGACCTGCAGCGGTATTATAAAGCCAGATGTCGTCATGTTTGGTGAAAACGTGCCCAAAAAACGCGTGCTGGATGCGATGGCCGCCATTGATCGGGCGGATGCATTGCTGGTCGTCGGTTCGTCATTGATGCTGTTTTCCGGGTTTCGGTTTGCACGGGAAGCGGCGGCGCAGGGCAAGCCGATAGCCATCGTTACCGATGGCCTGACCCGCGCCGACGATCTGGCCACGCTGAAGATCGAAGCAGACTGCGGACCGGTATTGTCAGCGGCCGTGGCGTCGCTGGCGCATTGAGCGGGCAGGCAGCAATGACGAATCACTGGCTGGAACGCTGGCAGGCCGGCCGGATCGGCTGGCACGAGGCAGAGGGCAATGCCCGCCTCAAGAAACACTGGGCGGCAAGCGGCCGGCGGGTCCTCGTGCCGCTGTGCGGCAAGACGCGGGATTTACTCTGGCTCGAGGAGCAAGGCAACGCCGTCGTCGGCGTTGAGCTTTCACAAATCGCTGCCGAGGCGTTCTTTGAAGAGAATGAGATTGCCTTCTCCCGGACCGCCGGCACCCTGGTCGCCTACACGGCACGAGAGCGGCGCATTAGCATTTTTTGCGGGGACTATTTCGAATTCTCTGACGCGCCGTTTGATGGCTACTACGATCGCGCCGCGCTGGTCGCGATTGCACCGCCGCTTCGTCAGCAGTACGTGCAGCACAGCCGTTCGTTGCTGGGCGAGGACGCGGTAAAGCTGATTGTCAGCCTGGAGTACGATCAGTCAGTTGCAGATGGACCACCGTATGCCGTGTCGGCCGCCGAGATGGCGACCCTGTGGCCGGAGTTGCAGCGTGTTGCCAGTCACGACGATATCGCCAACAGCCCGCCTAAATTTAAAGAGGCCGGCTTGAGGGAGATGATCGAAGTCGTCTGGCGATGAAAATTACCGCCGATATATGATCTAATAAAATAGATTAAAAAAGCTACATTAATTACTGAATTTAATAGAGAAATAAGATATAGAATTTAGGGAACTGCCGTCGGAACACGGCGCGACGATAGCGGACACGCGCTCCGGACCTGGCAGACGGCCGCTGTCGAATGAGCAGGCAATAGCCGTTCGCCATCGAGCGGCCGCGACGCTGTACAATCGACACGGCGAGACAAAACGTGACCCGCTTGCAGGCCGCCCCCGGCCGCTATACCTGCTGAAAAAAAAACCATGGGAATTGAGCATTGAGCAAACAGAAATCGACGATCATTTACACCCTTACGGACGAAGCACCGTTGCTGGCGACCTGCTCGCTATTGCCGGTTATTCGCGCGTTCACGGCGCCTGCGGGCATTGAAGTCGCGACGAGCGACATCTCGCTGGCGGCCCGCATTCTTGCGGAATTCCCCGACTATCTCAACGACGAGCAGAAAGTCCCCGACAATCTCGGTGAACTCGGCCGCCTGACGCAGCTCCCGGACACCAACATCATCAAATTGCCCAACATCAGCGCCTCGGTGCCGCAGCTCAAGACCGCTATCGCCGAGCTGCAGTCCAAGGGATTCGGGCTCCCGGATTTCCCGGATGACCCAAAGACCGATGATGACAAAGCGCTCAGGCAGCGCTACGGGAAGGCGCTTGGCAGCGCGGTAAATCCCGTCCTGCGCGAGGGCAACTCGGATCGTCGTGCGCCGCCGGCGGTCAAGCGCTACGCCCGGAAGCACCCGCATTCGATGGAACCGTGGAGCCAGGCCTCGCGCACGCATGTTTCGCACATGCATGGAGGTGACTTTTATTCCAGCGAAAAGTCCATGACGCTGGAAGAAGCCTGCGAGGTCTCCATGGTTCTGGAGACGTCGGGCGGCAAGTCGATCGTGCTCAAAGAGAACATCGCGGTGGAGAAAAACGAAGTCATTGACAGCATGTTCATGAGTAAGAAGGCGCTCTGCGATTTTTACGAAGAGCAGATGCAGGATGCCAACGAGACCGGCGTTATGTTTTCACTGCACGTGAAGGCGACGATGATGAAGGTCTCTCACCCGATCGTGTTTGGCCACGCGGTCAAGGTCTTTTACAAAGACGCCTTCGACAAGCACGGCAAACTTTTCGATGAACTCGGGGTTAACGTCAACAACGGCCTGGCCAGCATTTACGACAAGATTTCGGCATTGCCGGGCACACAGCTCGAAGAGATCGTTAATGACATGCACGCGTGTCATGCGCTCCGCCCCGAGGTCGCGATGGTGGATTCAGCCAAGGGCATTTCGAATTCTTCACGTACCAAGCGACGTTATCGTCGACGCGTCGATGCCGGCGATGATCCGCAATGGGGGCAAGATGTGGGGCCCGGACGGCCGCCTGAAAGATACCAAGGCCGTAATGCCGGAGAGCACCTTCGCCCGCATCTACCAGGAGATGATCAACTTCTGCAAAACCCACGGTGCGTTCGATCCGACGACGATGGGTACCGTCCCCAATGTCGGGCTGATGGCCAAGAAGGCGGAGGAGTACGGATCCCACGACAAGACCTTCGAGATTCCCGAGGCCGGCACCGCGAGCATCGTTGACGGCAAGGGCAAGGTGCTGATGCAGCATGATGTCGAAAAAGGCGATATCTGGCGGATGTGCCAGATCAAGGACGATGCGATTCGCGACTGGGTCAAGCTGGCCGTCACCCGTGGGCGCCTGTCCGGCATGCCGGCCGTGTTCTGGCTCGACGAATACCGCCCGCACGAAAAGCAGCTCATCAACAAGGTCGAGACCTATCTCGCGGACCACGACACCGAGGGTCTGGACATCCAGATCATGTCGCAGACGCGTGCCATGCGCTACACGCTGGAGCGAGTAATTCGTGGCAAGGATACGATCTCCGTGACAGGCAATATTCTTCGTGACTACCTGACCGACCTGTTCCCGATCATGGAACTCGGTACCAGTGCCAAGATGCTGTCAATCGTGCCACTGATGGCCGGTGGCGGTCTGTTTGAAACCGGCGCTGGCGGTTCCGCGCCCAAGCACGTCAAACAGCTCGTCGAGGAGAACCACCTGCGCTGGGATTCACTGGGCGAATTCCTGGCGCTTGCCGTATCACTCGAGGACGTTGCCCATAAAAAAGACAATAACAAAGCCAAGGTTCTTGCAACGACGCTCGACGCCGCGACCGGCATGCTGCTGGATCAGGGCAAGTCGCCATCGCGACGCACGGGAGAACTCGACAATCGTGGCAGTCACTTCTATCTCGCCCTTTACTGGGCACAAGCGCTCGCCGAGCAGACGGCGGATGAGGAGCTGCAGGCGCATTTTGCGTTGCTCGCAAAGACGCTTGCTGAAAACGAAGCGAAGATCGTCGAGGAACTGAATTCGGTGCAGGGTACGAGTGTCGACATTGGCGGGTACTTCTTCGCCGATCCGGACAAGACCAAGGCGGTGATGCGTCCCAGTGCGACATTGAACGCGGTACTGGCGTCGGCGCAAGGCTAAGGCCGAGGGCATCCTAAGCGCCATCTGGCGGCGTATTGATGTGAGAATAAGGTAGAGGTAGTTTCAATAAGTGCCTGAAGAAAAAAAGAAAACCAGCATTCTATTCGTCTGCATGGGCAACATTTGCCGTTCACCGACGGCAGAGGGCGTATTTCGTCATCACGTCGAGGCGGCGGGCTTGAGTGAGCAGATCCTCGTCGAGTCCGCCGGTACGCATGCGTATCACGTCGGTCATCCACCGGATAAACGGGCAGCCGCGGCGGCTGAGCGTCGCGGGATCTCGCTGGGCGATATTCGCGCGCGACGGGTCAGCGACGAGGACTTCGAGCGCTTTGACTATATCCTCGCCATGGACGACGACAACGTTGCCCGGCTGATCGAGCAGTCTCCGCCGGAGCATCACGCAAAGGTACGATTGTTCCTCGAGTTCTCATCCTTGAGTCAGCGCGAGGTTCCGGATCCATACTACGGTGGCGTTACCGGATTCGAGCGTGTGCTCGACCTGGTCGAAGACGCGTCTCGCGGCTTGCTCGAGACGCTCTCCAAATAATAATGCTTTAGTCCTGCGCGGGGGGCTCAGCCGGTTTGGGCGGCGGAGGCGGCATCGGCTCCTTTGCTGCCGCTGCCGGTTTTGGCACAGGTGCTGATTCCGGCCCAGTAGCCGCAGGCGTCGGTTTTGGCGCCGGTGTCGGTGCGGCAGACTTCGACGGCGGCTTGAGTTCGGTCGCCGGCTGCGGTTCCCAGGGCAGCAACTTGGATTTCGGCTTCGCTGATGCGCCGTTACCCGCGTCTGGAGGTGATGTTCGCTCGCTTGATTGGCGCGGCTCCTGCGGTGGGCTGGCAGCCGGTTTTGGAGCGGGTTTTGGAGCGGGTTTCTGCGAGCGCTTTGCATCCGCTGCGGTGCCGCATCGGGGGAGCGGGCGACCGCTGGTGCAGCCGCCGCGATGGGCGTACTCGCATCGGCTGGCGCCTTGCTGGCAGCCGGTCGTTCGCTACCTGCCGTGTCCTTCGGTGTGCTGGCCGGGGTCGATGATTCGCCGCTGCCTTTTTCAGCGCTCCTGGCGCGCTGCGGATTCTCGCCTTGCGTAGACTTCGGCGTCGATGCAGCCTCTCGTTTGGCCGGGGCGGCATCCTTGCTGTCGGCTTTCGACGTTGGCGCCGCCTGTTCGCTCGCGCCCTGTTGGCCTTCGGTCGTTTGCTCCGGCTTTTCTGCCGTGCGACGACGCCTGCGTCCGCCGCGGCTGCGGCGATTACGCGAGCTGCGCTTTGGTTCAGTGCCTGACTCGTTTGGGATACCTGCTCGGCTTTCGCCTCGGCTGGCGTCGCCTTGTCGTCGGTCGCCTGTTTTTTTGCCGGCGCTTTTTTAGCTGGCCTTTTCCTGGTGCCGGCCTTTTTCGCGGGCGCTTTTTTGCCGGCCGTTTTCTTTCCGGCTTTCTTGCGTGGGGTACCGCGGCCGTCGGAGCTACTGCGCGAATCGCCGCCGCCTCGGCGGCGTGATGGCGGTGCGCGACGGCCGCGGCCGCCGGCATTGGACTTCGCGGTTTTTTTGCGGCTTGCTGTTTCCTCGCTGCCGCCGCCAAAGAGCGCCATCAGGCTTGACCAGAATCCCTTGCTCTCGGGGGGTTCCGGGGGCTTGGGCTTGGGTGCCGTGGTTGTCGGCTTCATTACGCCGACGACGGGCTGCTCGATAGCTTTGCGCTGCAGGATCGCCTGCGGCGTCTCCGGCTCTGCGTCCGTGTGCGACAGTTCGTAACTGACGCCGGCATTTTCCGTCATCTCCAGCTGATCATCGCGGACGCGTCGCACTTCGTAGTGCGGCGTCTCGAGACGCGAATTGGCCACCAGCACGACCTGCGTGTCGTTGCGCGACTCGAGGCTTTGTACCCAGTCACGCTTTTCGTTGAGCAAATAGGTGGCGACTTCAACCGGCAAATGCGCAATAACCTTGGCCGTGCGTTCCTTGCGGGCTTCTTCGCCAATGATGCGCAAGATAGCCAGTGCGAGGGACTCGACGCTGCGAATGGTGCCGAAGCCGGAGCAGCGCGGGCAGGTCTGATAGGCCGACTCACCGATCGACGGGCGCAGGCGTTGCCGCGACATTTCCAGCAGGCCGAAGCGACTGATCTTGCCGATCTGCACCCGTGCACGATCCTGTCGCACCGCGTCACGGAGTCGATTCTCGACCTCGCGCTGGTGCTTCTGGGGACCCATGTCGATGAAGTCGATAACGATCAGGCCGCCAAGGTCGCGGATACGTAGCTGGCGGGCAACTTCCTCGGCCGCCTCGCGATTGATGTTCAAAGCCGTTGCCTCGATGTCGCCACCCTTGGTGGCGCGCGCCGAGTTAACGTCGATCGATACCATCGCTTCGGTATGGTCGATAACGATGCTGCCGCCGGAGGGCAGGGTGACCGTGTGCGCAAAGGCCGATTCGATCTGCGACTCGATCTGGAAGCGCGTAAACAACGGCACCGGGTCTACGTAATGCTTGAGCTTCTTGAGATTTTGCGGCATGACCTGTTCGACGAATTCACAGGCATCCTTATAGGTTGACTCATCGTCGATCAGGATCTCGCCGATCTCACTCGTCAGGTAATCACGCAGCGCGCGAACCACCGAGTCGCTTTCGCGATAGATGAGGAAGGGTGACGCACGCTCCAGGACAACATTGAGAATCGCCGTCCAGATGGTCAGCAGGTTCTCGAGGTCCCAGGCAAGCTCCTCGGCACTGCGACCGATGCCGGCTGTGCGCAGGATCACACTCATACCGTCAGGGATAATTATTTCGTTCAGTGACTGGCGTGCGAGGTCGCGGTCGTCACCGACGATGCGACGCGATACGCCACCGGAACGGTCCTTGTTGGGCTTCAGAACGATGAAGCGGCCGGCGAGACTGACGAAGGTTGTCAGCGCGGCGCCCTTGTTGCCGCGTTCTTCCTTGTCGACCTGAACCACGATGTCCTGACCTTCACGGAGAACATCCCGAATGTTCGCCCTGTCGCCAGACTTGGTTTCCTTGACGAAGTACTCGCTCGAAATTTCTTTCAGTGGCAGGAAGCCGTGGCGGTCGGCGCCGTAATCGACAAAGGCGGCTTCGAGGCTGGGCTCGATGCGCGTAATTTTGCCTTTATAGATATTGGCTTTTTTACGTTCTCGTGCCGGTGCTTCTATATTGAGGTCGTAGAGGAGTTGGCCATCGACCATGGCCATGCGCAACTCTTCTTCCTGAGTTGCGTTGATTAGCATTCTTTTCATAGTGCCCTACTTGAAGTGTGTTTGAGGGCAACAATTCGGGACTTGGCGCCGCCGGGCGGGCGCAGGGAAGGTAACGCACAGTAGAGCGGTGCGGGATTGCACCGTCGATGTATCGAGCCAATTCAGATCGGGATTGGACGAAGATGCCCAACACCCACGAAAATATCAGCATGATTTCCCTGCGGACTTGCCGCTGTGGCGCCAGTTGGGTTCCCTACTCGCTGCCATCTGAAATCAGGTTCCGCAACGTGCGGAACCAGCAAAATTCACGGTCGCCGCCGGCCAGTCCGGTGGTCACCGCGGGTGAAAATGGAAGGCGACGGATCCAGGATCGGGTATCGCCTCGGTCGTGTGGTTTAGCAAAATCGGTATGCCAGAGGGCCACACGGCGCTAATATAGCACACCACAACGCGACTTCAAGTTATTGATCATGCAAGAAAAGTCTTCCGAGGCAGCGAATACGCGGGTTACCGGCGTGCGCAAGGTAAGCGTTGTCGGAGAGCGGGCGGGGCAGCGTATCGACAATTTTCTGCGCAGTGAGCTCCCGGGTGTACCGAAGGGCCGGATCTATCGCTTGCTGCGTCGCGGCGAGGTGCGTGTCAATGGTGGCCGTGTGCGTGCGGAATACAAGCTGCAGGAGGGCGATGTGGTGCGCGTGCCGCCGGCGCGCATTCGAACGGGCCCGCAGCCGCCGGCGGATGGACTGGCCGCCAACATGCTGGAGTGCGTGCTCTACGAGGACAAGCGCCTGCTGGTTATCGACAAACCGGCCGGTGTTGCCGTGCACGGTGGCAGCGGGATCAGCCATGGCGTGATCGAACTCTTGCGTCACGCCCGTGCGGATCTGGCCGACCTGTCGCTCGTGCATCGGCTTGATCGCGAAACTTCCGGTTGCCTCGTCATGGCCAAAAAGCGCAGCGCCTTGCGTGAATTGCATGCGCGATTCAGGGACGGGCAGGTGGCCAAGAATTACCTCGCGCTGTCGGTCGGGGACTGGCAATTTGGTGACCAACTGATCGATGTGCCCCTGGAGGTGAAGAACCGGCAGGGCGGAGAACGTCATGTCATCGTCAGCAGCAGCGGGAAAAGTGCGCAAACGCGGGTCAACCTGTCCCGCACCTACGGCACTATACAGCCTGCTGCAATGCTCCCCCAAGACGGGCAGAACCCACCAGATTCGGGTTCATTTGCAGCATGCGGGCCACCCGATCGTGGGCGACGAACGCTATGGCGATGAGGAGGCTAATCGGGAGGCGAAGCAGCTCGGGCTGGGGCGGCTGTTTCTGCACGCGCAGTCAATCGCCTTTGCAGACGACAGCGGCAACGAGCTGCATTTCACGGCACCGCTGGCAGACGACCTGGAGCAGTTCCTGAACGCTGGCGTTAAGGAAGCGCAAAAACAACGGAAAGGGAGATAGCAGAAAAATCGGGGTCAGACCGCAATTTTCAGCAGCAGAAAAATCGGGGTCAGACCGCAATTTTCAGCAGAAGAAAATTGCGGTCTGACCCCGATTTTCTGACCCGATTTCCGTCACATTTTCTGCGGTGACAGGTAACCGAGTTGCAGCAGGCAGTCAGCGACCCAGATCATCGGCAGACCGATCAATGCCGTCGGATCGTCCGTTTTCACCGACTCGAATAAAACGAAACCGGCGCCTTCGAGTTTGAAGCTGCCAGCGCAATCGTACGGTTGGTCGTGTCGCAGGTACGCCTCGGCGAGTCGCCGATCAAACTCGCGAAATCGCACGGTGGTCTTGTCGGTGTGCTCGAAGCGATTGCGGCCGATGGGGTCGAGAATGCAAACGGCAGTCAGAAAGGTCACCACGTGCCCGGACGCGGACAACAACTGCTCCACGGCACGGGCATGGTCGCCGGGCTTTCCCAGCACCTTGCCATCGAGAACGGCCAGCTGGTCCGCGCCGATGACCAGCGATTCGCGCGCGTTGCTGGCCACCGCCTCGGCCTTTTTGCGGGCGAGATGACGCGCCAGTTCGCCCGGGTCGAGGCCGTGTTCGTTGCGCTCATCGACATCCGGCGACACGGTCTCGAATTGTTGCAGGAATCGTTCCAATAACTCGCGTCGGTACGGCGACGAGGAGGCCAGGACGATCCTTGGGGCAGAAGGATTTTGCATAAACAAATCATAACGTTAACGGAAACGCTGCGAATATTACGCCGTTTGCGTGCAACTGCTAGCGTTAATGCCCGGATTCTAAAGCCGGATGCTTTGACAGCAGGGCCTCTGGTCCTTATGATTCGCGCGCCATGGCTAATCTGCTGCAACAACGCCGCACCGCGGCCGAATGGGCAGCCAGTTACCAAGTCATTGAAATAGAAGAGAAAATTGTCTATTTCGAGCGGCTGGCGTCAATCGTTCAATCGGATCTGGCGGCGCTGGCTGCGGACAAGGTGCCGGGCGACTGGCGCGACGCGCCGGTGCTGGGCCAGTTTCGATGGGGCTTCGCGGATGCGCAGCAGAAGCTGCCGTCGGTTAGCTGCGAGCTGGCCGTGAGCGTGCACGCTGTGTGCCAGCGATGTTTGCAGGCATTCCGGCTGCCGCTGGACGTCGAGGCCCGGTTGCTGCTGCTCGACTTCGAGCAAACGGTTGACGGGTACGACGATTACGAGGTCTGGGAATTGCAGGAACGCACTGTCAGGCCGCTGGATATTGTTGAGGAACTGCTGATCATGGCGTTGCCATTATCAGCGATGCATGTCGACATGACGGCGTGCAAGGCGTTGCCGTCGGTTGCAAGCGACCGACAGGAAAAGACAACACCGTTTGCGGCGCTACGCTCGCAAATGAAACAGGATTAAATTAGCCCGGGCAGGCACTGCGGGCAGGAGAGGATTATGGCCGTTCAAAAGAGTCGCAGGACCCCATCAACTCGTGGAATGCGACGCTCGCACGACAAGGCAAAAAAGCCGACGCTATCGGTCGATCCGACGTCCGGTGAGACACACTTGCGGCATCGTGTGACGCCCGACGGATTCTATCGCGGTACCCAGGTTGTCTCGCAGCCTGAGCCCGAAAACGACGACGACGAGTAAGCGCATCCCTTGATCGGCCGGCGCGCACGCGGCCTGATTCATAGTGGGACCTCACTCAACAATTTCCCTTGATGCAATGAGCGGCGATCGCGGCGCCGAGATCGTCGTGCGCGCGGCGGTTGCCTCGTTGCGGAAACACCCTGACCTCAAACTCCTCCTGGTTGGCGATGAGAACAAGCTCAAGCCGATTGTCGCGTCGTTGACAAAGGACGAGCCGCGCTTGCGCGTCGTGCACGCCAGCGAGGTAGTTGCGATGTCGGAACCGCCCGCTGACGCGCTGCGCAAGAAGAAGGATTCATCGATGCGCGTCGCGATCAATCTCGTCAAATCCGGCGAGGCGGATGCCTGCGTGAGCGCGGGCAACACCGGCGCGTTGATGGCCACCGCGCGTTTCGTATTGAAGATGCTGCCCGGCATCGCTCGTCCGGCAATCATTACAGAGCTGCCGGCAAAAGGCGGTTCGCTGCACATGCTCGACCTCGGCGCAAATGCAGAGGGCAGCGCCGAGCACCTTTTTCAGTACGCAGTCATGGGCTCTATCGTTGCGTCCGACATCCGTGGCATCGACAGCCCGAGAGTTGCGTTGCTCAACATCGGCGCCGAAGACACCAAGGGCGATAACACCGTCAGGGAAGCGGCCAGTATGCTCCAGGAGAGCACCCTGAATTACGTTGGCTTCATCGAAGGCAGCGACCTGTTTTCAGGGAAAGCGGACGTTGTCGTTACCGATGGATTTACGGGCAATGTCGCGCTGAAGACGATGGAGGGTACGGTCGGTCTTTGTGCGCATTACCTCAAGCGGGCTTTCACGCGGGGATGGCGCGCGAAATTACAAGCGTTGCTGGCCCGCCAGGTGCTCAATACGCTGGCCGTCGAGATGGATTCGCGCAACTACAATGGAGCGACTCTGGTCGGCCTAAATGGTATTGTAATCAAGAGCCATGGCAGTGCAGATGCTTTCGCGTTTCAGCACGCGATCGATACGGCTGTCGTTGAAGTTCAGAACCAGCTGCCGCAGCAAATAGGCGCGCTGCTGCAAAAGGAAACGGCATGAGCTATTCGCGTATTGCAGGAACGGGGCGATATTTGCCGGAGCGGATCATGACGAACTTCGACCTCGAGAAGCTCGTTGATACGACGGACGAGTGGATCCGGACTCGTACGGGCGTCGAACGGCGACACCTCGTTGCCGAGGATCAGACCACGTCCGATATGTGCGTCGAGGCGGCAAAGAAAGCCATCGACGATGCCGGCGTGGATGTCTCCGAGATCGATCTCGTTATCACCGGCACGACGTCGCCGGATCTCATTTTCCCCAATGTCTCCACGCTGGTGCAGCATCGCCTTGGTATTCCGGCTTGCCCGGCCTTCAGCATCGAGGCGGCTTGCACCGGATTCATCTATGCGCTGACGACGGCCGACAAATTCATCCGCGCCGGTGACACGAAATGCGCGCTGGTGATGGGTGCCGAGTGTATTTCCAAACTGACCGACTGGACGGATCGCAATACCTGCGTGCTCTTCGGTGACGGCGCCGGTGCCGCTATCGTCAAACCGTCCGCCGAGCCCGGCCTCATCGCCTGCCATCTCGGCGCGGATGGCCAGTACAAAGACCTGCTCTATTATCCATTTGGTCCGTCCAATCAGCTGGCAAAGGCCGGCACCGAGGAAGGGGCGATACGGATGACAGGCAGGGAAGTGTTCAAGGTTGCCGTTAATACGCTGGGCGGCATCGCCACGGAAACGCTCGAGAAAGCCGGTATCGAGACGAGCGAGCTCGACTGGCTGATTCCTCACCAGGCGAATATCCGCATTATCCAGGCGACCGCCAAGCGCCTCGGATTGCCGATGGAAAAAGTCATCGTTACCGTGCAGGACCATGGCAACACGTCAGCCGCATCCGTGCCAATGGCACTCGACGTCGGTATTCGTGACGGGCGTGTAAAAAAAGGGCAGCTGATTCTGATGGAAGCGTTCGGCGGCGGCTTCACCTGGGGCTCGGTGCTGATGCGCCTGTAGAGCCGTGGGGGCGTTTCTGATTTAGCGTATTAATACGTCAAATCAGCAAGGCCGCCATTGGTTCGCTACCAGAGCGTGCTTTTTTTCTGCGCGGTGGAACGACGTTGCATCCGCTGGTGCAATTGCTGGCGCCGCCGATCCAGTCGGTCGCGTCGAATGACCGGGTCAGTCTTCTTGCCGGACTTCTGGTCGAAGTCATCGCGAAAGCGGCAAAAATCGACATAGGCCTCGCGCACGTGTTTTAGCTCGCGCAACACAAGCTCTATGATGATGACGTCGTCCAGATAACCGACGACCGGAATATCGTCGGCCAGTATGTCCTCCGGATCCGCAAAGTACACGAAGGTTGCCAGCAGTCGCTCCCTGTCCCTCGTTGGCAGACGCCATTCGTCGTCGGTGAGCATCGCGATCATGGATTCCAGCATTGGTATGCGCTGGCCAACAAAATCAGGCAACGGTTCGTTTCGTCGTATTTCATCCAGCGCCTCACGGATTGCGTCGATGATCTCCGACTCTTCCGCATCGCGAACCGCATCGCGGGATTGCTTCAGTGCCTGACGAAAAAATCGCAGGTCGCGATCCGTCAGCTCGAACGAGATGCTCATGCCCATACGAACAGGCTACCGGCAAGCCCCTATGTGGGTCAATGTGAGATGGTTTACCATAGGGGCGGGCAATCGGGCGAAGAGTAATGAAACCGAAACTGATAATTGGCAACAAGAACTATTCCTCGTGGTCTTTGCGGTCATGGCTGTTACTCAGGGAAGTGGGCATCGAGTTCGAGGAGCACAGAATCGTCCTGGATACGGAGACCTCTGCCAGTGAGATAGCGGCGTTTTCTGCCTGCGGACGGGTGCCGATATTGCAGCTCGGTGATCTGACGGTCTGGGACACGATGGCCATCGCCGAGACGGTGGCGGAGCGTTGGCCAGAGAAGCAGCTATGGCCGACCGACCCGGACGAGCGCGCGCTCGCCCGTTCAATCTCCGCGGAGATGCATGCAGGTTTTTCAGTTCTGCGCGAATGCATGCCGATGAATTGCCGCGCGATGGGCCGCAAGGTGCCGCTGCCGGATGAACTCGGCGACGATATCGATCGCGTTATCGCCATCTGGGCGAACTGTCATCGTCGTTTCGGCGATCGAGGCGGTTGGTTGTTCGGAAGGTTCTCGATAGCGGATGCGATGTTTGCACCGGTCGTGCTGCGGCTGAGAACCTACGGTATCAACTTGCCGGAGTCTGCCGGCTATTACCCGCACCGCCTGCTCGAAAGCAAGGCCATGCAGGAGTGGCTCGCTGCGGCTGAGTGTGAAGTCGAGGTTGTCGAGGCGGACGAGAAAGGCCAGTGATGCATCGCTTCGCCATGGCTGTTGTCATTTGCACGCTGTCAGCGGGCGTGGCACGGGCTGAAATCTATGAGCTGCCGCCCGACGGTTTTGACGTTATCGGTGCGGTTGCGACCGTAACCGCACGCCACGAGGATACGCTGGTCGACATCGCCAGGCGCCACGGGCTGGGATACCAGGATATCGTACGCGCGAACCCGAGCGTAAAGGTCTGGCTCCCGGGCGAAGGAACCGAAATCGTCTTGCCTACACGCTTTGTATTGCCGCCAGGGCCGCGCGATGGTCTCGTACTCAATCTTGCAGAGTACCGAATGTACTACTTTCCCAAGGCACGCAAAGGCGATCCGGCGTATGTCTATGTCTATCCGATGAGTATCGGGCGCATGGACTGGGAGACGCCGATTGGCGAGACGAAAATCGTTGCGATGGCGAAGGATCCTGCCTGGTACCCGCCGGAGTCGGTACGCCTGGAGCACGCCGCAGAGGGTGATCCGTTACCTCGCATTGTGCCGCCGGGTCCGGACAATCCGCTGGGCTCGAGAGCGATGCGCCTGGGGCTGCCGGGTTACCTGATTCATGGCACCAATCGGCCGGCCGGCGTCGGTATGCGCGTATCGCATGGCTGTATTCGCATGTTTCCCGAGGACATCGAATTCCTGTTCGACAACATTAATGTCAATACCGTGGTGCGCATTATTAACGCGCCGGTGAAACTCGGCTGGGATGGCGAGGCGCTGGTCGCCGAGGTGCATCCTTTGCTGGAATCTCCGCAACCGCTCGTAGAAGAGTCGTTGCAGCAGATTGAGAGACTCGATGCGGATATTGAACTGCCGGATACGGTAGCGGCGAGCAGGAATCCGCTGACGCAGATGACAGAACAGTTCATTGTGGCAACGGCGGAACGTGCAGGACAGCTCGACTGGGATCTCGTCGAGACGGTGGTGGAGCGCGCCGACGGTATCCCGGAAACGGTTGGGACGAGCATAAAAAACGCCGCGACAAGCGCGGCGTTCGAGTGAAGAAGCTGTAGTCTAACGCTACTATTATACGATGTCTTACTTGGACATCGATTTCTGGAACATACGTTCCATGCTTTCACGATTTGCTTCGCAGCAGGCTTGTGATTCCGTTGCAGCAGACAGTGCTCGATCAGCAGTACTCTGTGCAGAAGAAGCAGCCTGAGAGGCACGATCGGCAGCTGCGCGAGCAGCTTCAGCAGCTGATGCTGCAGCAGCAGCGTCAGCAGCAGCACGATCAGCTGTTGCTTTAACATCGTCGAGCCCGGTCGAGGCGCAACCAGCGGCCATTGCGGCGAACAGCACAAGTGCGCTTGCTCTGAGTGCGGTCTTTTTCATCTTCAAAGGTTCCTTTGTGGGTAAAACTGCAGGCGCATTATTTAACAAACCGTCCGAAGCTGCAATGAAAACTCCTGTTTTTATTATCTTTTGTCGTTGCGCGGCGACAGTGCATCAGTATCTTTCGAGCCAGCCTCGGCGCCCGGCTCCGGCGGTGGCTGCCGGCAATACAATCGCTTGCACTTGATGAAGTACTGTATATAATCACAGATACTGTGAATCCATACAGGAACTCTCAAAATGCGTGAACTAACCCCCAGGCAAAGGCAAATTCTCGAAATGATTCAAGAGTTTATTGCCGAAACCGGTATGCCGCCGACGCGTGCCGAGATCGCCAGTGAGCTCGGTTTCAAGTCTGCAAATGCCGCTGAAGAGCACCTGCGGGCGCTGCAAAGAAAGGGCGTGCTCGAACTTTTACCGGGCGCCTCGCGCGGTATTCAACTCAAGGATTCACTGCGAGACCAGATGGGTTTACCGCTTATTGGCCGGGTTGCCGCCGGCAGCCCGATCCTTGCGGAGGAGCACATCGAGACGCATTACAGAATCGATGCGCAATTATTTAACCCCAAACCCCATTATCTGCTGCGCGTCCACGGCATGAGTATGAAGAATGCCGGCATTCTCGATGGTGATCTTGTTGCCGTGCATCGCACGCCCGAGGTTCGCAGCCGCCAGATCATCGTTGCTCGTCTCGATGATGAAGTGACGGTTAAACGTTATCGACAAACGGGTTCGTTAGTCTCGCTGTTACCTGAAAACGAGGACTTTGAGCCTATTGAAGTCGACCTCAAGCATCAGTCGCTGGTGATAGAGGGCGTTGTTGTTGGTGTTATCCGCGACGGTTTACCGCTGCATTGAACATTGTCATCGCCCCTCGACAAATTACTGGAGAACCCGCGTGTCTGGCGAGGACGAAACCAGGCGCCGCAAAAAGCAGGGCTGGCCAGTGGTTATGCCGAGCTTGACCGACACTTGCCTGGAGCGGGTTGGCCGACCGCAGCGCTGACTGAAATCCTGACCGAACACTATGGCATTGGTGAGTTACGCTTACTGATGCCGGCGTTGGCGCGATTGAGTGCCGAAGATCCACAATCGGATGACAGTGAGCCCGGCTGGATTGCCTGGATAGCGCCACCTTTCCAGCCTTATCCACCGGCGCTGCAGCAAAGCGGCATCGATTTGTCGCGCATGCTGATTGTTCGTCCCCATGACGTCAGCGAAATACTCTGGTCAGCCGAGCAGGCATTGTCTTCGGGCACTTGCGCGGCTGTGCTGTTTTGGGCCGAGCGGCTTGATGACCAGGTCAGCCGGCGTTTGCAACTGGCCGCTGAAAAAGGCAACAGCTGGGCTATCGCTTTTCGTCCCATGGTGGCGCGCCAGCAACCCTCGGCTGCGGCACTGCGCCTGGAGCTGCATTCAAGTGCCGCGGGCACTCGCGTTCATATTCTTAAAAGTCGTGGCGGGCGCCCGACAGTTCTTAGCAAGCTGCTTTAAAATGTCGCGGGCATGGAAAGCACCTGTCACTGCGCGGGGAGTTGCTGCGACGGCCTCTGCTTCGCAGCAGGTGCTGCCGTTCATTGAGCCGGCAGCGCCGGTCAATCCCCTGTTTTTGACGCCAACGTCCGTTGATCGGCTCTGGTTTTGTATCTGGCTGCCGGATTTACCGCTTGAGGCCAGCCGCTCATCCGATGACGCCATGGCGATCGTTGAGGAGCAGCAGGGCATTCACCGTGTGTTGCTGGCGGACTCCCGGGCCCGGGAGGCCGGTGTTATGGCAGGGCAATCGGCGAATGCGGCACTCGCCTTGCTGCCCACCCTGCAGCTGGAGGAGCGCAGCGTGCTGCGCGAGCAACAGGTGCTTGAGGCACTGGCAAACTGGCTGGAACGCTTCTCTTCATTTGTGTGCATTGCCGATCGTGACGTGTTGTTGCTGGAAATTGCCGGTAGCCTGCGTTTGTTTGGTGGCATACGCCCGCTACGAAAAAAAATTGCGGAAGGATTACGCCAGCACGGCTTTGATGCATCACTGGCTATTGCGCCAACGCCGCTTGCGGCAACATGGCTGGCAAAGGCAGGTAGTCGTGCCTGTATTCGCGATGAGCGCAATCTGAAAGGTGCGTTGCGCCACCTGCCGCTAGCCAGCCTCAGCTGGCCCGAGAAGCTTTGTGCGGCCCTGACGGGCATGGGTGTGACAACGGTTGGTGATTGCCTGCGTTTGCCGCGCGAGGGGTTTGTCCGGCGTTTTGGTGCGGAGCATATGCTCGCACTGGATCGTGCGCTTGGACATCTGCCGGACCCGCGTAATTCCTGGCGGGCGCCTGAGCGCTTCTGTGCTGATTTTGAGATGCCGGAAGAACAATCGGATCGTGAGCTGTTGCTCAATACGTGTCACGAACTGCTGTTGTTACATGAAAAGTTTTTGCTGGCGAGGCAGCTTGGGACGCAGCGCTTGTGCTTCAGTTTTTTTCATCTCAAGGGGTCCGCTACCGAGTTGCGCCTGGGTTCTGCCTGTGCGGATCGTTCGGCAGAGCGCTGGCTTGCGTTATTACGCATTCGCTTCGAACAAATGATATTGCCGCAGCCGGTTATCGCTGTTCGTCTGCGTAGCGGTGTGACCCAGGCCTTACAGGCAGAATCAGGGCGCTTGAATTTTCATGCCGCTGACGATGGTCAGGTGCGGCGTTACTCGATCACGCAACTTGCCGAGCGCCTTACCGCGCGTATTGGTGAGCAGGCAGTGCATTCGACAGCCCTGCTTGCGGAACACCGTCCACAGCGGGCCTGGCGTGCACAAAGCCTGTTGCAGAACTGGGCGAGCAGCACATTTTCAGAGGCCAGGCGACACTTGCTGCGCCCGCTGTGGATGTTGCCTGAACCGGTGTTGCTGCCGGCCGATGGCGATTATCCACTGCACCAGGGTTGTCGCTTGCGGCTGCTTGAGGGTCCGGAGCGTCTCGAGACCGGCTGGTGGGACGAGGAGGGCATCTCTCGTGACTATTACACGGCTCTCAGCGCGGCAGGAATGCGACTGTGGATATTTCGTAACCGCAATCAGGCCTTGTCCTGGTACCTGCATGGCTATTTTGGATAACAAGGCTCCTGGCGAATACGCCGAGTTACATGCAGTCAGCAACTTCACGTTCTTGCGTGGTGCGTCCCATCCTGAGGAACTCGTAGAAACGGCGGTAAAGCTCGGCTACAAGGCGCTTGCTATTACCGATGAATGCTCGATGTCCGGCATCGTTCGGGCGCACTCGGCAGCGAAGGCGTTCGGGCTCCGGAAGCTGATCATTGGCTCGGAGTTAAAGCTGCAAAGTGGCCGCAAACTTGTCGTGCTCGTACAGAATCGAGACGGTTACGCGGCTTTGTGCCGATTGATTTCCAATGCGCGCCGGGCTGCAGAAAAGGGGCGCTATGAATTAACCCGTTCGGCGTTTGAGGAGGGTTTGCCCGGCTGCCTGGCGCTGTGGGTGCCTGACCAGGAGTTTACCCTCGACGTTGAGGATCACTGGCTGCGCGAGGCCTTTCGTGACCGCTTGTGGATTGCTGTTGAATTACTCGCAGACGGCCGCCAACAACAACAGCTCGACAAACTATGCGAAGAGGGGCGCCGGCTCAAGCTGCCTTTGGTGGCCTGTGGGGATGTGCACATGCATCGGCGCGCGCGACGAGTGCTACAGGACACCCTTACCGCCATACGCCATGGTACGACAGTGGCTAACGCCGGGTTTGCGCTGTACCCGAATGGCGAGCGGCACCTGCGGCCTATCGACGTATTGCAGCGCGCTTATCCCGCCGAGTTGCTCGCTGAAACCGTCCGTATTGCAGAGGCCATCGAGTTTTCTCTGGACGAATTGCAATACGACTATCCGGACGAACTGGTCCCTGACAGTGAGACGCCGTCAACGTATCTTCGCAAGTTGACAGAGGAGGGCATGCAGCGCCGCTGGCCCGGCGGTATACCGCCTAAAGTTACGTCTCTCGTCGAGCACGAGCTTGCGCTGATTGCCGACCTCCGACTACGAGCCCTTTTTCCTGACGGTGTATGACATCGTCACGTTCGCGCGCGCGCAGGGCATTCTGTGCCAGGGACGCGGATCGGCAGCAAATTCTGCAGTCTGCTTCTGCTTAGGCATAACCGAGGTAGACCCGGATCGTATGGAGACACTGGTTGAGCGTTTTATCTCCAAGGAACGTAACGAACCGCCTGACATTGATGTCGATTTCGAGCATGAACGGCGTGAAGAGGTTATCCAGTACATCTACGCTAAGTATGGCCGCGAACGGGCCGCACTGGCGGCAACCGTTATCACCTATCGACCGCGGAGTGCGCTGCGTGACATCGGTAAAGTGCTGGGTCTGAGTGATTTACAGATCAGTCGTTTGTCGCGGTCGATGCAGTGGTGGGATGGGCACAAGGTCGATGACACCCGCATACTCGAGGCGGGCCTTGACCCGGGCAGTCCTATCATGAAGCGACTCCTGTACCTGGTCAGGGAATTGATCGGTTTTCCGCGGCATCTCTCGCAGCATGTCGGCGGGTTCGTCATCTCGAACGCGCCGTTGTATGAGCTGGTGCCGATCGAAAATGCTGCGATGCCGGACCGAACGGTGATCCAGTGGGAAAAGAATGACCTTGAAGAGCTCGGGCTGCTCAAGGTCGATGTACTGGGTCTCGGTATGTTGACGGCGATACGGCGCAGCTTTGATTTGTTGCGTGACTTCAAAGGCCTTGAGTACACCCTTGCGAATGTGCCGGCTGAGGATCCGCGCGTTTATGACATGATTTGCGACGGCGACACGATGGGTGTTTTCCAGATTGAGTCGCGGGCACAAATGGCCATGTTGCCGCGGCTTAAGCCACGCTGTTACTACGACCTGGTGATCGAGGTAGCCATTATCCGGCCCGGCCCAATCCAGGGCGACATGGTGCATCCGTATCTGCGGCGGCGAAATGGTGAGGAAGCGGTCGACTATCCAAGCGATGAGGTCAAGGGCGTGCTGCAACGCACCCTGGGCGTACCGATTTTCCAGGAGCAGGTAATGCAGTTGGCGGTCGTTGCTGCTGGCTTCACTCCCGGTGAGGCTGACCAGCTACGGCGTGCGATGGCGGCATGGAAACGCCGTGGTGGTCTTGGCGGGTTTGAAGACAAGCTGATTTCGGGAATGCGGGAGCGCGGCTACGAGGAGGAGTTCGCGCGGCAAATATTCCGCCAGATAAAAGGCTTCGGCGAATACGGTTTTCCTGAATCCCATTCCGCGAGTTTCGCGCTGCTTGTGTACGTATCGTCGTGGTTGAAATGTCATGAACCGGCCGCCTTCACCTGCGCACTCCTGAACAGTCAGCCCATGGGCTTCTACTCAGGGTCACAGCTGATCCAGGACCTGCAGCGACACGGGGTGGGGGTACGGCCCGTCGATATTAACCACAGCCAGTGGGATTGTTCACTGGAAGCGGATGAACAAGGCAGGGCGGAATTGCGCCTTGGGCTGAGGATGATAAAAGGGCTGTCGGAGCAGGCAGGGCAAAGGCTTGTCGCCGAGCGTCGTCCGGCGGACTACGCTGAGGTGCAGCAATTGCTCGAGCGCGTCGGCCTGGATCAGCGTGAACTCGGGTTGCTGGCTTCCTCAGGCGCGCTGCGACCGCTCTCCGGTGATCGTTTCCGGGCACGCTGGGCGGTTGCCGGCGCTGAACAGCCGCTGCCGCTGTTCTCATCGATGGAGCGCTATGAAGCGACGCCGCTCTTAAGGAAGCCGACCGAAGGGCAGAACGTTGTTGCCGACTATCAAAGCCTGGGCCTGACCCTTGAGCGGCATCCGGTATGCCTGTTGCGACGGCACCTGGATCGCTACCGGTATGTATCGGCAGAGCAGCTGCCGGACATCAAAACCGGTGAAAAAATCAACGTAGCCGGACTGGTGATCACCAAGCAGCGGCCCGGTACGGCAAGCGGCGTCACCTTCGTGACGCTCGAGGACGAGACCGGCCAGGTCAATCTTGTTATTTGGAAACAGGTGGCGGAACTTTACCGTGCGGCGCTGCTAAACGCGCGTCTTCTCGGGGTCGCCGGTGAGCTGCAGGTTCAGGGAAAAGTGATACATGTGATCGCGAATCGATTGTTCGATCACAGCAACATGCTCGGCGACCTGACGGTGCGCTCGAGAGACTTTCGTTAGGCGGCGACTAGTCGTCGTCGAGATTGAAATTGAAGGTGTCGTCGAGTTCCTGCTGTCGCTGTTCGCGAAGGTCTTCCAGCCTGCGACGAATCTCGGCCCTGCGATGTACGTCATCCTTGTCGCTGGCCTCGAGTTTAGCTACCAGGTTCTCAATATCCATCTCGATCGTCGAATCACCACCAACGTCATCGTCATCGTCATCGGACATCACGATAGTCGCTGTAAACGAATCGTCGGACAATGTCCACATCCTTGTCAGTATCAATCTTGTCATTCTTACCGTTCATCGCGTCAGTCTCCGGCAAAGAGAAAGTTAACCGATACGGGGCGGTTTTTTAGCCCCGACGTCGCCACGAAATGACCCGTCAGGGATCCCCTAGCGAATCAGGTTATTAATTTCAAAGATCGGGAGCAAAATTGCAAGGACAATCGTCAAGACTATGGCACCCATAATAATAATAAGTAGCGGCTGCAGAATGCCGAGCAACGCGGCAATGAGGCCGTCCACCTCGCGCTCCTGTCCGGCCGCCGCTCGCGACAGCATTTCCTCGAGGCGGCCGCCGGCCTCCCCGCTGGAAACAAGGTGAATCATCATGGGCGGAAAAAGCTTGCTGGCAGCAAGGGATTTACTGATCGATCCGCCTTCGCGGACCCGCAGGGCGGCCTCCATTACGGCATCCCGCATGGGCAGGTTCTCGATAACCTCAGCGGAGATATTGAGGGCCTCGAGAATCGGTACACCGCTGCCTGCCAGGATGCTGAAGGTGCGAGTGAAACGGGCTGTATTGATGCCGCGCGTCAGGCGGCCGATGATCGGCAGGCGCAGTAACAGTGCATGGTAGCGTCGCCGCGGAACGTCACGCTGGAGCAGCCACCAGGTTCCGTAGGCAAGCAGGCCGATGCCAATGATCACCAACAGCCAGTAAGCCCGCAGGAAATCGCTGGTTGCAATGAGGCCGCTGGTCAGCGCGGGCAACTCGGCTGCCGTGTTCTCGAACACGCCGACAATTTTCGGCACGACGGTTGCCAGCATGAAACTGATGATGGCCACCGCCATGACAACCAGGGCGATGGGGTAGACCATTGCGTTGGTTACCCGTTGTCGCAGTTCCTGGCGTGCTTCCGTGTAATCGGCGAGCCGCTCGAGGACGACGTCCAGGTGCCCCGATTGTTCGCCGGCCGCAACGGTCGCACGGTACAGCTCCGGAAACGCCTGCGGAAACTCGCCAAACCCTTCGGCCAGCGGGTGGCCTTCCATGACCTTCGCGCGCACGCCAAGGAGCATACTCTTGGTACGTGGATTGTCATTCTGCTGGGAGACGGCAAGCAGGGCTTCTTCGAGGGGCAATCCGGATTGCGACAACGACGCCAATTGCCGGGTAATCAGTGCCAGTTCCGACGCGGACATGCCACGCCGCAGGGAAAAGCTGCGTTGCCGGCGTGCCTCCCGATGCGCGACTTCAGTGACACTGACGGGAAGGAGATTGCGCTCGCGCAGCAGTTGCCGGACATGTTTCGGCGTGTCGCCCTCAAGCAGGCCTTTCGCCTGCTTGCCCGCCTTGTCCATCGCGACGTATTCAAACGCTCCCATGGAGTACCTTCGACCAGTTTCGAGTTGCTACGTTACGGCCTCAGTCCTCGCGCGTGACGCGCAGAACCTCTTCCAAAGTCGTGGTACCGTTCAGCACCTGTCGACGCCCGTCAGCCCGAATGCTCGGGCTGGTTTTGCGTGCGTGGCGATCCAGTTCCTGCTCGCTGACACCGCCGTGGATCATCTCGCGCATTTCGTCGTCCACCGAGATTAATTCGTAAATGCCGGTGCGCCCGGCAAACCCGCCATTCGCGCCTTCGCCCGGATGATACAAGGTGGGCGGGTTGGTGGGATCAACGTCGAGCAATCGGCATTCGTATTCGCGCGCGGTGTAGGGAACCTTGGTGCTCGGGTCGAGGACTCGCACCAGCCTCTGCGCCAGAACGCCGAGCAGGCTTGACGACAGCAGGAACGGTTCAACACCCATGTCTCGCAAACGCGTGACGGCACCTGCCGCCGTGTTGGTGTGCAGGGTCGAGAGCACGAGATGGCCGGTCAAGCTGGCCTGAACCGCGATCTCGGCCGTCTCGAGGTCACGAATCTCACCGACCATGACCACGTCGGGGTCCTGGCGCAGAATCGCGCGCAGCCCGCGCGCAAACGTCATCTGGACCTTGGTATTGACCTGTGACTGGCCAATGCCATCGATAAAGTATTCGATCGGATCCTCAACGGTCATGATGTTGCGCGTATCGTCGTTGATTCGCTCGAGCGCGGCATAGAGCGTCGTGGTTTTACCGGATCCGGTCGGGCCCGTGACCAGGATAATGCCGTGCGGCTTGTGGATCAGCTTGTCCATGGTCTTCTGGGTATCCATGTCCATGCCGAGCGACGTCAGCTCCAGGCGTCCGGCCTGCTTGTCGAGCAGTCTCAGGACGACTCGTTCGCCGTGACCGGAAGGCATGGTCGACACACGCACGTCGACGGCCCGTCCCGCAATACGAAGCGATATGCGTCCGTCCTGCGGCAGGCGCTTCTCAGCGATATCGAGTTTCGACATGACCTTGATGCGCGATACCACCAATGGCGCCAATGCCCTGCGTGTTTGCAGTATTTCCTTGAGCACGCCATCGACGCGAAAACGCACGCCCAGGCGGTTTTCATACGGCTCGATGTGCACGTCCGACGCGTTTTCCTTGATAGCCTCGGTCAGTACGGCGTTGATAAATCGAATGATCGGCGCGTCGTCATCGCTTTCCAGAAGGTCCGAGGGCCCCTGCAGCTCCTGCGCGACCTGGGTAAGGTCAAATTCCTCGTCAAGGCCATCCACCATTTGCGACGCCTTGGTGCGGTCTTGCTCGTAAAACTCACGCAGCATTGTGTCAAACGCGTCGGCAGAGACCTTGGACAGTTTGAGTGGTACGCCGGCGAAGCGACGCGTCTCCGCGAGGCTGACGGGTGTTACGCCACTTCGATAGACGGCATCGGCTTCGCGCTCGTCAATGCTTTTAATCAATATGCCGTGCCGCTTGGCAAAGGAATAGGGCAGGCCGCGGCGGGCGATGTCAGCAGACTCCACGTGCTCCGGTCCTACGGCGACTTCGTGTGCCGGTCGTACGACGATCTCCTGGGTTTCCTCCAGCGCCGCATGGCTACCTGTGTCCATCACCGTACCCACTAGTCCTCGGCTTCCACGGTTTCTTGCTTCTGGTATTCCTCGATGGGCGGCAGGATAGGTCGTTGCTGGCCGGGCATCAGCTGTATGTCGTTTCCCTGCTGTCCTTGCTGAACCTGTCGGATCATGTTGTATTTCTGGTTGGTCTCAAATGCCGTCTGCGATGAATCGCGCAGAATCGTCGGCCGAATGAAGACCATCAGATTGGTCTTGACCTTTTCGGTCTTGCGCGCGCGAAACAGGTTGCCCAGCAACGGAATCCGGCCGAGTACCGGGACGCGCTGATCGCTTTCGCGGAGCTGGTCCTCGATGAGTCCGCCCAGTACGAGAATTTCACCGTCGTCGACAATGACGGTGGTCTCGATGATGCGCTGGTTGGTTATCAGGTCCACGGCGCCGCTTGCGGATTGTGCGATGCTCGAAATCTCCTGGGATATTTTCAGGACCATCGAATCGCCTTCATTGATTTGCGGCGTGATGGCGAGCTTGACGCCGATTTGCTCGCGGTTGATGGTCTGAAACGGGTTGACCCCGCCGCCGGTTCCGGTCCCGGTATTGGTGAACGAACCGGTAACAAACGGTACCTCCTGGCCAACGTTGAGACTGGCCTCTTCGTTGTCCGTCGTAACGATGGAGGGTGTCGAAATGATGTTGGTATCGGCGTCGCCCTGCGCCGCGCGCAAAATCGCTGCGAAGCTAACGCCGGAATCCGAAATTCGTCCGACGCCGACAGTAATGCCGTCGCCAATCAGGCCGGATGGGTCGGTTACCGTACCGGAGCTGGCCGCGCTACCTATTTGCAGCACGCCACTCAGGAAGTCCGGAAAGTTGGTAACGGCGATGGGGGCGTCGCTGCCGCTGCCTTCAATTGCCCAGGACGTTCCCAATTCGTTTTTCTTGTCATCCGTGACCTCGACGATAATCGCCTCGACGAGCACCTGTGCCCGCCGTATGTCGAGCTTGTCAACAATCTGCATCAGCGAGCGCATCATTTTCGGCGGCGCGTCCACGACGATGGCGTTTGTCTGCGTATCGGCCCAAACGCTGATCTTGTCGGGCGGCCCGCCACCTGCCTGTGCGGCGCCGGTCAACTGCGCGGTAAAGTGTTGCTGCAATTTCGAGGAAAGCTCCTCGGCATCGGCATAGCGCAGGTAACGTACCTGGCTGTCGCCGCCGTCTTCCAGCGGCGTGTCGAGATGTGCGATCAGCGTGCGCAGCCGCAGGCGGTCGGATTTGTCGCCGCCAATCAACACGCTGTTGGTGCGGGCATCCGCCACCAGCGTGGTCGTGACCGGCGCGCCGTCCGCCCGCGGCGTTTGCGCCAGGGCGGTGATAATGCGAACAATCTCGGCGGCCGAGGCATGCTCGAGGGTAACGACCTCAATATCTTCGTCACTGGCCTGGTCAATGCGTCGAATAATGCTCACCATGCGCGCAACATTGGCGGCGCGATCGGAAATGATCAGCATGTTTGACCCGGAATGGGCGACGAGGTGGCCGTACTGCGGAATGAGAGGACGAAGAATGGGCACGAGTTGCGTGGCGCCCGACATTGTGGACCTGTACCACCTGGGTTGCGAGATCGTCCGGGCCCGCGACGTTGTTCGTGCCGATGGGTCCGGCGAACTGCCGCGCCGTGGCGTCCGGCAGTATTTTGATGAGGTCGCCACTCGGTATCGCCACGTATCCGTGGACCTGCAAAATCGAGAGAAAGGCCTCGTAAAAGGCATCCGATGACATGGGTGTCGCCGACAACAGGGTAACTTTTCCGGTAACCCGCGGATCGAGGATGAAATTCTTGCCGGTGACCTCGCTGACGGCTTCCACGACTTTCCGGATATCGGCGTCATTCCAGTTCAATGTGACGTCAGCATCCTGCGCGGTTGAGAGGCTAGCCAGCGACAGCATGAGGATTGTCAGCAGCAGTCGCGAAACGCGCTGCCGCAGGATCATTATTGATTCATTCATTCGGTTTGTTCGCCACCCAGGTCAAGTTGACTGGTTTTCAAGACAATGGATTCAGCTTTCCCATTGCGTTCAACAGTAACGGTCACCTGTGCCGAGGTGCCGAGCGCTTCAAAGATTTGCATCGCCTGAGTCGGGTCGGTCAGAGACTGACCGTTAATGTCCTTTATCAGGTCGCCGGGTCGCAACCCCAGTTCGGAAAACTGCTTGCGATCGCGGCCGGGGTAGACACGGTAACCGCTTTGCTGACCATTGACGAAATACGGCGTCGGTCGAATGACATCGGAGAGCTTGGTCAGGTTCTTCGAAACCACCGCCTGGATGCTTTGCGTATTCTGCAGACTGCTGCGCCGGTTGCTGGAACGCCGTACCGCCGCGCCCTGTGCCGAGGTGAACTCCTTCGGCAATTTGAGATTGGTCAGGACACCCGCCTCGTTCAGGACAACGCGATCGGCGTAGATCGCATGCAGCTTCGCGTTCGAACCGACAGCGTCGTTGACCGCATAGACTTTCTCGGCGTTTTTGCCATCGGCGATGATGGCAACGGAATACTCCGGGAACATCGAGGCTACGGTGCCTTTCAGCGACAAATTGGTGAGACCCGTATCGGCGAGGTTTTCGTCGGCAGTCGGTACGGGTGCCGTCTCGACTGTCACGGCATCGGCTACACCGAACACGTGAGCGTTCGCTATCGCCTGGCTGTCTTCGCTTGAGCCGGTCTGCATCGCTGAGGCAGAAACAGTGGCTGAGATCGGTACGCTGTCGCCCGCCGCAGGGTCCCGGCACCAGCAGCCAGATGATTTTTGCGATTTGCCAGCCGATCGCCACCACCAGCAACAGGCTGACCCAGGGTGGCAGCACCCGGTTGGCAGCCGACACTACATTGCCGGTGTCGATACGGGACAGGTCCGTCCAATTCACTACGCTTTGCATGTTTTGGACCGCCTGCTTTCTGAGACTTGACCTGGTTTCTGACGCAGCGGCCCGGGAAAGGTTTCACCACCGTGGCTGAACTCGTCTTTCATATGGGTGGCGCTCGCTGTTGATAAGCGAATATTTATCATAAAATACTATAAATTTTAACGATCTACCCGCGTTTTTTGATAAAAAACTAGTATCGGATGCGAACCACCGGGCGAAGCCCGCCGGCCCTGAGGCGCGCCCGGCGCTTCTTTCGGTGCAAGCGGCGCCTATATAATAGCGTGCCTGCGGAGGGCATATTGAATTTCTCATTGCCGACCTCAGATCACATCTTCTTCCAACCCGGTCATGTGCCCAAAGCGATGAGTGAACATCCAGACGACCACGCGGGATATCCTGACAACGACCTCGCAGTGGAGGAGGCCCGCCCGAAGCTCAAGCGGCCGCCATTGTACCGCGTCGTCCTCATAAATGACGATTTTACGCCGATGGAGTTCGTCGTCGATATACTGGAAACGATTTTCAACATGGAGCGTACGCGCGCGACCCAGGTTATGTTAGAAGTTCATACCAAGGGAAAGGGCGTTTGTGGCGTCTTCAATTACGAGGTCGCCGAGACCAAGGTAGCGCAGGTAATGGGTGTCGCCAAACAACACCAGCATCCGTTACTCTGCACCATGGAAGAGACCTGAAGCGGATATGAGGCAGTACCATGCTCAGTAGTGAACTCGAATTTTGCTTGAACGAAGCCTTTCAGCGGGCGAGGGAACGTCGTCACGAGTTCATGACCGTCGAGCACCTGTTGCTGGCGTTGCTCGATATCCCGAAAGTTCACGAGATACTGAAGGCTTGCAACTCGAATATTCCGGAGTTGCGCCGCCAGCTTGCGGAGTGCGTGGACGAGCAAACGCCGCTGGTGCGCGAGGATGACGATACCGAGGTCCAACCAACGCTCGGTTTCCAGCGGGTTCTGCAGCGCGCCGTTTTTCACGTGCAGTCGAGCGGCAAGAAAGAGGTGACCGGCAGCAATGTGCTGGTTGCCATTTTCAGCGAAAAGCAGTCGCAAGCGGTGTATTTCCTGAACCTGCAGGATATTACTCGCCTCGATGTCGTGAACTACATCTCTCATGGCCTGCCGCAGGTCCCGGGGGAAGAGGGTACCGAGCAACCCGACGCGCAGGTCGAAGCGGATGCGGAGGCCGAATTATCGCCGCTGGACCAGTACGCGACGAACCTCAACGAGCAGGCCATTCAGGGCAAGATCGACCCGCTGATCGGTCGGGAACTTGAGATTGAGCGCACGGTGCAGATTCTCTGCCGGCGCCGCAAGAATAATCCGCTCTACGTCGGTGAGGCGGGCGTTGGCAAGACCGCACTGGCCGAGGGCCTGGCGCGCATGATCGTCGAGGAGCGCGTTCCTGAGGTGCTGCAGGACAGTACGATCTATGCACTCGACATGGGCACGCTGATCGCGGGCACCAAGTATCGCGGCGATTTCGAGAAACGCCTGAAAGGCGTCATCAACGAGATCAGTGAGGATCCCGGCGCGATCCTGTTTATTGACGAAATTCATACGGTTATTGGCGCAGGCGCGGCGTCCGGTGGCGTAATGGATGCCAGCAACCTGATCAAGCCGGTGCTCGCGAACGGCGAAATTCGCTGCATCGGTTCGACCACCTATTCCGAGTATCGCGGCATTTTCGAGAAAGACCACGCGCTGGCGCGGCGCTTTCAGAAGATTGATGTGCCGGAGCCCAGCGTCGAGGAAACCGTCGCGATACTGCAACGGGCTGAAGTCGCGCTTCGAAGAACATCACGGCGTGCATTATGACGGCGGAGGCCCTGCGCATCGGCCGCAGAGCTGTCCGCACGGCATATCAATGACCGCCACCTGCCGGACAAGGCGATTGACGTCATGGATGAGGCCGGCGCGAGCTTGCGGCTGCAGCCTGTTGCCGATCGCAGTGAGCGCGTCACGGTCGAGATGATCGAGAATATCGTTGCGAAGATGGCGCGCATACCCGCGAAGAGCGTGTCGGCTTCAGATCGCGATTCGCTGCGTACGTCTGGAGCGCGACCTGAAGCTGACGATTTTCGGCCAGGACCTCGCGATCGAAGCGCTGGCCAGCGCCATCAAGATGTCGCGCTCGGGTTTGCGCGAGGACGAAAAGCCCATAGGCGCGTTCCTGTTTGCCGGGCCGACAGGCGTTGGCAAGACAGAGGTAACGCGCCAGCTGGCATTGCTGATGGGGGTCGAGCTGATCCGTTTCGATATGTCCGAATACATGGAGCGGCACACCGTGTCGCGCCTGATCGGCGCGCCACCGGGTTATGTCGGCTTCGATCAGGGCGGTTTGTTGACGGAGGCCGTCAGCAAAAACCCGCACGCTGTCGTGCTGCTCGATGAGATTGAAAAAGCGCACCCGGAGGTCTTCAACCTGCTGTTGCAGGTGATGGATCACGGCACGCTGACAGACAACAACGGGCGCAAGGCGGATTTTCGCAACGTCATCCTGGTGATGACGACGAATGCGGGCGCCGGAGAAATGAGTCGTGCATCGGTGGGGTTCACTCAGCAGGACCACAGCAGCGACGGCATGGCCATTATCCAGAAATCGTTCACGCCCGAGTTCCGCAACCGGCTCGACGCCATCATCCAGTTTGCATCGCTCGATGTGCACTCCATCAAGCGCGTTGTGGACAAGCTGGTGGTCGAACTGGAAGCCAAGCTCGGCAACAACGATGTCACGCTTGAGCTCGACGACGACGCGCGAGAATGGATAGCGGCGCGGGGGTACGATCCCAAAGATGGGCGCACGCCCAATGGCGCGGGTCATTCAGGAGCAGATCAAGCGACCGCTTGCCGAGGAACTACTGTTCGGGGCGCTGGCGGATGGCGGTCACGTCAAGATATCGGTTGGCGCAGATGGCAACCTGTCGCTCAATACGGAACCGTTGCTGAAGGAACTCGAGCACCTGCCGGAACGCTAGCACGCCTTCGTCAGTGAGCGCTCAGCGGCCGCGGTAGACGATGCGGCCCTTGCTGAGGTCGTACGGGGTCAGTTCCACAGTGACTTTGTCACCGGTGAGTATGCGGATGTAGTTCTTGCGCATTTTCCCTGAAATATGCGCGGTAACTATATGACCATTCTCCAGTTCTACCCGGAAGGTCGTATTGGGCAGCGTCTCGTTAACGACGCCCTCCATCTGCAGTGCTTCTTCTTTTGCCAAGGGTTTAATATCTCTTCAGTGCTAAAAGGCTGGCGAATTGTGCAGAAACGGCGGGGGTAATGCAACGCAATATGCAGGCAAACGCCCGGAAAATCACTTCTGCAGCAACTCGGAAGAGATATGGGGGCAAATGGCCAGTTTTCAAATCTCAAGGCCGGCTCACACAGCTAGTCGAGCGTAGCGACGAAGTCACGACGCGGTATGAGCGTGGCTCCGAGGCTCTGCAAATGGGCCGAATCCACCTGGCAGTCGACGAGGCCAAAGGCGTGTTCCGCCAGCATTCTTGCCAGCACCAGCATTGCGACCTTTGAGGCATTCGCAACATGGCTGAACATCGACTCGGCGAAAAAGACCTTGCCAATTGCCAGTCCGTAAAGGCCTCCTGCCAGCGCGTTGTCGAGCCGGACTTCGATTGAATGCGCCCAACCATCGTCGTGGAGTTTTTCGAAAGCACGTACGATGTCCGAGGTGATCCAGGTTCCCTGTTGGGAACGTCGCGGGCCCGCACACGCACGGATGACCTCGCCGAACGACGTATTGAACGTCACCTCGAGCGGCGACTGACGCAGGTACCGCCGCAAGCTTCGTGATACGTGAAACTGACCCGCTTGCAGGACGCAGCGCGGATCTGGCGACCACCACAACAGCGGCTGCCCCTCTTCATACCAGGGAAAGATGCCACGGCGGTAGGCCGCCAGCAGGCGCGCCGACGTCAGGTCTCCGCCCGCGGCGAGCAGGCCGTCGGGTTCGCGCAAGGCATTCTCAACCGGCGGAAACTCGTCCTCAGGTTCACCCGGGCTCAGCCAGACCACGCGGCTATTGTTCACTCGACTTTCTTGTACGGGCTGCGCGAGTCGACCGCATCCATATAGCGCTCGACATGGCGGCCTTCCTCATCCAGGTAGCGTTCCACGGCATCGGCAAACTCCGGATGCGCGAGCCAGTGCGCCGACCCGGTAGTCGCCGGGGAAAAGCCTCGACTGATCTTGTGCTCGCCCTGAGTGCCGGGTTCGAACACCTGCTTGGCGGTGTCGATGCAATAGTCGATTCCCTGGTAGTAGCAGGTTTCAAAATGCAGCGCGTCGTAGTGTCCGTCACTGCCCCAGTAGCGACCGTACAGGACGTCGTCGCTTTCGAAAAACACGGCAGCGGCCACGGGCGTCGCCTCTTTTTCGGCCAGCACGACGAGGATATTGTCGGGCAACTGCCGACTGATCGCTTTGAAAAACTGCTCGTTGAAGTAGGGCATTGAGCCGCGCCGCAGGAAGGTCCGGCTTATCAGGCCGAACACCACTGACCAGAGTGCGTCGCTCATTTCGTTGCCTGGCAGGCGCCGAAACCGGATGCCGCTTTCTTGCGACGCGGCGCCGGTCCCGTCGCGCCTTCTTGCGCTTGGCCGCCGTAAAGCCCGACAGGAAATCGTCGAAGCTCTCGTAGCCACGATTGTGCCAGTGAAACTGGCAATCCTTGCGCACCAGCAACCCGGCCGCACCCAGCTGCTGCAGTTCCTCGTCAGTCGGAAACAGGACGTGCAGTGAAGAGCAGTTTGTATCGCGCGCCAGTTCGACTGCGGCGGCGATCAGCACTTCGGCGGCCTCGTCGTCATGCGGGTCGGCAAGCAGGAGTCTGCGACTCGATGCGGGTGTAAAAGGTACGGCCGACACGAGCTTCGGGTAGTAGCTTAAGCCCGCCTGCTCATAGGCGTTCGCCCATGCCCAGTCGAAGACAAACTCACCCCAGGAGTGACTTTTCTCGTACAGCGGCATCGCCGCGCGGAGCGAGCCGTTTGCGCTGATCGTGAGGTGCCGTGGCTGCCAGCCTTGCTCGGGCGCGACGCAGCGTGTCTCTTCGGCCAGCTGCAAAAACTCATGGCGCAGGAAGGGGCAGGCGGTGCCTGCGAGCCGGTTCCAGTCGCGGGCGGCAATCGCCGCGATGCTGTCGTTTACGGTGACCTTCATTAGGGCACCGCCGGCTCAGGCGGCGGCGTCGTCAGCCGCTAGGTCGCCCTTGGCAAGCGCGTCGATGTACTTTTCGGCATCCAGCGCCGCCATGCAGCCGGCACCGGCCGAGGTGATCGCCTGGCGATAGATCTGGTCGGCTACGTCACCGGCAGCAAATACGCCCGGCACACTCGTGGCCGTCGCGTCGCCTGCGATGCCCGATTTGACGACGATGTAGCCATTCTTCATGTCGAGTTGGCCATCGAACAAGCTGCGTATTCGGTTTGTGACCGATGGCGATGAAGACGCCATCGACCGTCGAGGTCCTGCAGCGTCTGGCTTCGTCTTTGGTGCTGCGAATCCGCAGTCCGGTGACGCCGGCGTCGTCGCCGAGCACCTCGTCGACGACGTGATCCCAGCAGGATGTCGACCTTGCCGTCGCGTTCTTTTTCGAACAGGTGGTCCTGCAGGATTTTCTCGGCGCGCAGTTCATCGCGGCGATGCACGAGCGTACACTTTGGAGGCGATGTTGCTGAGGTACAGCGCTTCCTCGACCGCCGTATTGCCGCCGCCAACCACGGCGACCGGCTTGCCGCGGTAGAAAAAACCGTCGCAGGTAGCACAGGCAGACACGCCGCGCCCCTTGAACGCTTCCTCGGAGGGCAGGCCGAGGTACATGGCCGTCGCGCCGGTCGCGATAATCAGCGCGTCGCAGGTGTAGCTGCCGTAGTCGCCGTCGAGGCGAAAGGGCCGCCGCGACAGGTCCGCCGTGTGGATATGGTCGTTGACGATCTCGGTATTGAAGCGCTTCGCGTGTTGCAGCATCCGCTCCATCAGGTCAGGCCCCTGCAGTCCCTCGACGTCGCCCGGCCAGTTGTCGACATCGGTCGTCGTCATCAGCTGACCGCCTTGTTCGATACCGGTGACCAGGACCGGATCGAGGTTGGCACGCGCGGCATAGACGGCGGCCGAATAACCGGCGGGACCGGACCCGAGGATCAGAACCCGGCAATGTTTCAAGTCACTCATGTATAATTTATCCGTAAATTCATGAAGCACCGATCTGCCCGCGCAGAAGCCCGGAAAGACGAATCGTCGAGCGACGAGTTTCAGGGCGATGATGCGGGCAAGCTATATGCGGAGCAGTGCGTCCTCCAGCTAGTGTAGGGAAAACAGTTTCTTAATGGCAAGAGTCTCGAAAGCGAAACCGCCGGAGTCACGTCTGTCGATGCAGGTGCACCGGGCATTGCGCGAGGGCGCGCTGTACGTTTTCGGCGCGCTGGCGCTGATTCTGTGGTTCGCGCTGTTCACCTACGATCCGGCGGATCCGGGCTTCAGCCAGGCGACCACCGACGCCGAGGTGCGCAACGGCATTGGACGATTCGGCGCGCTGATGGCCGATTTGCTGTTCAATTTCTTCGGCCGGCCCGCCTACCTGTTCACCGTGATGGTGTTCTACCTGGGATGGATGCTGTATCGCGAGCAGAAGACCAAGATCGAGCTGACCAAGCTGGATTTCGGCCTGCGTTTTGCAGGTTTCCTGGCGACGCTGGTGACCAGCTGCGGACTTGTCGACGCTGCATTTTGCAGCCAGCGGGTTTCAACGAAACCGCGGGCGGCATTATCGGCCAGGTTGTCGGCTACCGGCTGGCCGACGTCATGAAGCTGCTCGGTGCGAGCACGTTGCTGTTTTGTCTTTGGGTTGCCGCTATTTCGCTGTTCCTCGGTATCTCGTGGATCGACGTCATGGATCGCATCGGTCAATGGACGTTGGGCGCTTACGAAAAAGCCAAGCTCGAAGGTCGGCGAGCTGCGTGACCGGGCCGAGGGCCGGCGGCAGGCTGCGGCGCGACAGGATGTCGTCAAGGTGCAGAAGGTACTGGCGGCGAAGCGTTCCAAGCCCCGCATCGAGCCGGTCTTGCCCACCCTCGAAACCAGTGCACGGGCAGAAAAGGAGCGTCAGGTACCGCTGTTCGAGCCGCAGGGGGACGGCGAGCTGCCGCCGCTGTCGTTGCTCGATGACCCGCCGGAGCAGAAGAAGGGCTACTCCGACGATTCCCTCGAGGCCATGTCCCGCCTGGTCGAGCTCAAGCTCAAGGATTTCAATATCGATGTCGAGGTGCGCTCGGTGTCGCCGGGTCCGGTCATCACGCGCTTCGAGCTGGATCCTGCGCCGGGCGTGAAAGTCAGCCAGATATCGAACCTCTCGAAAGACCTTGCCCGCTCACTGTCCGTAGTGAGCGTCCGCATCGTGGAAGTCATTCCCGGCAAGTCGTTCGTGGGTCTCGAGATTCCGAATGAAAACCGCCAGCTCGTAACGCTGGGAGAAATCCTGAAGTCGCGGGCCTACGACGAAATGGCGTCGCCGCTGACGCTGGCATTGGGCAAGGATATCGGCGGCAAGTCCGTCGTTGCCGATCTCGCGCGCATGCCTCACCTGCTGATTGCCGGAACGACCGGCTCGGGCAAGTCGGTGGGGATCAACGCCATGGTGCTCAGCATCCTTTACAAGTCACAGCCCGAGCAGGTCCGGCTGATCATGATCGACCCGAAAATGCTGGAACTCTCGGTCTACGAGGGTATTCCGCATTTGCTGGCGCCCGTCGTGACGGACATGAAAGAGGCGTCGAATTCCCTGCGCTGGTGTGTGGCCGAAATGGACCGACGCTACCGGCTCATGTCGGCGTTGGGCGTCCGCAATATTGGCGGCTACAACCGCAAGGTCAACGACGCCATCGATGCCGGCGAGCCGATCAAGGACCCGATTTTCCGGCCGCCCGAAATCTTCGATGAGGATAAGCCGATCGAGCATCCGACGCTTACGCCATTGCCTTTCATCGTCGTCATTATCGACGAGCTCGCCGATATGATGATGATCGTTGGCAAGAAAGTGGAAGAGCTGATCGCGCGGCTGGCACAAAAAGCCAGGGCGTCAGGTGTCCATATGATTCTTGCAACGCAACGACCCTCTGTGGATGTCATTACCGGGCTGATCAAGGCCAATGTCCCGACCAGGATTGCGTTCCAGGTTTCCGCGAGGGTCGATTCCCGGACCATTCTGGACCAGCAGGGTGCCGAGAACCTGCTTGGTCACGGCGATATGTTGTACCTGCCGCCAGGAACCTCATTGCCCGTCCGTGTTCACGGCGCGTTTGTCTCTGACAACGAGGTCCATGCCGTGGTCAGGCAATTGAAAAAAAGCGGCCCGCCACGCTATATCGATGAAATTGTTGAGGGTCCTTCCGGTCCAACTCCGGGACTGGCTGGAATTGATGGCGCGGTCGCCGACAGTGCCGACGCGGAGCAGGACCCCTTGTACGACCAGGCCGTGCAGGTCGTGCTTGATACCCGCAAGGCCTCGATCTCGGGCGTGCAGCGGCGTCTCAAGATTGGCTACAACCGCGCGGCGAGAATGGTCGAGTCCATGGAAGCGGCGGGTCTGGTCGGTCCGCTGCAGCCGAACGGCAGCCGCGAAATCCTGGTACCGAATGCAGCGGCGGAGGAGTAACGATGAATAACGGACATACGCAATGAATCGATCGTCGATTGGACAATACATGCTTGCTGCAATTCTGGCTTCCGCCGCCATGTTCGCACGGGCAGAACCGGCAGGCGATGACGCCGGCGAAAAGCTGGTCCGAGACTTCCTGACACAGGTGACGACCATGCAGGGGCACTTCAAGCAGTCCCTGATCGATGCAGAAGGCGCGGTCGTCGAGGCCTCCAGCGGCATGCTGGAAATTGAGCGACCGAGCCGCTTTCGCTGGATCTACAACGACCCGTATGAACAATGGCTGGTAGCGGACGGCACCAACGTCTGGAGTTACGACGTCGATCTCGCCCAGGTCTCGGTCAAGCCGCAGTCGGCGGCATTAGCGAATACGCCGGCGATGCTGCTGGGCGATGCCGCAAATGCGCTGGCGCAGTTTCGCTTCGAGGGCAGCCAGGTGGAAGGCGCCACGACCTGGGTGCGCATGCGACCTGTCGACAGCAGCAGCGGCTTCGAACGGATAGAGCTCGGCTTTCTGGACGGCGAGCTGTATCGCATGGTGTTCTTCGACAACCTGGAGCAGACGACACTGGTCGAGTTTCAGGCGATTGAAATCAACAAGCCCATTGACGAAACGCGCTTCGTATTCGTCGTTCCTGAGGAAGCTGATCTCGTCGGCGTACCGTTAGCCGCCGACGCCACTGCTCCGTGATGCTGCCGCTGCGGCACGCGCGCTTCTGGCGACTGGCCGACTACGTCTTGCTGCTGCTGGTTTTCCTGACAGCGCTGATGCCTGCGGTGTGGTTGTGGAACGACACGACCAGCGCCCTTATCTGGTTCAAAAACGCCGACAAGTGGCTGCATGGCCTGACGTTCTTCGTCCTCGCGGTATGGTTTGCGGGACAATTTCGGCGGCCGCAGTATTGGCGTATAGCGCTTGGACTGGTGCTGTTCGGCCTGCTGATTGAGGGCTGCCAGTTTCTGGTCGGCTATCGCAGCGCGGATTGGCTCGACATGGGCGCGAATGCCACGGGTATCGTCATGGGTCTCACCCTCGCGATGGCCGGCATCGGCGGCTGGTGCGCGCGTGTCGAGGATTGGTATGCAGCGCGAACGACAGGGTCCGCCATTGAATGACCTTTTTGCTCCCGACACGCTGAAAAGCAACGATCGCCCCCTTGCGGACCGCATGCGTCCCGCGACGCTCGCCGAGTTCTCGGGTCAGCGACACCTGCTGGAGAAGGGTAAGCCGCTGCTGCGTGCCATAGAGCATGGCCGCGCGCATTCGATGGTGTTCTGGGGCCCACCCGGGACCGGTAAGACAACGCTGGCGAGACTGATTGCGAGCACCACGGACTCGCACTTCATCGGTCTGTCGGCCGTCATGGCGGGCGTCAAGGACATCCGCAGCGCGGTTGCAGAGGCGGAGCAACATCGACAAATGCAAGGGCAGGGCACGGTGCTGTTTCTCGATGAGGTGCATCGTTTCAACAAGGCGCAGCAGGACGCTTTTTTGCCCTTTGTCGAAGATGGTCGACTGACCTTTGTCGGCGCGACAACTGAAAACCCGTCCTTCGAACTCAACAATGCGCTGTTGTCTCGCGCCCGGGTGTACGTGCTCAAGGCACTGACAGAGGATGATCTCGTTGCCGTGCTGCGCCGCGCCCTGCAGGACGTCGAGCGCGGCCTCGCCGGCAGCTACCAGATCAGTGACGAATCGCTGAGTGTCATCGCCGCCGCCGCCGACGGCGATGCGCGTCGTTCCCTCAACCTGCTGGAACTCGCCGCGGACCTCGCAGACGGCAATCACATCGGGCACGAGGTTGTCGCTGAGGTCACCACCGGCAGTCGCCGGCGCTTTGACAAGCAGGGCGAGTATTTTTATGACCAGATTTCCGCCTTGCACAAATCGGTTCGAGGCTCCGATCCGGATGCCGCGTTGTACTGGCTCATGCGTATGCTGGATGGCGGATGTGATCCGCTTTATATTGCCCGGCGAATGATTCGCGTAGCGTCGGAAGACATCGGCAATGCAGATCCCCGCTGCCTGCAGCTGACGCTGGACGCCTGGCAGGTACTCGAGCGCCTTGGCAGCCCCGAGGGTGAGCTGGCGCTGGCGCAAGCCGTCATCTACCTCGCCTGTGCGGCGAAGAGCAATGCGGTCTATACCGCGGCGAAGGCGGCGATGGAGGACGCAAAAAAATACGGCTCGCTGGAGGTGCCCATGCAGTTGCGCAATGCGCCGACGAAATTGATGAAAGAACTTGGCTACGGCGAGAACTATCGCTATGCGCACGATGAGCAGGACGCGGTTGCTCGCGGGGAGAATTACTTTCCCGACGACATGAGGGCGACGAGGTATTATCATCCGGTGCCGCGTGGCCTGGAAATCAGGATTCGCGAGAAGCTCGAAGACGTCAAGCGGGAGCAACGAGCAACAAAACCGGACAAGGCTGACAATGATCGATCCTAAACTACTTCGACAGTCCACTGACAAGGTCGCCACGAACCTGGCGAGACGTGGATTTATCTTCGATAAAGAGGCTTACCTCGCACTCGAGGCGCGCCGCAAGGCATTGCAGGTGGACACCGAAGCGTTGCGCAGCGAGCGTAACGACAGTGCCAAACGCATTGGTGTAGCGAAAGCGCAAGGCGAGGACATTGCGCCGTTGCTTGCCGCGGTCAAAGATCTCGGTGAAAAGCTCGACGCTCACGAGGCTGAATTGCAGGGCGTGCAGCTGGCGCTGCACGACATCGAACTCGGCCTGCCGAACCTGCTGGCCGACGAGGTGCCGGATGGCCACGCAGAATCGGACAATACCGAAGTAAGGCGTTGGGGAGAACCCGCCACGTTCGACTTCGATGTCAAAGATCACATCGAACTTGGCGAGCAGCTGGGGCTACTGGATTTCGAGTCAGCCAGCCGCATGTCCGGGGCCCGCTTTTCAGTAATGCGCGGCTCGCTGGCGCGCCTGCAGCGGGCGCTTATTCAGTTCATGCTGGATACCCACACGAGCGAACACGGCTACGAAGAGACCTACGTGCCGTACCTCGTCCAGGCCCAGGCGCTGATCGGCACCGGGCAGTTGCCCAAGTTTGAAGAGGACCTGTTTCAAACCCGGACAGAAACGCCGTTTTACCTGATACCGACCGCCGAGGTGCCGGTGACGAACCTGGCGCGCGACTGCATCCTGGATGCGGAGCAGTTGCCGGTGCGCTACGTCGCACATACGCCGTGTTTTCGATCCGAAGCGGGTTCCTACGGGCAGGACACGCGCGGCATGATTCGCCAGCACCAGTTCGAGAAGGTGGAACTCGTGCAGTTTGTGGCACCTGAGAATTCGGCCAGTGCGTTGGAGGAGTTGACGGGGCACGCCGAGATCGTGCTGCAACGTCTCGAGCTGCCTTATCGCGTCGTCAGCCTGTGTGCGGGCGACATCGGTTTCGGCGCCACCAGGACCTACGATATCGAGGTATGGCTGCCGGGCCAGCAGAAGTATCGCGAGATTTCATCCTGCAGTAATTACAACGACTACCAGGCGCGTCGCATGCAGGCTCGCTGGCGCAATCCGTCGTCGGGCAAGCCGGAGCTTATTCACACCTTGAACGGCTCCGGTGTCGCGGCAGGTCGAGCGCTGATTGCCGTCATGGAAAACTACCAGGAGCAAGGACGGCGGCATCCGCGTACCCGAGGTACTGCTGCCCTACATGGGTGGCCTGACCAGGCTCGTCTGACGGCTATCCGGAACGAAAAAAAGGGCCCGAAGAGGGCCCTTTTTGTTGCGTGGTTTACGCGGTTGTCCGCCGCCTAGTCACGGCTCATGAACAGGCGCAGGATGTACCAGAACATCATGGCGATCGAACCGAACAGTGCCATGGAGGCTGCAACGTACTTGTCTTCAGGGTAATGGTGCATGATGTTCGACGTGTCATACAAAACCGCCGCCCCGGCGAAGCCGATCATTCCCACCGAAAACCAGGTGCCGAGATTCCAGCCGAAGAGCAACGATGCGCCGATCAGGCCCATCGCGATGAAGAATCCCCAGATCAGAATACTGCGCAGGAAGGAGAAATCCTTGCGGGTGATCATGGCGGTTGCGATCAGTGCCACACAGCCGAACACAGTGACCGACGCGGCGCTCTCGATGATATTCGATCCGGAGTCCGCCGACTTCACCATGGCCATTGCCAGCATCGGCACGAACATAACGGACCAGGCGACGACGAACGCCCCGAATGCCGCATATTGCGCCGCTTTGGACTCCAGCTTGTGAGCGAGATGACTGGCGCCCCAGCTCATGCCGATAAACGCCATCAGCACCAGCATCGGGCTTTGCATCATCGGACCGGCTATTGCCCAGGCAACGCCGGACTGGAACAGGTAGGTCTCGATTGCGGCGACGGCAATGATGGCGCCCACGACATGTGCATAGCACTTCCAGATAAACTCCGAACGGCTCTCGACGGACGCGTTGGCAACGGGCCCGGCGTAGTTGACTGTTTGCGGCATGTCTTTGGTCCTCAAGTGATTAATTCCTGCAATGGCGCAATGCTAGCACTGCGGCACCTCGCGACGATACGATAAAATCGAGTTGACCCTTCGGGAATGCTACCAGGGCAGGCGGTAGCCCTCGGCGTGCCAGAACCCGCCGCTGCTCTCGAGCGTGAGCTCGTCTATTCGCTCGATCAGTCCGGCGGCGGCTTTTTCAGGCGTGACCCCCTGGCCGCCTGTCATGTCCGTGGCGACCAGGCCGGGATGCAGCAATGCGACGGCGATACCGCGGGGCTTGAGTTCGTGCATCAGGTTGGTGCCAATCATGTTGACGGCTGTTTTTGAGGTCCGGTAGCCCCAATGTCCGCCGGAGCCATTGTCCTCTATTGAGCCAACCCGGCTCGATACGATCGCGACCTTGGAGCCCTCATGCAGGTTGTCGCGAAGGGCTTCTGTGACGCGCAGCGGGCCCAGGGTGTTGACGCGGAACTGCTGGATAAGATCGTCGTAGTCGAGGGAGCCGAAGGTATCGTGAAGCAACATACCGGCGTTATTCACCAGGACGTCGATGGGTGCCCCGGCGAGTTCCCGGGCGAGGGTAGCAACGCCCGCGGCTTCGGCCACGTTGACGCCATCGATAACGCGAAGGTCGAGTTTGTCGAGCGACTCGCTGCTGTTGCGACAGACGGCGATGACCTCGTCACCGCGCTCTGAAAGCTGACGAGCGAGCTGCAGGCCGATGCCACGATTGCAGCCGGTAATGACGAAAGTAGACACGGTAGGGCTCCTCTGGCGGGTTTGGCGGACGACGGAAACGTCAGCGGCTAGTTTACACAATTGCCTGACCGGGCGAGATGGAGGGGATCAACGTTGAGCGTTCTCCCGCAAGCGTTGGGATTGATTGAACGGCAACTGCGTTGCCTCGCCTTCGGCGTCTGTCGCCCGACTGCGTCGTGCTCGGGTCAAATCGCCTAAGGGCGATTCTCACCCCTGCGGGGCGCACTGCGTGCGTCCAAAACGCTGGCGCGTTTTGTTGAACCAGCGGGTTCTTCTCCATCACCCCCTCCACCCATAATCAAAAATGGGGCCACAAGGGCCCTCATTTTCAATTATTGGCGGAGAGGGTGGGATTTGAACCCACGAAGGGCTATTAACCCTTGCTGGTTTTCAAGACCAGTGCATTCAACCGCTCTGCCACCTCTCCGGTGTCATGCTGAACGACGGCGAATTGTGCTTGCAGTGACCTTGGGATTCAACCTGTGGGTACCTGCCGAATTGAAAAGCGACTTCGGTGGCCGCATATTCAGATACCGGCAGTCGGGTTGCTTGACGAACGGCTGTCACGCATTGCGGTCCAAAGGAACAGGCAGGCCCGGGCACATTATTAATGTTAAATCTACAAATAACTTGCTAAGTCAATAATATTATTGATTTTTATTCTTCCCGTCATGGCATGGGCCGAGCCAGACGCGGACGCGCTGTTTGCCGCCGGTGACTGGGCGGCGGCGACCGCCGCGTATGCCGAGCGGACGGCGAGCGATCCAGAGGATGCCGCGGCGTGGTTCCGACTGGGCGTCAGTGCGCGCCAGGCAGGGCAGCCAGGCACGGCGCGCGCGGCGCTGCTGAAAGCCGAAGCGCTGCAGTTCTCGCCGATTCGCATTGGCATTGAGCGAGCAAGGCTCAGTGCGTTGGCCGGGGAGCCCGATGCGGCGGTGGCTGAATTGCAGGCGATCGCCGCGCAGGGATTTACGGCGGTTGGCGTCATCACCGCTGATCCGCTGCTCAGCGCATTGTCGGGTCACGCAGGCTACGATGCGCTGGTCGCCGAGATGTCGGCCAAAGCGTTTCCCTGCGAGCACGACCCGTCGTTCAGAGCCTTTGACTTCTGGGTGGGCGACTGGGATGTGCACGACGCCGGAGGCAACCTGCAGGGCCGAAATGTGATCGAACGCGCTGAACACGGCTGCCTTCTGATAGAACATTGGCAGGGTGCGGGCGGAGGAACCGGGACCAGCATCAATTTTCTCGACAAGAGCACGGAAGAATGGGTACAGGTCTGGAATGCCGCCGGCGGCAGCCAGATCCAGATACGCGGCGCCATGACGGCAGCGGGGATGCTATTGACGGGCACGATTCATTACGTCGCCAACGGCACGACAGCGCCATTTCGCGGCCTCTGGACGGCGCTACCGGATGGCAGGGTGAGGCAATTTTTTGAACAGTCAGCCGATGACGGCGAAACATGGACGCCCTGGTTCGAGGGCTTTTACACTCGCCGGACGGCCGAGTAAGCGGTTGTAAGGATACAGCATTGAAATATTCATCAGCTAACCGGGGCATACCCGCCGGCAACCCCATCGCGAATGTCTTCGTCATTATCGTGGGTGCGCTGGTCATCGGCGTATCGATCGTGCTGGGATTCGTGGCGTTCGTCGTGCTGGGCAGCATCGTCGCGGTACTGGCAGCCGTCGTTGGCTTGCGGCTCTGGTGGTTCAAGCGCGCGCTGCAGAAGCGTTCCGGGGACAGAACGACGAGCGGCGAGCCGCCGTCTGGCGGGATCATTGAAGGCGAGTTTCGCGTCGTCGACCATGACGAGAAGCGCACGCCCGGTGAGTAAGTCAACGTAGTCACAGCGCTCAAAACCTCGTAGAGTCGCGTTTTATGCGCAAGCCAAAAAGCCAAACCCGCTCGGATATCGATCGGCGCAGACGCCGGCGCCGGCGCCGGCTGCAGGTGATCGTTATTTATGCGGCTATTGCGGTGTGCCTGGCGTGGTTCTTTGAATCGCAGGCGACCACGACACTGATTTTCGTTCGCCATGCCGAAAAAGCCGCATTACCCGCCGATGACCCCGACCTGAGCGATGCCGGCAGACGTCGCGCCGCAGAGCTGGCGCGGCAGCTTGTCGATGCCGATGTGGTCCCCGGCCTCGGGGTCGATGCGGTGTATTCGACGTCGCTGCGACGCACCGGTTGAGACGGCAAGACCGGTGGCCGATGCCCTCGGTCTGCCGGTGATGAACTACGATGTGTCGGATACACGGGACGTCATTGATTCGATCGTCAGCGAGTATAAGGGCAAGATCGTCCTGGTCGTTGGCCACAGCAACACGATCCCGGAACTGATGGCGAACATGGGGGCCAGCAAGAACGTGCCGGCGATCGACGAGGACGAGTACGACAATCTCTACCTCGTGACCATCCCCTGGTTCGGCAAGACCAAGACCATACGCCTGCGTTACGGCGAGCCGTACGTAGCCCTGAGTGATCGCGCGCGAAGAACTGCGGGTAGAGACGCAAGGGTCGCGGAACATACGACTCAGCGCCGACATCCAGGCCGCGGTGCGCGAAGTCGGGCATCCGGACCGGTCTTTGCCACGTATTCATCTGTCACACCAGCGCATCGCTGATGCTCAGCGAGAACGCCGATCCGAGCGGTATGCAGGGACCTCGAAGTCCTTCATGTCGCGGCAGGTCCGGGACGGCGATCCGATGTTTACGCATACGGCGGAGGGCAGGACGACATGTCGGCCCACGTGCGCAGCGTGCTGACGCAGATCGGACTTGAATCTGCCGGTACGGACAGGCCGATGTGCACTCGGCACCTGGCAGGGCATTTATCTCTGGGAGCATCGTTTGCGCCGCACCGCGGCGCGTGATCGTACTTACGTACAGGGCGACTGACGAGCTTTGACGCGCAGACCGGCGGTCTCACGGAGAATGACGGCTTTTGCGATGAATTCCCGTGCCGCCCGACCAATACGTCGGCAAGCATCGCGTCCTTGATCGTGCGCTCCTGATTGATCAGGAACGTCGCGCGACGGACGCCGACGCCAAACGGACCGTCCACGTCGTACATCCGGATGACGATCTTGTCGGGTCGCTCAGCAGTACGAAAGGCAGCTCGTGCTGGTCACGAAACCGACGGTGACTGTCGACGTCCTGCGGACTGATGCCGACCACCTGCATACCGACCGATTCGAATATCACTGTGAATGTCGCGTATCGAACAGGCTTCCTTGGTACACCCCGGTGTGAAATCCGCCGGGTAAAAGTACAGAATCAGCGGGCCGTTCTGCAGCAGTCCCGACAATGACGTTTCGCCGTCCTTATCGTCGTGCAGAACGAATTCCGGGGCCTTGGAACCTGCTTCGAGCATGATATTTCTCCTGTCAGGCAACAACTATGCCCCGGTTTCGCTCTGCAGAGCAAACACCTCGGTTTGTTCGTATGACATTCGGCGTCGTACCCCCTTATAAACGTCAGGGTATGAGACTCATTCCTCGATTAGTGACCTTGATCGTCGTGTTTGCAGGCGGTGCCGCCTTTGCTGCCGAGCGCTTACCGCTGTTCCAGGACGATTCGATTATCAAAGCGGTGCTGACCGCGCCGATAGCGCAGGCGTACGCGCAGCGCGACCAGGACGTGCGCATCTACATACCCGGTCAATGGAGCTACACGACGGACACCGGCGAGACCCACCGCCTCGACGTGTCGATTCGGACCCGCGGCCTGTTTCGGCGCGAATACTGTGAGCTGCCGCCGCTGCAGCTCAACTTCAAGAAAGCGCAGGTCAAGGACACACTGTTTGCGGGCCAAAACAAGCTAAAAGTCGTTGCGCCCTGCCAGAACGGCGCCAAATCACAGCAGCTGGTGGTACTCGAATACCTGGCCTACCGCACCTTTCAAATACTGACTGAACAGAGCTTCGGTACCCGGCTGGTGCGCCTGAGCTACGTTGATAGCGATGAAAAGATGCCGCCGTGGACAGATCTTGTGTTCGTGATCGAAGACGACAAAGACATGGCGAAGCGCCTCGGCCTGACGCGGCTAAAGATTGTAGCCAACCGTTTTGATCAGATGGATCATTCCAGTACCGCACTCGCCGAGCTGTTTCAGCTGTTGATCGCCAACAACGACTTCTCGGTCCTGAGTTCTGAGGAGGGCAGGGAGTGTTGCCATAACTCGGAGATACTCGCACTGGACGATAATGCGGACGTTCGCATCCCGGTGCCCTATGACTTCGATCTTGTCTGGATTGGTCAATGCTGAGTACGCGGCGCCGCCGTCGCACATTCCGGTTCGCTTTGTACGTACTCGATATTACCGCGGGCTGTGCCAGCCACCCGGCGTACTGGAAGAGGCGATCGCGCACATGCAGTCCAAGCGGGCTGAAATTATCGCCCTGTTCAGCAATTCGAAAGAACTGGAGCCTCGCAAGAAAAAGACGACGGTCAAGTTTATCGAGGAGTTTTTTGAAATCCTGGACAGTCCGAGGAAACTGAAAAACGAAGTCTATGGCCGTTGTCGGGGTCAGGACCACCTCGACGAGATGCTGTCTAAAGACTAGACATCGGTCCTTCGGGCGCCGCGCGGGCTTTTTTCTCGGCCGCTTTTGCCGCCTTGGCGAGCTTGCGGCGAATTTTTTCTTCAACGACGTATTGCGACTCGAGGCCATCGCCGAAGGCGCAGACAGCAATAGCGGCATAGTTGAAGAACACCGTTAACACCACAGCAATCTCGATGGATTTGACGCCGGCGGAAATACCGACGCCAATGGATGCAAGAATAAACAAGGTATCAAACGTGTCGCTGAGCGCGCGGCGAAACCGCACACCCGCGACGATACCGGCAAGGCTGAAGGCCAGCGCCAGGCTGTGTTGAACGACCGTAACGATACCGGCCACGACGGCCGGCAACACGAGGGTCGTCGTGTCGATCGAGTGGTCGTACACACTGTCGGTGTGGATAGCCCGGTAAACCCATGAGACGGGCAGCATCAGCAGCAACGTCGCGGTCATGACGTACACGAGCGAAATAGCCCCATGCAGCCAGGCCGGGCCTCTTGCCATTCGAGCTCGCGTCGTCGCGGTTGCTATTTCTTCAAGCTCTTCGTCGTCGGCGCTTAACAACGCCTCCTCAAGGTCGTAAACGCTGGCGCTGCCATAGTGAGCGATTTCGCCAACGCCACCCAGGGGAAGCTGGTCGACAACGGCGGGGAAAATGGTAATCTGTGAGCCAGACTGCGGCCGATAGTATCGCGTAATAAATCGTTACCTTTCCCGCCATGCGCAGCAAGATATTGCGATGCCGGGCGAGAGTCGCCGCTCTTCGGTGCTGTTCATCCATGCGGCAACTCTAGTGCCAATGACGCGCAATGGCAATCTGGCCGGGCTCAGTACGTCGTCGTATCCCGGGTGACGAGATAACGACGAATTGGAGCGCGAGCTGTGTGACTGCGCGAACGACACGCGATGTATTGCTGAGTGGGACGCCGCGGACGGTCATAGACTTTGCCGGGCCCAACTACTGTCGTGGACTGCAGTACGTAACGCGGTCAGTCGTCGTCACTTGAGTGCGGGTGTTTGCCAGTCGTGCTCGAGCATTCCCTGGTCCATGATGATTTCGCGGTGGCCGCTCCACGTGCTGACGATAGCCTCCGGTGTGCCAATGCCCGCAGCACGCGGATCGCCCGCCGGCCCGAACCAGTGATTCTGCGGGGCGCCTGTGGTCCGTGCCCGCAGGCCGCAATACGTTGTCCCATTGACAGTGGCCGACAGCACCGCGTTCTGAAAAACCGGGTCCGCGCTAACGACGGCGGCCGTGAGATGGTGCGACAGGCGTTCCAGCAAACCCAGTAAGGCGGGCAGATCATCGTCCCCATACGTACTGATAATCTGGAAGGGCCCGAATAATTCGGTGGTCAGCAGGCCGAAGTGCTGTTCGCACAGCGCCGAAAACGGCACGCGCACCGCGGTGGGCTCATACAGCCCGTAGCAGTCGGGAACACCTGGCTCATTGACGGGGGAGCCGCCGAACAACAACTTCGCGCCGGGTACTTCGAGCACGGCATCGATGTGCTTCTGAATGCGCTGGTTGCTCCATGACAAGACAGGGCCGATAGACAGGTCATTGACGTTGCGGCGTGCGGCCAGCGTGGCCAGTTTCGGCAGCAGGGCGCCGGACCAGTTCTCGTGCACCAGCAACAGACTCTGTGCCGAGCATTTCTGACCGGAGGCATTGTAGGCGTCTTCATCGGATTGCCAGGCGACGTAATCGAGCCACCTCGCGTTGTAGTCCGGGCCGATCACCTTCCAGTCGAACCCGGCGTCTTCGAGCCGTACGGCGCCGTTGACCTTTTTGGCGATGATCTCGGCGACTTCACTGGAGCCGGTGAACTGCACCATCCGGGCAGTACCTTGCGCCTCGTCCATGAGATCGCCCATGCGCTTGCCGCGACAATGGATCAGGTCCATGTCATGGGCGGACAGGCCGCAGTCGATCAGCAGCCGCAGGAACTGCTCGAAAACCACGCTGACCTTGGAGTCCACCTTGACCAGCGGCCGGTTGCCCATAAACAAGGCGCCCAACGCCTGTAGTGCCGGAATTTCCAGCGGGAAGTTGAACGGCGCTATGACCACGACCGGGCCGTACGGCCACCGGTAGCCGCGCGTTTCCTGGCCCGTGCGGTCGCCCGGGTTCGAGAAGCCGCGGCCAAGAAACCGCACGCCGTCTCCCGAGAAATTCTCGAGGAAGATGCGCGTCACAACGACCTCGTTGAGACACTGCTGCCAGCTCTTTGGCATGACTCTTTGAATGAGGCGGGTGAAAAAAGCCTCGACTTCTTCATCGGCCAGCCGCGCCGCCGCACGGGCACAGACTTCGCCGAGATGCACATAACGATGGGTGTTCTTTAGCGGGTTGTGCAGCCCGGTTTTTGGGCACTTGGCGAGGCTGGCGACGAAAGGCGCAATGTCCTGGGTATCGGGTACGTCCATGAATCGTTCGCCGGACATCGGGTCCGGAATGTCGTTGCGGGCGCTGCGCGCTTCTTGCCAGTGGCCGTCGAGCAGGTTGACAACCTTCGCCGGGGCTGCACCGCTCATGCCGCGAAAAGGATCGACTGTTGCAAATCGGAGTGTTTTTGGGGCGTTCATTAACGAGCTACCTCTGACGAGGGGAGTCCCGCTCGACCGTTTGAAGATAAGATGCAGATGATCGGCGTAGTATACGCCGTATGGTCCAGGCTTTGCCTAGCCGTTATCGCCCGTTGGCGGCCGGCGCGAATTTTCGAATGGGCGAGTGAGGCGGAGGCGGTAGCAATGATCTCGATTCAGACCCTGACGACGTTCTTCGGTTGGTGCACGGTGATCAACCTGGTGTTCATCGTTGTCGTGTTCCTGTTCTTTGGCGTATTCCATGAGTTCTTCGGCCGCGTTATGGCGAGGTTTTTCGGCGTGAGCGAGACGTCGGCGAAAGAGACCTTGCTGCGCGTCCTGACGCAGTACCGGGTTTTGTTCGTCATTTTCAACCTGGTTCCGTATATCGCGCTTGAAGATCATGGCTTGATTACGCCGGGGTGTACGTTTTATCGCTGGTTCCGATCGTGTTCAGCAGCCCGATGGTCCGTTAGAGTCTTCGATAGACCGCGTAGGGCAACTCGCATAAACACGGCTGCTAGTGTTACCGACGGTCAGTCGCTTGGCCTTGAGTTAATGGTCGGCTACGAACCCAATGCAGCCATTGTAGGAATAGGGCTGGAAAGCCTCGTAACGTCGTAGTTCAAGGAGACACCATGAAACAGAATGTTCACAGCATCGAACGCGTAGTTCGCGTCATCGTCGGATTGGCAATCATCAGCTTGGTATTCATCGGGCCGCAGTCAGCCTGGGGTTGGGTGGGACTGATTCCATTGGCAACTGGAATCATCGGCTGGTGTCCGCCGTACGCGCTGTTCGGATTCAGTACGTGCAAGAAGCCGGAGTAGACTCACCGGTACGACCGCAAGTCCGCTTGCGTCTTGCCATTGTCCACCTCCTAAACGCCTTATCGCGCGTAATTTAGGTGGACCGACATGGTGGCGCCAGACCGGGTTGCTGTCGGTTAGGTTGCTAAATTTCAGCGCGGATAAACGGCTGGTCTCGGGCGGAACTGACGTTTAATCCCATGCGAACTGGATTTGCTACCGGATGGTCTGCTTTACCCTCGATAGCCGCTGACAGGCTGGAACCGACACTATCGGCGGCTCCTGAAGCAAAGTGGACGTATTCGCTGGCTTGAATTATCTCGATTATGTCAACTAACGGGACTGGTCCGGCGCTGCAGCGTATAAAGGTTCTACAACAACCACAAAGCCAAGTCCGTCGACAGACGGAGACGGAAAGCCACGGGTCTTCGCGTCTTTGGTGAAGCCAAAGATGGCTCCCCGAAGAACCCCAAGATCGCAGGGCTGCCGATAGATCAGCAACGAGGGGATCGTCATGTTCAGGAAAACGATGGCAACTGCCGTGCTTTTAGTCGCGGCGATGACAGCGTATGCAGACGTCGGTATCAGCGCCGATGTGATTACAACGGGTAACGAGATAAAAGTTCTGAGACCGAGGACCGGATCTGCATGCATAGATTATTAAGGATATTGTGGATAACGGGAATCCGGGTGCAGGCAATCCGTACCTGATAAAGCTCGGTCCGGGGAGTATTCGATTCTTCCGAATCCTGACGACGCTAGCAACGGGCTGGTTATGAAGCCCTACATCAGTATTGTGGGCAGCGGTCAGGGCGTGACCATCCTCAAGGGTGCGATCAGCTCTGGAGCTATACGACGCCTCATCGGCTATCGTAACAACCGCCAGCAATGCGGTACTCAGCGACCTCAGCGTGGACAACACTGGCGGCGGCAATGTGTCCATCGCGATCAACCACGATGGTGCGGTAGCGATGCGTATTGAACGGGTCACCGCCACTGCATCCGGTGCGTCTTTCAATTTCGGCGTATTCACCTCTAATTCGTCGCTAACGATGACTAATCTCACCATTACTGCAACCGGCGGGGGAATTTTAGTTACGGTGTGTACGATACTGCATCGTCAAGGATGACTGGTGTCACCGTCACTGCTTCTGGCGGGTCGAGCGAAAATTTCGGCGTGCACATCGCGGGCTCGTCGCCAACGATGACTAGTGTCACCGCGACTGCCTCTGGTGGGAGCAACAGCTCCGGCGTTTACAACTCTGCGGCAAGTTCCTCGCCACTAATTATGGATTCTGTTCTTAATGGCGGCTCGTTGAGTATGGATTTCGGCGGATCCGCGGGGACGCGCATAATAAACAGCCAACTGAAAGACGGAATCAACGCCGACCTTCCCAGTGTGCAGTGTCGTGATACTTACGATGGAGATTTGGCCGATGTTACGTGCTAATAGCAAACAGGGTTCAACCCGCACTTCCGTTTTTGGCACTTAGCCGATCATCGTCGCCGGATCGAAATGGAATCCCGCCGGGGTTCGCTTCTGGCCGGAGCGATAAATTACGTATGGGTCAGCTTGATCGTAATGAACGGTGGACCCGCATCGAGTATCGCGACGCTTTTGCTTACACTTCGTTTTTCGTACCGAAAACGAGGTGTAAGGTGTAAAAATCGACGATCTAAGCTGTTTGAGACTGCTATTGCAGTTTAATTGTTGGTCTGACCCCGATTGCCGATTGGTAGAGTTTAGGTGTTGCAGCAATAAATGAATCCGCAATCCTATGCAGACCTGGCTGACCTTATTCATTGCGCAATGCGCCAACGACAAAAGGAAGAAACAACATGCCCAAGATAATTACAACTCACGAGGTGGATGACGTAGCCCACTGGCTGAAATCAACGAAGAGGCAGGAACTGTTCGTAGGGGTAGTAGAGAACATATGCACATACGTCAACCCGGATGATCCCAATAGTGTCGGCCTGACTATGGATGTTGCCGACATGGCTGCGTTCGACGCGGTGTTGAAGAGCGAGGCTGGCGCCGCTGCTATGAAGCATGACGGTGTGAGGCCTGAAACCATTGTTCTTCTGGTTGAGGGTTGATCTCGAAACAATATTCGTACCTTCAACGTCCACTCGTGCTCGGGGGACTCGTCGCTTCGCTCCTCGCCCTGCGGGCGCACTTGACTCGTCGCATTCGCGTCTCGCCCTTCGGGCGACCTCACTGCGTTCGGCCGTCCAAATCGTCCCGATTTGTCGTGCGTCCAAAACGCTAGCGCGTTTTGTCGAAATTGGCGCCCCGACCATGATTGATTGACCGGCAACTGCGTTGCCTCGCATACGGCGTCTGTCGCACGACTTTGTCGTGCCGGATCAGATCGCCTTGGGACGATCTTCGCCCTTCGGGCTTCGCGGCTTCGCCGCTACGTCGCCAATTGCTAGCGCAATTGGTCGAACATGGCGCCCCGACCATGATTCGAACATCTGACCCCCAGATTAGGAATCTGGTGCTCTATCCGACTGAGCTACCGGGGCGGCGGTGCGATTCTAGCAAAAGTGGCTGTTGCTGCAATTCATGTCTAACTGTAAGCGAGTGTAACAGTGCCCTCCAGGCCATTGTTGCGTCATCACTTGCCTCCTATAGTGATTCCACTACATTTTGGAGATCTCTTATGACCAGTGTTGCTGCTCGCGCGATTGGCTGGACCGAATCAGGTCTGGTCCCGGATACCGTGATACGCAGCGGTATGCGGCGTTTGCTGGAACGCAAGCTGGAGGAGATCCGGGCCGGCGACGTCGAGTTCGCTTCCCGGTCGCTTGGCGACTTTGTCGCCATGATGCGCCAATCACCCGTCGCGCTGCTTCCTGAGCTGGCCAACGAGCAGCACTACGAAGTACCGGCGGAGTTCTTTTCCGAGGTTCTCGGTGAGAATCGCAAGTACAGCTGTTGTCACTGGCCGGCCGGCGTCAGCACGCTCGGCGAGGCCGAGGCGGCCGCGCTGCGGCTGACGGTTGAGCGCGCCGACATTCACGATGGCATGAAGGTGCTGGATCTTGGCTGCGGCTGGGGGTCGCTGACGCTCTGGGTTGCGGAGCATTTCCCGAATGCGTCGATCACGTCCGTCTCAAACTCTCGATCTCAGCGCGAATTCATCGAGGGGCAGGCGAGAGCGCGCGGTATCGAAAACGTCGACGTCATCGTCTGTGACATGAACGATTTCGATCCGGGCGACACGTTTGACCGCATTGTGTCGGTCGAGATGTTCGAGCACATGCGTAACTACGATGAGCTGTTTCGCCGCATCAATTCCTGGCTGCGGCCTGACGGGCGCTTCTTTATGCACATTTTCTGTCATCGCACGACGCCCTACGAGTTTATCGACAAAGGGCCCAGTGACTGGATGAGCCGGCACTTCTTTTCCGGCGGCATCATGCCGAGCGCCGACCTGCCGCTGATGTTTGCCGAACATCTGAACGTGGAGCATCGCTGGATGTGGAACGGCAAGCACTATGCGCAGACCTGCCGCGCCTGGCTTGACCGCATGGATGCTCGCCGGGCGACGATCATGCCAATCCTTGCCGCCACCTACGGCGAAGATCAGGCCGGCCGCTGGTGGATGCGCTGGCGCATGTTCTTCATGGCCTGCGAGGAGCTGTTTCGTTACAACGACGGCCAGGAGTGGTTTGTCAGCCACTATCGCTTCAAACAGGCTGGGGGACTGACATGCCGATGCTGATCAACTTTGCGGCCTTCCAGGTCGGCTGGTTTTCCTCCGGTCATCGGCGCCGCTCAGCAAATGCCGTGGCTGGGACCCGTCGCACTGCTCGTGGTGCTCGCGATTCACCTGCGTCTGGCGAAGCGGCCGCAATCGGAACTGGGGCTCGTTATCGCCTGCGGAATGATTGGCGCCTTTTTTGACAGTCTTCTGGTCATTGCCGGGTGGGTCAGCTATCCCTCCGGACAGTTCAGCGCGTACTTGGCGCCTTACTGGATTATCACCATGTGGATGCTGTTCGGCACCACCCTCAACCTGTCGATGGGGTGGCTGAAGGGGCGGCCCCTGCTGGCGGCCGCGTTTGGGGCGATTGGTGGGCCGGCGTCGTACATTGCCGGCCAGAAGCTCGGCGGCATCATCTTTGTCGACTACTCGGCTGCTCTGATAGCCCTCGCGGTTGGCTGGGCGGTTTGCATGCCGCTCCTGCTCGCGCTGGCTGAGCGTCTCGACGGCATGTCGGTGAAGCGAGTCGTGGGCAGCATCGTCGAATGAACGTTCATGTTTCAGCGTGGCTTGAGGCAGCCGAACGGTCGGCTCAAACCGTCGCGTCCGCCATTAGTATCCGCTGCCTCACGGGAGGCCTGCACATCATGATGCCTTACACCAAACTCCGAACCGCCTGGCTGGCCGCTGCCGTGCTGGCGATTGCGCCCCTGGCCAATGCTGCAGAGAACGCTCAAAGCTGGGACTTTTCTGTGCTGCTCGATGGTGACGAAATCGGCTATCACCGTTTCGAACTGACTGATCTGGGGGACGAACGCCGCATCACCAGCAAGGCAAAGTTCGATGTTCGTTTCCTGTTCGTCAACGCCTTTCGCTACCGTCATGACAACACGGAAGTCTGGTCCGACGGCTGCTTGCGGACCATAGAGTCCCGAACCGAAGCCAATCGCAAACGCCTCGCGGTGAAGGGCTCGAGAAACGGTGATGCCTTCGTCGTCGACAATGGCAGCGAGCAAAACTCGCTCGATAAGTGTGTGATGACGTTCGCTTACTGGGATCCGGACTTTTTGCAGCAGCCTCGACTTCTCAACTCCCAGTCGGGCGAGTATCTGGACGTAGAGGTTGAGGAACTCGGCAACGAATCAATCAAGGTGCGAGGTGAGACAGTTCCGGCGACTGCCTATCGTCTGACGGCAAAGAAAATGGAACTGACCGTGTGGTATTCAACCGACGATAAGTGGCTGGCGCTGGAGTCAGTGGCCAAAGGCGGCCGTATCATCCGTTACGAGCTAACTTGATATGAAAAAAATAAGCAGACATCTGAGCGCCGTCGCGCTGGTACTTATCCTGAGCGCCTGCGCGGCGCGGGGACCGGAAATGAAAGTTGTTGATTACGTCGATATTGATCGTTTCATGGGTGATTGGTATGTCATCGGCAATATACCGACGTTCCTGGAGAAGGGCGCGCACAACGCCGTAGAGTCCTATGCACTCAATGATGACGGCTCGATAGCGACGACTTTCACTTTTCTCAAGGATGGTTTCGACGGGGAGCAGAAAGAGTTCAACCCAAAGGGCTTCGTAACCGACACGGAAACGAATGCGATCTGGGGAATGCGTTTTATCTGGCCGATCAAGGCCGACTATCGGATCGTTTACCTATCCGACGATTACTCGCAGACTATTATCGCGCGTCAGAAACGTGACTACATCTGGATAATGGCGCGCACACCGACCATTCCGGAGGCCGATTACCAGCGACTGATCGACTTTTCGAAATCCATCGGGTACGACGTATCCGCAATCGAGCGTGTGCCGCAGCAGTGGTAGCACGTTCTGTTACTCGCGGAGACAGTGCGTTGAAAATTGCGATTGTTGGTACCGGTATTGCAGGTAACGTGGCCGCTTACAAGCTGCGTGACGACTTTGATATTACGGTTTACGAGGCGGCCGGCTATATTGGTGGCCACACCAATACGATCGATGTGCAGGAAGGCGATCGGACGCTCGCTGTCGATACGGGTTTCATCGTTTTCAATGACCGCACCTATCCAAATTTCATCAAGCTCCTGGACGAAATCGGTCAGCCATCGCAGGCCAGCGAAATGTCGTTCAGCGTGCACACCGCCGATGGCCGGCTGGAGTACAACGGCTCGCGATTGAACGGCATTTTTGCACAGCGCATGAACCTGCTTGCGGCCATCGTTTCACGCCATGCTGCAGGAGATCCTGCGCTTCAACCGGGAAGCGCTGCTCGATATCAGCCAAGGCCGGCGAGCCGCTGTCGCTTGGCGACTACCTCGCAGAGAAAAACTACGGTCGAAATTTCATCGATCACTACCTCGTGCCGATGGCGGCGTCAATCTGGTCGGCCGAGCCGGGTTCGGTACTGGATATGCCGGCCGAATTCATGATTCGGTTCTTCAAGAACCACGGCCTGCTGCAGCTTGAAAACCGTCCGCAGTGGCGCGTAATAGAGGGCGGTTCCCGTGAGTATGTCCGGCGGCTGGTGGCGCCGCATCGGCAAAGGATACGACTCAACACCGGCGTCAGGGCAATCCGCCGCTACGCCGATGGTGTCGAGATCACAACGCAAGCCGGTGAGCACGAACGGTATGACTTCGTTTTTCTTGCCTGCCACAGCGACCAGGCGCTTGCCATGCTGTCGGATCCCAGCCCGGTAGAAAAGTCGGTGCTGGGATCGATCAGGTATCAGGATAACGAAGCGGTCCTGCACTCGGACCTGAGCGTATTACCTCGCCGGCGTAGAGCATGGGCGGCGTGGAATTACTGCGTTCCGACTGACGCGCGCCGGCATGTAAGCGTGTCGTACAATATGAACATTCTGCAGCGTCTCGAGGCCGAGAACACCTATGTCGTAACGTTGAATGACGATTCGAGGATTCGACCCGACAAAATCCTTCGGCGCATTCAATACCAGCACCCCATGTTTTCGCGTGAGACCATACGAGCGCAGGCACGCCACGCTGAAGTCAATGCAGATCGGACCTTTTATTGTGGCGCCTACTGGCGCAATGGTTTCCACGAAGATGGCGTAGTCAGTGCGTTGCAGGCAGTCGGGCATTTTGAGGAGAGGCTCAAAGATGGAGAGCTGCATTTACGAAGGGCTAGTTAGGCACTCGAGAACAACGCCGGCTTTTCACCGCTTCCAGTATCGGCTGTTCATGATGTACCTGGATCTGGACGAACTGCCGCAGCTGTTCCGGAAACGCTGGTTCTGGTCGATACGACGGCCGGCCATTGCCCGGTTTAAACGTTCACAGCATCTCGGTCCCGCCAGCCAGTCACTGGCTGAATCGGTGCGTGACGTCGTGGCGACTGAAACCGGCGTCCGTCCGGAAGGGCCGATCCGGCTGCTAACCAACCTTGGTTATTTCGGCTATTGCTTCAACCCGGTCAGTTTTTTCTATTGCTTCTCGAAAGACGGCAGCACGCTCGAAGCGATCGTTGCCGAGGTCAATAACACGCCGTGGGGCGAGCAGGACACCTACGTGCTGCCCGCGACGGACAATATTGGCAAGGGCACTGCCTGGCGTTTCCAGCCGCGGAAGAAGATGCACGTCTCGCCGTTCATGCCGATGGAAGTGGATTATGACTGGGTTTTCAGCGTTCCCTCGAAGCGCATGAACGTCTATATGGCCAATTCCAAGGACGGTAAACGTTTCTTCGATGTATCGATGAAAATGCAGCGCACGGAAATCGCTGGCGGCTCGCTGGCCCGCGTACTCGTTACCTTTCCCCTGATGACATTCAAGGTGATTACGGCGATCTATTGGCAAGCGCTGCGACTGTGGCTAAAGCGTTGCCCACTGTATGTACATCCTGACAAAAAGAACACAATGGCGGTGCAAAAATCATGAAGACTGCGTCCATCGACTCAAAGAAGTATTTTCAAGATGCCGAACAGGCCAATTGGCTCGACCGGCTCGCGCGTCGGCTGGTGCGCGGCCGCCTCGCCGGGCTGGAAAAGGGCCAGCTCACGTTGATCGAAGGCGACCACGAGCAAACATTCGGAACCGCCTGCAGCGAGTTTCCCGTTGCCGCCGTTGTGCACGTTCGTTCACCGGCTTTCTACAGTGATATCGCGTTTGGCGGATCAGTCGGGTCGGGCGAGGCGTATATCCAGGGCTACTGGGAATGCTCCGAACTGGATTCGCTGGTGCGAATCCTGCTGCGCAATCGCGGTGTGCTGGAAGAGCTCGACTCAATTGGCGCCGCGTTCAAGCGACCGGTCAAGCGGCTGTTCCACTGGATGAACAGGAATACGAAACGCGGCAGCCGCCGTAATATCGCTGCCCACTATGATCTTGGCAACGATTTCTACAAGCTGTGGCTCGACACGCAGATGATGTACTCGAGCGCCTTTTTTCCGAGCCCAAACACGTCGCTCGAAGAAGCCGCCGTCGTCAAGCTGGATCGAATTTGTCAAAAACTGCACCTCAAGCCGGCGGACCGCGTAATTGAAATAGGGACCGGCTGGGGTGGCTTTGCGATTCATGCAGCCAGCCATTACGGCTGCCATGTAACGACAACGACGATCTCCGAGCAGCAGTACGAGTATGCGCGGGCGCGGGTCGAGGCGCTGGGGCTTGGCGACAGGATTACGCTGTTGAAAAATGACTACCGTGACCTTGAGGGCCGGTTCGACAAGCTGGTGTCCATCGAAATGATAGAGGCCGTCGGCCACGAATACCTGGACACGTTTTTCCGGAAGTGCTCGTCGTTACTCAAGCCCGATGGCGAGATGTTGCTGCAGGCCATCACGATTGGCGACCAGCGCTATGAGAAAGCAAAGAAGACCGTGGACTTTATAAAGCGGTATGTGTTTCCCGGCGGGTTTCTGCCGTCGCTCACCGCTATGACGAACTCCATGACCCGCGTCACAGAACTGCGGGCTATCGCCGTCGAGGACATCGGTCCGCATTACGCGCTGACGCTCAGGCACTGGCGCGAGCGCTTCTTCGAGAAGCTCGCGGAGGTCCGCAAGCAGGGTTTCTCTGACGAGTTCATCCGCATGTGGGAGTTTTACCTTTGCTATTGCGAGGGAGCCTTTGCGGAGCGGGCCATCGGTACCGTGCAGCTGCATGCGATCGGTACGGACGCACGGCCTGTGGCGATAAGGGCAGAATAAAGGCTTTTCTCATTCCTGCCTTGGGCACATAATTGACTGATGCAAGGAATCGTTCTACGAACCCTCATCGCGATGCTCGGCTTGTTGGTCGCCTCGAAGTTGCTGCCCGGCGTGACGATCGTCGGGGCAGGGAGCTTTATCCTGGCGGCGCTGCTGCTGGGCCTGGTCAATGGCATCGTGCGCCCGATCGCATTTCTTCTCACGTTGCCGCTAACGATCATTACGCTCGGGCTGTTCCTGCTTGTATTGAATGCGGCCATGTTCGGCCTCGTGGCGTTGCTGCTCGACAACTTCTCCGTCGCCGGTTTTTGGTCCGCGGTGTTCGGCGCTATTATCGTCAGCATCACCAGTACCGTGGCATCCTGGTACATCGGTCCGGACGGCCGCTACGAGGTGTTTGTCGTGCGCCGTCGCTAACGGTATCGGCAGTGGAGGATCCTTGGATATTCAGACGCGCCTCATAGAATACGCAGATTCTGAACGAACCTATGAGGGCCTGCTGGCCTGGGATGACGCTATTGCCGGCAGCCGTCCGGGTGTCCTGATTGCGCACACCATAAGGGGCCGCACCGCGTTTGAGGAGAGCAAGGCGCGGGATCTTGCCGCCCTCGGCTACGCCGCCTTTGCGCTGGACGTCTACGGTCAGTCCGAACTTGGCAAAGACGAGGCCAATCAGCGGGCGGAAATGCAGGGATTGCTGGCCGATCGCGACGCGTTGCTAGCGCGGCTTCTGCTGTCACTGCGCACTCTCTGCAATCAGTCACAGGTGGACGAGCAGCGGGTTGCCGCCATCGGCTTCTGTTTCGGCGGGCTCTGTGTGCTGGATCTGGCGAGGAGCGGTGAAGACCTGGCCGGCGTCACCAGCTTTCATGGACTGCTGACGCCGCCGGCGAAAGCCTCTGGCAAGCTGGTCAAGGCAAAGGTGCTGGTACTGCACGGCTGGGATGATCCGATGGCGACGCCGGAGAGCGTGCTTGCGCTTGCCGACGAGCTGACAGCTTCGTCAGCGGACTGGCAGCTGCACGCCTACGGCAACACGGTTCACGCATTCACAAATCCTGCGGCCGACGATTCCGATCGCGGAACCGTCTATAATGCCGCGGCGGACCGTCGATCATGGGCGGCGATGACGCAATTCTTGAACGAACTGTTTTCTGGCTAGCCCGTCCCGGGAGGAATCTTGCAATTAATCAAACGAACGGCCGTCGCCCTGTGCGCGATGGCACTGGTAGCCTGCGGTGGGTCCAATGACGGCGCAACGGCCGGCGCCGAGCAGAAGACGCCGGCACCTTCGCTCTGACAATAGCATCGAGCGTGAGGCCGCCGGACAGGCGTCGCCGCAGATCGAGGAGTCGTACTTGCGAGGTATCGTCGCCGAACTGTCCGACGACCGCTACGAGGGCCGCGGACCGGGCAGCCGTGGCGATGACGCCGCACGCGCCTACCTGGCGACCGAGATGGAGAAAATGGGTCTGCAGCCGGGGGCAGCCGACGGTGGCTGGCAGCAATACTTTGAGTTGTTAGGGATCAATACGTCGCAGCCGCCGGACTGGACGTTTCGGCGTAACGGGGATTCGATCACACTCAAGCAGTGGGACGACTTCATCGTCAGCAGTGGCGTGCAGGAACCGCGTGCCGCAATCGACGGCGCCGAGCTGGTTTTTGTCGGCTACGGCATCCAGGCCCCGGAGTTCGAGTGGGATGACTACAAGGGCGTCGATCTGAGCGGCAAGGTATTGCTCATGATGAATAACGACCCGGATTGGGACCCGGAGCTTTTCGGGGGAGAGACGCGACTCTGGTACGGGCGTTGGGATTACAAGTACCTGAGTGCTGCCCGCCAGGGGGCGGCCGGCGCCATTATTATTCACACGGCGCCGTCAGCCGGGTATCCGTTCCAGGTGGTGCAAACGTCGTGGAGTGGCGTTCAGTTTGAACTGCCCGCCGGCGATGAACCGCGACTCCAGGCCACCTCGTGGGTTACGGAAGAGGCGGCGAAGCAACTGGTGGCAATGGCCGGCCTCGATCTCGAGACGCTTCGTGAAGCGGCGTTGAATCGGGATTTCCGTCCGGTTTCGCTGGGCGTTACGACGTCCATTGCGCTCGATGTCGATATTGAGCGGGTGCGCTCGGCCAACGTTCTCGGCCTGATCCCGGGCAGCGATCCGGCGCTCCGCGATGAAGTGGTCGTCTACACGGCGCATCACGATCATCTCGGGATCGGAATTCCGAACGATGCGGGCGACGCGATATACAACGGCGCACGGGACAATGCGACCGGTGTGGCGCAAACCATGGCGATCGTGAAAGCCATCAGGGCGTTGCCTGTCGCGCCACGACGCTCGGTATTACTTGCGCTCGTCGGTGCGGAGGAGCAGGGCCTGCTCGGCTCCGCCTTCTACGCCAGCAATCCAACGTTTGCGCCCGGCAAGATCGCTGCGAATATTAACTACGACAGTGCCAATATTTGGGGACGAACGCACGACGTGACCTTCGTTGGGCTCGGAAAATCGTCCATCGATGCGATTGCCACGCGCTTTGCCGGCGAGCAGGGCCGTGTCGTAACGGCGGATCAGTTTCCTGACAAGGGCTACTACTACCGCTCTGACCAGTTCAACTTTGCCAAGATTGGTGTGCCGGCAATGTATCTGAAAGCCGGCACGGATTACGTTGACCGGCCGCCCGGCTGGGGTCGGCAGCAGCAGGACCAGAATACGGCGGTCGACTATCACCAGCCGTCAGACGAATACGATCCGGGCTGGAATTTTGACGGCATGATCGAGGACGCGTTATTGGGATTGCGGACTGGATTGGCGATAGCCAATGCCGACGATGTGCCATCGTGGACTCCGGGTGACGAGTTCGAGGCGGCCCGGCGACGAGCCGTCGACGCATTGCCCGACTAGAGCTTCGATCTACTTACGACGGAAGCGCTTGAAGAAGCCGGTTTTCGATTGCCCGTCGGTGGCCTCGTCCGGGGCCTCCAGCGCCTGAAGCGTGCGCGTCATTGAGAGGTCGATCTGATCCTCAATGGACTTGGGCATGCTATCCACTGCGGCGTTTTTCGCGGCCGACGCGGGCTTCGCCGCAGGGGCGTTACGCAACGACGGGTGCAGGTCCGTGTACAGTGATTGCACAATCTTCTGCCTTTTTGCCGCCGGTTCGCCGGAACGGGAGTCGTTGGCCGACTCGAGGGCGTCCACCGAGACTTCCCTGGCGACCGGTATGACAGCGGGACGCGGCGTCGCCACCGGTTCCGGTTCTGGTTCCGGTTCCGCTTCCAGTTGCAGTTCGACTGACGACAAATCGCTTTCCGATTCGAGTTGCATCGCCTGTTCGGCGACGAAGCAAAACTCTGTGCCGAACAAGGTTTCCGCCAGTTTGTCGTCAACCTCTTCAAGCGACTGCGATCCGCCTATTTTTGCGGCAACCTGATCGAGCTCAACAACTTGCTCTTCAGCCGCTTCTTCCGTCGGCTCCGCAAACGGGCCAATGAGTTTGGGAGAGGGGGGCGCGCTGGCTGCCACGCCGCCGGGAGGTGTTGTCTTCGCTTCGGCGATATATTCGGAGCCGCGAATGTCATCGATGGTGTAGGTATCGATAAGGCTGACGCCGGTTGCGTCCAGTGGGCCATCCGCGGCCATGGACATTGCCTTGTCCAATGCCTCAAGGTCCGGCTTGAACTCTGCGTACGTCGGATCGCAGTCCCACTGTGGCGATTCCTCGAGGCCGGACTCATCCTCGGCGAGGTCAGGGAACGCATCGGGTACCGGAACCATCGTCGGTTCGTCGTTATGGTCGACACTGAGTTCCGGAACGATTTCGGTCGGTGGCTCTGCTTTTGCCAGGGTCACAGGCCGCGTCGCCGCTACATCGTGTGTTTCGGCGCCCGTATCGAGCGTCGGCTCCGGGACGTCGCGCGTTCGCACACCGGTCTCGTCTGTCAACGTCGGAATCTGCCCGGTGCTTAATGTCGAGCTGTCCCTTAGCACCGGGACAGTTTCGGTCTGGGCACGTGTTTCAGATTTCGGCGGACGCTTATCGTCCTGCCCATTCGGCGGCGCGGCCACGAAGCTCTCAATGTTGTCCGTGGGGAACAGTGTCTCGTCGAACTGCACTACATCCGCCTCGGGCTCTGCAGGCGGCAGCTTTTCTTCGCGCACATTCGGCGGCGCCACGAAGCTCTCAATGTTGTCCGCCGGGAACTGTGTCTCGTCAAACTGCTGAGGAGCGGGAACCGCTTCTGGCTCTGCCGGCGGCAGCGTCGTGTCGTCGGGCACCTTCTCATCGACGATGTCCATTTCATCGTCATCGTCGAGATCCCGCAAAACGGTGGCGTCTTCGTCGTCCGGCGCAAATTCCAGGGGCGAGAGTGCCGGAAATTCTGGGAGTGTGTCCTGGATAAGATGCGGAATATCGTCATCCGCCTCTTCGACGACCGGCGGCAAAGCATTGTCGCCGGACACCACGGCAGGATTGTCTGCCGCCGCGGATAACGCCTCGTCCGGCCCGGTCGCGGCAGTTTCCACGTTGGTGTCGGGGTCACTTTCTGCTGCGCCTTCTTCCACCGCCGTAAATTCGAAGCCCTCGGAGCTGAGGGCGAAGTCATCCAGGGCAACGGAGGCGATGAGCGAGGCCGGTATCCGCGCCAGTCCCTGGTTTGCCGCCGCGGCCAGGGTCGCTTCAACCAGGTTGTTCGTTAGTCGCGGTATCCCGCCGCCGAGTTGATGCAGCAAAGGCGCCGCGTCGGTGTCGAAAATCTTTTCGAAACTACCTCCAGCCCGCCGAAAGGAATGCACGAGATATCCCCTCAGCTCGGCAACGGACAAGGGCAGAACGGTGTGGCGCTGTCGTACTCGCTGCTGCAGCTGCACGAGCTGTGGATCGCGCATGAACTCAGCGAGGCCTTCGTCACCCATCACGATAATATTGGCGCCGTCCGATTCGCCGGCATCCGCCGCCGTCAGTGCTTCGATCTCTGCCAGCGAGTCGACACCCGTGCGCATGGCGTCCTCGATAACGATAAAGATGCGAACACCTCGATCCTGGTGTTGCTTCAGGGTGTCGCGGAGCGCGGCCAGTCGCTGCATGGTTCCCGTGGGTCGGTCGCGTACCCCGAGCACGACCAGCAACGATTCCAGCACCTCGCTGCTGTCTATTTTCATGCGACCGACGCGAACCGTTTTGTACTTCATGCCGAGGGCATCGATCGATCGATGGATCAGCGTCGTCTTGCCGGTGCCTACTTGCCCCGAGACGGTGATGACGGCGTCCTGTGAGGTAACGGCGTTCCTCAGGCCCGCAATGGTCTTTGCCGTTTGTGGTCCGACGAAGACGTCGGCGCCTGTCGCGGTTGTCCCAAACGGACGTTTGTCGAACCCGAAGTGTTGTTCATACATAGCGGATCTGTCGCCTCAGATTTTAAAAGCCCCAAAGGGGATCCTTCTGGGTATCCAGTCTCTGTCGAAACAGGCGAAAATTCATGGGGTTATGTCACAAAAAAACGATCCCGGGCCACAATCGCTGGCACGGTCCTGGCACCAGGCAGGACGAATCAAATGCCTGATTTTTAGACGAAAACCGGTCAGAATAGCCGCTCAGCCCTACTCGAAGCGCCTGCGCGGCTCTGCGGACTCCCGAAACATGCCCATCTCGCCAATGCCCGGACTATCGATGCGGGGCCGGGCTTACTGCCTCGCCGCTCAGTTGCCCGTACTGCCGAAACCCGCTGGCTGTAAAGCGTGGTGACTAGCGGTGCCACGGACGCCCGCGACGGGGTCATCGCGCGGGCTCGCCGCGTACCTGATCTGGGGCGTGTTGCCGGTGTACTTCAAGACGGTGGGGTCGGTCGATCCGCTGGAAGTGCTGGCGCATCGCGTCATCTGGGCGATTCCTTTCGGCGCGCTGATCCTCCTGGCCCGTCGTCAGTGGCCCGAGGTCTGGCGCGCGCTGACGCACAGGGCAATGCTCGGCTGGCTGATGTTGTCCGCCGTGTTTATTGCTCTGAACTGGTACACCTACATCTGGGCTATTCAGGACGACCGTATTTTCGAGACCAGTCTCGGCTACTACATCAATCCGCTTATCAATATGCTGGTCGGCGTCATCTTCTTTGGCGAACGGCTGCGGCGATTTCAGCAGCTCGCGGTCGTGCTGGCCGCCGTTGGCGTTACGGTACTGACGGTGAGCGGCGGCCAGGTCCCGTGGATCGCACTGATCCTCGCGGTGAGTTTCACGATCTATGCGGTGATTCGAAAACGAGTCGTGATTGGCGGCATGCCCGGCCTCTTCGTAGAGACGCTGTTGTTGCTGCCACTGGCGCTCGTCTGGTTTGCTTTCTTCAAATCCGCAGGCCACGCGACCTTCGGTAGTGGTGACGCGACGATGACGTTTTGGCTGGTCATGGCCGGTCCGATAACGGCATTGCCCTTACTCTGCTTTGCACTGGCCGCGCGGCGCCTGCCGCTGACGACGATCGGTTTCATGCAGTTCCTGTCGCCTACGCTCCAGTTCGGGACCGGCATCTACTACGGAGAACCGCTCACCAGCGCGCATATCATCTGTTTCTCGTTTATCTGGGCGGCGGTCGCTTTCTTTATATTTGACGCTTTGCGCGGCACAAAAAAGCCCCCGCAGGAGAGTCCGGCGAGGGCCTGATTGCTGTTGCGGGTGCGCGTCGAATGCGGTGCCCGGGTGACGCTATTTCTGTGCTTTTCGTTCCTGCGCTTCCTTGATCACCACGTCGGCCACGTTTTGCGGACAGGGCGAGTAGTGCGAAAACTCCATCGAGAACTGGCCACGACCCGAGGTCAGCGTTCGCAGGTGGCCGATGTAGCCAAACATGTCCGCCAGGGGCGCGTCCGCTTTCACGCGCACGCCGGTCGGCCCGGCATCCTGCGACTTGATCATGCCGCGGCGGCGGTTCAGGTCGCCGATGACGTCGCCGACGTTGTCGTCCGGCGTGAACACATCCACTTTCATGATCGGCTCGAGCAGCTGCGGGCCGGCTTTCGGCACCGACTGGCGATAGGCCGCGCGCGTTGCGATTTCGAACGCCAGCGCCGATGAGTCGACCGCGTGAAAAGCACCGTCGAGCAACGTGAATTTGACGTCAAGCAGCGGGTAACCGGCGAGCGTTCCTTCGCCCATGCAGCCCGCAAACGCCTTTTCTATCGCACCCCAGTATTCACGCGGCACGTTGCCGCCCGTGACCAGTGACTCGAACACGTAACCGGCATTCGTCTCGGCCGGCTCAATACGGTACTCGATCTTGCCGTACTGTCCGGATCCACCGGATTGCTTCTTGTGCGTGTAGGTGTCCTCGATCATCTTCGTAATCGTCTCGCGATAGGCAACCTGCGGCTTGCCCATCTCCACGTCGACCTGGTGCGTGCGCCGCAGGATGTCGACCTTGATGTCCAGGTGCAGTTCGCCCATGCCCTTGATGAGCGTCTCGCCGGAGTCTTCATCGGTCGCAACCTGAAACGACGGGTCTTCCTGAACCATCTTGTTCAGGGCGACGCCCATCTTCTCGGTGCCCGCCTTGTCCTTCGGCGAAATCGCCACCGAAATCACGGGGTCCGGAAAGACCATCGGCTCAAGTGTTGCCGGGTTGTCGGCGTCGGCCAGTGTGTGCCCGGTTCGGGTATTTTTCATGCCGAGCAGGGCAACGATGTCGCCGGCCTGCGCGGAGTCGAGCTCCTGGCGGGAATCCGCATGCATTTCCACGATGCGGCCGATACGCTCGGTCTTGCCGGTAAAGGTATTAAGGACGTTGTCGCCTTTCTTGATTTTGCCCGAGTAGATGCGGGTAAAGGTCAGTGCGCCGTAGCGGTCGTCCATGATCTTGAAGGCCAGCGCACGCAGCGGCTTGTCGGGATCGACCTCGGCGAAGCCGCCCGTCGGGTTGCCCTCGAGGTCGATTTCCGGCTGCGGTTTGACTTCCGTCGGGTTCGGCAGATAGTCAACAACTGCATTAAGAATGTTCTGTACGCCTTTGTTTTTAAAGGCAGAACCACAGTAGGTCGGGAAGAAATCGAGCGCGATCGTGCCCTTGCGAACGCAGGCTTTCAGAGTCCTCGATCGACGGCTCATTGCCCTCAAGGTATTGCTCCAGAAGATCGTCGTCCTGCTCGACGGCGGTCTCGACCAGCTTCTCACGCCACTCTTCGACCATCGCCTGCATGTCCTCCGGAACGTCGCCGATCGTGTAGGACTCCGGATCGTTCGGATCGCTCCAGATCCAGGATTTGCGGGTCAACAGATCCACGATGCCGACGAAATCGTCTTCGGCACCGATCGGCAGAACCATGACCAGCGGGTTCGCCGCCAGGATGTCTTTGATCTGCTGTACGACGCGATAGAAGTCCGCACCGATGCGATCGAGCTTGTTGACGAAAATAATGCGTGCGACTTCCGAATCGTTGGCGTAACGCCAGTTCGTCTCGGACTGCGGCTCGACGCCGCCTGAGCCACAGAATACGCCGACACCGCCGTCGAGTACCTTGAGCGAACGATAAACCTCGATCGTGAAGTCCACGTGACCCGGGGTATCGATGATATTCAGGCGGTGCTTGTTCCACTCACAGCTGGTCGCCGCGGACTGAATCGTGATGCCGCGTTCCTGCTCCTGATCCATGAAGTCGGTCGTCGCCTCGCCGTCATGCACCTCACCGGTCTTGTGAATCTTGCCGGTGAGCTTCAGGATTCGCTCGGTGGTCGTGGTCTTGCCCGCATCGACGTGGGCAAAAATACCGATATTTCTATATGTGCTGAGATCTTTCATGGTGTCACATCATCTCTGTTGGTCTGTTCATGCCACCTTTGTCTGCCGCCATAGCGTCGCGAGTTCTCATAGCTTTGCCAGAGCGAGAACCTCACAAGACAAACGAAGGAGGGTGCACGTAAATTCCAGCTCGCCCCAAGGGCTTTTCCGCAAAGTTGCTACGGCGCTGACAAGCAGCATGGACGGGCTTTCGGGCGCGGATAATAGCAGTGCCGGGGTCCCTAAACCAGCGAAATCCGCCGAAACCGCTGCTTACCCGCCTGATCGAGCAGTTTATCCTTACGACTCATGGATTTAGCTGCCTATCGGCGCAGGATCGCAAGCCATCGCGCAATGTTCAGCAGGCTCATCAACGAGGCCGATACGTACGTCAGCGCGGCGGCGCTCAGTAACTTGCGGGCATGGGGCCGGTCGACCGCTTTCAGTACCTTGTAGCGATCGAGCATCGGCAGTGCACGGTTAAAACTCGCGTCGAATTCCGTCGGCAAGGTCACGAAATGCACGATGGCCGCGGTGCCGAGGGTCAGGAAGCCCGCCGCGAAGGTGATAAGACCAAAGGCGGGAACCCGCGTCGCGATCGCGAGAAACGGCGAGATCATGAGCACGCCGGCGCCAATGCGCTCAAAGCCTCGTGTCGCTTTGACCAGCCGGGTGCGCAGGCGAAGCGGCCGGTAGGCTTCGTGGTCCTGCAGCGCATGCCCCACCTCGTGCGCCGCCACCGTGATGGCCGTCAGCGAGCGACCGTCAAATTTATCCGGTGTTAGCCTGACTATCCTGGCGTCCGGGTCGTAGTGATCACCGGCCTCTGTCGTTTCGACCTTGACCGATTGCAGGCCATTCGAATCGAGCAAATGACGCGCAAGTTCGGCGCCCGTGCCCGCGTAGCGATCGGCCGGTTCGCTGTAGCGCCTGAGGACGTTCTGGACCCACAGGCCGGGGGCGAAGACCAGTAAAAGAATGAGCAGAACAAAGATTGCCAGGACCATTGCCGGATCGTAGCGCGCTTTGCCCGGCTTCCAAACTGTTTTAAGAGCGTTGCTCGTGCTTGACGAATAAAGGTAGAGTCGCCTTGCACCCAGTCCGTGAACCCCGAATCGAGGCCTTTCTTTGACGTCCGACCAACTCATGCTCTTCGGCCTGTTGTTATTCGTTTTCGTGTTCCTGATCTGGGGCCGATGGCGCTATGACCTCGTGGCGTTCGTCGCCTTGCTGATTGCGTTGCTCACCGGGCTCGTGCCTGTCGACCAGGCGTTTTCCGGCTTCGGGCATCCCGCCACCGTGATCATTGCGCTGGTTTTGATCGTCAGCCGGGGCTTGTCCAATTCCGGCGCCATCGAAATCGTCGCGCGCCTGCTGGTCGACTCCTCACGCAAGCTATCGACGCATATCACGATAATGGCCGGTCTCTCGGCTTCCCTCTCGGCCGTGATGAACAATGTCGCAGCGCTGGCCCTGCTGATGCCCGTCGATATGCAGGCTGCAAAGAAGGCGGGCCGCAGCCCGTCGCTCTCGCTGATGCCTTTGTCGTTTGCCTCGATTCTGGGCGGCATGATTACTCTGATCGGCACGCCGCCAAACATCATCATCGCCGAATTTCGCGGTGACGCGCTGGGTGAGCCGTACCGGATGTTCGATTTCGCGCCGGTCGGCATTGCCTGTGCCGCGGTTGGCGTCGCCTACGTTGCACTGATTGGCTGGCGACTGCTGCCGCACGATCGGCGCTCCGCCGATGCGGGCGGTGAGTTGTTTGAGCTGGCCGACTATATCGTCGAAGTGCGCGTCCCCGAAGGGTCGCCGGCTGTTGGCAAAACCGTGCGTGATCTCGATGAAAAGGCAGCAAAAAGTGATGTCGAGATCATTGGTCTCACGCGTAAGGGTCGCCGGCTGCCGGGCCTGGCGCGGGTCGCGGAGATCAGGGCAGGCGATATCCTGGTGCTCGAGGCAAGCCCCGACAGTCTGGAGGAAGCGCTCGGCGCTCTGCGGCTTGAGTACGTCGGCAAGGGCGAGGGCAAGCTTGGGGACGACGAATTGATTCTCAACGAGGCCGTCGTGCAGGAGTCGTCGCGGCTCGCGGGAAGGTCGGCGATGTCGGTGCGGCTGCTGTACCGCTACCGGGTCGCGCTCGTGGGCGTCTCGCGACAGGGCAAGCGATTCAAGGACAATGTTCGCAAACTCGAGCTTCTGCCGGGTGATGTGTTGTTGCTGCTCGGCGGTGACGATCGCCTCGCCGACGTCACGACTCGCCTGGGGCTGTTGCCGCTCGCGGACCGCGGGCAGCGGGTTATTCAGCGAGACAAAGCATGGCTTGCGGTATCGATCTTCGGCGCCGCGATCCTGGCCGCCAGTGTCGGCCTCGTTTACCTGCCGATCGCGCTGGGTTGCGCTGTTGCAGCCTTTATATTTTTTAACATCGTGCCGATTCGCGACGTCTACACGACGGTGGAATGGCCGGTGATCGTGCTGCTGGGTGCGATGATACCGATTGGCGGCGCACTGCAGTCGACCGGCGGTACCGGCACTGATTGCGGGCGGCATCGTCGACCTCGCCTCCGGGTTTTCGCCGGTTGTCGTACTTGTCCTGCTTATCGTTGTGACGATGACCTTGTCGGACGTGATGAACAACACGGCGACGGCAGTGATTGCGGCGCCTATTGCTATCGAGATCGCGGCCAAACTCGACGTCAATCCGGACCCGTTTCTGATGGCGGTTGCGGTTGCGGCGTCGTGCGCGTTTCTGACACCTATCGGACACAAGAACAACACCCTGATCATGGGGCCGGGTGGGTATCGTTTTGGCGACTACTGGCGCATGGGGCTGCCACTCGAGATCCTCATCATTATCGTGGCTGTCCCGGCTATTATTTTCGTGTGGCCGATGTGAAAAAGATCGCATCGTCGCGCTTGACAAATTATGTCAAGCGTTTGTCGCGAAAAGCCTGAAATGGACGTCAAAAACTGACAATTTCCGCGCACCGTTTTATGCCGTGTGCTCGTCCGGCAGGCGTCGGTCCCTGCCAGACCCGTATGCGCGTGTGCTGTCGCGTCCAGCCGGGCCGTTGGCACAGCACTTGCAGGCTAGCAGGGGCAGGGTGTTATACCAGGTAGCGGCAAATCGAACCGGCGACGCGGAGGAAGAGCATGGCGAAATCGACGATCCAGGACTGGACGGCCAGTATCGTGCCCCTGAAGGGCAATGATCAAAAGAAGGTGGAGTACCGGGTCTGCCGTTACGACGGCGGGCACTTCCTGGAGATTCGGGATGCCAACACCGGGAAGCCGATCCACACGTTCGAACTGCCCGAGGGAACGAGGCTCGATACGAGCAGCTATGAGGTCTTGTTGCGTTACGTCTTGCTGGACGTCGTCGCCGCGTAGTCCTCAACAGCCTGCCAAACGCGCAACAGGTTCTCCCCGAGTATTTTTCGTATGTCGGCCTGGCTGTAGCCGCGCTCGAGCAGACCGCCGACCAGGTTGGGATAGTCCGCCACGTCTTTCAATCCGACCGGCAGCGAGTCGCCCACACCGTCGAAGTCAGAGCCGATGCCGATACTGTCAATGCCCACCAGGTCTTTCACGTGATCGAAGTGGTCCAGTACGTCATCGAGTGTCGCGAACGGGAAGGGGCCATGGTCCCTCGCGTAGATCTCGCTGAAGGATTCGTAGACGTCTTCCTCCTTCAGTTCAGGGTTGTCGATCAGCGTATTGCTTACGTGCGTCTGAGCGTGCGGCAACGTACTCCATTGCCTCTCGCGTGAGGAACGACGAACCGAAGTTGATTTGAATAACGCCGCCGTTTTTGGCCAGTGCATCGATCATTTCGTCGCTCATGTTGCGCTCAAAGTCCGGCGTGTAATGTCTTGCTGACGAATGCGATGCGATCACCGGCGTTTCGGTGAGTTCAATTATCTGCCAGAACGCGTCGTCGGAGACGTGACTGACATCAATCATGATGCCAAGCCGGTTCATTTCCCTGACGACTTCGACGCCGAACTCGCTGATCCCGTTCCACTGTCGATGCTCGTCGTAGGACGAGTCGGAGATGTGATTGGACAGGCTATGGGTCAGCGTAATGTAGCGGATGCCGCGCTCGTAAAAGTGCTTGAGGTTCGAAAGGTCGCCTTCGACAGGCGAGCCGTTTTCCATTCCCATTGGCAGCGAAATGAGCCCTGATCCGAACTGCTCGCGTACGTCAGCCACCGAGTAGGCCAGCGCAAATTTGTCGGGTGCATGGCGGACGATGCCCTCGACCTGGTCGATAAGCGTTTCCGCCACTTCCCTGGAGCGCCCCTCGCTCTCCAGTTTGGCCGGCGTGTAAATCGACATGAACGCGACATTAAGGCCTCCG
>CAWEDS010000022.1:0-89615 GCA_963807845.1 uncultured Gammaproteobacteria bacterium
CAGGAAGCCGCTTTTCGTGCAGAAAACCGCCTGTTTCGGCAGCTGGCGAAGATGCGCTGCCGCGGCCGGTCCCGGCAGCGACCGCTCGGCCAGGCCGGCCCGGCGCATCGAATCCCGCAGACCGGCGGCCGTGCTGGCAGCTCTACCCCTCTTTTCGGTCGTCCGGGTCGCGGGCCGCCCGCCAGTTCAGGTACTCGGGCTGGTCTGCCAGCACCTTCAGGAACGGATCGCGCGTGAGCGTTCGCGGGTCGAGCGTCTGCCCGAAATCGTCCTCGAGGCGTGTCAGCGCCTCAGTCGCCCCGCTGTAGTCCCCCGCGCGGGTTCTTACCCGAAGCAGCGACCACCAGGACAGTTCCAGTTCCGGCTCATTGACCGTCGCCTGCACAGCGTACCCCTCGGCCTCGGCCAGGTTGCCCATAGCCAGTGCGGCGGACGCCTTGACGGACTCGCTGGCCCCGTCCTGAACACCCAGCGCCTCCTGCAGCCTGACGAGCGCGTCGATGGCTTCCTGGTAGCGTCGCGCCGGAATGAAATAGTCGTTCAGCCGCAGGCTGTACAGCGCATCATCGGGACGGGCCGCGAGCACCCGTCGCACGGCGCTCTCGATACGGCCCTTGTCGCCGGACATCAATGCGAAGCGCAGGCCGAGTTGCATCAGCGTCGCTTCTTTCAGGATGTCCTCGTCGAGGTCATCGATAATCTGGAAGAACCGGGGCGCTTTGTTGTCGCGCACCGCCTTGAACAGCTCAGCCACCTGGAAAACCTCGCCATCGCTGAGCGACTTGTCCTCCAGGAGATTTCTCGTGGCCGCCCTGCTCGGCATTGCCATCACCAATGCCGCCCCGGCGTCCTCTGAGAAACGGTTTCCCCGGTAGTAGTCGATCCAGTCGACGATATGCAGCCGGCCCTTGCCACCACGCTTTAGCTCATAGACATGGTAGGAGAAGCGATAGCCGGAAGCGGCGTAGCGCACGACCGCCCTGCCCTGATCACCCTCGAACTGGAAGTCGATCAGGGTTCCGAGGATTTCCTTGCTCGAGGACGGAAAAGCCGAGACAAACATCTCTTGTACGGCCGCGGCAAAGTCGCCGGAAAACGCCCGCTTAACATTCTGATCGATGAGCCGGCTACCGTAGATCCGCGCGATCATGTCGTTCTTGACGATCGCGCGATTGAATTTTTCGAACGAATTGTCGTTGAGATCGTCAACGATGCTCGCGAACTGTGCACGAAGCTGCTGCACGTCGTCGGCGGCCGGCACCGCGACCGGCGTCATCAATAAGGAAAATATGGCGGCAACCGCCAGGTAGTGAAAGCACTTCATTCGTCAATCTCCGGCCGGCCATGTGCCCGGCCAAGGCGACACCTCATTTAAGTGTCGTGTCCTGCTCAGTTCAGGGTGACGCGAGCAAACTTGCGCTTGCCGACCTGGTAGATATTGCAGCTGCCAGCCTCGAGCTGTAACGACCGATCGTCGATGCGCTCACCGTCAATTTTCACAGCACCCTGGGCGATCATGCGAAACGCTTCCGAGGTACTGCTGACGAGGTTGGCGCCTTTCAACAAATGCGCGATTCCCAAGCGCCCATCCTGACAGGCAAGCGTTACCTCGCGAATCTCGTCAGGCATGGCGCCCTGTTGAAATCGCGCAATAAACTCCTGCTGCGCGTTCTCGGCCGATGCGTCGCTATGAAATCTGGCAACGATTTCCCGCGCAAGTTCAAATTTTACGTCGCGCGGGTTGCGACCCTCATCCACCGCGCGCCGCAGAGAGGCGAGATCGGTGAGCGGCCTAAAACTCAACACGTCAAAGTAACGCCACATCAGGTCATCTGAAATCGACATGATTTTGCCGAACATCTCCTTAGGCGGCTCGGTTATGCCAATGTAGTTACCGAGCGATTTGGACATTTTTTGCACGCCGTCGAGACCTTCGAGCAGCGGCGTCGTAATCACTATCTGCGGTTCCTGCCCGTAGTCCTGCTGCAGCTGCCGGCCGACCAGCAGGTTGAACTTCTGGTCAGTGCCGCCGAGCTCAACGTCGGCCTTCAGCGCGACAGAGTCATAGCCCTGCACCAGGGGATAGAGAAACTCGTGGATAGATATCGGCTGGCCACCGGTATAGCGCTTGTTGAAGTCGTCGCGTTCGAGCATTCGGGCAACCGTGTGTCGTGCTGCCAGCTTGATCAGCCCCGCCGCATCCATATCGCCCATCCAGCGGGAATTGAAGTCTACGCGGGTCTTTTCCTGATCAAGAATCTTGAATATCTGCGTCTCATAGGTCGCCGCGTTGGCCTGGATCTCCTCGGGCGACAGCGGCGGACGGGTCGAATTCTTACCGGACGGATCGCCGATCATGCCGGTAAAGTCACCGATCAGAAACACGACGTCATGCCCGAACTGCTGGAACTGGCGCATCTTGTTGATCAGCACCGTGTGGCCGATGTGCAAATCCGGTGCCGTCGGATCGAAACCTGCCTTTACGATCAGCGGCCTGCCACGCTTTAACTTTGACTCGAGCCCGTTTTCCGGCAGGACCTCATCGGCACCACGGCTCAATTCTGCGATCTGTTCCCTGATACTGGTCATTGCCTGGTGTGCTTATCCTGCTTCGCTGCGGCCGCGCTTACGGCTGCGAAACTGTAGCATTCTCGTGCCTGTTAACACCATGACTTATAACCCTTTTCTTTGACCTTGAAAATGACGCACGGTAGAGTAGCCGCTTCGAGCATCCGGGGACGCAGACTTGAATCGTCCGGTCAGTCCACTACTACACGATTACAAGCCGTCTGCAGCGAAAGGACCCAAAAAATCCAAAGCGCTTCAGTGGTTTGCGGTCGGCCTCGGCCTGCCGCTGCTCGGCCTTCTATTGCTCAACGGACTCGGCGAAAGCGATCCACCGGCAACGCTGCCTGACGAACCCGAACTCAGCGCAACAGCCGACGACGAAGTGCCCTTGCTGGAAACGGCCCCCCTGGCCGGGCCGGCTCTGACGCTCGATGAGGACATCGCACCGGCGCTGCCCGCGGAACCCGTATTTGACACGCTTGTACTGACCGTCGGTCGCGGCGACACAATGGAACGGCTGTTTCGCAAGAACAAGCTCGACCTTGGCAACCTGATGTCGGTCGCCAGGCTCGAAGAAGCCAGGCAGCGTTTTCGGAAAATCAAGCCGGGCGACACGTTTGAAGTGACGCACGATGAAGGTCGGCTCGTCAGCATGTACTCGAAGCTCGACCTGACCAGCGCCCTCAGGATCGAGCGGCAGGATTCCGGGTTTGTCGCCAGCATCGTTGAACAGCCCGTTGAATACCGCAAGCGGCACGCCTACGGCGTCATTACGAACTCGCTTTTCGAGAGCGGCGCCGAGGCCGGCCTGTCCGACAAGCTCATCATGAATATCGCGGGTATCTTCGCGTGGGATATCGATTTCGTCCTCGACATCCGCAAGGGCGACAGTTATTACCTTCAGTTTGAAGAGGTCTGGCAGGACGGCGAGTTTGTCATGGACGGTGAGATTATCGCTGCCGAGTTCAACAACAACGGCCGCACGGTGCGCGCCGTTCGTTTCAAGGACGATGAAAACCGTAGCGATTACTTCACACCGAGCGGCGACAGCGTACGTAAAGCATTCATTCGAAACCCGGTCGACTTCACACGTATCAGCTCGAACTTCAATCCCAATCGCCGGCATCCGATCCTGAACACAATTCGGGCCCACCGTGGCGTCGACTACGCGGCGCCTCGCGGTACGCCCATCAAGGCGGCCGGAGACGGCAAGGTAATTTTTCGTGGCACCAAATCGGGGTACGGCAAAGCCGTTATCCTGCAGCACGGCGGCAACATAACGACCTTGTATGCGCACATGTCGGGCTACGCCACCAAAGCCCGGGTCGGCGCGCGGGTGCGCCAGGGACAGACGATCGGTTACGTCGGTGCCACCGGCCTCGCTACGGCAAATCATCTGCATTACGAGTATCGGGTGAATGGGGTACACCGCAACCCGCGCACCGTCTCGCTTCCCGACGCCGAGCCGATTGCCGACAAGTACCGGGGGCGTTTCCTGTCATCGGCGGCACCCATCATCAAGGAACTCGAGGCGTTCAAGCGTACGCAGGTGGCGTCCATCGGTTACAGCAGCCAGTAGTCGGGCTGTTCTTTTCCCTGCTGTCAGGTAGATTCGGCGACGCGACAGGGCGCACGCCGCGAGCCCCGTCGGGAACAATGACGAAACATGCCGCGCCACAGAGGCGCTCTTTGCGCGCGGTTAACTTTCTTTAGCGCCCGGGACTGACACACGATGGCAGACCATTACATCGGCTTGATTTCCGGAACCAGCATGGACGGTATCGATGCGGTGTTGGCGGGTTTTGCCGAGGATACCCTGTCGCTTCATGCCACCCATTCGCATGGCTACCCCGACCAGCTGCAGCGACAGCTTGAGGACGTAAAGCGTAGTCCGGCAGAAACGGGGCTCGACCAGCTGGGACAGCTCGATCGATGGGTCGGGGAGTGTTTTCGCGATGCCGCTCTCGCGGTCATCGAAAAGAGCGGTATCGCCAGTCGCGACGTCGTCGCGATCGGCAGCCACGGCCAGACACTCAGGCATCGGCCTGACGGCAAGCATCCGTTCTCCCTGCAAATTGGCGACGCCGCAACGATAGCCGCGGGTACCGGCATAACGACGGTCTCCGACTTCAGACGTGCGGATATTGCCGTGGGTGGGCAGGGCGCTCCGCTCGTGCCGCCGTTCCACGACTGGCTGTTTCAGAAGCGCGACTCGCACAGCGTGGTCTTGAATATTGGCGGCATCAGCAACCTGACGGTGTTGCCGGTCGACGGCGCTGACGTAAGCGGGTTCGACACCGGGCCCGGCAATACGCTGCTTGACGCCTGGATCGTAAAGCATCAACGCCAGCGCTTTGATCAGGACGGTCAGTGGGCGGCGTCGGGAAAGGTCATCGAGCCGCTACTCGACACACTGATGGCGGACGAATACTTTCAAAAGCCGGCGCCGAAGAGTACCGGCTTCGAATATTTCAACCTGGACTGGCTGTCGCGACACCGTGCCATATGCAGCGACCCCCGGGATGTGCAGGCGACCCTGGCCGAACTGACGGCGCGAACGGTAGCACAAGCGCTTGAGCGACACGCGCCGGCGACCCGGTCCGTATACGTCTGCGGTGGCGGCGCACACAATCAGGACCTGATGAGCCGGCTGGCAAGTCGTCTCGGCTCTATGGCGGTGACCACTACAGCGGACCTCGGGCTCGACCCGGACTGGGTCGAAGCCACCGCGTTCGCGTGGCTCGCCATGCGCACCATGAGCAAAAAGAGCGGCAACCTGCCAAATGTGACCGGTGCAAGCCGCAAGGTAGTGCTGGGCGCGATACACTTGGCCTGATATGGAAAACCTTTACATCAATCGCGAGCTCAGCCTGCTCGAGTTCAACAAACGAGTACTCGCCCAGGCGCAGGATCCGGCGGTGCCCCTGCTCGAGCGACTGCGCTTTCTTTGCATCAGCTGCACGAACCTGGACGAGTTCTTCGAGATCCGGGTGGCGTCGCTAAAGCAGCGCATGGAAATAGGCGCGCCGGCGCAGGGCCCGGAAAAGGTCCCCGCCCAGCAGATTTTTGATGAACTGTGTCCCAAGGTCGCTGATTTGATCAGCCAGCAATACAGCCTGCTGAACGACGTCCTGTTTCCGGAACTCACCGAGGCCGGCGTGCATTTCCTGCAAAGCGAGGAGTGGAACGACGAGCAGCTGGCGTGGCTCAGCGACTACTTCGACAACCAGGTTGTGCCGGTTCTGACGCCGCTGACTTTCGATCCGTCGCGGCCGTTTCCGCGCATCCTGAACAAGAGCCTGAACTTTATCGTCAGGCTGCACGGCAAAGACGCGTTCGGGCGCCGCCGTCATCGAGGCATGCTGCAGGCGCCGCGCTCGTTGCCGCGCATTATCGAGCTGCCGCAGGATCTCAGTCGACCGGGCGAGCACAACTTCGTGTTCCTGTCATCGATTATTCGGGTGCATGTGCAGCGACTGTTTGCGGGGCTGGAAGTAGACGGCTGCTACCAGTTCAGGATTACCCGCAACAGCAATCTCTATGTCGACGACGAAGAGGTCAGCGATCTCGTGCGTGCCCTCGAAGGGCAGCTCGAGGCAAGCCGTTATGGCGCCGCCGTGCGCATCGAAATCGGTGCCGGCTGTCCCGAGGATCTCCAGGAATTCCTGCTGGATCACTTCAGCCTGGAAGAGCGCGACATGTACCTCGTCGCAGGGCCCGTCAACCTGAATCGCATGGCGACCGTCTGCAACATCGGCGATCGGCCTGAGCTGCTCTACACACCGTTCACCCAGGGGCTTCCCGAAGAGCTGCGCAGCGACGACGACATCTTCTCGATTGTCGGTCGGAAAAACGTGCTGCTGCATCACCCCTACCAGTCGTTCGCACCGGTCATCGATTTTCTCGCATCGGCTGCGCGGGACCCGGACGTACTGGCTATCAAACAAACGCTTTACCGCACCGGCGCGGATTCACCCATCGTCGATCACCTCGTAATCGCGGCACGATCGGGCAAGGAAGTAACGGTCGTGGTCGAGCTCATGGCGCGTTTCGATGAGGCCGCCAATATCGCACTGGCGAACCGGCTGCACGAGGCCGGTGCGCACGTCGTGTACGGGCTGGTGGGCTTCAAAACCCATGCAAAGATGATGCTGATCGTGCGCCGCGAGTCGGGCAAGCTGGTCCGCTACGTGCATCTGGGTACCGGCAATTATCACCACGCAACCACCTCGGTCTACACCGATTACGGCTACCTCAGCAGCAGCCAGCGGCTCGGCGAGGATGTCCACAAGCTTTTCCTGCAACTGACCAGCCTTACCGACCCTGGCGACCTGTCTCGCATGCTGGCCTCGCCATTCAGTCTTTTCGACGCACTGATAGAAAAAATAAAACGCGAGACTCAATACGCCGAGGCCGGCAAGGACGCGCGCATCGTCGCCAAGGTGAATTCGCTCAATGAACAGCAGCTGATTGACGCGCTGTACGAGGCATCGAAAGCGGGTGTGAAGGTCGACCTCATCGTGCGCGGCATCTGTTCACTGCGACCGGGCATCAATGGGCTCTCGGAAAACATCCACGTGCGTTCTATCGTGGGTCGTTTCCTCGAACATTCGCGTGTTTACTATTTCATGAACGACGGCAACGAAGAATTCTACTGCGCCAGCGCGGACTGGATGGATCGCAACATGTTCCGGCGCAATGAGTCGTGTTTTGAGATACGCCAAAAAGCGATGAAGGAACAAATTCGGCAGGACCTCGAACTGTTCCTTGCCGATAATTGCCAGGCATGGATTCTCAATGGTGACGGCACTTACGAGCGGCTGTCGCCGGCGGGTGACGAGGCAATCTCGGCACAGGAAACGTTTCTCGAACGCCTGGCTCTCGACAGCTAGCCAAACTGCAGGTCGTAACCCACCTCCTGCAGCAACTCCTTTTCCCGCTCGAGATCAATAACGGTCAGTGGATTTTCAGAAAGCCAGTCCGGATCGAAGCGCAACGTGAGCGAGCGCTCGGCCACCTCTGAAGTAAAGCTTGCCGCAACATCGCTTTTTCGGCTGCGGTTCAATAGCACGGCCAGTCGCAACAGCAGCGCGAGGCGCAGCGCGGATTCCCGCCAGCCGTGCGGCAACTGTTTCAGGCGCGTTGTGTCCAGCTGCTGGCGCTGACTGCCAATAAGAAACGACAGGTAGCGTTGCTCCGCGCGCGGAAAGCCCGGCATGTCCGCATACTCCGCAACGTAGGCACCGTGTCGCTGAAAACCGTCGTGCGAAATATCGAGACCGATCTCGTGCAGACGCGCCGCCCAATCGAGGATCTGGGCTTCCAGGACCGTGTCCCGCCCCCAGCTCCCGGCACACTGCTGGTACAACAACGTGGCGGTTGCGGCGACGCGCTGGGATTGCTCAAGATCGACGTGATAGCGCGCCGCCATTGCATGCACGCTGCGCTCGCGTGCGTCTTCATGCTGCAAGCGACCGAGCAAGTCATACAGCAGTCCTTCGCGAAGCGCGCCATCTGAAATTTGCAGGCGCTCAATTCTCAGGACGCCGAGCAACTCCGCGAGAATACACAGGCCGCCGGGCCACACCTGCGCCCGCCGCTCCGAGAGACCACTCAGCGACAGGTCTTCGATCGTTGCGAACTTGAGAACCTCTTCGATAAGGCGATCGACGATCTGCGGCGTCAATCCGGACTCCGAAATACCGAGCGCCTGCGCAACGGCTTCCGTTGCGCGAATCGTACCGGAGGTGCCAATCGCCTCGAGGTTGGCCGCTTGCCGAAAGAACGCTTTGACCGGGCGCAGTTCGAGGCGCGCGGCCGTGCGGGCTTTCTCAAAGGCGGCGGCCGTCAGGGCGCCGTCCCCGAAGAAGCGTTCGGTTATCGACACGCATCCCATGTCCAGGCTCTCGAGCGCGCGCGGCGTTGCGCCTTCGCCGAGGATCAGTTCGGTGCTGCCGCCGCCGATGTCCATCACCAGGCGCAGGCCGTCTGCCGGCGGCAGACTGTGCGCTACGCCTTTGTATATCAGGCGCGCCTCTTCGATTCCGGAAATGATTTCGATCGGATGACCGAGTGCCGCCTCCGCCTCGCGCATGAACGTCGTGTCTTCGCGAGCCCGCCTTATAGTGCTGGTGCCCGCCGCTCGCACGTTGTCGGCACGCATCTCCCGCAGTCGCTCACCGAAGCGCGACAAACAGGTTATAGCTCGATCCCTCGCATCGTCACGAAGATCGCCCCTGGCCGACAGGCCTTCGGCGAGTCGCACGGTTTCGCGGATTCTGTCGAGGATGGCAAGCTGGCCGTGGCGCAGCTCGCCAACGATCATATGAAAACTGTTGGAGCCGAGGTCAACGGCGGCGATGATTTGCGACGGGTCGTTCTCAGACGGTAAAGGACGATCCGCAGCCGCAGGTTGTTTGTGCATTGGGATTCCGGATGATGAACTGCGCGCCCTGCAAATCTTCCTTGTAGTCGATTTCAGCGCCCATGAGGTATTGCACGCTCATCGGATCTATCAACAGCGTCACGCCCTGGTTCTCTACCTGGCTGTCTCCATCCTCGATGTCTTCATCGAATGTGAAGCCGTATTGAAAGCCTGAGCAGCCTCCGCCCGAGATAAACACTCGAAGCTTCAGGTTGGGGTTGTCTTCCTCGACGATAAGCTCGCCTACCTTGCTCGCGGCCGCGTCGGTAAAGATGACGCTGGGAGGCGGTGGTGGTGCGATGTTTTCTGCTGTTGCCATGATTAATCTTCCTGATCCCGGTTTGGCTAGGATTCGTTAGCCAAGGCGACTGAATTGTCGATTCGCGCCGTCTGTTCAATGAGAGGAACCTGCCCCTCGGGCTGATGCACCAGCTTGCCGTTGATTTCGGCGCCGATAGCCATCTCGATAAGATTATAATACACATTGCCAATGACACGGGCCGTGGGCCCAAGTTCCACGCGCTGGCTCGCAAACAGGTCTCCGCGGACGATACCGTTCAGTACAACATAAGGTACCGTCACGCCGCCATCGACGTTGCCAACATCACTGATACTCAAAGCGGACTCGGAATCGGGGTCGGCCATCACGTTGCCGTTGACCGTACCGTCGATGTGACAGCCACCCTGAAAATGCAGGTCACCGTTCAGCTTTGTGTTGGCGCCAACCAGCGTCTCAACCACCGTATGCTTGCGTTGTTTTTTCCCAAACATCAAGTTCTCCAACCGCCGCCGGCTGCGGCCTACACGTTTAACCCTGACTCGTTGCCCAAGCGTAACTTTCCTCGATACTCTGGATCGAGCGGGTTTTCGAGCGCACTTCAACACGAATACGTTCCGGTGTGAAGCCATCCGGCAAAACCAGCCGCCGGTTAAAATCCTGAAAGTAGCGGAATGAAAACGGCCACTCTGTGTCCGCTTCTGCTGCGGTCAAGTCTTTGAAATCGTAAACGATGTCTACTCCATCCTGGCTACCTTCGACAGTCAGACTAACGTCGCCCGAAACCTTTCTGTCGTGCTTCATCGCCTGCACCAGCACCAGCCGTACGTTGAATTCCCGCTCCGCGTTGCCGCGGGTAAGTTCGAGGTCCTGAACCCGCAGCCCCGACTTGCCATCCGCAGGAGAGACAATTCCGCGGTAAAATGCGATGGCATCGCGCTGCTCCTGAATCTTGCCCTGCAATGAAGCAAGGCTGGCCTCCACCTCGCGATACGCCTCGCGATCAATCTCACGGTGCGTTTCGATCAGGGCAACCTCCTGCTTGAGGGCAACGATTTCTTCTTCCAGGCCCTCGATTTCCTTAGCATAGGCGGCGCGCTCGCTCGCCGCGTCGACAACGTCGTAGCCTGCGCTAATTCGCCCATATTCGAAAATCAGGTACCCGCTCGCCGCGACCAGCGCCACAAACAGGCCGCGAACCAGCCAGGTCCGGCCGGCGCGATGCGTTTGAAGGTGAAGTCTTGCGGCCATGGCGATCCATCATGCGAGGGTTTGCCAACAGTGCCTTATGTTACGCGGTGGCCCGAACAAACAGAAGTGCGCCAGGTCACGGATTACCGGGTTCCTCGACGGCCCGGGCCGCGCGCGCGATGTCCTTGTCGAACATGGTGCTCCAGCGCTTGGGCCACCAGCGCGGCCGCCGCGGCAGCCCTTGCGGGAAAACGGTTGGCCCCAACTCGTGCAGCGCCCGCGCGTAGACCCTGCGTTTGAAGTAAATGACCTCGTTGACCGGGCGCCAGAAATGTACCCAGCGTACGCGGTCAAACTCCGGCTTGTCACAGCAGTCGAAACGCACATTTTGGTCGTCGCCGACCAGGCGAAGCATGAACCATCGTTGCTTCTGGCCTATGCACAATGGCTTGCTGTTTCGGCGCAGGTATTTGCTCGGGGAGGCGGTAGCGCAACCAGTCCCGGGTAACGCCCAAAATTTCGACGTCACCGGACTCGAGGCCGATTTCCTCGTGCAGTTCACGAAACATGGCATCGACGGGCTCCTCGCCCTCCAGCATCCCACCTTGCGGAAACTGCCAGCCTTTGGCGCCTACGCGGCCGCCCAGCAGCAGCTTGTTGTCAGCATTCGCAAGGATGATGCCGACGTTTGCGCGAAACCCTTCGGCGTCAATCCAATCGTTGCTCATAGCAACCGCACTGAAACTCTAACTGCCGTTTACTTTACACTATCCGTCGGCTACTCGCCCCAGGAGATTCTTTGTGCTCAAGGGCCGTCACGAGAGCCCTGCTTGTCGGATTGCCGCTGCTCGTGGCGGCGGCCTTTCTGGTTGCGCTGGCTTCCGGCAGCGCCGATGTCAGTCTTGCCGAGACGCTGGGCGCGCTCTTCGGCGAGTCAACGCCGCAGGTTCGATCGCTGGTTATCGACCTGCGCCTGCCGCGGACCCTGACCGCTTTTGCCGTTGGCGGGCTGCTTGCCGTGGCCGGCGTTCTGATGCAGGTATTGCTGCGCAACCCGCTGGCCGATCCCTACATTCTGGGCAGTTCGGGCGGCGCCGCCGTGGCCGCCCTGCTGGCGATGATGCTCGGCATGGGCACCGTTATTGTCGACCTGTCGGCTTTCGGCGGCGCCATGGCCGCAACGCTGCTCGTGTTTTCGATCGCGCACGGGACCGGCAGCTGGACACCGGCCCGACTGCTCCTGACCGGCGTCGTGCTGGCCGCCGGTTTCAGCGCGGCTACCACGCTGTTGCTCGCGCTCACTCCGGATCAGAACCTGCGCGGCATGCTGTTCTGGCTGATGGGCGACTTAAGCTTCGCGTTCGAGCCGGCACGCTGCCTGTGGTTACTGCTGGTGCTTGTCGTCATCGGTACGCTGGGCGCTCGTCACCTGAACGTTCTGTCGCGCGGCGAACTGCAGGCGGCGATCGTCGGCGTGCCCGTGCGGGGTTTGCGCTATGCGATCTTCGCCGCCGCGGCGCTGGCCACCGCGCTCTCGGTTACGACCGTCGGCGTCATCGGCTTTATCGGCCTGGTCGTGCCGCACCTGGTGCGGCTGGTCGCCGGTAGCGACCATCGTGTGGTTTTGCCGGCCTCGGCCCTGGCCGGCGGCATACTGCTGGTGCTTGCCGACACGATCGCGCGCACGCTGATGGCGCCAATACAGCTGCCGGTCGGTGCGCTCACGGCGGCCATCGGCGTGCCGCTTTTCCTGATCCTGATGAGCAAGGTCCGCCAGGACCGCTAGGCCTCAAGCCGCCTCGACAACGACCCGATCCCGGCCTGCCGACTTGGCGGCATACAAGGCGACATCCGCACGTGCGATAAGCGAATCGCCCATGGTCTTGAGCTCGTCATCTCCGCGCCCGAAGCGCGCTTCGGAAATACCGATCGACACCGTAATCGTTGTCGTCGTCGCATCGGCAAGCCGATCCCGGCTCGCCGATACGGAATCCCGGATGCGTTCCGCGAGCAGCAGTGCCGAGGCAACGTCAGTACCGGGCAATAACACCACGAATTCTTCGCCGCCGTAACGAGCCGCGACGTCGCTGGCGCGAACCTGGGACTCGATCCGGTGCGCGACTTCCTTCAACACGACGTCACCAGCGCTATGGCCCCAGCTGTCGTTGACACGCTTGAAGTGATCGATGTCGATCATGAGACAGACAAGGCCGGTGCCATCGCGACGCGAGCGTGCCAGCTCTTCGTGGAGGCGAACACCGAGGTAACGGCGGTTGTGCCAGCCCGTCAGTACGTCAGTGAAGCCGCTGCGCAGCAGGCGCGCGCGATTGACGGCATTTTCGAGACAGAATGACGCGATGATTCCAAGGTGCGCGAGAAAGTCGCTGGCAAGCCCGCGAGCGAATCGCTCTTTGTCGGCGCTGCACAGGTTGATGCTGCCCATCAGCTTCTCTCGAAAGGTCAGCGGAATGATCGCCAGGCTCTGAATGCCGCTGGCGGCAGGACAAATCAGCTGGTGATCGCAGGGGGCGAACGCGCCCAGCCACGGTTGCCGCAATGCGGCGTACTGCGGCGCCAGGCCCGTCATCGCCTCGACCATAGTCAGATTATCGAAATCGCTCGGCCGGCGTGCCGTTCGCGATAAGCAGGTGGCGAATATCGTGGTCCGGATCGCACAGCACGACACTCACGTGTTCAAGCTCGTAACTTGTACGCGAGACCATCGGTCATGCCGACGATCAATGCGTCGAGCGTTTCCGCCTGCAACAATCGCAGCTCGCGCCGATGCGTGCGCCGCATTTTTTCGTCGTTGCTGCGACCTGTGACGTCAGCGCGTCGAGCTCGCGGCGCGTGGCGTCGAGCTCCGCCGTGAGTTCCTCGATCGACGACATGCAGTCAGCCTCGCAACGCGAGGTAATCTCGACCTTTTTTCATCAGTTCGACAAACGCCTGCTCGTCGCCGCCGGCGACGGTTTCGCGAATTCTCGACGCAGCATCGCAAAGCGCGTCCAGCGGGCCGAGCCCGAACTTGTTGAGATTCTGAATCTCGAAATACAGGTGCGGGTTGTCTTGTGCCACCGCCGCAGACACCAGCAGCTGCGAGTCGAAGGTCGTGGACGACATACGCGCCAGCTTCGGCGCGGCCTCGCCGCTCTCGGCGAGCGCGGTAAAAAAAGCGATGTTCAACGCATGCGACAAGCCGAGGACATAGGCGATCAGGCGGTCGTGATCTTCGAGCCCCATGTCGAGCTGCTCGACCATGGTCGCTGCGAACAGCTCCTTTGCCGCCGCCGTCGCGGCGGCATCGCCAACGTCGCAAAAAATCAGGTGCCGTCCCGACAGCAGTCGCGTATCGGGTCCGTACATCGGATGCAGTGAGGTTACGTGGCAACCGGCCGCACGGAGCTCGCGCAGGCCGTCCATCAGCGGTGACTTCAGGCTGCCGATGTCGAAGACCAGCCCCTTCGGCCGCAGCACGGCCAGCTGCGCGAGGATTCGACCCGACACGGCCAGCGGCGCCGCGACGACGATGAAATCGTAATCGACACCGGCGTCGGTCCAGTTCGTGAAGCGTCCGGCCCCATCTTCGAGCAGCGGGTCGGCGATCGACGTGACGAAACCCTGCGACGCAAAAAAATCGACGAACCAGCGACCCATCTTGCCGGCGCCGCCGATCACCAGCGCACGCCGGCCGTCACCCTTGCCCTCCGCGATGACGCGTTCGCGCTCCTGGCTTTCGAGGGAGGTACGAATCAGCTGCTGCAGGAGGCCTTCGACCAGGTCCGGGTCGACACCGAGTTCCCGTGCCTGCGCGCGGCCCATATCAAGCACGTCTTTTTCACGCGAATAGTCGCGGGTCCCGGCCCCCGTGCTCAGTTTGCTTTTGCCGATGGCACCGACAATTTGCTGCCGTTCGGCAATCAGTTCCACCAGTCGACGGTCCACGGTTGAGAGTTTGTTACGCAGTTGGTCGAGCGTCATGGCTGGGAACAGTATTTCGAAAGCGGCGAAGCACCTGTTTTACAGCAGACCAGAGAACAGTGAAAGCCGGCCCGAACGCTTTCGGGCCGGCTCACGTTACGCCGCAGGCAATGAAGCTCACGAACCCCGGCGTTTACGTCGTTCCCTGAATTGCGGGTCACGCTGGTGCCGCGAATCGTGTATGGCTGCGCGGCCGGAGCGACCCGTCTTTGTTCGATGCGCTCCCAGCGGTAGATATCGAAAAGCTGGTGCCAGCTCAGGTAGCGGTTCTTCCTGCAGCCGCGAGTGCCTGTACCAGGTCCGGAACGACGCGGTTCTTTTTCAGCCAGAGCGGCATCTTGCTGTGCGCGCCGGGTTTCGACAGGATAGTGACGCCCAGGGATTCTGCAGAGTCCGTATTTCCTGGTGCGCGGCGGCTGGTGGCGCATCCAGCAGCAGCAGGCCGCCGGCCAGTAGCGCAGTCGTCAATAATCTTATTCATCATCATCTCCAGTTCCTTGTCTGTGACGGTTACAGGGTAGGCGTGCAAGCGTGAACCGAGGATGAACTCAAGCTATTGTTTTTACTGGTTTTATGAACCGCAGATGAACGCCGAAGAAGGCACCGCCTGGCCGCCGACTGTCGTCAATCAGGCAATCGTGCGAACATGCGGCATCGCCTTTCCACCACCGTGATAGAGGGTCACAAAACAATGAAGACACGTGCTGCCGTCGCCTGGGAAGCAGGCAAACCTCTTGAAATCGAAATGCTCGATCTCGCCGGCCCCAAAGCGGGCGAGGTGCTGCTGAGAAACGTCGCGACCGGCGTCTGCCATACGGATGCGTTCACGCTGTCGGGCGAGGATCCGGAGGGTATTTTTCCGGCCGTGCTGGGCCACGAGGGCGGCGCGATCGTCGAAGAAGTCGGCGCGGGCGTCACGTCCGTGGCCGTCGGCGATCACGTTATTCCGCTGTATACACCGGAGTGCGGCAAGTGCAGTTTTTGCACGTCGGGCAAGACCAATCTTTGCCAGGCGATTCGCGTCACCCAGGGCCAGGGACTGATGCCGGACGGCACGTCGCGCTTTTCTCACAACGGCAAGACGGTCTATCACTATATGGGCACGTCGACGTTCAGCGAATACACGGTACTGCCGGAGATTGCCGTCGCGAAGATCAGCAAGGAGGCACCGCTGGAAAAAGTCTGCTTGCTGGGCTGCGGCATCACGACCGGCATCGGCGCGGTGCTGAACACGGCGAAGGTCGAGCCGGGTGCGACGGTTGCGGTGTTCGGCCTCGGCGGCGTCGGCCTCAGCGTCATCCAGGGCGCGACGATGGCGAAAGCAGGTCGCATCGTCGCGATCGATATCAACGCGGACAAATTCGAGCTCGCGACGCAGCTCGGCGCGACCGACACGGTCAACCCGAAGGATCACGACGCACCGATTCAGGACGTCATCGTGGAGCTGACCGGCGGCGGCGTCGACTATTCCTTCGAATGCGTCGGCAACATCAACGCTCATGCGCGCGGCGCTCGAATGCTGCCACAAGGGCTGGGGCGAGTCCGTGATCGTCGGCGTCGCCGGCGCCGGCCAGGAAATCTCGCACGCGGCCGTTCCAGCTCGTAACCGGCCGGGTCTGGCGAGGTACCGCGTTCGGCGGCTGCAAGGGTCGATCGCAGTTGCCCGGCATGGTCGATCAGTATATGGACGGCGACATCAAGATCGACGAATTCATTACCTACACGATGCCGCTGGAGGACATCAACCGGGCGTTCGACCTGATGCACGAAGGCAAGAGCATTCGCTCCGTGATCCACTTCTGAGAGAGAAACGCCGCATTCAGCAGGCTCGGGTGTCACCGTGAGCGGAATTGCCGTCGCGACAAGTTCCGAACTGGCCGCTGCAGCGGCAGAGGACGTCGCCGCAGCGGGTGGCAACGCCGTCGACTGCGCTCTGGCGGCAGCGCTCGTCTCGATCAATACCGAACCCGGCGTTTGCGCGCTCGGCGGCAGCGCATTTATTACCGTCTGGGACGCGGATGGCACGCCGGTGACCATCGACGGCAACGTCACGGTGCCCGGTGAAGGCCTGGCGCCCGAGCAACGCGGCCGGGGCGCCGTCAGCGTGACGCTCGACTACGGCGGCGGCATTACCACGCTGGTCGGCCCGGGCTCGGTCGCCGTTCCCGGCACACTTGCGGCGATAGAGCTAGCCTCGAAGCGCTTCGGTCGAGTGCCGTGGCGAACGATTTTCGAACCCTCCATACGGGCGTGCCGGGACGGCTTCCGGCTGTCCGCCGCCTGTCGCTATTACCTTGGTTACTCCGGCGATTGCATTTTCAATCGCAGCGACGACGGCTTTGCCGCACTGCACCGATGAAGACGGCACGCTGCGCGATGCCGGCGAGACGATTGTCGTGCCGCATCTTGCCGACAGCCTGGAGGCGATCGCACAAAGCGGCGCCCGCATCTTTTATGAGGGTGATATCGGGGCAGCAATAGCCGATCACTGCCGTGACGGCGAGGGCATGCTGACGCGCGAGGACTTGTGCAGCTATCGCGCGATCGAGAGAGCGCCGCTGATAACCGACATCGGCGGCTGGTCCATTGCCAGCAACCCGCCACCCGCCGTCGGCGGCAGCGTGCTCGCCGCCATGCTGCTTGCCTGTTCCGACCTGGCCGGAAATAGCTGGAGCAGCGCGGCGTTGCGCCAGCTGGTGGCGTCGCAACGCGCTTGCCTCGACTTTCGCAGGCGCCATCTCGATCTTGCGCCGGACGTCGCCGCCGAGGCTGCGCGCCTGCTGGAGTCGGCAAGAAGTGGGCGCCTGCTGACGCGCTGGACATCCGCATCCACGGTCCATACGTCGGCCGTTGACAGTGACGGCACGGGCTGCGCCATTACGGCCTCGTCCGGATACGGCTCGGGCGAGATGCCGGCCGGCACCGGGTTGTGGCTGAACAACTGTCTCGGTGAGATCGAGCTGAATCGTCGCGGACTGAACGCGGGACCGCCGGGCGCACGCTTGCCATCCAACATGGCCCCCAGCGTTGCCCGCTGCGATGACGCCGTGCTCGCGGTCGGTTCGCCGGGAGCCGACAGGATAACGACGGCAATGCAGCAATTCCTGATCAACTACCTCAAGTTTCGCATGCCGCTGCGCGAGGCGATTTCCCATCCGCGCGTACACGTCGATACCAGTGGCGCAACGCCGCGGCTGATGGCCGAGCCCGGTCTGGAGCTGCTCGATATCGACCTGCCGATCACCACCTTTCCGAACATCGTGATGTACTTCGGCGGCGTTGGCGCGGCCGTTCACACGCCGGACTCCGGACTCGATGCGGCCGCCGACCCGCGACGTGAAGGCGGCGTATTCGTTTCAGAAAGCGCCTGATGTTCCGTTTCTTCCCTTTTCTTGCCACCGGTTTCGCACTGCTTGCGACAACGCTCGCCGTGGCGGCAGAGACCATCACGCGCGCCGACAATCTTTCGGTCACGGTCGCAGCGGATGGCCGCATCGCGATGGATCTGCTGGGCGACATCTGGGTCGTGCCGGCGGGCGGCGGTCGGGCGACAGCGCCTGACAGAGGGACTTCTGTCCGTGCGCCGACCACGCTGGTCGCCGGATGCATCGAAAATCGCCTATCAATCGTCTGTCGGGCGCGACCAGGGAATCTGGCTGTACGAGTTCGCGCCAGAGCAGTTGCGAAAAATCAGTCGCGGCCGTTTCTTCGATATGCATCCTGCCTGGCATCCCGGGGGCGAACGCATCGTCTACGCGTCCGATGCCACCGGCGCAGGCTTCGACCTGTGGGAAGTCGATCTGCTCGAGCGAGTTGCACTGGAGACTCAGCGATCGGCCCGGCGATGAAACCGATCCGGCGTGGTCGTCGAACGGCCGGGACCTCGTTTACGTACATCATCATCGCGACCAATGGTCTCTCGTGCTCCGCCGTCAGGGTCTCCCGGAGGAAATCCTGGTGTCGGGCACGGACAGGCTCGCCGGTCCGGCCTGGCGACCGGATGGCAGCCTGATTACCTACCTCAGAAAGAGCGCCAGCGACACCCGCATCGACATGGTCATCCTGTCGCAACCACGACTCGTTCGTTCTTACGCGAAAGGCGAAGACTTCGTGCTCGCACCGCTCAACTGGCTTGATCGACATCGCCTGGTGTACACCGCGGGCGCCGAGATTCGGCAACGGCTGTTCAATTCCTGGACATCATCGCCGTTGCCGTTTCGAGCAACCCCACGGGCTGATTCAGCCGGTCGATGCAGGCAGCAACAAACGCCGCCAGTTGGATCGCATCGAGGAGCCGGCGGGTCGCCTGGTGGTTCACGCCACGCGACTGTACGACGGCCTCGGCGGCGCTTATCAGGCGGATGTCGACATCATCATCGACGGTGGCCGAATAACGGCACTCGAGCCGCATCGCGACCGCACCGACGCCATCGTGATTGACATGGGTGACCTGACGGTTATTCCGGGCTACATCGATACGCTTGCGGAACTCAAGCCCGGGTACGACAAGTTCGGGGACAACGTTGGCCCGCTATTGCTGCTCAGCGGCGTGACAACGCTGGTCGCCGATCATGCCGAAGAGCAAACGGCTGAACCGGCTTTGGTCTGGCAAAGGCGACGCCAGGCCCACGGCTGCTCCGCGCGACGGACTGGCAGGTACCGCGCGTCACCAGCCTGGCCGATGCAACGACACCGGGCCTGACCGACCTCATGCAGACCCGCCAGGCCCGGTTGCTCGACATGTCGACCACGATCAGGCGCCGTTTTGCCGAACCGCCGGGCTTCGCTGCCGTTGCCAGTGGCGCGGTGCTGGGGAGCCGGGACAATGAACTGGCGCCCGGCATCGCGCTGCATGCCGAGTTCCTCGCGCTCGCCGCCGCCGGGCTGCCACCGGAGCGTATTTTGCGAGCGGCGGGCGTAAACGCGGCCGCCGCGCTTCGCGTGGACCTTCAGCTTGGGCGCATCGCGGTCGGGGCCGCCGCCGACCTGTTGTTCGTTGACGGTGATCCGCTGGCCGATGTTGCACGACGCCATCCGTATCGTCGCTGTGGTCCGCAACGGACGCTTTTTCAGCGCACGCGGATTGATCGATCGGGTCGAAACCGGTCAAACTGTCGAATAATTTGACAAAACCAGCCAGGATTCGTCCCCAAATCGCGACAAATCCCGTCTGCTGCAAGCGCCCACGACATCACGGATGACAGAGCGGCGGGTCGCTATCGGAAATTCGATCATTTTTTTCATATTTATCATCTGCTTATTTCCGGCTCTTGTGACACAGGGTCAGCTTCGGGCGATTGTCGCTGTCGAACTTTTTGACAAAAACCAGCCGCGACGCGGCATGACGCCTGGCGCGAAATCGCCCTGCCCGCTGAATGAGCGCACTTCAGGCAGAGTTGGCACAAGTCTTGCTTATATAGTTTTGCCCAAGCGAAGTGCAGCTACGCTCGGTAACGCTGAACGGCCAGATACAGGATTTAGACGCCAGAAGAAAAATAACTACAAAAACAAGAAGATCCAGATCCAATAATAATTAAAATACTCTGTAGCCGGTTATCGTATTCGTAGTTGCCTCTTTTGAAAAAAAGAGAATCTGGCCCCGCCGCTAACGCCGCGGGGCTTTTTCTTTGGCGCATTGAATACGCGCCCTTGATACGGCGAGCAGCCGCCCGGGATCGCAGCAACGCTTCGGCCAGGAAGGCATGTGCACGGGTCGGTGACCGCAGAATGGGTTGCAGAGCCGCCGCGTGCCGGGGAAAGCCTGTAATTGAGAAACAGCTCATGGCGTTCGCCCGCTGATTCGCGCAAGCTGCCGAGACAACGCCGTCACGCCGTCTGAAGCGAATTACCCGATGTTCAAAGCCATTCGCATTTCCATTTTGCTTTTCGTACTGTTCTTCGTCGCCGTCAGCACCTGGCTTACGCAGGCGCGGAGTACGGACTGGAACAACAGCCTCTGGGTCAAGGTCTACCCGATCAACGCCGACAGCAGCGCGGCCGCTGCCAGGTACATTGATCAACTGGCAATCGACGACTTTGCGGGCATCGAATCGTTTCTCGAGCGCGAGGCCTTCAAGTACGCGAATCCACTCGCACGGCCGGTCCGAATCGAACTCGGTCAAAGGGTAACGTCGCAACCGCCCGAACTCGGCGGTACGCACGACAAACTGTCTGTCATGCTCTGGTCGCTGAAGATGCGCTGGTGGGCAAGTCGCGTCACCGACGAACAGGATCGTATCAGGCCGGATGTCAGGATATTCGTGCGTTACCACACGCCACGGAGCGCGGTTATGCTGGAAAACTCGGTTGGCCTGCAAAAGGGGATGGTCGGCATCGTGAACGGTTACGCGAGCCGCAGCTATCGCGGCGCGAACAACGTCATCATCGCTCACGAGTTCCTGCATACGCTCGGTGCCACCGACAAGTACGATCCGGCTGACGGCCAACCGGCAGCGCCGGAGGGACTCGCCGAACCGGACCGCGATCCACTCTATCCGCAGCGCTATGCCGAGATCATGGGTGGCCGGATAGCGCTCGCCGAAGATGACGCGGTTATTCCCAAGAACCTGAAATTCGCGGTCATCGGTCCGCTTACAGCACGCGAGATCAACCTGATCGACTGACACGCTTTTCCTTGTGCCACGCCGTGAGCTACGCTGAGCGCATGCAGGCCAGCAAAACATCGTTATTTTCCTGTCGGGATATCGGCATTTCTGTCGCCGGGCGGACGCTCGTCGACGCGCTGCAACTCGACGTCCCCGCCGGTGAAATGCTCGCCGTCCTGGGGCAGAACGGCTGCGGCAAATCCCTCACCATGCACACCCTGGCCGGGCTTCGCAGCTGCAGCGAAGGGCGGGTGCTTTTGAATGGCAAAGGCCTCGACGCCATTGGCCGAAAGGAAATCGCGAAAATCCTGGCGCTGTTGCCACAGCACGTCGACGATATCTTTCCGGCAACGGTCCTCGATACCGCCATGATCGGACGGCATCCACATATCGGGCGACTCAACTGGGAGTCGGCCGAGGACTTCGCGATCGCAAACGATGCGCTGCAGCGCGGTGGGGCTCTCCGGATTCTCGACGCGCGACGTACTGACCTTGTCGGGCGGTGAGCGGCGCCGACTCGCTATCGCCCAGGTGCTGACGCAGCGGCCGCAGGTCTATCTTCTCGATGAGCCAACCAATCACCTCGACCCGCAGCACCAGCTCGACTCTCTCCGGCTGTTTCGCTCCGCCGCGGACAACGGCGCCGCTGTTATCGCCAGTTTGCATGATGTGAACCTGGCCGTGCGTTACGCGGATCGCTGTCTCTTGCTTTACGGCGATGGCCGTTGGGACCTTGGGACGACGGCTGAGATTCTCGACTCGCATCGCCTGAGCGAGCTGTACTCGAACTCCCATGGAAGCGGTCGAGTGGCGATCCCACCGGCTGTTTATCGCCTCAGGGGACGTATCCTTTTAGCGCGGGCAGATATTTCGCATGCAACGACGGGTTGGCCGCCAGCACTGATCGCATGCCGAGGGACGGCTTCATACCGTTCAAGTCGGTGAAGAGACCGCCCGCCTCCGCAACGATAATCGACAATGCAGCGACGTCCAGGATATTGACGTCGGACTCGATAACGGCTTCGATTTTTCCGGCCGCGAGCAGATGATAATGATAAAAGTCCCCGTACCCGCGGATGCGGTCTGCACGCTCGACGATGTCGCCCAGCGCACTCCACCCGCTGCTGGCGGCCAACGATTTCAGGTTGCCCACCGACACGGCGGCCTGATCGGGATCGGCGGTCTTACTCACCAGAAGTCGCGTCCCGTTGAGCCAGGCACCCTTGCCTTTTTCGGCCCACGCCAGTTCATTCATCATGGTGCCACTCGATACGCCGAGAATTATCTCGCTGTTTTTCATGAGCGCGATCTGCGTTGAAAAAAACGGGTATTGGCGAACAAAACCCTTGGTGCCGTCGATAGGATCGACAAGCCACAAGTACTCCGCATCTTCTTGCGTGCGCCCGGTTTCTTCGCCGAAAAAACCGTGCTCCGGAAAGCGCTCCAGGATCGTTTTCCGGATCGCCTGCTCACACTCAACGTCAGCCTGGGTGACCGGTGTGCGGTCGGCCTTCGTCGTGACAGTGAAGTTGCCGGAATAGTAATGGCGGCTAATTTGCGCGGCCTCCCCGGCCGCCGCCAACGCGACCTGCAGATAAACTGATGCACTCGATTCCGGATAGCTTTCCACGACGTGTTCCTGTCCTGTACGGATGCCGGCTGTCGACGCCAGCGTTCGGCGCCACTATGGCGACATGCACCGCCATTGACAAGTCACGCGCCGCCCCACTGCGCTTGACAGCGTTGTGCCGTGTGCCTATGGTCGTGCCCTCATCAGGTGAACCCGAAATGGCTTGTTTCGGGTGAACGGGAAGCCGGTGTTTCGAGATCGAGAAAGTTTCGGTCTCAGCAGTCCGGCGCTGCCCCCGCAACGGTGATCGAGTTAATACCGTAGCCCCTGTGTCATGTGCCCTGGCAGGTTCAGGCGCCACTGACGCAGAGCCACTGCGAAACACGACGTTTCGTGGGAAGGCGTTACGGTTGGAGCAATCCGCTCGTCAGCCCGGAGACCGGCCGGATGAAACGCGAATAGCGCGGCGGGCGCCATGTTCGGGCGTGTCCAGTCGACGTCCAGTCTCCCCCGCAACTATTCACACTCGAGTATTTGGCGCGTGCGGGCGGCACGCAGGGAAGCTTCACATGAAATTTTCGCATTTCATCGCGATCCCCGCATTGTTGCTGGTCGCGCCCCTGTCAGTCGCGGGCGAAATCAGCGCGGGCGATACCATCGTTGTTACGGCGACTCGCACGCCCACCCCAATGGCGGACAGCACTGTGCCGGTGACCCTCATCACCCGCGAAGACATTGAGCTGTCGCTGGCCTCTGATCTCGCGGAACTATTGCGGTTCGAGGCAGGCATCGACGTTGGCCGCAACGGTGGCCCGGGCCAGGCCACCTCGGTTTTCCTGCGCGGCACGGAGAGTAACCATACGCTGGTCCTGATCGACGGCGTACGCATGAATCCTGGCACGCTGGGCGGTGCCGCCATCCAGAATATTGCGCCCGACGCTATCGAACGCATCGAGATCGTGAAGGGAGCGCGATCGGCGCTGTATGGCACCGATGCCATTGGCGGCGTTATCAATATCATTACGCGCAGGGCGGCGAGCAACCAGTTTGAAGCGAGCGTTGGCGCCGGCAGTTTCGCATCGCAGTCGGCGCACGTCGCCATGGGCGATCGCAGTGACAGCGGTGAGTTCGGTGTCAACATAGGCTGGCAGACAACCGACGGCTACGCCCCGCACGTAGATGCCGATGTCCCGCGCGGCTACGACAATCTCTCGACAAACCTCTACGCAGCGCGGCGCTTCGCCGACAACGAAGTCAGCGTACGTCACTGGCGCGCCGCAGGTACCGTGGAATACATGGATTTTTTCCTGAACCCGATCGACCAGGATTTCGAAAATTCGGTAACGGCGATTGCACTCGACAGCAAATTGTCGGAGTCCGCCAACAGCAAACTGCTGCTGTCGTTCATCAGGGATGAGATTCGGCAAAACCAGGCGCCCGACTTCGTCGAGTCGCAGCGACTGAGCCTTGACTGGCAGTACAGCCACGCTTTTGACCGGCACACTGTGACTGGCGGTATTTTCGTGGTTGACGAAAGCGCCGGCAGCCTGTCGTATGGCAGCGGCTTCGATGAAGACACGCGGGTGCGCGCCGCGTTCCTGCAGGACCAGTTTTCCCTGGGACGTCACAAGGCGTTTGTGGCGATTCGTCGATCCGATCACGAGAATTTCGGCCAGCAAACGACCTGGAACGCGGAATACGCTTTCGATTTCAGCGACGCACTTACCTTCAATGCCGGACTGGCGCACGGCTTTCGCGCACCGGATGCCAGTGACCGCTTCGGCTTCGGTGGCAGGCCGGACCTCAGGCCCGAAGTGGCCGACGAGCGGCAGCTAGGGCTGCGCTACACGCCCGGCGCACGCCACAGTGTGGAACTCGCGCTGTATGCCAACGATATTGAGGATCTTGTCGAATTCGACCTGCAAACCTTCACGCTACAGAATCTCAACAAGGCGGAGATACGGGGTGCGCAGCTCGGTTACGAATACCGCGGCGCCGACTACGTACTGCGGGCGGACCTGGTGCGTCAGCGCGCCGATGACGCCAGTTCCGGAGAGCGACTTTTACGGCGGGCCGAGCAGAGTGCTACGCTGAGTTATACGCAGAACCTGGGCGCGCATCGCATTGGACTCTCAGTGCTTGCCAGCGGCAAGCGCATGGATTTCGGCGGCGCGAGACTCGCGGGATATGTGGTGGCCAATTTGAACGCACAGCTATCAGCTTCCGAACGGCTGGCAGTTGAACGCGCGAATCGAGAACCTGCTGGACGCCGCCTATCAAACCGCAGCAAACTATTCTATGCAGGAACGCAGTGGCTTTCTCGAGTTAAGCTACCGCTTGCGATAGCTTCGGAGAACAACGTGGGAAATCGGCTAGGCAAAATCTATACACGTACCGGCGATGATGGCACGACCGGTCTCGGCGATGGCAGTCGAACGTCCAAAGACAGTGCGCGCGTAGAAGCCTATGGCACGGTTGATGAGGCCAATAGCGCGATCGGCGTGGTGCTCGCCGCGGACGCCGTACCGCCTGAGGTTCGGCGTTGCCTGACCAACGTGCAGCACGACCTGTTCGAACTCGGTGGCGAACTGTGTATTCCTGGCCACAGCGCGGTGAGCGATGCCTTCATCCAGCGCCTCGAAAACGACCTGGACCAATTCAATGCGCCACTGCCAAGTCTCAAGGAGTTCATACTGCCTGGCGGTAGTCCGGCCGCGGCCGCTTGCCACCTCGCACGAACCATCGTGCGCCGGGCCGAACGCCGCACCTACACCCTGGCCAATCTCGAGGACGTTCGCCCCGAAGTGGTGAGATACCTGAACCGCTTGTCCGACTTGCTGTTTGTCGTCGCACGCGTGCTCGCGCGCGAGGAGTCCGGCGAGGAAGTGCTCTGGAACCGCGACCGAAACTAAACTCGGGAAGATCGGCCACGGCCGCCGCAAGGATGTGAAAGCGCTCCGTTATTCTGTCTCCACAGCGGCACGCTTTTTCCGTGCTTGCTGCAATGCAGTGCACACGGCCGCACCGGCTAGAAGCAACCGCGGTGTCGCTCGTGCGATTTCGTCAGCTGGAAGAAGATACTGATTGCCGTAGCGATTCGCCCGCATTTCCGGCCAGCGCTCCCACACGGCGAAACCCTCGGTCCCGGCATCGGTACTTGCAAGCATCACTTCAGGATTACGTTCCACGACCGCCTCGACCGAAATCGCTGGCGCGAGTTCGCTTAAGCCCTCGAAGACGTTGTGCCCGCCGCAAATCTCGATGAGTTCACTGACGTAGTGCTCGCCATTGACGGTGTACAAGGGGCGCGCCGATACCTGGTAAAAAACCGTAATTCGGTCGCTGCCAGCCTGCGCCTGTCGCAAGCTTTGCAGCCCGTCGTCGAATATCGCGGCCGCACGCTCGGCCTCCCGGGCGTGACCTGTCAATCGCCCGATGCGCCGCATCGCGGCACTCACGTCAGCGAGGCTTCGCGTTCTTATGGCCTCGACGGTATACCCGAGTTCCCGCAGTTTCTCGATAGTGTGCGCGGGCGTGCCGCTTTCCCACACCAACATCAGGTCCGGGTTTAGCAGCAGCAGTCGTTCGTGGTCGACGTTAAACGCGTCACCGACCACGGGCAGTTGGCGTGCCGGCGGCGGGTAGTCCGACCAGGCACTCACGCCAACCAGTGTCTCGGCGGCGCCTACGGCGTAGATCAGTTCGGTCAGGTTGGGCGCGAGTGTGACGACGCGCTGGTAGGTCTGCTGTGGCGGTTGCGGGTCAGCGGGTTCTGAACAGCCGCACAGAAAGGCGGCGATCCCGGCGAGCAGAACCGCCCGCGTCACCGCGTCAGGCCATACAACGTCATTGCAGAAATGATGACTGCCCAGATAATCAGCTGGCGAAAGACCAGTCGTTTCGCCGCAGCCGCTCCCCGAACGCCGCGTGCGGTGATGGACTCATCGTCAATATCCTGAAGGGCCAGCGCCGCCGTGCCGACACGCGCGAGCAGATTCTCGTTGCTTTCTGACGGGGTCGCGTCACGTTGCTCGCCGGGAGCCCGCATCGCCGCAATCGCCTCATCGAAATGACCGGCCGTCGCGTAGCCGATCGCCGTTAGCCGCGCCGGTATCCAGGCGAGCCAGCCGTGCAAGGTATTGGCCGCGTCCCGAATCGCCGCATCACTGTCGTCCGTCTTCTCACTGCGCGCCGCGCTGAACACGGCGCGGCGTCGGATCATGTCCGTCACGCGATACGCCCATGCCCCCAGTGGCCCAAGCAGCACGAACCAGAACACCACCGCGAACACCCGGTTGTTTGCCTGTACCAACACGGCCTCTTCGACACGCCGGATGCGCTCGCGGGCGTCCGGCGGCACATCGCCCTCGACGATCGCCTTGGCCGCACGATGTATCGCCTCGTCGTCTTCGCCTTCGAGCGCCCTGCAGTAGTCGTCAACCTCCTCGCCGATATCGGTAGGACCGAAGGAAAAGAACAAAACGACAATGGCGAGCAGCAGATAGGTAAAACCAGCCAGCGTGCCACCCAGGCCGACGATGATGAGGTAGACCGGCAGCACCAGCACGACCGCCAGCAGCAATACGAGCAAGAGGGCGGGCCAGCTCGACACGCGCCGCACCTGCGTGAATCCCGCATCGATGATGCGATCAATCCAGCGCATGCGGCGCCAGTGAAACCACTGCGTTGCGAGTCGCTCGATCAGCAGTCCAATAAGCAAGGCAATCAGATTCATAACGGGTTTGCTCTGTTGCTAAGGTCGGGTGCGAGCCGCGCGCGCGGAATCACGAGTCAGCGAGCCCATCATACAATCGCAGCCACTCGAAAGCAGGCCCTGGATCCGTCTTGCGGCCTGGGGCGATGTCGCAATGGCCAGCAACCTCACGGGCCGTGATCGCGGGATACGCGCTCGAATATCGCCTTGAGCACCTCTGGCAGGACCTCGTACTGGCGATCGTCGTAGGGGGTTTCGTCCTCTCCTTCGAGCTCAATGCCGATGGAATAGTCGTTGCAACAGTCTTTGCCGCGGAAGCACGATGCGCCGGCGTGCCAGGCACGCATTGTAAACGGCACAAACTGGTGCACGGTGCCGTCCCGCCGGATAAGCAGATGGGCGGAAACCGTCAGACCCCGTATCTCGTCGAAGTAGGCATGCGCATCATGGTCCAGTGTATTCATGAACAACGCCGCGATTTCGGGACCACCAAACTCGCCGGGCGGCAGGCTGATCCCGTGAATAACGACCAGCGCGGGCTCTGCATCGACCGGTCTCGGGTCCTGGTTTGGGCTGCAACACTGCTCCGCGGGCCGGATCAACCCGGTTTGGGGTGTTACGCTGAATTGTGTTTGCATGACATCATGGCTTCTGCGAGGGTTCGATGACGATCGGGGCCGCGATCGAGAGACCATAGTAAACCATGCACCAAACAAGACTCTATATTGCCGGTCCGTACGCAAGCGGATCCACCCTGCAACTGGACGCCGACAAGGCACACTATCTTGGCCGCGTGTTGCGGATGAAAATCGGCAGCCGCCTGTTCGTCTTCGACGGCAACGGTAACGAGTTCAACGCAACGATAGACGAACTCAGCAAAAACAACGCGACTCTGCTGCATCGACGCCGGGACAGAGCCCCTCACCGAGACAACGCTGCGGGTACACCTCGTGCAGGGCATGTCGCGAGGAGAACGCATGGACTTTGTCGTACAGAAGGCAACCGAGCTGGGGGTCAAGCGCATCACGCCGGTCCTGAGCGAGCGCGGCGTCGTCAAGCTCGACCCGGAACGCGCTGCAAAACGCCGCGACCATTGGCAAAAGGTCGCGGTAAGCGCTTGCGAGCAGTCCGGCCGGGTGCGGCTGCCGTTGATCGATACACCTGTTCGCCTCGCGACCTGGCTGGCGAATGCGCCGCCCGCGGTCGACACACAACTCATTCTCCAGCCAGGCGCCGTCACGCCCCTGGCCAGGACCGAGCCGCCGGCGACCAAAGTCTGCCTGTTAATCGGACCGGAGGGGGGATTCAGCACGAACGAGGTGGAGGACGCGACCCGGGCGGGCTTTCAGGCCGTCGGCTTCGGTCCACGCGTGTTGCGCACGGAAACCTGCGCGATCGCCGCGCTGGCGCTCATGCAGGGCTTGTGGGGTGACCTTCGTTGAACGACCCGCGCGACGAACTCGCGCGGTCAGTGACTCACGCCTGCTGGGCTTCCCGCGCAATGATCGCTTCGAGTTTTTCCAGATCGGGAATGATCGGGTATTCGTTGATCATGCGCACGCGACAAAGTACCGGGGCCTCTTCCGGCCAGCCCTCCCTGGACTCGAGCTTGAGAACGTCCCTGTTGACGCGCACCAGTTGCGGAAAGCCCTGCGTCAGGATTCCGAAATAGCCCATCCTGATCTGCCCCGAGCTCGCGTAAAACACAACGATTCGGGTCCTGCCGGTGGCGTCCGGCACCTCGTTGCCGAGTGCGCCTTCAAACGACACCACGGGCAGCGGTCGTCCATTCCAGTTGACGCTGCCCAGCATCCAGTCGGGCGCCCCGGCAACCGGGTCAGGCGCGCTAAAGCGAACCACTTCAGCAACGCAGGCGCGCGGCACGATGAGCCTGTCGCCAGAAAGCGGCACGAGCAGGCTGTACAGTTCGTCGGCGGCCATGCTCACGATAGTTCGATGCCCCTGTCTTCAAGTTGACGGCGAATCGCCTCCAGTAGCTGGGAGTCCTGGTAGGGCTTGCCGAGATAATCGTTCACACCGAGCTCAATCGCCCGTGCGCGATGCTTGTCGCCGACCCGCGAGGTGATCATGATGATCGGGAGGTCCGCAATGTCCGGCGCATTGCGCACGTAGGACGCGAATTCATAACCATCCATACGCGGCATCTCGATGTCGAGCAGAATGATATCGGGCTTGTGATCCTGCATTACGCTGATCGCATCGAGACCGTCCCTGGCGGTTACCACGCGCAGGCCATTGCGATCCAGGAAGCGCTCGGTCACCCGGCGCACCGTAATCGAGTCATCGACAACCAGCGCGAGCGGGCGATTATCGCCGGGTACTGGCGCCGCTTTTTCCAGCTCGACAACAGGCGCACCGGTGCGAATCAGCGCGTTGGTGTCGAGAATCAGGATGATCCGGCCATCGCCGAGAATGGTCGCGCCCGAGATCCCGCGAATACCTGCGAGCTGCGGCCCGACCGCCTTGACGACGATTTCCCGGCTCGCCAGCATCTCGTCCACGAGCAGGGCCGCCGAATATTCCCCGGCACGAACGAGAATGACCGGCACCGAGGACTCCTCGGCAGGCAGGATCGCCGCCTGTCCGCCAAGGTACATGCCGAGATGTCGAAACTTGTAGGACTGCTCGCCGTATTGATAACTCGGCTCGTTTTGACTCAGGAGGTTTTCCAGTTCCTTGCGTGGCACACGGGCCACCCCTTCGACGGTCGGCAACGGCAGGGCATACACTTCCTCGCCGGTCCGTACGATCAGCGCTTGCGTGATGGCGAGCGTGAACGGCAGGCGCACGGTAAAATTGGTGCCCTGCCCGGTGACCGACGCTATGCGCAGGCTCCCGCCCAGCTTTTTGACCTCGTTGGCAACAACGTCCATGCCAACGCCGCGTCCGGCCGACTGCGTGACCTCGCCTGCGGTTGTGAAGCCCGGCGCCAGCACGAGTTCCATGATCTCATCGTCGCTTACCTTGCTGTCGGGTTGCAGCAGGTCGTACTCGTAGGCCCGGCGACGAATAGCCGCAACATCGAGTCCGCCGCCATCGTCCGCCACGTCGATAACCATCTCGGCACCTTCGCGGTGCAGGCGAATCGTAATTCGGCCAATGGCCGGTTTGCCGGCGGCCTGCCGCTCGCCTGCGTCCTCAATGCCGTGCACGATCGCGTTGCGCAGCATGTGTTCGAGCGGCGGCAGCATTTTCTCCAGTACCTGCCGGTCGAGTTCGCCCGACGCACCTTCGACAGCCAGCTCGGCGCGTTTGCCCGCTTCCTGGGCGGCCTGTCGAACCAGGCGCGTCAAGCGCGGTACGTGCCGTTCGAACGGCACCATGCGCGCTCGCATCAGACCGTCCTGCAGTTCTGCGGTAACGCGGGACTGTTGTACAAGCAGGCCTTCGGCTTCGCTGGTGACCGCCTGCAGCAGGTCCTTCAGGCTGCCCAGATCGCTCGCTGATTCGGCGAGTGCGCGCGACAGCTGCTGGATATTTGAGTAGCGATCGAGTTCCAGCGGATCGAAATCACGTGCCACCACCGTTTCCTGGTGGCCGTGCATGATCTGTGCTTCGGTCTCGATCTCGAGCTTCCTAAGCTGCTCTTTTAGTCGCGCGATCGTTTGTTCAAGCTCGTCGACATGGAACTCGATTGAGCTCACCTGTTGATTCAGGCGCGAGTGATAAATGGTGATTTCACCGGCGGCGTTGAGCAGATCTTCCAGCAGGTCGGCGTCGACACGCGCGAATTCCTGCCGTTGCTCCGGCGCTCGCAGCGACCGCAGCTCGGCGACGGCGGCTGCTGCCGGCTCGGCGGCGGGCTCTGTCTCCGGTGCGTCGTCCGCAGCCATCGCGCCATCGGTCTCGTGCCCGGCTTCGGTCTCGTGCCCGACTTCGGCTTCCTGCTCGGCTTCGATCTCGTGGCCGGCCTCTTCAGTCTCGTGCCCGACTTCGGCTTCCTGGTCGGCTTCTCGGTCTCGTGCCCGGCTTCTGCTTCCTGCCCGGCTTCGATCTCGTGGCCGGCTTCTTCGGTCCCGTGCCCGGCTTCGGCCGCTGCCTCCTGTTCCGCCTCGGCGGCGAACTCCGGCTGCGTTTCAGGGGCATCACCCGTCAGCCCGAGCGCGTCGTCGGCCGTGCCGAGAGGCTCGCCTGCCGTCGATTCCTCGTCGTCCTGACCGGGCTCGTCGGCGGCAAGGTCTGTATCCCAGTCCGCCGGCGGCGCGCCAGCGGGCTCCCCTGCACCCTCCGCGACGTGCGCGGGCGCGTCTTGTTCGGCCTCTGCTTCGGCGTCCTCGGAAGGCTTCTCGGGCGCGTCGACACCGGGCGATACCTCGAACCAGGCATCGGACCCGTACCCGGCCAGCGTGTCACGCGGCACCTCAGTGTCCGGCTCATCGCCGGCGTCAGGTGGCGACAATTCAACCAGCGGTGGCGGCTCCGCCTCCGACCCGTCCGCGGCGGTCCTGTCGGTCGCCGGAAGGCGCATCGACGAATACCATACTGACCGCTTCGTCCGGCTCGACCGTGAATTCCCGAGCGGCCAGATCCTTGGGCTCGACGTCCTCGCCGGCCGGAGCGAGTGCCGCAGCGTCCAGAGGACCGACGCCGGCGATCGCCTGCTGGATGTGCTGGATGAGTTTCGCCGCCGGCCTGACCGGCTTGCCCGTGATGACCGTGTCGCGCATGCGGTGCAGCTCATCGATGCTGCCCTGCAGCAAATCCTCGACGATCTCGGTGGACTCGACACGCCCGTCATCGACCGATATCAGCAGGGTCTCGAGTTCATGGCTGAGATTGCCCATGGCGGAGATTCCTGCCATGCGCGCGCCACCTTTAAGCGTATGCAGGTGACGCTTTAACTCGCCCATCGGATGCGGCGTGCGGGATTGAAGCCAATCGCTGAGCGCGCGGTCGGCGGCTTCCAGCAGTTCCGCCGACTCTTCGGTGAATATCGACGCGATCTCGGCGTCGTACGCCGGTTCACGGCTGACGTCCTCGACCACCGGTGGCGGTGGTGGTGGCGGTGGCGGTGGCGAGATGGTCTCAGCGGCGGGCGGCGGCACGGCTGTCGAGGTCTCGCCGGGAATCAGCGCATCCGCGAGCTCGTTCAACCGCTGCACGAGCGCGCTAAAGTCTGCGCGTTCACGGTCCGGGTTGTTGATGTCCCCGACGATAGTGTGGACGGCGCCCGCGGCTTCCTGCAGCGCATCGATGCCGGGCGGCTGGAAACCCAGCTTGTGATCGTGAACTCGGCGAACAAAGCGGTTCAGTGCCGCGGCAACTTCGACGCCACGCCGCACGTTCGCCATATTGGCGCTGCCGTGCAGGGTATGACAGGCACGATAGAGTTTGTCTGTCACGGGGTAGGGAGCCTCGTGCCCCTCGCACGCGACAATGTAGTCCGTGATGACTCTGAGGTGCCCCGCCGTCTCTTTCGCAGAAGATATCGTAGAGGACCGGATCCATTTCCAGCGCAGGCTGCGGGCTGGCCGCCGCGGTGGCCTCGGGATGCCGGATCGTCAATATGGCCGCATTGGGGTTGCCCTCGGCAAACGCGTTCGCCCGGGCGATCAGCAGACTGACGTCGGCCTGCGGTTCGGCGCCGACCTCGAGCTGTTCGACAAGCTCGGGTACCGCCTCTACCGCTGTTACGATGAAATCAACCATTGGCGGCGTGCGCTGCAAGGTGCGATTGATCAGTTTGTTCAACAGGTTTTCAATCGCCCAACAGTATTCGCCGATTCGTTCCGCACCGACCATGCGACCGCTGCCCTTCAGCGTGTGGAACGAGCGGCGTATCGTAATCAGCGTTTCCAGGTCATCGGGCGAATTAACCCAGCCAGGAAGATGCCGTTTTGTTGATGCAATTTCTTCTTTCGCCTCTTCAATGAAAAGCTCAAGCAGCTCCGGGTCGAGGTTCTGTGCGGCCGGCGATACCACCGGTAACGGCTCGACTTCGACGACCTGAAAGGGAGGCGCGGCTGATGCCTCCGCCAGCTCCGCGTCATCGGAGAGCATCTGCAGCTCATCGACGGTAAGCGACGTCGTCTGACTCAATGCGGCCAGGTCTTCGGCCTTGTTTTGCAACATGCGTTGCTCAACGCTGCGCAGTACGGCAAGACAGCCCTCGGCGTTATCCAGCATGTACCACGGCTCGCTGCGACCGGCCTTGACGGTCTCCATGTAGTACTCGATGCTGACGATCGCATCGGCCAGGCGGTCGGTCTCTCGCTGCGTCAGCTGCTCCGGCCCGCCGCTGTTCAGCATGGTCGTGACCAGCGCGCCGATCCGGTCGACAATCTCCATGGCGCGCGGCTTGTTCAACATCAGCAGGCCCGCTTTTATGCCACGGATCAGCATCGGTACGCTGTCGAGGCCGTGCGACGATGCCTCCGCCGCCATGCTCTGGGTAATCGTTTCCTTGATTCGTGCGAGATTGATGATGCACTCGCGCATGACGGACTCGGAAACCTGCCGCAGTTCCTCCTCGTGTTCCGCTGACCCGTCCGCGCCCGTTTCAGAATCCGCCTGTTGCGGCGCGCTGAGACGAACCAGCTGTTGATCGAGTCGATCCTCGACGCGCAACAGGGTCGAGGCGATTTCCAGGATCGTCTGATCGTTGGCAACGCCGCCTTGTTCAGCGACCGATCTCAGCCGGGTTATCTCGGTATCGATGTCGCCGCGTAGCTCGCCGAGGCCGAGCACGCCAAGTGTGTCGCTGATTTTCTTCAACAGGTCCAGCTGCGGCACGAGTTCGGATGACTTGTTCATGCCAGTGCGCACGAAAATATCGAGCACATCCTTGACGCGACCGAGATCTTCCTTGATCGCCGCACCCACCGTTTCCATTAGCCGGGCGCTCGGTGCCGACATCGCTTCGCGCGCGTTTTCCACCTGTTCGTCGCCAGGCAGAAGTTCGGCAAGGTTGAATGCCGCCCGAATTTCGCTGATTCGTTCGCCAGCGTTGCTGGAACGCGCAACGTAGTACAGCAGATTGTTCAGCAGATCGGCGACCGGGTGTTTATCGAATGCCGAAACCCCTTCATCGATGACGTGCTTGAGCTGTTTGTCCGTCTGGCCGAGCAGGCGCTTGATTGCGATGGACGTTTCCAGGCCGCCATTCTGCAGCGACTCCAGCACGCCGCCAACGACCCACCAAAGCTGATACATGTCATCGCGCGTCGCGGAATGCTCCAGCGCCGCCGCGACCTTGGCCAGCGTTTCAATGTGGCGCTGGTTGTCACCGCCCTTGATCCAGCCCAGCAATGCGAGCTGGAACTTCGGCCTCAGTCGCCGCGCAACGAGTACCGGGTCCTCGCCGCTGCCTTCGCGATCCGCGCTTTTCGTTGCCGAGCGGTTTGGCGACAGGTTCAGCAATAGCAGCGTCCCCTCGGACAGCAGCGGTCGACCCCGCGCTGCGCGCAGGTCGTTGAGTATCGGCAGGAGCACCAGCGCAATATCCCGGCCGCCACCCAGCAGGCCTTCGATGTAGACCGGCAGCTGCACCATCGCGCGCGTCAGGGCCTCGAGACCGTCCTCTCGACCTTTGCCGGCACGCAGGCCCGACAGGTAGTTGCAGGCCAACTCCATTTCTTCGACCAGCAGCGCGGCGCCGTAGGTTTCGGTCAGATGCAGCGCACCCCAGGCCTGATGCAGCAACTCACCGGCACGCGTCAACGCGGCCGTGCCGCCACGACCGTCAACGCAGTCCTCCAGTGCAAGCTGTGCGTTGCGAATCGTTTCCAGCAGTTCAGTACTGACAATCACGAGCGCACGCGCGCCGCCGTGACCACTATCGTCACTGATTATCTGTTCATGAATGCCCGTTGCGCCCGTCATTTAGTCGTCCGTGTCTCTCGCGAAAGTCCGCAGTCGATGTGCTTTATCCCGCCTTTGCCTGCGGATTAGGCGACGGCGGCGCGACCGTGCTTGTCGGCGCCGCTCGCGACAATGCACTCGAGGGCATCATGTCCTTGGGTAGCGCGAAGCCATCGACTGTCTTGCGAAGCTGGGTGGCGAGTTCTGCAAGCTTTGCGATGGAGCTCGCCGTAACCTTGGTTGCCTCGCCTGTCTGGTTGCCAATTTCCCGCAGCCGCGTCGTTCGTCGCGTTACATCGGCGGCCGAGCTGGCCTGCTCCCGCGCCGAGCCGGAAATGTTCTGCACCAGGCTTGCGATCTGGTTGGACACCTGTTCGATCTCATCGAGTGCCGCGCCCGCGTTCTCCGCGAGCAGCGCACCGCCAACGACGTCTGTCGTGCTGCGCTCCATGGAAACAACCGCTTCGTTGGTATCTGACTGAATGGTTCTGACCAGCACTTCAATCTGCTTGGTCGCGTTGGTAGAGCGCTCCGCGAGTCGCTGCACTTCGTCGGCTACCACGGCAAAACCGCGCCCCGCTTCACCCGCCATCGAGGCCTGGATCGACGCGTTCAGTGCCAGGATGTTGGTTTGCTCGGCGATGTCATTGATCAGTTCGACAATATTGCCGATCTCCTGCGAGCTTTCGCCAAGCCGTTTGATGCGTTTCGAGGTTTCCTGGATCGTCTCGCGTATCGCGTTCATGCCGTCGATCGTGCGCCGCACCGCTTCGCCGCCCTTGTGCGCCACTTCCACGGAATGACGGGCCACGTCGGACGATCGCTCCGCGTTGCCGGAAACCTCTTCGATCGATGCGGCCATGGAAACCATGGACTCGGTCGTGGCGCTGATCTCCTTTGCCTGGTTTTCCGCCGCTTTCGCCAGGTGCGCCGCCGAGTTCTCGGTCTGCTTGGCTGCCGTATCCACCAGCAGCGCCGTATCGTTCACCGTGGCAACAAGCTTGCGCAGCTCTTCGATAGCGTAGTTGAATGAATCGGCAATCGTGCCGGTGATGTCCTCCGTAACCGTTGCCTCGACGGTCAGGTCGCCATCGGCAAGACTGCCCATTTCATCGAGCAGGCGGAGAATCGCCTGTTGATTGCGATCGTTGCGTTCGGCGTGCTCTTTCGCCACCTGTTCAAAAAGCGACGTCTTCGCCTGCACCGCAACCAGGCCTGCGATCAGCAACAAGGCAAGCGCAATTAACCCCACAGGAATCCAGCGTGACTGCAGGAACCCGGGCAACAGACTGCCCGATGTGGAGGAGTCGAACGCCGTGTCGAGCAGTGCGGCCGCATTCTCGGCCAATGCGGCCTGCGTCACTGACAAGTCGCGTGCCGCGGGCAGGTTTTCTGACAGGATCGCGCTGTTCTGCTCGAGCCTCGCGAGACTGTCCATGATCGGCAGCAGTGCAGCTTCGCGTCCGGCGTTGTCCAACGGGCTGATATCAAGTTGCGACACCCCGCCGGCCAACGCGTCGCTGACCTGCCGTAAAAACGCGACATCAGCACCGATGAGGTCCATTGCGACGTCGGCATTACCCGGCAACAGCGCCGCCGTCTGTCGAATGCGGTCGCTGCGCTGCTGGAACTCCTGGATGATGGCTGTCGAGCCGGAGCGGTCGAGCAAGTCATTCGATAGCGCGACAATTGCCGCCGCCTCGTCCCCAAGACCCTTCGCCGCATCCCGCACCGCCAGGACGGCACCACGCTTGCCAAGGACAGCCGTGGCGTTGTTCTCGAGCTGTTGCCAGCCGGCCTCGCTGCCTGGCGCACCGTCCTGGCGCAGTACGCCAAGCCGCTGCACGCTTTTACCCAGCGCGTCGAATCCCGCGTCGTCGCCATCAACCGCACGTGCGGCCTGCATCGGTATCGCCTGGGACAGGGCCGCAAGTTCAGTGGCTGAGGAATCACCGCCATCGGGCTGCAAATAAACCAGCGCAGCCGCCAACACCAATAACGCGGCGGCGAGCGCCGCAATCGATTTGAATTTGAACATGCTATCGGTTTTTGAAGCCATGGTATTTCGAACCTTTAGTCAGCCGCTGCCTGCAGAAACATCTTGCTCTCGACCAAGTCGGATAATTTAAAAACGGGCCAGGACTCATCACCCCGCTTATAGGTGCCACCCAAAAAGTTGTCGCATCGCACCACGGTCTTCGCGGCTTCCGCGGAAAACTCATGGTCCATGAAGCGGCGAAATCCCTGCACCTCGTCGACAACAAGTCCCGCCGGAACCTCGCGGTGGTTGACGGAGATCACACGAGTCGTGCGCCGCAACGTGGTCCTGCCGCCACCGAGCAGCAGTTTCAGATCGACGAGTGGCAACAAATGCCCCCGCAGATTCGCAATTCCGAGCAGCCAGCGCTTGGCGCCCGGTACCCTTGTCACCGCGTCGGGCAGCATGAGCACCTCACGCACCGCTTCGCGGCTTGCAACAAAATGCTCCTCTCCGATGCGGAACCCGACACCGACCCACTCGGCACTGGAGCCACCGCCGCACCTGGCCGGCGTGCGCCGCCCGGCTGCGCCGCTCCATCTCCTGCAGCAGCTCGAACGGTTGCTCTACCAGCGCCGCAAGGTCAGCGGAATTGCTCATTCAGCCCGCCATCACGGCGCTGATTGTGGCAACAAGGTCCTTGTCCAGCAACCGGCTTGACCACGTATTCAACAGCACCCTGCCGCATGCCCCAGATCTTGTCGGTCTCCTGGTCTTTGGCGGTGATCATGATAATCGGGATATCGGCGGTCTCGGGATCTTTGGTCAGGCGCCGTGTTGCCTGAAAACCGTTCATGCCAGGCATTACGACGTCCATCAGGATGCAGTCGGGATGGGCCGAGCGCGCAGTTTTCAATCCCTCTTCCCCACTGTCGGCGACGAGTGTCTCAAAACCCGCCTTTTCCAGCATGTTTTGAAACAAATGCAGCTCGGTCGGAGAGTCGTCAATAATGAGAACAACGGCCATATCGGGATATTCCTAGTTAATCTGGTTGGAGATCGCGCCCAGCAGCTCGTCTTTTGTAAAGGGTTTGGTCAGATACTGCTCGGAGCCGACGATGCGACCGCGAGCCCGGTCGAACAGCCCATCCTTGCTGGACAGCATGATGACCGGTGTCTGCTTGAAAACCTTGTTGTGCTTGATCAACGAGCAGGTTTCATAACCATCGAGGCGCGGCATCATGATGTCGACGAATATCAGGTCGGGCTTGTGGTCGGCGATCTTCGACAACGCATCGAAACCGTCGATCGCCGTGAAGACCTGGCAACCTTCTTTGGTCAACAGGGTCTCAGCCGTTCGACGAATGGTCTTGCTGTCATCGACAACGAGAATTTTTAGTCCGCTGAGGGAGCGGGATACGTTACTTGACACCAAATTTCCCCACGATCAAAAACGACTTTTACCATATTGACATAAGTCCCGCTACGACGCTCGCCACGATACGAGAAATCGTCCGAAATCCGGTGCTTACGCAGGTTTTCGCTGTATAGTTGGGCGCGACCCGGTGAAAGCTTCGAAGTGCAGAAACAGATGGCCGCAAAACCGCTCAAGATCGGCATTGTCATGGACCCGATCGACTCCATCGTTCCGAAGAAGGACAGTTCCTTCGCCATGCTGCTCGAGGCCACGCGGCGCGGCGCAGAAATCCACTACTTCGAGCAACGCGACCTTCGACTGCGGGATGGCAAGGCGCTGGGACGCTCGCGCGGTCTCGCGGTCCAGGACGATCACGACGCCTGGTTCTCGCTCGGCGAGCCGCGGGACATCGAACTCGGCAAACTCGACGCCATCCTCATGCGCAAGGACCCGCCGTTCGACATGGAGTATGTCTATACGACCTATATCCTGGAACGCGCTCAGCAGGCCGGCGCGCTGATTGTCAACGATCCCCGGGCGCTTCGGGACATGAACGAGAAGGCCTACACGGCGTGGTTCCCGGAATGTACGCCGGGGACCCTGATCACCCGTTCGATGGCCGACATGAAAGCGTTTGTTGCGGAGCACGGCCGGGCGGTCGTGAAGCCACTCGATGGCATGGGCGGGCGCTCTATCTTCGTCGTAAAGCGCGGTGACAACAACGCCAACGTTATTTTCGAGACGCTGACGGACTACGGCCAGCGTTTCGCCATGGCGCAGGTCTTTATTCCGGAGATCAGCCTCGGCGACAAACGGATTCTCCTCATCGACGGCAAACCGGTGCCCTATGCACTCGCTCGCATCCCCTCGGATGACGACAACCGCGGCAACATGGTCGCCGGCGCAACGACAAAGGGCCAGCCGCTTTCCGAACGCGACCTCGTCATTTGCGAGCAGGTGGGGCCCGCGTTACAGGCAGCCGGGGTGCTGTTTGCCGGCATCGACGTCATTGGCGATTACCTTACGGAAATCAACGTGACGAGTCCGACGGGCATTCGCGAACTCGACCGGCTGTTTGAATTGAATATTGCCGGCGACCCTGTTCGACGCGATCGAAAACGCGCTGGCCTAAGCGGTGACGCGGTTCTCATTCGCGCCGGTGGCTAAGGGTTTACACTGGCACGGATAGTTTTCAGCCAGACCAACGTGGAATATTTCCGAGCGTATGACCGATATCGCCCCTCAAGCCCCGAGTGCCGACGAGCTGCTCCTGGTTGACGCGGACCAGCCCGATCGACTGCCGGCCATGCTGTTTCTTGCCGCGCTGGTGCACGGCATACTGATTATTGGCATCACGTTTAACGCGGTGCTGGGCAACCCGTTTACCGATGCGATTTCCCTTGATGTTACGATCGTCGCCGATCCGGACCAGCAGATCGACAGGCCCGACAAGGCGGCCTATCTTGCCCAGGCAAGCCAGGAAGGCGGCGGCAACACCAGGGACTCGGTGCGGCCCTCAGCGCCCCTGCACAGTGCGATGCCCGTCGACAACCCGGGCGAGGAGGACGGCGACGCCCTGCTTGACGCCAGCGCCCATCAGCAATCCGCCGACGATGTGCTTACGGCCATGCAGCCCAGCGATCGCGCGGTTCTGATCAATCCGCGCACCGATCCACAACCCGAGCAAAGCACCGCGATTGCGATGCAGGCGGGTCGGGAAACGACCTTGCCGTTGCCGCAGGAAGACAACGCGTCAATGCTCATTCATGACAGACGAGCCCCGCCAGCTCATCGTCAGTGCCGACACCAGTGAGTCAATCGTCGCCGCGTATCTGGACAACTGGAAGCGTCGCATCGAAGCCGTGGGTGCAACGTATTTGCCAGGGCTCGGCGACATCGGCAGTTTTTCCGGCAGTCCGACGTTGATGGTCAGTATCGAATCGTCCGGTCAGCTGCACGACGCCGTAGTGCGCAAGTCCAGCGGCTCGACGGTCCTCGACCTCGCGGCACTCGATATCCTGCAGCGTGCCTCTCCGTTCAAGCCCTTCCCCCCCGAGATCGCAGACGAATACGACACCTTGCGATTCGAATACAAATGGCTGTTTGCCGAACAACTGGTTTCCGCACCGCCGTTCGCCGACTGATGCGCCCAATGAGCGCTTGTGCGCGCCCGCGCTAGCACGGATACTGGTGGTATGGTTTCCGACAGTTCACTTACAAATCAATTACTTATCGCCATGCCCGGCATGCCGGACCCGAATTTCAGCACCACGGTCACGCTGATTTGTGAACATAACGACGACGGTGCGCTGGGCATCGTTATTAATCGTCCGCTGACGCTCAAGTTGTCCGGCCTGTTCGAGCAATTGAGCGTCGAAGACGCGGACCCCGGTCATGCCAACGAGCCCGTGCTCGCCGGCGGTCCCGTCGCCAACGAGCGCGGCTTCGTATTGCACGGACCCGAACGTCATTACGACAACACGCTGGCTGTTTCCGATGACATTCAGCTCACGCTTTCCCGCGACGTTATTGACGCGATCGCGCACGGCGATGGACCTGAAAAAACGCTCGTCGCCCTGGGCTACGCCGGCTGGCAACCGGGGCAGCTCGAATTCGAGATGCTCGCCAATTCCTGGCTGAGCGTGCCCGCCACCCCGACACTGGTTTTCGATACGCCGTTTGCGGAGCGCTGGAACTCGGCCGCGCGTACGCTCGGAATCGACCTTGCCCGGATGGCTCCGGACGCGGGTCACGCCTGAGTTGTCGGACGGCGAAACGATCCTGGCCTTCGATTTCGGCCTGCGCCGCATCGGCGTCGCGGTAGGCCAGGATATTACGGCGTCCGCGAGTCCTCTCGGCGTCATCGCGAACCGCGAGGGCCAGGTCGATCACCCGCGTATCGGCGCGTTAATGGCGGAGTGGCATGCAACGCGGCTGGTGGTAGGCCTGCCGTTGCACGCAGACGGCTCACCCAGCGATATGCAAGCGGCCGTTACCGCCTTTATCGATGAACTCGCGCGATACGAACTGCCTGTCAGCACCGTGGATGAACGCTATACGTCGATCGAGGCGGAGGCGATGCTCCGGGAAGCGCGCGCCGCCGGTTCGATCGGACGCATCTCGAGGGACATGATTGACAGCGCGGCCGCCGTCTTCATCGCCGAACGCTACCTGGCGAATGTTTCCTGAACGGCCACCGCCGTTGTCACCGCAGTGGCGAATGCCCGGAAAGGCCGTCCGCCGGCAAAGCATGCCGGATGCCGCGGGTGACTCAGCCGTCCCAGACGACGGTAGCGGCGTCGAATACCGGGCCGTCCACGCAGACCCGCTTCATGGCCGGACCATCGGGCGTCTCTATCTTTACGGTACAGCCCGCGCAGCCGCCGAGGGCACACGCCATGTATTCTTCGAGCGATACCTGGCAGGGCAGCGCGTAGCGTGCCGCGAGATTCGCGACGGCTTTTAGCATCGGTGTCGGACCGCAGGCAAAGACTTCCGTCATGGCCAGTTCTTCGTCCGAGAGGGTCACCAGCCATTGCTCTGCGAGGTCCGTCACAAAGCCGTCAAAGCAGCCGTCGAAGCCGGCTTTGCTGGCCAGGCGGCTTGGTATGCCCCAGCCCTCCAGCAGCGGCATGGCATTGTGGACGCCGGACGCGAGCCAGGGCGTCTCGAGTTGCGAGGGCACGGGCGCAAACGGGAAGGGAATTTCGGAGCCAAGAATCGCCAGTGGCTGCCACGCCGCTTGCTGCCGCCTCAGCCAGTCCGCGACAAAAACCATTGGCGGTATACCGACTCCGCCCCCGATCAACAGGACCTTCGGTCTCGCAGGCGTCGGCACAAAGGGCGTGCCGATCGGGCCCAGCAGGTTGATCACGTCGCCGGGCAACTTGCGGGACAACAGTCGCAATCCGTCACCGACAACCTTGAAAAGAATTTCTATGCAATCGTCCGTCAACGCGCATGATGGACATCGGACGGCGCATCAGGCGCGACGGATCACACTGGATGTGCACGAAGTGGCCAGGCTGCGCCGCGCCCGCGCAACGCGGCGCGCGCACGCGCATGACAAACTGTTCGCCAGCAAACGACTCTACCGCGACGACCTCGCCGTCTTCCACGAATATCGTGCCGCGATTTCGCTGCGCGACTTCCTGCGCCGCCGTCGTCATCCGCGTGACATCAACCGGCTGACGCGCTCCAGCACCGCCATGCGCACGGCCACGCCATTGGTGACCTGCTCTGTAATGACCGAGCGGGAACCATCGGCCACCACCCCCTCGATCTCAATGCCGCGGTTCATGGGGCCCGGATGCATGATGATCGCGTCCGGCGCGGCGTGCTCGAGGCGTTTCTGGCTGATGCCGAAATTAGCGAAATACTCGTCGATGGCGGGTATGCCGTCGAGATTGCCGATACGCTCGCGCTGGATTCTGAGTGCCATTACGACATCGGCGCCGTCAAGACCCTCCTCCAGATTGTCGATAATCAGGGCGCCGGGCAGGGCTTCGGGATCCGGCGCAAGCGACTGAGGCGATATCAGCCGCAGCTCACCGACGCCGAGCGTTGCCAGACCCTGGGCGGCCGACATTGCGACGCGCGAATGGCGAATATCGCCCACGATCGCAACTTTCAGCGTGTCGAAGCGGCCCTTGTGCTGACGGATCGTTAACAGGTCGAGCAGACCCTGGGTAGGATGCGATACGTCCGCTTCCCCGGCGTTGAGAATACTGACGTGATCCTGGACGTTACGGGCAATGCTCGCCGGAACCCCGGCACTGGCATCGCGGACGACCATGACATCGACCTGCATGGCCTGCAGCGTGTAAATGGTGTCGAGAATGCTTTCGCCCTTCTTGCGCGACGAGGTATTGACGTCGAGGTTCAGGACGTCGGCACCAAGGCGCTTCCCGGCCAGGTCGAAGGACGCCCGCGTGCGCGTACTGGGCTCGAAAAACAGGTTCGCGACGGTCCTGCCTCGCAGGGCGTCGCTCCGTGCAGGCGGGCGACCCGGCGCTGTCAGGTAGCGTTCGGCATCGTCGAGAATATCGGTTAACAGCGCGCGGTCGAGTCCTTTCAGCGTCAATAAATGTCGCAAATTGCCCTGCTCGTCCTGCTGCAGCGAGGCGTCATCGTCAACGTGTTGGGTTTCGGGCGTAGCGCTCATGGGCGTGGCAATTCTACGGACATTATCCGCCACCCACCACCTTAAGATCCTGACGGCAGCGCCAGTCGCGCAGCTATCTCAGGTGTTCGGCCCGGGCTCCCGCCGAGGGGGATCCGGTCGCAAGCTCGCAGTGTGGAACGCGCCAGCTTCGAGCACACGAGGTGCGCCACATAAGTATCGGCCGATTGCAGAATCGCTTGGGCCAAGCGAAGAAAGCGGGCCGTTGGCTCAGCCGCCGAAGTTTATCTTGGCTTCCAGGTTGGCGCGCGAATCGGCGTGGGACATGGCCTCTTCCAGCGTGATGGTGCCTTCGTTGTACAGCTCGAGCAGCGCATCGTCGAAGGTCTTCATGCCCGCCTCGCCACTTTCCTTGTGGGCCTCTTTCACGCCCGAGATGTCGCCCTTCAGGATCAGGTCCTTGATGTGCGGCGTATTGAGCAACAACTCGACAGCGGCGACGCGCTTGCCACTGCGGGACCGTGCGAGACGCTGCGACAGAATCGCGCGCAGGTAGTGCGCAAGATCCATGAACACCTGCGCATGTTGCTCCTGCGGAAACATATTGATAATGCGATCCAGCGTTTCGGCCGAATTATTCGCATGCACCGTAGCGAGCACCAGGTGGCCGGTCCCCGCCATATCGAGCGCGGCGCGCATCGATTCGATGTCGCGGATTTCGCCGATCTGGATGACATCCGGCGCGGCACGCACGGCGCTTTTGAGCGCACGCGCGTAGGATCTCGTATCAAGTCCGACTTCCCGCTGGTTGACGATGGACTTCTTGTTCGGATGCAGGAACTCGATCGGGTCTTCGATGGTAATAATGTGCGACGAGGTTTTCTCGTTGCGATGATTGATCATTGCGGCGAGCGTTGTTGATTTGCCGGCGCCTGTTGAGCCGACCATCAGAATCAGGCCGCGCCGTAACATGACGAGCTCGGAGAGCTGCGGCGGCATACCGAGCTCATCCAGCGTCGGCATCTCCGAGGTGATATAACGCAGCACCATCGATACGCTGCCGCGCTGATGAAAGACGTTGACACGAAAACGACCCAGACCGGGTTCCGACAGCGCAAAGTCGATCTCCAGCTCCTTGTTGAACTGCTCCATCTGGTCTTCGGTCATTAGCTCGAGGGCCGCCTGCCGAACCATCTTCGGCGTCATCTCAAGCTTGTTCACCGGCATGATCTTGCCTTCGATCTTGATCTTCGCCGGCGTGAATGGCGCAAAGAAAAGGTCCGACGCCTTTTTCTCGACCATCAGTTTAAACAGTGGTTTGACATTCATTGTCGATTACTTCCCTGCATCGCTCAGAAAGTCCGAGCGGTATCGTCGTCCATAATTCTCAGGCTCTCCGCCTGGTGTTCGGCAAGCGCCGAGTCGCGCTTGCTTTCCAGCTTGATGCGCAGCCGCAATTCGTTTTTCGAGTCGGCGTTGCGCATGGCCTCTTCGTAGCTGATCACGCCGTCTTCGAACAGGAAGAAAAGCGCCTGGTCAAAGGTCTGCATTCCAAGGCGCGTGGACTTGGCCATGATCTCCTTGATCTGCCCGACCTGTCCCTTGAAGATCAGGTCCTGCACGAGCGGCGTATTGAGCATGATCTCCATCGCCGCAATGCGCCCGATACCGCCTTCGCGCGGGATCAGGCGCTGCGCAATGAACGCCTTGGTATTTAGCGACAGGTCCATCAACAGCTGTTGACGGCGCTCTTCCGGGAAAAAGTTGATAATTCGATCCATCGCCTGGTTCGCGCTGTTGGCGTGCAGGGTCGCAAGGCAGAGGTGGCCCGTTTCTGCAAACTGGATGCCGTATTCCATGGTTTCCTTGTCGCGGATTTCACCAATCAGAATCACGTCCGGCGCCTGGCGCAGCGTGTTCTTCAGGGCGGCGTGCCATGTCTCGGTATCCACGCCGACCTCGCGCTGGGTAATGACGCAGCCTTTGTGCGGGTGGACGTACTCGACCGGATCTTCGATCGAAATGATGTGCCCGCGCGAGTTCTCGTTTCGATGACCAATCATGGCCGCGAGCGTGGTCGATTTACCCGAGCCCGTACCGCCGACGACAATAACCAGGCCGCGCTTGTTCATGACTATATCTTTCAGGATAGGCGGTAAATCGAGGTCCTTGAGCGTCGGGATTTCCGTCGTTATCGTTCGCAACACGGCGCCAACCATGCCTTGTTGAACGAATGCGCTGACGCGGAAGCGACCGATACCATGTGGCGCGATCGCGAAATTACATTCTTTGGTCGCGTCAAATTCCTTGATTTGTTTGTCGTTCATGATTGAACGGACCATCATGGTCGCCTGCTCCGGCGACAAGGCGGTGTCCGTTGCTTTGTGCACTGAACCATCGACCTTGATCGCCGGCGGAAATCCCGCGGTGATAAAGAGATCGGAGCCATCCCTCTCGACCATCTTGCGCAACAGGTTTTGTGTCAGTCGAACCGCTTGTTCACGTTCCATCTATTCTTCCCCTTTCCAGCTGGCCAGGCACGTGCTGCCAGGTCTAGAAATTCTCCTTGTTGACTGCGCGGAATCGAGCCTCTTCCTTGGTGATCAAACCCTTCTGCATCAGCTCGGTCAGGTTCTGGTCCAGTGTATGCATGCCGGAGCCCTGGCCCGTCTGAATGGCCGAATACATCTGTGCAATCTTGCCTTCACGAATGAGGTTTCGAATAGCCGGCGTGCCGATCATGATTTCGTGCGCCGCAATACGGCCACCGCCAACCTTTTTTAACAGCGTTTGCGAAATGACCGCGCGCAATGATTCCGACAACATTGAACGCACCATTTCCTTCTCTGCCGCCGGGAAAACATCGACGACACGATCGATGGTCTTGGCCGCCGAACTGGTGTGCAGCGTTCCGAACACCAGGTGACCGGTCTCTGCCGCCGTGAGCGCCAGGCGAATCGTCTCGAGGTCACGAAGTTCGCCGACGAGAATGACGTCCGGATCCTCGCGAAGCGCCGAGCGCAGCGCTTCGTTAAAGCCCAGCGTATCGCGATGCACTTCACGTTGGTTGATAAGACATTTCTTCGACTCATGCACAAACTCGATAGGATCCTCGATGGTCAGGATGTGATCGGGCTTGTTGTCGTTGATGTAGTCGACCATGGCCGCCAGCGTTGTCGACTTACCCGAACCGGTCGGTCCGGTGACCAGTACGATGCCACGCGGATGCATCGATACATCTTTGAATATTGCTGGAGCGCCGAGATCCTCGAGGCTCAGGATTTCGGAAGGAATGGTCCGGAACACGGCCGCCGAGCCGCGGTTCTGGTTGAACGCGTTGACGCGGAAGCGCGCGAGCTTCGGAATCTCGAAAGAAAAGTCGGTCTCGAGAAACTCTTCATAATCCTTGCGCTGCTTGTCATTCATGATGTCGTACACCATGCTATTGACATCTTTGTGGGTGAGCGCCGGCATGTTGACTCGTTTGATGTCGCCATCAACCCGGATCATGGGCGGCACACCGCCTGACAAGTGCAGGTCGGAGGCATTGTTCTTTACCGCAAATGACAGTAGCTGGGCGACGTCGACGGCCATATTTTTTCCTTATCGATTGAGCCCCGGACTTACCATAACCCCGGGGCGTATTGACGCTAGTATAGCGAAGCAACCGGACTAAAACGTGATTGGAGTCACGGAAAACCTGCCAAAAATCCGCGATTTGCTGGCGATTGCGGCTGCCGAAGCCGGGCGTGACCCGGCAGAGGTCACATTGCTCGCCGTGAGCAAAAAGCAGTCCGTGGACCAGGTTCTCAAGGCCGCGTCCCTCGGCCAACGGGATTTCGGCGAAAACACGGTCCAGGAAGGCCTCGCCAAAATCAGCGCCACGGCGCATCTCGGGCTCAGCTGGCACTTCATCGGCCACCTGCAGAGCAATAAAACACGTGCCGTGGCCGAAAACTTTGACTGGGTGCACACTATCGACAAACTGAAAACAGCGCGGCGACTCAGCGATCAGCGCCCCGCCACGCTGCCGCCGCTGGACATTTGCCTGCAGGTCAATGTCGACAACGAGGCCGGCAAATCCGGGGTGCGTGCAGAGGCGTTGCCGGAGCTCGCCCTGGCCTGCAGGGAACTGCCGAATTTGCGCCTGCGCGGTCTCATGTGCCTGCCCGAAATACGGCAGGCGTTTGCAGAGCAGCGACGGCCGTTTGCGGCGCTTCGTGAGCTGGCGCTACAGCTTCGGGACGCAGGGATCGATACCGATACGTTGTCGATGGGCATGACCGGTGACTATCGCGCGGCAATTTTTGAGGGTGCGACGATCGTGCGCATCGGGACCGCGCTGTTTGGCGAAAGAGGCCAGGAGACGAACTAGCAATGGACTACGGGAAGGTGGCTTTTGTAGGGGGTGGCAACATGACGCGGGCACTGGTTGGCGGGATGCTCGCGGCAGGATACGAACCCGGCCATGTACTGATTTCCGAGCCGGACGCCGATCGACGCGAGACACTCGGGCCCGAGTTACCGGGCACCGCGATTCACGAACACAACGATGCCGTCGTCGGCGAAGCCGAGTGCGTGGTGTTTGCCGTTAAGCCGCAAATTATGAGTACGGTGTGCAAACCGCTGGCCGCGCTGGTGCAGCGCTCAAAACCGTTGATCATCTCCATCGCCGCCGGCATCCGCAGCAGCGACATCGACGCCTGGCTGGGAGGCAGCCTTGCCGTCGTGCGCGTCATGCCCAACCAGGCTGCGTTGCTGCGCCTTGGTATTTCAGGCATGTACGTCAACGAGCGCACCGACGAATTACAGCGACGCGCGGCGAGCAACATTATTGCCACGACCGGCCCCGTGGTCTTCGTTCCCACAGAAGATGACATCGACACCGTGACCGCCGTATCCGGTACCGGACCGGCGTACTTCTACCTGCTTGTCGATATGCTGGTGAAGGTCGCCGTCGAGATGGGCCTCAGCTACGAGTCCGCGCTGAAGCTGGTTCTGGAGACCGCCCGCGGCGCCGGCGAGCTGGCCGAGCAGTCGGGCGAAACCATGGATTCCCTGATCGCGCGGGTACGATCGCCCGGTGGCACGACAGCCGCCGCTTTTGACTATCTTGAGGGCACGGCATTTCGTGATATCTTCTCTGCTGCGGTGGTTGCGGCACGTGATCGCGCAGTGGAGCTTGCCGATCGCGCGCACGAGGCGGGCAAGGACTAGAACATGCCTTCGAATATTTCTTCAGCCATCGTTTTTATCGTCAACGCTTTGACAAGTTTGTACTTGTTAGTGCTGTTGTTGCGCTTCTGGATGCCGTGGCTGCGGGCCGATTTTCGTAACCCCCTCGCGCAGGGTATTTTGCGTCTGACATCACCGTTGGTCATACCCGTGCGTCGCATCGTTCCGTCGTTCGGACGCCTCGACACAGCGACGGTGCTGATCGCTTTTGTCATCCAGTACCTGACGATATTCCTGCTGCTGCTGATCCTTGGACAATCGGCCGATATCGCCGCTATCGCGCTGACGGCACTCGTCAAGCTGGTCGTCTTGTCCATCAACCTGTTTGTCTATGCGATCTTCATTCGCATCATTCTGAGCTGGGTCGCACAGGGCGGATACAACCCTGCGACGGCGATTATTGCGACCTTGACCGAACCGGTCCTGCGCCCGTTCCAGCGGCTCATTCCACCCATCGGTGGCTTCGATATTTCCCCGATATTCGCGATTATCCTGCTGCTGGCAGCGACGATCGTCGTTAACGGGCTCAAGCCGCTGGGCATCTAGAACCCTCAATTCCGCGGCTGCAGGCGGTATTTCTTCGCCGCGGGCGTGCGTGATCGGCTGTGAATGGTTTATAGTGGAAAAAAAGAGGGGGCGGGTTCCATGGCGACAATCAGAACACTGATCATTTGTTCCATACTCTCGCTGCTCGTGGCCTGTGGCGGCCCTGGCGAATCGGCCGACGTGCCGCAGGCGGAGCCGGCTGGTGCCACCTCCGCCGACATCGGTACGCATGTGGTCCATTTCAGTGCCCAGTCGACCGATCAACTGCCGCCGGACATCGCGCGTGCCTACAACATTTTGCGCAGCAAGAACCGCGCCATGCTGAATGTCTCGGTTATCAGGAAGTCCGACAGCGCGCCCGTCCCGGCGGATGTCGCTGTCAAGACCGTGAACCTTACCGGCCAGCTAAAAAACGTCACCATGCGGCAGATAAACGAGCAGGACGCGATCTACTATATTGGTGAGACTGCCGTTGCCAATCGCGAGACCCTGGTTTTCGATATCGGCGTCAAACCCGACGGTGAGGCGCGGGCGAGCAATGTGCGCTTCAAACGACAGTTTTACACAGACGACTGACCCGGAGCCGTTTGCCGTCGCGCATCAATAAAAATGCGCAGCAGAATCCAGCGGTGACACAAGCGTCGTGATTTTTCAAGTGGCCCTGAAAAAAACCTAGAAAAAAAGGCTTTTTTTGTCTTACGCGGCCTAAAGACATGTGTTATCGTCGCGCTGCTTTCGACGCGGGCACAGCCCGTTTTGCTACGAGCCCACGCTCGTTTTCTTTTTTCAGGAGTCAGTTTTTCATGGCCACAAATACCAACAAGCCACCTACCAAGTCCGAAATCTACGCAAAGATCGTTGACGATACCGGTCTGGCACGCAAAGACGTTGCTGCCGTTTTCGAGTCTCTGAATGGACAGATCAAGAAGAGCCTTGGCGGTCGTGGTGCCCCGGGGATGTTCACGGTACCCGGTCTGATGAAGCTGCGTGTGGTCAAAAAGCCGGCGCGCCCAGCTCGCAAGGGTACTAACCCGTTCACGGGTGAAGAAATGATGTTCAAGGCAAAGCCTGCCTCGAAAGTCGTCAAGATTTCCGCCCTGAAAGGCCTGAAAGACATGGTCTGAGCGTCTGACGCTTATGACGCGAAAAGCCGGGGCATGCCCCGGCTTTTTTTATTTCGACACAAGCGCCGCGCTGCCGGGACTGACGAATTCGGTCACCGCCGCGCGAAGGTCGGTTAGCCTGCCATGGAAAAAGTGCTCTGCACCTTCCAGAACGAGCAGCTCCGGACCCGGCGCGAGGCCGTTGAGCCATTCGATGGTTTCCTCGACGCTCACCAGTTCGTCGTTGTCTCCCTGAATGACGAGCCAGGGACACTGTGGCTGCTTTGTCAGGCCGGAGGCAAACCGCGACACGGCCGGCGCCACACTGATCAGACCGTCAACCGGGCTTTGCGTGGCGGCACGAATCGCGATCGCCGCGCCGAAAGAGAAGCCGGCAAGCCACAGTTCGGTCACCGGCACCCTCGAGCGCAACCAGTCGATCGCTGCAAGCGCGTCGTCGAGTTCACCCACCCCCTCATCGAAACGGCCGGCGCTGTTTTCCGTGCCACGAAAGTTGAACCTGAGCGCAGCGTAATCGAGGCGGACAAACGCACGCGCCAGCGTGTGGACCACTTTGTTGTGCAGGGTGCCGCCGTGTTGCGGGTGCGGATGGCACACCACGACGGCACCCTCGAGCGCATCCGTCGACGGAAAATCAAGCACCGCCTCGAGTTGACCGGCCGGACCGCTTAGAAACAGGGACTCTGATTGGCTGTGACTGGACATAAGGTTCTTTTCCGGCGCCTGTCGATGTGTGGCTTGGCACATCGTTATTGCTGTAAAATTATGACCTTATGCAATACTGGCGCTTATGGAAAGCGCCACGAAACAAAGACAGGTGATGCCATGAGTTCATTGATCGGTCTGGAAGACAAATATTGTGCGCACAATTACCATCCGCTGCCTGTCGTTTTAACGCGCGGCGCCGGGGTATTCGTCTGGGACGAAAACGGCAAGAAGTACCTCGACATGATGAGCGCCTATTCCGCGGTCAGTCACGGCCATGCGAATCCACGCCTGGTCAAGCTGGTGCAAGAGCAGGTAGCACGCCTGACTATCGTGTCGCGCGCCTACCATACGGACAAACTCGGACCGTTCCTCGCGCGTGCCTGCGAGCTCACCGCTCAGGACATGGCACTGCCCATGAACACGGGCGCTGAGGCCGTCGAAACCGCGATAAAAGCCGCTCGCAAATGGGCCTACACCGTCAAAGGTGTGGCGCACAACTTAGCCGAGATCATCAGCTGCGACGGCAACTTTCACGGACGTACGATCGCCGCGGTCGCCATGTCCACCGAACCACAATACCAGGCCGGTTTCGGCCCGTTTCCTGCGGGCTTTCGCAACATCGCCTACGGCGATATCGACGCACTGCGCGCGGCTATCAACGAGAACACGGCGGCGTTCATTGTTGAACCGATCCAGGGTGAAGGCGGCATTATTTTGCCGCCGCCCGGCTACCTGAAACAAGCGCAGGAACTCTGTAAAGAGCACAATGTGCTGCTGATCGCCGACGAGATCCAGACCGGTCTCGGTCGGACAGGCAAGATGCTCGCCTGCGAGCACGACGACGTGAAACCGGATGGACTGATTCTCGGCAAGGCGTTGGGCGGCGGAATTTTTCCGGTATCGATGTTCCTGGCCCGCCGCGAGGTGATGAACGTGTTCACACCGGGCGACCATGGCAGCACCTTCGGCGGCAATCCGCTCGCGGCCGCTATCGGCCTGGAAGCGCTCAACATCCTGGTCGAGGAGAACCTGGCTGCAAATAGCGCCGCGATGGGCGAGTACCTGCTGGCCGAGCTCCGCAAAATTGAATGCCCGCTGATTCGCGAGGTGCGTGGCAAGGGTCTTTTCATCGGCGTCGAGATCGATCCAAAGTACGTCAGCGCGCGCAGCATTTGCGAGGCGCTGATGCGGCGCGGCCTGTTGAGCAAGGAAACCCACGCCACTGTCGTGCGACTCGCGCCGCCGCTCGTAATTAGCAAGGCGGAAATCGACTGGGCCGTCAACGAGATACGGGAAGTTCTCGACGAGATGAACCGGGTGCGGCTCGCATCGTGAGGAGCGTCTCGAGCCCTTCTGCATGCCTGAAATCACCGCCCTTTATATCGCCCTGATCGCCCTGGCCGTCGCCACCGCGGCGGTCATCGGCTGGGTACTTCGTGGACAACGTTCGACCCACGAGAAACTCGCAATCAACGCCAGCTGGCAGGAACAGGTCGACAGTCATCGCAACGAGCAGCAACGCCTCATCGAACAGAACAAAAACCTGATGAACCAGATCAGCCACCTGCAGGCATCCAGTGAGGTGGCGAGGAAACGCACCCGCGAACTGTCCCATGCTGCAAAGAAAGCCACCACGCGGCGCGATAATCTGCAGCGCGAAATCAGAGACGTGCGCAGCAACCTGGAGGCCGTCCTGACGCAGCGCAAGCAGCTGCGGGCGGATATGGCGACGAAGGTTCGCGCCAGCGAGGACACACAGCAGCAGGAGCAAACGATACAGAAGCTCAGTCGCGAGCTCGACAACTGGCACAAACGCGTGCCGCCGCTGATTGAGCGCTACCGGGTTCAGCAATGCCGAGGCTCTGCAACTCGAAGCGGATCTGGCCGCCGCGCGGCGGCAAATAGAGCAGCTCGAAAATGCCCGAAGTGACAACGCAACACGAATCGAACCTGTCAGTGACCCGGGGCGGTTGACCGACGGTCGCGGCGCATCCAATGACCCGAGTGAAAGTCAACAGTATCGACACGACGGCCCACGCGAAGCGCGCGCTGGTGGCGAAACTCGCCGCACGCTTCGTGACGACTTGAAAGCCATCAAGGGCGTCGGACCCTCGATCGAGCGAACGCTCAACGAACTCGGCATGTTTCGCTACCAGCAAATAGCGGACCTCCGCGAAAACGATATTGACCGGATTGCAGAGCGACTCAAGGGATTCCAGGGTCGAATACATCGCGAGAACTGGATCGGGCAGGCCCGCGACCTCTGCGGCGACGGCACGCGGTAGTCCTGCCATTGATCCATCTCCGCGCCAGGACCCTCTACCTGTTACTGCTTGTCTGGATCGTCGCCTGGCCTGTTCCGGCCGGCTCTGCCGACAGAATCTCCGCAGGCGCCGCCGTCGAGACACCGCGCCTGGTCATTACCTTGCGCCGCCAACAGCTGAGGCTCGACGGTCACGTCGCTTCCGCCAGGCACGCACAGCAACTTCTGCAGGCCGCCGGAGAGATGTTTGCCGGACAATCCATCGTGACGCAACTCGTCGTGCTGGACGGCGTTCCCCGGCGATGGGTCGATACCACAGTGGCTTTGTTGGCCGCGCTGTCGACGACAGTCTCCGCGCGCGCGACGCTCACCGATCGGTCCCTGCTGGTTCGCGGCGTGGGACGCGACCAGTGGCCCGCACGCCTGGTTGTCATTGCGGCGCTCTCTGCCGCCGCAAATTGACCTGGACGTCGATGTGTTGCTGCCGGCCCAGGGGTTTGGCCGTGCCGAGGCGTGCGACCGGGCCATCGCCGCGCAGCAGCACGGCCCTGTCAATTTCGAGGAATCGGGGACCGTCTTGCGCAGCTCGGCCTATCCGCTGCTTGACCGCCTGCTCGCGTTTGCGGATGCCTGCCGGAAATCGACAATCGTCATCACCGGACACAGTGACTCGTCAGGCGATGAAACACACAACAGGAACCTGAGCCACGCCCGCGCGACAACCGTTGCCGACTATCTCGCCGGACAGGGCATCCCGCGATCTCGCCTGGTCGTCGACGGCGTCGGCTCGGCAGCACCCATCGCTGACAATGTCACGCGCTACGGGCGCAGCCTCAATCGTCGCGTTGAGGTGTCGTTTCGGCCGAGTTCCGACGCGCTGCGCTAGGATGCCGGCTCGGCGGAGCTGGTTAGTTTCACCAGCTCGATTTCGAACAACAAGGTTGCGTTCGGCGGCACGGGCGGTTTGCCGCGCGCGCCGTAGCCGAGTTCAGGCGCAATCGTAAGCTCACGCGTCTCGCCAACCAGCATGCAGGCGACGCCCAGGTCCCAGCCGCGAATGACCTGTCCGCTGTCGAGCATGAATTGAAACGGCCTGTCTCCGCCGGAGGTCCATATCTCCGTACCTCGCCCGCCTGGCGCATTTTCATCAAAGAGCCAGAGCGTTGTATGCACATCGGCGTAATCGCCTGCCATGGCGGCACGTCCGTAACCCGTGCTGGTGATCTTGCCGGTCAGACCGGGCGCGATGTCGATGATGCCGGCTTCGTTCGCATCAGGGCAGGCCGTCGATGACCGTTGCGGCACAGCGGCGCTGGTCTCGGCCGGCGGCGAAGCCTCACCGCAGCCGAGCAGGTTCAGCGCGCCAAGAATGACGATAGCAAGAAAGCCGTTTTTCATTCTTCAGTCTCCTGGAAATCAAGTGCGGCCGAATTGATGCAGTAGCGCTGCCCCGAGGGCTGTGGCCCGTCGTCGAACAGGTGCCCGAGATGCGCATCGCAACGGGCGCACACGACCTCGGTACGCGTCATGCCATGCGTCGTATCGCTGCGGGTACGGACAGCATCGCCCGCCAGCGGCAACCAGAAACTCGGCCAGCCGGAGCCGGAGTCGTATTTTGTGTCAGAGCTAAACAGCGCTGCATTACAACAAACGCAGCGATAGCTGCCATCACCCTTGTGATCGACGTACTTACCTGAAAAAGCACGCTCGGTCGCGGCATTTTGCGTGACCTGGTACTGCTCCTCGGTGAGCCGCTGCCGAAGGTCTGCACCTTTACCGTCATTTTTCATCAGTCGCTCCTGAATCGATATCGAGCATCAACTTGTTCATGCGCTGCACGTAGGCTGCCGGGTTTTCCAGCTGCGACCCCTCCGCCAGTAGCGCATGATCCATGACGATATGCGATAGATCCGAAAAGCGCACATCGTCCTGCTCCCCTTCCAGTCGACTCACCAGCGGATGCTGCACGTTGATCTCGAGAATCGGCTTCGATTCAGGAATGGCCTGGCCGCTGCCTTCGAGCATACGCCGTAGCTGAGGGTTGAGATCGTCGTCAGCGGCAACCACACAGGCGGGCGAGTCAACCAGGCGCTGGCTGACGTTTACGGCTGATACGCGATCACCCAGCGCTTTCTTCACTTTTTCGAGCAATGGCCCATGCTCTGTTTTGTCGGCCTCTGCGGCAGCTTCCTTGTCAGTCTCCGGCAGCTCCAGCGCTGATTTGGCGACGTCAACCAGGGTTTTGCCCTGATACTCGGTGAGGCTACCCACAAGCCAGGGATCAATTCGATCGGTCAGCAGCAGGACTTCGATACCGCGTTTTCGCAGTGCCTCCAGATGCGGGCTGGCGGCCGCCATTGCATGATTCTCCGCCAGCAAATAGTAAATCTTGTCCTGTTCGGGGCGGCTCGCGTCACGTAGTCCTCGAGTGACTGCTGCGCCGTCGCTATCGCCTTCGGTTGACGCGAAACGCAGCAACGGCGCAATTTTTTCCTTGTTGGCATGATCTTCAACAATGCCCTCTTTCAGAACCTGGCCAAACTCACGCCAAACCCTCTGGTAGTTTTCCGCGTCGTTGCTCGCCATTTTCTCCAGCATACCCAGCACCCTTCGCGTGAGCGCACCGCGCATCGTTGCCAGCTTCGGGTTTTGTTGCAGCAATTCGCGGGATACGTTGAGAGGCAGGTCGGAAGAGTCGACGATACCTTTGACAAACCGCAGGTACAGCGGCAGGAACTGCTCGGCTTCGTCCATGATGAAAACGCGCTGCACATAGAGCTTGAGACCCCGTGGGGCATCACGATTCCAAAGGTCGAAAGGCGCGGCCGCGGGTATATACAGCAAGCTCGTGTATTCGCTCTTGCCCTCGACACGGTTGTGGCTCCATGCCAGCGGGTCCGCAAAATCGTGCGTCAGGTATTTGTAGAATTCCTTGTACTCGTCGTCGGTCACATCGGTCCGCGGGCGCGTCCACAGTGCGGTGGCGGAATTGACGACCTTGTCTTTGCCCTCGTCACCGTCGCCGCCCTGAAGCGTTACAGGAAACCCGATATGGTCTGAGTACTTGCGAATCAGGGACTCGATACGAAACGGTTCGGTGAACTCGGTCTGTTCTTCCTTGAGGTGCAGGGTCACGCTGGTGCCGCGCTCGGCGCGCTCGATGCTTTCCACCGAAAATTCGCCTTTGCCGTCGGATTCCCAGCGCACCGCCTCGTTTGCGGCAAGGCCAGCCCGGCGCGTTTCGACGGTGACCTTGTCAGCGACGATGAAGCTTGAGTAAAAACCTACGCCAAACTGGCCGATGAGCTGGGCATCGTGCTGGGTATCGCCGGTCATTTGCTCAAGAAATTCTGCGGTGCCCGATTTCGCAATCGTCCCGAGGTTATCGATCAACTCGTCGCGAGACATGCCGATGCCGTTATCGCTGACGGTAAGCTGTCGTTTTTCCTTGTCGACGTCGACCCGAATCCCGAGTTCCGCGTCTTCGCCCAGCAGCTCGGGATTGGCAAGGGACTCGAATCTGAGCTTGTCCGCTGCATCGGATGCGTTGGAGATCAACTCGCGAAGAAATATCTCTTTGTTGCTGTAAAGCGAGTGAATCATCAGCTGCAATAGCTGACGGACCTCTGTCTGGAAGCCCAGTGTCTCCCGTTCCGCTGTTTCTACCACGCCGACTATCTCCTGGCCAAAGCCAGATACGATAAGGGCTATTGCGGGGAATACAAGGCCGTCCGACGGCCGGAATTGGAAATTGTCAGGCTACCCGGGCCTGGCCGGCGTGCTGCACCGTGACCAATCGGTAAAGGAGTGCCACCAACAGCAGCACACAGGTTGCCAGCGCGGCACGCGGGTGGACAAGTGCCAGGAGCACGCCCGAGGCCACGGTGGTCGCGAGCCACAAGCAGAGTGAAAATAGTGAGCAAGGCGCCGCGAATTCGCTCGAAGAGCAGACCTATTGCGCCAACAATGTCGTCGATATCGTCAAGGTACTGGAGCAGTACTTCCATGGACTTAAGATCTACCTGATGACCGAAAGAGCGGGGCCGCTGGCGGGCAGCTCAGTGCTCTTGGCGTCGGCCTGGACTGAAGCATCGCGTTCGGCGTCCAGTGATGCACTGTTGGACTGTTTTGCGTAGGCGATCGCTCGATGGAAAAGCTGCCATCGCTGGCGAGCTGATTCGTTTTTTAGCGCGCCGATGGGAGAATCATCGTCTGGGGGAAACTCAAAGTTTTCGAACTTGTTCGACATACTCTTATTGGACTTCGGGCAATCGATGTCGATAACTATAGGGCGGAAGAAAGGACACAGCCGTGAGACAGATCACAGCTTGTTAGAGAAGATTGTTTGCGCGCCGGAAATTAGTCAGGAAACTCGACGCAGTTCCTCTTTTGCCCTGGAATACAATCACAAAACGGCGGGAGGAAGGTTGTCACGGCGCAATAAAAAACGCCGGCACGAGGCCGGCATTTTTATATGTTAAATCAGAAGAGCTATTCGTCGTCGGCGCTCTTGATCCAGTTGCGTTTTACTTGCTCTGACCAATCGCGATAACCCTTCCATGAGTACAACGCCGGATCGATTCCCGCACGCCGGTTACGCGGTGCCGGCGCTTTTGAAATCCAGTGACGGTATTTTTTCCAGCCATCCGCGTCGTTGGCCGCCGGCTTGGTTTTCTCCAGCGCAACGTCAGCGGTTTTTGGATCGGGCTCGGCATCCTTGCCGGAGCTGTCGACCCACCTCATATGTTTTGTATCTGCCATTTGAGTGTGCTCGGTCAGTCCTTTGACTAAATACTATGTCTCAAACGACTCAATGCACAGGAACTGCATCACAATGCGTAATGCTATTTTTTTATTATTTTCAGTAAGTTAAGTTGCGATTTTACTTAATTACGTAACAGGGTCGATATTCGCCGCTGGAAATCTTCATGCGATGGTCGGCAACGAAACCGGCCAGCAGTGTATCGAGCAAACTCATCATGCGCTGCGAACCATTAATTTCAAACGGCCCCTCGCGGCCGATCAACTCAGCGGTATCCTCGCGCACGTTGCCCGACACAATGCCGGAAAACATGCGTCGCAAGTTAGCCGCGAGTTTATGCTTTGGCAGGTCTTCGCTGATATCGAGCGCCCGCATCGATTCGTGCGTGGCGACAAACGGCTTCTGGAACTCCGCGTCAACGCGCAGACGCCAGTTGAAATAGAACGCATCGCCATGCTCTTTTCGAAACTCCAGCACATCGTTCAGGCGCTCGTTCATATGACGCGCGACCTCGCGTGGATCGTCGATGATGATTCGATAGCAGTTTCTGGCTTCTTCGCCGAGCGTTGCGGCAACAAACTGCATCGATTTGGCGAAAGTACGATTCTGCCGATGCCGGGCCGGTCATTATCAGCGGCATCGGCTGGCCACGATTCTCAGGGTTCAACAATACGCCCAGCAGGTAAAGAATCTCTTCCGCTGTGCCGACGCCGCCAGGAAATACAATGATGCCGTGTCCGAGCCGCACGAAGGCCTCGAGGCGTTTCTCCATGTCCGGCATGATCACCAGCGAGTTGACAATGGGGTTGGGCGACTCCGCCGCGATAATGCCCGGCTCGGTAATTCCGATATAGCGACCGCCTCGAATACGCTGCTTGGCGTGCCCGATGGTTGCGCCTTTCATCGGACCCTTCATCGCACCCGGCCCGCAGCCCGTGCAGACGTTGAGCGCACGCAGGCCGAGCTCGTAGCCAACCGCCTTCGAGTATTCATACTCCTCGCGATCGATCGCATGGCCACCCCAGCACACCACCAGGTTCACTTCCGCAGGAATCTTCAGAAGCCGGGCGTTTCGAACAATATGAAATACAGCGTTTGTAATGCCGTCGGACGTACCGAGGTCGAATCGACCGCTGTCGATAATGTCGTTGCGCGTGAAAACAATATCGCGGAGCACGGCAAACAGCAGTTCGCGCGTGCCGCGAATCATTTTGCCATCCACGAACGCTTCGGCGGGCGCGTTCACCAGCGATACTTTCAGCCCGCGGTCCTGCTGTATGAATCCGACCTCGAAATTGCGGTAGGCGTCGAGCAATTCGCGGGCGTCGTCGATCGTGCTGTCGGCATGCAGAACGGCGAGCATGCAGCGACGCAGCATGGGATACAGGCCTCCCGCGCCGCCGCTTTTTAGCTGATCAACCTCAAACTGCGAGAGCACCTCGAGGCTGCCCTCGGGCCAGACTTCCGCATCAATGAATTCGGCAACCAGTTTCATGCGCTCACAGCGACCGGGTCACGGACGAATTTCGATTGGCGTGTTCTCGCCCGTCATGAGCCAGATGTCGATCATGTCGGAGTTGGAAACGGCAATACAGCCGTTGGTCCAGTCCTGGGTACGGTAATACGCCTCTGACCGCGACGGTTCATTCGGCTGCCCGTGGATCATTATCGAGCCGCCGGGATCAGCGCCCAGCTGACGCGCCTGCTGGCGATCTTCCTCGTTTGGATACGAGACATGAATAGCCAGGAAATAGTCGCTGTTCTGGTTGCGACTATCGAGATAGTACCTGCCTTCCGGGGTCTTGAAGTCGCCTTCCTTGGTCTTGTCGCCGTCCGGCCGGATACCGAGCGCAATGTCAAACGTCCTGAAGGGCTCGCCGCTTCGCATCAGGTGAAGCTTGCGCGCAGCCTTCTCAATCACGACCTGATCCGCAATGGGAAAATCTTCCGCGCGCGCGGAGAAATTGAACGAGGTCGCCAGCACGGCAAGTCCGAATGCGGCGTGGAGCGTTGGCAGGAAGCGCTTGTTTCTCATTATTCCGTGGATCTGTCTCGTCAGTGGCAAGCGTAGCAAACCTCGCCGCCACGTTATACGCCTCGCATCACACTAGACGTTGCGGCCCACGATCCAGCCAATCGCAAAGCCGATGCCCCCGGCCACCAGCGTATACAACGGCAGGTAGCGGAAGACCCCGCGCGGATATTGCGCATCGGTGAACATGTCGCCGAGGTTCACGGCGTAGGCGAAATGCAGGTACGCGGACAGGCCCAGTGCGGGAACGGCAAATCCGAGAGTGCCGAGCGGCCAACGCATGCCGGCACCCGTCCATTTGCCGCCGCCGCGCAGCACGGTCGCGGTAGACAGGACCAGGAGTGCGAGCAGTGGCAGCAGGTTGCGCACCAGGTACGGGCCACCTTGCTGGACCTCGGCAAACCAGAACGCCGCGGCAAGTAACACCAGCAGTAGCGGCGAGAGGCGCAGCAACGCCGCAGGAAATCGGCTGCGCATCAGCTGCGGTCGACCTCACTCAACAAGGGAAACTGTACCCGGGTGCCCGGACGCACATTGTGCAGTTCAAGCCCCGGGTTGTATTGGCGAAACAGCCAGACGGGTACCTTGTATTTGCGCAGTGACAACACCCAGATCGAGTCGCCAGCACGAATCGTATGGGGTGTCACACCGGTAATGACATGTCGCTTGAAGAAAGCGTCCTGTTGCAAACGATGGTAGGCAACGCGGCGCGCCTCGAACGTCGTCGCATCGACTTTGTTGAGATCGAGCCTGATGCGACCACCCACCTCGACAGGCGCACGAAACGCCAGCCTGTTGATGTCTCGCAGTCGCTGCGTCTTAATTTCGAGCCAATCGCCATAATGTCCCAGTGTCTCAAGCGGCTGTACCTCGATACTGCCGTCGGCGGCGACGCTGTAGTCACTCGGGTCGGACAGCAAATCGGTCTGCAGAACGACCTCGGTCGTTGCTGCCAGTTCGTCGCTCAGAGCAGCGGGCACAGCCTCGGCCATCGTCGGCTGCTCAGCCTCTGCGAGAGCTGTCGCGGCCGCCGCCGGTGGCTCGGGTGTCGGGGTTGCGGATGCGGCGGGCGCTGCGGGTGCTGCAGCAGCAACAACCGCTTCCGACGGCAGAGGACCGGCCGCCGGAAGCCGCAGGTTCTGACCGATGCGAATACGATGGCGGCTGTTCAGGTTGTTCAGCGACACCAGCGTCGCCACGCGCGTGTCGTAAGCCTCTGCGATCTGTGAAAGCGTATCGCCGCGAGCGACGCGGTGGAACATGTCCGGAAGCTGTTTATCGTGCCGACTGTCAGCGGGCAGTCGCGCCAGCACGGCGGCGAGCGGTTCGCCGAGTTCCCCCGCAGGCAGGCGTAACTCGTATCCTCGCGGCAGGTATTTGCTGCCCTGCCAGACGCTCGCCGCCAGCCCGGGATTGTGTCGCGCAAGCGTCTTCGCTGTCGTGCCGAGCGCGTGGGCCAGGCCCGATGCCGCAACAAAGGCGGGCAGCCTGGCCGTCGAATACTCGACCGGCGGGTCGGTTATCAGTCCCGGGAAATAGGCCTCGACATTCTGGTCGACCCGTTTCGCGGCAAGGAACGCGACGTAGAAGTTTCTCGAGGCAAAACCAAACGTTCGGCTCTTGTAGTTTCGAAGGATATCGACGTAAGCCGTGTCGCCATGTTTTTTCATCGCACGTCGAGCACCGGCCAGACCGTGGTTATACGCGGTAATGGCCATCGGCCAGTTGCCCGTGAGGGAATAGTTGTAGGCCAACAGCTGCGCCGCCGCGCGCGTGGAGGCAAACGGGTCGTTACGTTCGTCAATCACATGGTCAACGCGCATGAATCGTCGCCCGGTGCTGCGCGTGAACTGCCATATACCCGATGCGCCGACATGCGAGCGCGCATCAGGATTGTAGGACGACTCGACGTGCGGCAAGGCCGCAATTTCGATCGGAACGCCCAAAGCCGTAAACTGCTCATTGATGAAATTGCGCCAGCGACCGGAACGTTGCAGGCCATCACGAAAGCGATCGCGCAGCCCTTGTTGAAAACGGATGCGCCTGGCCGCTTTAGCCAGCGTGTCATTGCTGACGTTCTCGGGCCACAGCGCCAGGACCCGTGCCTCTTCATTGCTCAGCTTACTGCGCTTGCCGGCGGCCAGTGACTGCAGGATGCGTCGCAGTGCCAAGCGATGCCTGTCGATGCGTTTCTGCCGTTCGCGACGCGACAGCGTGCCGGGCATGTCGACGCGTTCATAGACAATGCCGAGATCGCGATTGTCGTGCAGCACGCCCTCATCTGTCGAGTAGCGCGTGAAAATGGCGACCCAGAAATCCACATCCGGTGACAGCTCGGCGGGCTCCGGGAAGCGATCATCCGCAGCGGCCGAGCCACTCATCAGCCAAAAAAGCAGCGCCAGGAGGACGGGCGGCCTTGTGTTATGGATCATTTCAGGTTTCAATCGTAAACTCTTATTAGTTCACAGAAAAATAAGGCATTCTGCCCTATCTTTGGCGAGAAGTATGAGCCATTCCGAGCGACAAAGCGACGCGCGCCCGCGGCGTTGGCGATTCCTGGCCTGCCTGTGGTTGCTGCTGCCGGTTTTCCCGGCATGGGCGAGCGAAGGCGTTGCAGAACGCGAAGACGACGAAACCGACGATCCGGAACTCGTCGTTGAGACAACGGCAACCGGTACCGACGAGGCATCGGAGGTCGGCGAGCCGTTCGTCGAGGCCGTCCCACTGCATGAACACCTGGTTCCCCTCGCAGATGCCGTAATTGCGGCTGAAGGCATGGCGGCACCGTTGCTGTTGCTTGACAGCGAAATCATGCCCGGCACCGCACATCGCTTGTCGTGGGCTGCAACCGAGCTGTTCGAGGGCGTGCCGGTGTCGACACCGGTGCTGGTGGTTAACGGCGTGTTGCCGGGACCGACGCTTTGCCTGACTGCCGCCGTGCATGGCGACGAACTCAATGGCGTCGAAATGGTGCGTCGCGTTTTACATGAAATCGAGCCGAGTAAGCTCTCCGGCGCCGTGATCGGTGTACCGATTGTCAACGTGCAGGGATTTCGCCGCGGCTCGCGATACCTCCCCGACCGGCGTGACCTGAACCGGTACTTCCCCGGCAATCCGAACGGCAGCGCTGCCGCGAGAATCGCCTATACCTTATTCAACGATATTATCGCGCACTGCGATGCGCTGGTTGACCTGCATACCGGTTCTTTCGAGCGTGCGAACCTGCCGCAGATCCGGGCCGACCTTCGTAATCCCGATGTCGTTACGCTGACGCAGGGTTTTGGTTCCATGGTTGTGCTGCACAGCAAGCCCACGCAGGGAACATTGCGCTACGCCGCAACGCTCGCCGGCATTCCGGCGGTAACCGTGGAGGCCGGCGGGCCGTCGCAGCTCGAACTCGCGGAAGTAAAGCACGGTGTCAAAGGCATCGAGACCCTGTTGAGCACGCTCGGCATGGTCAAGAAGAAACGCTTCTGGGGCGATCCCGAGCCGGTTTACTATGAGTCGTCCTGGGTGCGCGCCGACAATGGCGGCATATTGCTCGCCGACGTCACGCTGGGCAGTACGGTGCGCAAGGGTGACTTGCTTGGCACGATCACCGACCCGATGAATAACCAGCGCTCCGAGCTCTTTTCGCCGTACGCAGGCCGCATCATTGGGCTGGCGCGAAACCAGGTCGTGATGCCGGGATTCGCGGCATTTCATGTAGGGATCGAGGCTGACAATGTCCGGCTCGAGAAAGCGCCGCCCGCCAAGCCCAAGCCCAAGCCCAAGCCACAACAATCTGTCACCAGCGATTACGTAGACGGCATGTCCGAGTAAACTGCGTTTCCAATGACCGGTGAACGCAAACCGCTGTCCAGCTACTGGAGCCCACGCTACTGGCCCGTTTGGATCGGGATGGCTTTATTGCGACTGCTCTGCTTGCTGCCGCATCGCGTTGCGCTCTCGATAGGTCGGTTATTGGGACGTATCGTCCACCGCGTCGGCGCTTCTCGCCGCGCCGTGGTTCGGCGCAACATCGAATTGTGCTTTCCCGAGCTGTCCAAGATGCAACGCGATGCGCTTGCCTCCGAGCATTTTGAAGCGCTCGGCATGACGCTGATAGAAATGGGTCTCGGTCGCTGGGCGACGGACCGGCACCTGCAGTCGATCACCCGGCTAAACGGTATTGAACACGTTCAAAACGCCCTGGAATCCGGCCACGGCGTCATTCTCTTGAGCGCGCATTTTACGACGCTCGAGATCATGGGGCGGGTACTGTCTTTGCACATGCCGCCGTTCGACGCGGTGTTTAGACAAAACCGCAGCGAATTCATGACAGAACTGCAACGCACCGGTCGCGAACGTTCGGCGCAATCGACGATCGAAAAACGCGACATCAAGAAGATGGTCCGCAGCCTGCGCGCGAAGCGCTCTGTCTGGTACGCGCCGGACCAGAGTTATAACCGCAAGGGATCGGAAGTCATTCCATTTTTCGGCGTGCCCGCCATGCACACGACGGCGACCTCGACGCTGGCGCGCCTTGGCAAGGCTGTTGTTATTCCTTTTTTTCCACGCAGGCTGCCGGATTCAAGCTATGAAATGACCTTGTACCCGGCGTTCGAAAACTTTCCCAGCGATGACCCGGCTGACGATACGAGACGCTACGTGGAAATACTGGAGCGTCACGTACGATCCTGTCCGGAACAGTACTTTTGGGTGCATCGAAAATTCAAGGACCTGCCAGAGGGTTATCCGGATTACTACGAAGACCTCGACGCATTGAAATAGCCTTCGAGCAATTGCTCCCAGTTCTCTCTACGAAAATTCAGCGTCGGATCGAGCGCCAGGATCTTCTGCAGGGAACGGTGCAGACGACTCAGGGTTACCTGCTGCCAGGGGCCCGGGGGGCGTAAGCTGCCCTTGTCAAAATCCAGCATCCACAGCTTGCCCTCGCTATCGATCTGCAGGTTGTAGGCGTTCATGTCGGCATGATAGGCGCCGGCTGCGTGAAACGTGTGAATCGCCGCCCCGATGGAACGCCAGAAAGCCGCGCCTGGATCCTTGCCCGCAATGTACTCCGACAGCGCCATGACCGTCGGTATCGACACGGTGATGATGTCGGCCGTATAGAAGGTGCCGCTTTTGCTGTACCGCGCCGCAGCCGGGCGCGGTACCCGTAGGTTTTTTTCCAAGAGCTTGTGGAGCAATCGCCACTCTTTAAATGAGCGGGTCTCGTCGGCGCCGGAAAACACGTAACGGTCGCGCACGACTTTGCCGATTAGTCCGCCGCGCATGTAGTGACGCAACACGAGTTGGCGCGGCACATTGCCAACGAACATCGTCGTGCCACGACCGCTTGATCGAAGCGCGCCCTCAATCGCCTCCGCGTGCGGCCAGCCAGTCGGCGTAAAGTGCCGTTCCGAAATCTGGTTGATAATCGCCTTATCGTATAGGATGGCGCCGGTCGCAGTTTTTTCGACGGTTTCAGTCAAGCTTTCCGCCCTTCATTTTCGATTTGCCTGGATTGATGATGCCTGAATTAGCGGTCCAATCGAAGCCGGAAACGCTGTGCGTGGTTCGTCTCTCTGCGATTGGCGACACCTGCCATGCACTTGCCGTCATTCGACGGCTGCAAGACAACTGGCCCGATACTCGAATTACCTGGATTATCGGCAAGACCGAAGCGGCGTTGATGTCCGGCGTTGCGGGCGTCGAACTGGTCGTCTTTGACAAGTCCAGGGGCTGGCGTGCTTACCGGGACGTCCGTTCTGAGCTGGGTGGGCGATATTTTGACGTTGCCTTGTGCATGCATGCTTCGCTGCGCGCAAACCTGCTGTATCGCCTGATTCCGGCAAAGATCCGCCTCGGATTCGACAAAGCGCGTGCGCGCGACTTTCAGTGGCTTTTCACCAATCGGCGCATCATTGCCGCCCGCGCCGAGCATGCACTCGAGGCGATGATGTCGTTCGCAACGGCGATCGGTGCGACGCCCCGCGAGTTGCGCTGGGACATCCCGCTCCCGGAGAGTGCGAGCACCTTCGCCAGCCGCCATACCGAACCGCACCAACCGCTCGTCGTCATCAGCCCTTGCAGCAGCCAGCGCAGCCGCAACTATCGAAACTGGCCCATCGCAAACTACGCGGCCATCATCGCGCATCTCGAAGAGCGGCACGCCTGCAAGATCGTATTGACCGGCGGCAATTCCCGGCTTGAGCAGGAGTACGCGACCGCGCTCTCGCACGAGCGCGCACCCGGGCGTTCTGAACCTCGTCGGCCGCACATCGCTAAAGGAGCTGCTCGCGCTACTGGCGGCCGCCGACGTGGTGATATGCCCGGATTCGGGGCCTGCGCACATGGCGAGCGCCGTGCGCACACCCGTCATCGGTTTGTACGCAACCTCCAATCCCGAGCGCACCGGCCCGTATTTTTGCCGCAAGCTGTCCGTCAATCGCTACCCCGATGCGGCGAGAAAATTCCTCGGCAAGGAGTCCGGCACGCTACGCTGGGGCCAACGGGTGCGCCATCCCGGCGCCATGGACTTGATCACGATCGACGACGTTAGACGCAAGATCGACGATTTTTTTGCAAAATAGTCAGACTATGTCGGCATTTTCCGGAAACGTCGGGCGCTTTCCACTTACCTTGTGAAGCCGTTCCAGGACGATTTCTGGCGCGAGTTCACGAAGGCACTTCAGATGCCCGAGCGGGCAGGTGCGTGCAAAGCAGGGACTGCATTCGAGCCCGAGGTAGTGGATGTCAGAGGTCCCGGTCAATGGCGGCGTAAACAACGGTGAAGACGATCCGTAGATGCCGTGGACATGGGCGCCAACGGCGGCCGCAATGTGCAGCAATCCGGAATCGTTGCTGACCGCTTGCTCGCACAGCCCCAACAGGTCGATGACATCGGCGAGCGATGTCCGGCCGCACAGGTTCAGCGCGGCGCTCTCTGCCGCGATCTGCTCGCCCGCGACGTGGTCCTTGTCGGACCCCATGATCCAGACAGCGTAACCGTCGGCGTGCAGCCGGGCGGCGAGCGTCGCGAAATGTTCCAGCGGCCAGCATTTGGCGGGGCCGTATTCGGCGCCCGGCATCATGGCGATAACCGGTGACCGGTTGTCCAGTTTCAACGCGTCCAGCAGTTCCTGCTGGCGGCTCGCATCGGTCGACAACTTTGGATGCGGTATCGCCGGCAGTGACTGCCCCTTGTCGACGCCGAGAGCGACGAATCGCTTGACGGTCTGGTCGAGAACGGCGCGGTCGAATGCCCTGACGTCATTGATCAGGCCAAAACGGGATTCGCCGCGAAAGCCGGTGCGCACCGGAATTCCCGCAAGCCAGGGAACCAGCGCCGACTTGAAAGACCGCGGCAACACGATGGCACGATCGTAGTGCGAACGGCGCAATGACTTCGCGATTCGCCAGCGCTTTTTCAGGCCCGCTTCTCCGTGGCGGGTCTCGGCGTCGATGCCGCGACGGACCTCCGGCATACGTGCAACGATCGGCAACGACCAACCGGGCGCCAGCACGTCCAGTGCGCGTTCCGCTTGTCGGGATTTGAGCAGCCGAAACAGCGACTGTGCCATCACCATGTCACCGACCCACGAGGGCCCTACGATCAGCGTAGCGGGTTCTAGTGTTGTGGCGTCTTGCAAAGCTGGTCCAGGTAGTCTTTCACGCCGGCTTCGACAGCGCGAAACTCGACATCGCAACCCGCCGCACGCAGCTGGGTCAGATCGGCCTCGGTGAAACTCTGGTAGGACCCTTGCAGGTGATCGGGGAATGGCACGTAACGTATCTTGCCTTTTTCGTGCCACTTGATCACGGCGCCGGCAACGTCGTTGAACGTCTGCGCCCGCCCCGTGCCGGTGTTATAGATGCCTGACACACCGGGGTTATCCAGGAACCAGAGGTTTACCGCACACGCATCGTCAACATAGACGAAGTCGCGCAGTTGTTCGCCGTTGCCATAACCGCCGGAACCCTCGAACAACCTCGCTTCGTTGTCGTCCTGAATCTGCTGGTTGAAGTGAAACGCGACGCTCGCCATCGAACCTTTGTGCTGTTCATGCGGACCGTAGACGTTGAAGTAACGCAAGCCGACAACCTGGCTGTCCGGCCGGGCTGCATGGCGCCGCACATAGCGATCGAACTGCAGTTTCGAGTAACCGTAGACGTTCAGGGGATTCTCGAACAGCGGATCTTCGACAAATGTCGGCGAGCCGCCGTACACGGCGGCCGATGACGCATAAAGATAGGGCGTACGGTTTTGCAGGCAATGGTGCAACAGCTTCTTGGAGTAAGCGTAGTTGTTTTCCATCATGTAACGGCCATCCCACTCGGTTGTTGCGGAGCAGGCACCCTGGTGAAAAATGGCGGTGACACCACGCGCGAAGTTCTTGTCGGCCGCGAGCGTTTCGATCAGCTCGTCTTTATCGAGGTAGTCCGCGATAGCGAGGTCAGAAATATTGACGAACTTGTGGCCGTCTTTGAGATCGTCAACGACGACGACCTCGTGATCGCCCCGGTCGAGCAATGCTCGAACCAGGTTACTGCCTATGAAGCCGGCGCCGCCGGTAACTATGTACATCGTGATGGGTCCCTCTCTGCCGCGGAGCCAGGGTGACTAGTCCTCCCCTGCCGTCAGGAAATACTGCGCGCCGCAGTACGGGCACTTGGCCTCGCCCGTGCTTTCGATCGGCAGGTAGACCCTGGGGTGTGAGTTCCACAAATACATTCCCGGCATCGGGCAGCTGAGCGGCAGGTCCTGGGGACGTACGCCGTAGTTATGCTGCGCGTTGGCGGGAATCAGGTTCTGGTCGACGGTTCCGGTCTTGGCGGCCACGGGCATCCTTTGAATGGCTGGGTCACTGGGCCTCGAATTATAGGCGCTGCGCCGCGCCGCCACCATGCTCAGTCCAGCCACTGGCCCCAGATTCTTGAGACAAACCGGCGGTCTTCCGAGAATTCCCCGGCATTGGCCAGCGGCGGCAGCTTGTTGAGCACCAGGCGGTGCTGCCGCAGGCGGTAGCGACGATAGCTTTCCTGCAGCCTGGTGCCGTCATTGGGCAAAAGACAACCGGCCTCGACCAGCGCGTCGATTTGACGGATGTTGTCCGAATAGACGATCAGGTCCGGATGCTCGTCAGCCCGCTCCAGCACCAGGTATTGCACCAGGAACTCGATATCGCCGATGCCGCCGGCGCCATTCTTGAGATCGAACTGCTGTTCATCGCTCTGGTCGAGTTCCTTGCGCATCTTCTGTCGCATCGAGATCACATCCGGTCGCAATGAGTCCCTTTTGACACGATGCGTCAGCGTGTCGCGGCGAATTCGATCGAACTCGGCAGCGACAAGGTCGCTGCCGGCAACGGCTCGCGCCCGCAGCAGGGCCTGATGCTCCCAGGTCCAGGCGTGTTCTTCCTGGTAGCGTTCGAACGCGTCGGTGCCGGTTACAAGAAGGCCGGATCGACCGTCCGGTCGCAAGCGGGTGTCGATTTCGTACAGTTCTCCGGAACCCGTTTGTATCGTCAGGAAATGCACCAGGCGCTTGACCAGGCGCGCGAAAAACATCGTGTTGTCCAGCGGTTTCGCTCCATCCGTGGTTTGGGATTCACCACGGGAATCGTGCAGGAAGACAATGTCGAGGTCCGACCCGTAGGAAAGTTCGAGGCCGCCCAGCTTGCCGTACGCGACGATACAAAAGCCCGCCGCGTGAGCGACATCGTCGATGACGTAGCAGGGTCGGCCATGACGCTCAGTCAGGTCTCGCCAGACAATCTGCAGCACCTGATCAAGTATCGATTCCGCGAGCCATGTCAGGCCATCACTGACTTTCATGATGGGCAGGTTGCCGCTGAAATCCGCGACCGCAATTCGAAACATGGTCGCGCGCTGGTACTGAACGATGGCCTGCACCTCTGTTTCGCTGTCACCGGCATCGACGCCGGCCAGGCGCTGACACAGCTCGGTGGCCAGGTCTGCCCTCGACAGCACGGCGGAATAGGCCCGCGGATCGAGTAATTCATCCAGCAGCACCGGGTAGAGCGCGACCTGGTCGGCGAGGTACTCGCTGCGCGCGCACAGGTCGACCAGCCGCACCATCGCCGCGTGGTTTTCATTGAGCAAGGCAAGATAGGCGCTGCGCCGCAGGACACGCTCAACAACGCCAAGCGACCGCTTGAGCGCGACAAGCGGCTCGTCACAGGCGATGACTTGCGTGATCAGGCCGGGTACGAAGCGCCGCAAGCGCTCCGCGGCAACCGCATCGATCTGCCGGGTCGTGGCCGCTTTTCTGAATGACACGATCACATCGGCAAGCGCGAGGGCATCGGGGCTGTCGCTGCCCCCCATGAGTTGGCGCCATCGCTCCTCGCTGGCGTTGGCATCCCATGCCTCTGCAAGCCGCTGGCTTAACGGCGTCTCGTCCCTTTGACCCTGGAAGGCGACGCGTTCGAATTCCTGGGCAATCGCATTGCGATGCCGATCAATATCGGCCTCTAGCGCTGGCCAGTCAGGATAGGCCATCGCCAGGCTAAGCCGCGCGCGATCGAGAGGGTCACTCGGAATATCATGGGTCTGTTGATCACGAATCGCCTGAATAAAATTTTCGAGCCGCCGCAGGAAGCGGTAGGCGCTCTGCAAGCTTGCGGCACTTTTGGCCGACAAGCCACGACGGTTGACCAGCCGCGGCAAAACCACCTGAAACTCGCTGCCCTGCAGGTGTACCTCGCTGCCGCCACGTACCAGCTGGAATGACTGCACGATGAACTCGGCTTCGCGAATGCCGCCGGGACCCAGCTTGACGTTCTGGCCGAGCTCGCGGCGCTTGACCTCCTGGGAGATCATGCCGTGCATTTGGCGCAGCGAGTCGAACACACCGTAGTCGAGGTAGCGGCGGTAAACGAACGGCTGGATCAGGTCGCTGTAGAGCGCGCCACGAATCTCGGGTCCGGGATCCGGCCCAACCACGCGCGCTTTCACGTACGCGTAGCGTTCCCAGTCGCGACCGTGCTGCAGCAGGTAGGACTCCAGCGCAGCGAAACTCGTCACCGGCGGCCCGCTGTCTCCAAAGGGCCGCAGCCGGGTATCGATACGAAACACGAAACCGTCGGCCGTGACCTCATCGATCATCGCGATAATGCGGCGCGAAAGGCGCCCGAAATACTCCTGTGCGCTGATACGCCGGGCGCCGTCGGATTCGCCGTCATCGCTGTACAGGAAGATAAGGTCGATATCCGACGAGAAGTTGAGCTCGCGCCCGCCGAGCTTGCCCATCCCCAGAATCACCAACGGCACCGTATTTCCGCTGCTGTCGCGTACGCGGCCGTAGCGGGAGTCAAGCAAGTGCCCGGCTGCGTTGCTCGCTTTCAGAAGCATCGCTTCCGCCAGCGCGGAAAGCGAGGTGAGCGTCTCGTCAAGGTCAGCAACGCCCGTGATATCGCGCCAGAAAATACGCAGCATCGTGCGATTTCGGATGCGGCGCAGCAGAGCCTTGACCTCGTCTGCCTCCGCGCTCTCGCTAAGCAATGAATCCGGCATGGCGTCGCTGTTGACACCCGGCTCAGCGAACGACTCGACGTTGTCGACAAACCAGCGCCAGTTGCCCAGCACGACTGCGCCTGCGAACTCGCTGCAGGCAACGACGCGGACCAGAGAGTCCACACAGGCAAGCGGCAATGCCGACAGATCCTCGTGCTCGCCAAGACGCTCAAACCATTGCTCGACGGGGCGCTGGAGCTCCTGGGGTAGCGCATTCGTACTGTCGGCGATTCGGCTTTGCACTGCCCGCTCCATGACTGGTGACTGCCCTACGCATCGTCCTCTCTCCGGAACTCCTGAACAAAGAGTGCGGCTCTGCGACGGGCCCGCAGGCAATATCTTGCATATCGGCGAGCGGCGCAAGGTGCGTCTGACCCGGGCAGCCAGCCCGCGACACGCCGCCGCCGTGTCGAAAAGTCGAAGCGACTGCGGCATGATTGCGCTGGTGACCGAGAAACGCCTTCTTATTGTTTACCACTCGCAGTCCGGCACGACGGAACGCATGGCCAGGGCCGTTATACGTGGTGCGACGCACCAAGATGCGAGCGGCGTTGAGGTCCGCGTGCGAATGGCGCTCGACGCTGACGCCGACGACCTGCTATGGGCGGATGGCTTTATCCTCGGGACGCCGGAGAACTTTGGCTACATGAGCGGCGCGCTGAAATTCTTTCTTGACCGCGCGTTTTATCCCTGCGAGGGCAAACTGAACGGCCGTCCGTGGGCACTGTTCGTCCGCGCAGGCAACGACGGCAGCGGCGCAATAAGCAGTGTTCGCCGCATACTTGCCGGCCTTGCCGTTCGCGAAGTGCAGGAACCGGTGCTGATCAAGGGGGAATTTGATGCCACCTTGCTCGCAGACTGCGAGGAACTGGGACTGACAATGGCGGCCGGACTGGAAGCCGGCGTGTTCTAGGAGGCTAGAGTGCCGAAACCTGCGCGGTGTCCGCCAGCGCGGCCAGCACATCCTCGAAGTTCGCCGGCCGGCCGATCGCATGACCCTGAGCAAAATCCACACCGATCTTGACGAGCAGCTGGCGTGTCAGGTCCGACTCGACGTATTCCGCCACCGTCTGCAATTTCATGACCTTCGCGACCTGGGTAATAGCCGCGACCATCGACTCCGAGATCCGGTTTTCCGTGATGTCACGAATGAAACTGCCGTCAATCTTGAGCGTATCGACGTTGAAGTTCTTGAGGTAAGCAAATGAGCTCAGCCCTGCACCGAAATCATCCAGCGAAATCGTGCAGCCAAACTCTTTGAGGCGGTCGATAACGGACTGCGCCTTCGCCAGGTTAGATACTGCCGCGGACTCGGTTATCTCGAAACACAACGATGACGGCGACAGCCCTGAAAGTTTGATTTCCTCTTCGATAAAGCCGTAAATATCGTCATCGCCAAGTGACTGGCCCGAAAGATTGATCGAGAAAACGGCGCCTCTTTCCTCCAGCGTTTCTCTCACTTCGGTCAACTTCGCGATGGTATTCGAAACCACCCAGCGGTCGATTTGCGGCATCATGTGGTAGCGCTCTGCCGCCGAGAACAACGCCCCTGTCGGTACCGGTTTACCATCTGAGTCCGACATGCGGAGCAGGATTTCGTAGCGCGGATGATTCAGGCCCGGAGTCAGGCCTGCTATCGGTTGCGCACGCAGCTCGAAGCCACTGCCGTCGAGCGCCTGCTGAATCTCGGCAACCAGTTGCATGTCATCGTAGCGCCGAATAATGCTCTGGTTGCCTTCGTCGAATACCTCGATGCGATCGCGACCGTGATCTTTCGCAGATTCGCAAGCCATGCGTGCGGTTGTCAGCGCGCTGCCATCGTCACCGTTGCTGCGCGAAAACTCTGCAATACCAACGCTCATCGTAATCTGCAAAGACTTGTCGCCCTGCAGGTAACGCAGCGCCGCCCGCTTGTCCCGTATTTCGTTCGCGTACGTGAGCGCCGTCTCGGAGTCGGCGTGGGTCAATAGTATGCAGAACTCATCGCCTGTCAGGCGCGACAATACGGCGCTCGGTGGCAAATCCTCTTCCAGCAGTCGCGCGAAGCGCACGATCACATCGTCACCCGCCTTGCGGCTGAATCGATCGTTGACCAACTGCAGGTTATCCAGGTCGAAATAGATGAGCTGGTGGCTGTCTGCGTTTGACTGCAGTGCTTTCCAGGACTCATGCAGCTGTGCTTCAAATCCTGAGCGGTTCATAAGACCCGTCATCGAATCGAACGACTGCTGGATGACGTACTCGATCTTGCGAACAATGTGTGACATGAAGCGCCGGTCGCTGGTACCGAACTCCTGCTTGTCAACGCGGCCAAGCTGCGCAAGCACGCCTTCCACATTGCCATGCTGGTCCATGAGAGGGCTCAGCAGTGTCTGGTAGCCTTTCTCATGCTCCTTTGCCGAGCCTTCGACGGCGGGGATCAGGAATACCAGCGGTTGCCTCTGACCCTCGAGCTTCGGCAACAACTGGTCGATCACGTAGCGATCAAGCACCTTGCGGTTGACGTTCTTCCAACTCGCGTGGGTGGCGCTGATGCGTATGCGCTTCGATGGAATCAGCAGCACGCTGTAGCTAATGCCGAGGTAGCGCCCGCTCTGGCCCACCAGTTGTGCAAGGTTGGAATGACTCTTCGAAACGCCGTGAATCTTTTCGTCAACTTCGTAGACGAGTTTCAACTCTTTTTCGAGCTCGACTGCGCGCTCTTTGGTGAATGCCAGAACCTTGTCGACGCGCAGGCTCTCACCGATCAGCTCAACCGCCGGCTCAAGCACGCTCTTGATGATGTTGGGATTGAACGATGCTGATTTGCCGACGTTCTTCGAGAACACGGCGGCAAGCATGCCGATGACCTCGCGGTCGGCACCGAAGGCAGGCATGATGAGCAGCGTCCGTGCCGAGGGCAGCGTGCGCTTCAGCATTTCGTCGCTGTCTTTGAGTCCGTCGACGACCGCGTCAGTCAGTTCCAAGATAAAATTGTCTATCTCGAAATCGTCTGCATTGTCGCTTCGCCAGACACATTTTCGCTTAAGGCTATAGAAACAAAAGACATCCGCCCGCGGCACTAGAGAGTGCAGCAAGCCAGCCGCTTTGCTGATGTTCTTTCGCGATATCTCGCCTTGCATTTCTGCAGACACGGGCGCTCCAGTCCGTTATGAGCGTTTTTCAGTGCCTCACAATGCCAGCCAGTGCCGCGAAACGCTGTGACTCAAGTCTCAGCTATTAGACGATTTTCTCAAGGATTCAGTCGTTTACCGCGTTTTCCTCGGTTTTTGCGATGGTGTTGGCAGGCGGGCCGCCATTTACAGGGTCGCAAGCCACTCGTCGTCTGAACCCTCGTTAACACCCTCAAACAGCGGCGTACTGAGATAGCGCTCACCGGTGTCGGGCAACATCGCCAGAATGACGGACCCTTTGGCTGCCCGTTTGGCGACCTGCAGCGCTGCGGCAAGCGTGGCGCCACCTGATATGCCCGTGAAAATACCCTCCCGAGCCGCCAGTTGCCGCGATACCGCGATGGAGTCGCCATCGGTGACCGGCTCCAGTTCGTCGAATACCTCGCGATTGAGCACCTCGGGGATAAAGTCCGGCGTCCAGCCCTGGATCTTGTGCGGCTGCCACTCTTTGCCCGCCAAGAGTGCCGCGCCCGCCGGCTCGGTCGCTACGATTTTGACCTCTGGCCTCGCGACCTTCAGGACTTCGCCCGCACCCGTCATGGTGCCGCCTGTGCCATAGCCGGTTACCCAGTAATCCAGCCGCCGGCCCGCGAAATCGCTGAGAATCTCCGGACCCGTGGTTTGGCGATGAAACTCCGGGTTCGCCGGATTCTCGAACTGTCGCGCAAGAAACCAACCGTGTTTCTCTGCCAGCTCCTCCGCCTTTCGCACCATGCCGGTGCCGCGCTCTGCGGCCGGCGTCAGGATCACTTTTGCGCCGAGGCCACGCATGATCTTACGCCGCTCTATCGAGAACGAGTCCGCCATGATCGCGACGAACGGATAGCCTTTCGACGCGCACACCATGGCCAGCGCGATGCCGGTGTTGCCGGAGGTGGCCTCCAGGACAGTCTGTCCCGGTTTCAGGGAACCGCGCTTTTCGGCATCGGTGATGATTGCAAACGCCAGCCGGTCTTTGACCGAGGCCATGGGATTGAAAGACTCGATCTTGACGTACAGTTCCACGTGATCGGGCGCCATGCGGTTCAGGCGTACGACCGGCGTATTGCCTATGGTCTCCAGAATATTGTTATAGATCATTTTGTTGTCCTTGTTTTTCAGGATCCTGTACGTTGTTTAGCATATATCTGCGGCACTTGCGGCGACATTGCACTCACCCGTTCGCCGTGCTCGTCGCGATACCGGCTGACATGGCCGCAGCCGTCAGGCGTATTGCCGGGCGGGATACGCGGATCGAGGTTTTTCACCCGCGGTGCCCGTTGCGGCGCGGGACCACGACGCACCGGGGCCACCGACCCGGCGGGAGCGGCCCTGCACCGTCCAGGGATGCGTGAGGCGATCCAGGCGGGCTTGAGGCCTCGGGACAAGTGCCAGCGCCGCCGGGACAGCTGAAGGCGATGCGGTTCTCTCGATATAGCCTTCAGTTATATGAATCTGTTATACGTACCTTCGCGCCTGCGATATCGAGGCGACACAGGCTGCTGCGGCCGTAGCCGGAGGCTGCGACACGGAGACGAATGAAACTTCAACAACTCAGGTACCTGCTTGCGATTGTCGACAATGGCCTGAATATCACGGCCGCCGCGGAACGCCTTTTTACGTCCCAGCCGGGTGTCAGCAAGCAGTTGAAGTTGCTCGAGGAGGAACTCGGGTTGCAGCTGTTTACGCGCAAGGGCAAGAGCCTCGACAGCGTAACGACCGCCGGCGAGCAAGTCGTCGAGCGTGCGCGGTTGATCATGCAGGAAGTGGAAAACATCAGAAGCCTTGCCTCGGACTACTACCAGGAAGAACAGGGATCACTGTCGATCGCCACAACACACACGCAAGCGCGCTATGTGTTGCCGGCAATCATTGGCGAATTTCGGGAACGATTCCCGCAGGTCACAGCTTGACCTGCACCAGGGCACTTCCGAACAGATCGCCGACATGATCACGGCGAACGACATCGATTTCGTTATTGCCACCGGATCTCGTGATCTGTTTTCCGACCTGCTGCTGGTGCCGAGCTACCATTGGGACCGCTCGATTATCGTTCCGAACGATCACGAGCTGACCAAACTTGATCGGAAAATCACCTTGCGCGAACTGGCGGCGTACCCGCTGGTCACCTACGTCTTCAGTTTCGGCGGCCAGTCTTCGCTGAAGCGCGCGTTTGAGGAACAGGGACTCGAACCGGATGTCGTTTTCACGGCGCGAGATGCCGACGTCATCAAGACCTATGTTCGCATGGGACTCGGCGTCGGCATCGTCGCCAGTATGGCAGCCGACTGTGACGACAGGAACGACCTCGAGGTTATTGATGCCGTCGGTTTGTTTCCGCGCAGCACCACCTGGATCGGATTTCGCAAAGACGTGGTGCTACGCCGCTACATGTCCGAATTCGTACGATTGTTCGCGCCCCATGTTACTGCCGCAAAACTCGACGACGTGCGGCGCGCCCGCTCGCAACAGGAGATCGATATCCTTTTCGATGAAGCGGAATTGCCGGTTCGCGGCGGTTGCAACGACGGCGCTATTGAGGCCGCTTGACGAGCAAAAAACGTGCGCACGTCCCTCAGTAAATACGAATGCCACCGTGGCGTTTGCGGCTGCTGCGATCGATCCACCACAAACCCAGCAGGAAACCGCCTGCGGCGCACACGGCCATCGCAGTGCCAACCCAGGTCAGGGGCACGCTGCCTTTATACTTTTCCTTGAGACCGAGAATGCTGGCATTCTCTTTTTCAAGATCGAGAATTTTTTTGTCGGCGACCTCAAGCCGGGACACGAGCCCCGCGGCCTCTTCCCGGAGCGCCCCGATGGTTGCTGCTGGCGCCTCGAAAGCCCGCTTGGTCTCTTCGAGCTCGGCGCTCAGCGCATCGCGGGCGGCGATGGTCTCGGCCACAATAAGCTTGGCGGGTTTTTCGTCGACCAGGTAGGCCGCCTTGACGTAGCCGCGCGAGCCGTCGGGGAGCTGCACGTTCGCATAATTGCGGTCGCGGGAAAGAATTTCCAGCTCTTGCCCGCTGTCGAGCATGCGAAAGGCGCGGTCGCTCGTGTCTGCCGCCTGGTGCAATCCCAGGCGGAGGTTGTCGGTGATGTAGGCCGTCTCCGCAATGGCAAGCACTGGCAGGAAGGTAAGAACCGCAATCAACAGGCGCATCGTTAATCTCCGTTGTTCGCCGCGAGTGTACTACACGGGGGAAGCCTTGCGACCGAGCTATTGCTCGTACAGCCAGCGCAGCAGGGCCTCCTGCACCTCATCGCCCGGCCCGCGATGCACGTCGTCATGGTTTTGCATCGCGACGACGGCGAGCCGCCGGCCCGACCGCGTCTGCAGGTAACCGGCAATCGCCGCGACATGGTCCATCGACCCGGTCTTCAGATGCGCCGTGCCAATCAACGGTGAACCCCGAAACCGACGCGACAAGGTACCGTCGAGCCCGGCGATGGACATGGATGAGAGGAATTCGGGCATGTACGGCTTTTGCCATGCAAACCGCAACAAGGCCCCCATACCGGCCGCGGTCATTCGCGTATTGCGCGACAGGCCGGCGCCGTTTCGAATCGCGATTTTGGATGTTTCCAGACGATTCTCGGTCAGCCAGTCGGCCAGCACCTGCCGCCCGCCCATTTCAGTGCCCGGCCAGCCGTTGACCTCGGCCGACAGGGTAAACATCAGCTGTCTCGCCATGACGTTGTTACTGTGCTTGTTGACGCGCGCGATAATCTCGCTGAGCGGTGGCGATTCGAACGATACGAGCGCTTCGACGTCTGGTTCGAGTTCGACGTTTTTCCAGTTGCCCTCGAAACTGCCGCCGGCCTCACGCCACATTGTGCGGAACAGGCCGTAGACGTACTCGTTGTGAGACAGAACGGCGCGGTCCATGGCGTATCGCCTGCAGCCGTTCGGGAACCTGCCCGAGAACGTCACTTTTTTCTGCGCGTCGTCGTTGTTGATCGTGATGCCTCTCTGGTAACCCCGACAGCGCCCGTTTGACAGGCGCAGCTCGTTCTTCACCCGCAGGTTGTCGAGCGGGGGATCCAGCTGCACCCGCACGCCGCCCGCTGCCGTATCCGGCTCGAACCAGTAACGCACAACCTTGAAGTTCATGAGCAACGCGTTCGGCGCCACGTTGTAGGCGCGCAGCGGCTGCTTGTCGAAGGCGCCGGGGTCGTAGTCTCCGACCGCGAAAAAACTGTCATCGATGAGCAGATCCCCGTCGATGTCCCGTACCCCGGCCATGCGAATTCGGCGCAATAGCTGCCAGACGCGCTCGCTGACCAGGAACGGATCGCCGTAGCCTTTGATGAGCAGATCGCCGTCGAGACGCTCGTCGGCGATCTCGCCCAGCGCAAAAACATCGGTCTTCCAGCGATACGCCGGCCCGAGAATATCGAGCGACGCCAGGGTCGTGAGCAGCTTGACCGTCGAGGCCGGATTGCGCGGCTTGCCGCTCAGCCACTTGAGCAGGATTTCGCCGCTTTCGACATCCTCGACATAGACGCTGAGTGAATCGAGCGGCGCGCCGCGTACGCTCATAGCGTTCTGTACCGCGACCGGCAGTTCGCTGTCTGCCGCGGAGCGCGGTCGCGGCGTTCGTCACGCTAATGAACACCGCAAGAAGCAGTGCCAAGCGCTGTCGTCTGAAATCAATCGACATGCGTGGAGTCGAGTGGTGGCAAGTGCCGCGCGAGAGCCCGCGTAGCCGTGCGATGAATCGCCCAGCTCAGCACGATAATGGCGAGAATACCGGCCGCCGCGATCCAGTAGCCAAGATTGGACGGCGTGGCCTCGCCCGACAGAATCTGGCCCAGATCGCGCGCCAGGGTGCCGAGATAGACGTACAGCGCGATCGCAGGCAGCATGCCGAGCGTGGTCGCCACGAGATGGGTGCGTGCTTTTACCGACGTCACGCCATAGGCGTAGTTCAGCACGTTGAACGGAATAATCAGCGACAGCCTTGTCAGCACCACAATCAAAAAGGCCTCTTCCCGCAGGCCTCTCTCTATCGCTTCCAGCCGCTGGTTGGATGCCACTTTCCGCTCGACCCACGCACGAGCTCCCATGCGGGCGGTGAGAAACGCGCACTGCGCGCCGCCGCCAATGCCGATCACGGCGAACAGGAACCCCGGCGCGAGACCAAACAAGAATCCTGCAATCATCATCGAAACGGAACCCGGAACAAACAGGACCGTCGCGAGTATCACGCCGGCGATATAGCTGATCGGGCCGGCCACCGGATGCGCCTGTGCCCACTCCACGACCACGGTAACCCACTCAGCCAGCGGCAGCAGGTACAGGCTGAGGACCATACCTGAAAAAACGGCGGCCAGTGCAATTCGGTTAATGACATCCCTGTTCAACGCGTTATCAGCCCGGTTAAGTTTGCGACGGTCTCTTGATGTTATAGGTTCGTACACGATCAGCGAGTGTCGTCGGGCGAACACCCAGCAATTCCGCGGCTCCGCCCGTGCCGGAGACCTTCCAGTTGGTGCTTTCCAATGCCCGCAGAAGGTTCGCTCGCTGCAGCTCCTTGATCTGTTGTTCCGTGAGAATATAGTCGGCCTGCATCCCCGCAGTTTTCGACTCTTCGGGTTCCGCCGTAAGGTCCGACATCGACATATCGAGTCGCAGCACCTTGCCTTGAGACAGAATCACGGCTCTCTCGATGACGTTTTTTAGCTCACGTACGTTCCCTGGCCAATCGTAAGCGCGAAGGTTTTCAGCCTGTGCGCGCGTTAGTGTCAGTATCTCACGACCGAAGTCCTTGCAGGTCTGTTCGAGAAAATGCTGCGCAAGCTGCACCACGTCTTCGCCGCGTTCGCGCAGCGGCGGCACGTCCACCGGAAAAACGCTCAGCCGATAAAAAAGGTCCTCGCGGAATTCGCCGTCGACAATCAGCTGCTCCAGGTTGCGATTCGTCGCCGCGATAACCCGCACGTCAACGGAGCGTGTCACGTCGTCACCAACGCGTTCGAACTCGCTCTCTTGCAATACGCGCAGTAGCTTGCCCTGCAGCTCGAGTGGAATTTCCCCGATCTCGTCGAGGAAAATGGTGCCGCCGTCGGCCAGTTGAAAGCGGCCGATGCGGTCGCGATGTGCGCCGGTAAACGCACCTTTCACATGCCCGAAAAACTCACTTTCGAACAACTCTTTCGGTATCGACGCGCAGTTGACCTTGACCAGCGGCCCCGCCGACCGCGGCGACTGCATGTGAATCGCATGGGCAACGAGCTCCTTGCCCACACCGGACTCACCCTGCACCAGCACGCTCGCCGGGGTTTCCGCAACCGCCTCTATGCGTTTTAGCATGCGTCGCAACGCCGGACTGGTGCCGATCATGCGACCGAAGTTCATGGCGACGTTGACTTCCTCGCGCAAATAGTCGCGCTCGCGTTCGAGCTCCTCACGCAGCCGCGCGTTTTCTGCGAGCGTGTTACGCAATTCCCGTTCCGCGCGATTGCGCTCGGTCACGTCTTTCGAGGCGACCAGCATATGGTCGATCTCATCGTGCTCGTCGCGTTGCGATACAGCCGACACGAGCAGGTCGATGACCTGGCCATTCTTGGTCAACATCTGTCGTTCGAGGTTGGTGAACGAGCCCTCCTCGATCAACGCCTGCAGGCGACCGTCGGCAAACAATTTGCGGTCGGCGAGACTGAAGAAGTCCGTAATCGGCCGGCCGACAACCTCTTCTCTTTCGTAGCCCAGTTTCTGCAGCCAATGGTCGGTCACGGTGACGATCAAGCCGTTCCTGTCGACGGTGTGCAGCATGGCGGGCGTCGCGCGATACAGAGCACGGTATTTGAAATTCGCACGCGCCTGGTCGGAGATCTCCGTGTAGATGGCGATAGTGCGCAGAAACGCGCCGGCGTGGTCCAATTCGACGATCGCATTGGTCAGGCAATCGACGGTTTCGCCGGCTAGAGCTTATGAAGCTGACCGGCTTGTTCTCGAGTCGGCCCGTGCGCCGCAGTGCCGGGCGCAGTTCCTCTTGCACACGCTTTGCGCTCTCGGGCGTGGCAAATTCCTCGGGGCGGCGGCCCACCATCTCATCGCGGGCATAGCCAAGGCGGGCCAGCATGGCGTCGTTGACATCCAGGTAGACGCCGTCCTCAGCAATAGACGTCGCCATGACCGGCGCCTTGCGAAACAGCCATTGATAGTCGTCTTCATGAATCATCGCCGCAGCATATACGAAATTTCGTAACTGGCATTACGTTTTTTCGTAACTTACGGTTTTTCGTGAACTTGTTTTTTCATTAAGTCATTGTTTTATATGAACTTTCTTAGTTTGGCACGGCATATGCATTACAGGGGCAGTAGACGGCGCTTGGGCCGTTTTGTTTGTGTTCTCGACGCGCCTTGCGCGGCACGAGACTTAAATCTTAAGGACAAGATGATGAAAATGCGGAATATGGAAAACAGGCTCGCCCTGGTTGGAGCGCTGATCGTTCTGATTGGCGTATCAGCCGCCGCGAGTACGGCGTTTGCGAAGGACACATCCGACGCGACAGCTTCGGCGAAGTCCCGTAGCCAGAATGCCAACTCGACGGTACTCATTGCCCGGCAGGCGATGAAAGACGCGGCCGACGAAGCGGCGGCGGCACTCGAAGTCGAGAATGCTTTTGACCTTGATAACCAGCTCGCCGATATCAGATCTACGCTGGTCGCGTCACGAAAGTAGACGCGCAGTAACCTCTTCGGTGGCTTGTTGGCCGTGTTTCTCCCCCCCGAAACACCCGGGCCAGCGTCACCGGAAACACGCCGGATAGGAATTCGGCGTAACGGGCCAGGAAGGCCCGGCGGCACCCCCTGCCGTTTTGTTATGAAGGGCGTCGGAGATCGCTCCGTTTCGGAGCGGCCCGCTGATGCGATTCAGCGAGAGACGAAAGTCCTCCGGCGCCCTTTTTTTTAGTCGTTCACCCGCTGCCTGTGCGCCTCGACACGATCGTCGCGCTTGCTGGCGCTGCGCGTGCTGATCGACTCGCGCAAGGTCTTCAGCCAGCGGCGGGCCCAGGCGAATTCAATACTCAGGATCGCGAGCCCAACCGGAATCACGACGAATGCCGGCCCGGGCGTCACGATCATCAGGACACCGATGAGCAGCACGGTGGCGCCGACGACGCCGATGACGATGCGTCGTGCCGCTTTGTACGTGAAGTGCATGGCTCTCCTGATCATTTTCTACTCTGCTGTCCTTGATTTCGCGGTGACATGTCGTAGCCTTGCCATGGTGATTACTCTAATGACTCCATTGCTGCTTGCCGTCGGCCTGAGCTCGATACCGCTCGCTGTGACAGCGGACAAGGTGCTGACTCTACACGCCGCCGAAGCCTCGGCCGACGTGCTGCCAGGCCCTGAGAGCGCCTCGGAGAGGGCGTTGCCATCACTGCAATTGACACTGACCGCAGAGTTCGCCTGTCCGGCCGATGCCGCTGCCGATGCGCTTACCTTCAGCGTTGCCGACACGCACAGACGATTCGACCGGGCGGAAATCGCCGACGCGACGACACTCGAAACCGTACTCAACGTACCGGCCAGCCAGCTCGCGCCGGTCACAATCAGCCGGTTTTTGCAGCGGTGAAATCGGCGCCGGATTCGACCGTCACGTTGCTGCCGGGGATCGCAACCGCACAGGTATCGCTGCGCTGCCGGAGCGAATCTGCCACCTCGGTCTACTTCGCCAGTCACCCGCTGGCACTGCGGCTCACCTGCTCCGGGCGCGAGGATCAGGCACCCTCTGTCGCCAGGTGACGCGCCAGGAACTCGAGCGTGCGTCGCCAGGCATCGCTCGCGGCGGCGGCATCGTAATTATTGCCGGTCGGGTTTGCGAAGGCATGCCCGACGCCGGGGTAGATGTGAATCTCGTGATCTTTTCTGAGGCGCATTAACGCCGCAGAAAACGCCTCCACCGATTCGACTTTGATGCCCGTATCATTCGCTGCAAACAGGCCCAGTATCGGGGTGTTGACCGGCCGCAGCTTGTCCTCGTCTCCCGTCACCTGTCCGTAATAAATTACGCTCGCGTCCAGGTCATCGGGAAACAACATTGCCGTGTTGAGCGACCAGCCGCCACCGAAACACCATCCCAGCGAGGCGACGCGCGGCGCACCGGCCGTCGTACTGACAAACTGGTACGCACTGCGAATATTCTCTTTCGCTGCCTCCGGATCCTCGACGACACCCAGCATGAGTTTGCGCGCCTCAGCGCCATTTTTCGCCGTTTTTCCGGCATAAAGATCAACGGCAAGCACGATGTAACCTTCAGCAGCGAGGCGATCGGCCATCGCTCGTACGTTGTCATTCAGACCCCACCATTCGTGGATCATGATGACGGCAGGCAGGGGTTCGAACATGTCCGAGGGCGCGACGAAGTAGCCGTAAACGAGCTCGTCGCCGCTCTCAGCGTACGGCAAGGTCTCCGAGATCACGTCCCTTGACGGCGGCACCCCGGCGCCGGCACTCGCCGCGGTCGAGTCGTTCGCGTGCTCTCTGGACATGGCGTCGACATTTGCCCGGCCGGCGGACTTGTCGGCAGCGACGCCAGCGCTTTCTTGCCCCGATCCACAGGCAGCCAGGAACATGACACCGAGGCAAAGCGCCGCGGCAAAAAACCGGTGGTGGAGTCTGGCTATGAACATGTGACTATCCTGAAGTATTCTGCTTTGTAACATTGACATTGCCCGGCCGATTCCGGAAGGCCGTTAGTGTAATCGAAATTGCAGATCAGGAACCACTATGAGCTTGCTCGCGCAATCACTTATCTATTTGCTCGCCGCCGTTATCAGCGTACCGATCAGTCGCTGGCTCGGATTTGGCTCGGTGCTGGGTTACCTGGCAGCCGGCATCATAATCGGTCCGTTTGGTTTTGCCTTCGTCGACGATGCCGAGCACATCTTGCATTTCGCCGAACTCGGCGTGGTCTTCCTGCTGTTCGTCATTGGCCTGGAGCTGCAGCCGTCCCGACTCTGGGTGATGCGCCACATGGTGTTCGGTCTCGGTGCGGCACAGGTCTTTTTGAGCGCGGCGGCTATCGCGTTGCTCGGCGTGGCTGCTTGGCCTCGCAATCAACGCCGCGGTCGTTGTCGGCCTCATCGTCGCTCTTTCGTCAACGGCCTTCGTGCTGCAGATGCTCGCTGAGAAAAAACAGCTCGGCGCGGCACACGGGCGGGCGGCATTCTCGATCCTGTTGTTTCAGGACCTTGCCGTGATTCCAATGATCGCCATACTTCCACTGCTTGGCGCCAGCGCCTCAGTTGATGAGGGCATCAATTACACCCAGATCGGTATTATGGTCGTTGCCATCGCCGGTCTGATCGTCGGCGGCCGACTATTGCTACGGCCGGTTTTGCGTATCGCCGCGGGCTCGGAAATTCCCGAAATTTTCACCGCAACCTCTCTGCTGGTCGTTATTGGCAGCGCGTTGTTGATGCAGTTCGCCGGCATGTCGATGGTGCTGGGCGCGTTCATCGCCGGCATGTTGTTGGCCGACTCCGAATATCGCCACCAGCTCGAGGCGGATATCGAGCCGTTCAAGGGCCTGCTGCTCGGCCTGTTCTTCATCGCCGTTGGCATGATGGTGAATGTCGGCCTGCTGGTCGAAATTCCCGTTCGCATCCTGGTCATCGTGGCATTGTTGATGGCAACCAAGGCGCTCGTTCTGTTCCCGCTCGCGCGCCTGTTCGGCATGTGCGATTCGCGAGCCGCCATGAAGCTTGCCGCCGTGCTCTCGCAAGGCGGTGAATTTGCTTTCGTCCTGTTCGCCATTGCCCGTACCGAGGGCGTCCTGCTGCCAGAGGTCGTCGACGAGCTGGTGCTTGCCGTGGCCGTCTCGATGATGATGACGCCGCTGCTCTTCGGCCTGGTAGAGCGCCTCGGCGGCAGCATCGAGAAACCCGGCGAACCCGACTATGACATCCCTGATGACAACCATCACGAAGTCCTGATCGCCGGTTTCGGTCGAGTCGGCCAGATTGTCGGGCGCCTGTTACGAATCGTCGGCAAACCTTTCACGGCCCTGGAAAGCGACTCAACGCAGGTCGACGTCGTGCGGCGGTATGGCTCGGACGTGCATTATGGGGACGCGTCGCGCCTCGAACTGTTGCGCGCAGCCGGTGCACAACATGCGAAGGTGTTCGTGCTCGCAATTTCCGATCTCGAGCAGTCGATCCGCATAGCGGAGGCGGTGCGGCGACATTTCCCGCACCTCAAGATCATTGCCCGGGCCCGCAATCGGCGACATGCTCACAAGCTGATGGATGCGGGAGTGGAGCATATTTTTCGCGAAACCTTGCTGTCCAGCCTGGCGATGACCGAACTCGTGCTGCTCGACCTTGGTCAGTCGCACGACCAGGTCAGGCGCGTAATCGACGCATTCAGCGAGCGCGATGAGAAGTTGCTACTGGAGCAACATGCGATCCACGATTCGGAAGAAAAACTGATTCAAACCTCGAAAGAAACCGCAGAAGAACTGGAATCGCTGATGCGGGTTGATGCGCCCGGGTAACTACCAGTCGTCGTCGTCCTGCCACTCTTTGAGTTTGCTCTTGTCGACTTGCCGCCACTGTTTTTCGCTGAGGCGCGCATACTGGATAACACGGACGATGGTGTAGAGCACGACGGCAGCAATCAGTATCAACAAGAACAGAAGGCCATCTGGCATTGCGGTCTCTCGCTCTGTTCGAAGCGGCTAGCTTAACATCAAGGTGCACGGCAGGAATGAACCCAGGCGAACCACAGCAATCCGGGTTGCGGAATTGGGCTGACATTCCTCGCGACGCGCTTCGCGACAATGACGAAGACTTCACGACGGGACCGATTGGTCGCGCGCTCGGCCTGCTGGCCATACCCATGATGCTGGAGATGGCGATGGAGTCGATCTTCGCGGTCGTCGACATCGCTTTTGTCGCCCGACTCGGGACTGACGCAGTCGCCGCAGTGGGCATCACTGAAGCGCTGGTCACCGTGCTGTATGGCATCGCCATCGGCCTGGGAATGGGGCTAACCGCGATGGTCGCCCGCCGCACCGGCGAGAAAGACGCCGAAGCGGCGGCTCTCGTAACCGGCCAGTCGCTCTGGATCGGTGCCCTGCTGTCGGTCGTCATTGGCGTTATTGGTGTCGCCTGTGCGCGCGACATGTTGGCGTTGATGGGCGCGTCAAGTAGCGTCATTGAACAGGGTGAGGGATTCACCGCGGTCCTGCTGGGCGGTTCGTTCAGCATCGTCTACCTGTTTTTGCTGAACGCCGCATTTCGCGGCGCAGGCGATGCCACGGTTGCGCTTCGCTCGTTGTGGATCGCCAACGCGATTAACATCGTTCTGGATCCTTGCCTGATTTTCGGCCTGGGACCGTTCCCGGAAATGGGCGTGACGGGCGCGGCCGTCGCGACGACCATTGGTCGCAGTATCGGCATCGTGTACCAGCTCTGGTTCCTGATGGGTACTTCGCGGCCGCTTGACGCTGGCACGACGGCACCTTCCGGCCGATTCCCTCACTCATGCTGCGGCTGTTGCGCATCTCCGCCGGCGGCATTGCCCAGTTTCTCATCGCTACCGCGAGCTGGATAGGCGTGATGCGCATCGTCGCTATTTACGGCAGCCCTGCGATCGCGGCCTACACGATCGCATTGCGGATGATGGAATTCACTTTCCTGCCGGCCTGGGGGCTGGGCAATGCTGCCGCAACTCTCGTCGGTCAAAACCTCGGCGCCGGCAAGCCGCAACGGGCGGAACAATCTGCCTGGCGGGCGGCCCAGTACAACGCGGCGTTCATGGCCGTTGCCGGCGTATCGATGCTGATGTTCGCAGCCGGGATCACGGGGCTTTTTACCGATGACGCCGATGTCCTGCGCTGGGGCACACACTGTCTCAAGATACTCGGCCTCGGCTTTCCAATGTACGCCGTCGGCATGGTCATCGTGCAGTCGTTTAACGGTGCCGGCGACACGGTCACGCCGGCATTGTTGAACGTCGTGTGTTTCTGGATAGTTCAGATACCGCTCGCGTATTGGCTGGCAACGGCGACCTCACTGCAGCTCTCGGGTGCGTTTGTCGCGATCGTCATTTCGGAGTCGCTACTGACCGTCCTCAGCGTGATAGTGTTCCGGAAGGGTCATTGGAAACAGCATGCCGCCTGATACGACGTTGATCGACATACGCAATGCGACCATTTGGCGCGGCAGCAGCTGCGTTTTCAAGGGCCTCAACCTTGCGATTGCAGAACATGAACACGTTGCCATACTCGGGCCTAACGGCTCGGGCAAGACGACACTCCTGAAGACCATCAACCGGGAACTCTATCCGGTTGCGGACGTTGGTTCACACGTTCGTATCCTTGGCCTGGAGACCTGGAACGTCTGGGAGCTGCGGCGCCGTATCGGCATCGTCTCGCATGACCTGCAGCAGCGCTACACTCCCACCGCTACCGCGCTCGAGGTCGTCGTTTCGGGATTCCATTCGAGCATCGGCGTACACGGGACCCTCAGAAGTCGTATCACAACGGAGCAGCGGGCAGCCTCTGTTGCGGTGCTCGATGAACTTGGCGTAGGGTCACTCCGGGATACCGCGCTCGAACACATGTCGACCGGGCAACAACGACGCTGCCTGTTGGCGCGCGCGCTGGTACACCGGCCGGAGATGCTGATACTCGACGAACCCACGGCCGGGCTGGACTTCGCCGCGAGCTTCGACTATCTCAAGCGCCTGAGGCAGCTTGCAAATCACGGCAGGAGCATCCTTGTCGTAACCCATCATCTCAACGAGATCCCGCCGTTCATTGATCGTGTCGTGCTGTTGCAGGACGGGTGCGTTATTGCCGACGGCCCGAAACAATCGGTACTGACCAGCGACCTACTCAGTGCGGTTTATGAAACCCGTATACGCATTGCGGAAATCGACGATTACTACCTCGCCTATCCGGGCGAGTCGTAAATCGGGCGAGGCAGCCCAGACTGAAAAAGCGTGACTTGATTCGTTACTTATCGGGCCAGCAGGCATAATCTGTCCATCATGCAAAGGCTCGGCACATTACTCCTGACCTCTCTGCCGCTCGCGGCGACTGCCGCCGACGCGGGCATGCAAACCGGTATAACGAGCGCCGGCCCTGCCGTGTTGATTTTCACGATCGCCGCTGCTGCTGTTGCTGATGCTGGTGTTTCGTTCGGCAGCCAGCTTTGCTGTGCCGCTGCTCATTTCGCGGGCCGGTCAATCGCGCATCAGGAAGGCGCTGAAGAAACGCAGTCGCGACGTATTGCACGACTTCCTGCTGCCGGGTGCCTACGGCGGTCTCGTAAGAATCGATCACGCGATCCTGACGGCGGGCGGTATCATTTGCATCCAGACCAAGCATTGCAACGGCACCGTTTTCGGCGGCAAAGAGGAGCCGCAGTGGACCAACGTCGACGGCGTCAAGCGTCGTCGCTTTCTTAATCCGGTCATTGAAAACGAGGGCCGCAGTCGCGCACTTCGCAGAGTCGTGCCGCACGTACCCGTCGCCAACCTCGTTATTTTCACCGGTTCGGTGGAGTTCACAGCGCCCCCGCCACGCAACGTCATTCACGTCCGCAACCTGCAAAGTTTTATCGCCAAGTTTGTATT
>CAWEDS010000023.1:0-87364 GCA_963807845.1 uncultured Gammaproteobacteria bacterium
ATATTGCCGGCGGTCATGGCTTTGCCGTCGATGACCACCGCCGGGAAGCAGCAACCCACAACACCGGCATACTCGAACCGGGACAGCAGTTGCCTGATCGTGTCGGCGACGTTGCCGGGCGTTGACGGTTGCGGCGTGGCAATGCGCTGGCGCTCGCTGGCCAGTTCGCCCTTGTCCGTATCGACAAGTGCCGCTTTGATGCCGGTGCCGCCTACGTCTATGCCAAGAATGGTTGCCATGTCATTATAGGGACCGTGATGCGTATGACGATTCTGTCTCGATAATACGCAAGTTCATCGCGGAGAATAAGAATAAATAGTTTGCCGGGGATACCAAGCCCTGAATTGCTGCAGTAGCGCGAGCGGGACCAAATTCATGATGCCATTCCTGATTCATTCACCTGTTTCCTATTTTGCGGAGAAAACGCCGGGCCATACGGCTTTGAGTTTTCAGGGTCAGGAAATGAACTACGCGACGTTGGATGCAAAAAGTAACCAGCTCGCCAATGCGCTTATCGACAAGGGCCTCGGAAAGACCGAGCGCGTCGGTATCTTCATGCACAAGAATCTGGACCTGGGAGTGGCGATATACGGAATTCTCAAGGCAGGCGGGGTTTTTGTTCCTCTCGATCCTTTCTTGCCGGTCGAGCGACTGGAATTCATTTTGCAGGATTGCCAGATTCGTCATCTTGTCAGCGCTGATCGGCTCGCGCCGCAGATTTCGGCACTGGGAGGTGACCTCGCTCTTGAGGTCTATGGCGTCGGTCCGGAAATTCCGTTTCCGGGTATCGACTGGGCCGCTATCTACGCGTATCCGGCAAGCCCCCCTGACGTTAGCCTGATAGACCAGGATCTCGGCTACATCATGTATACGTCCGGCTCGACGGGACAGCCAAAGGGGATGATGCACACGCATCACGGCAGCATCAGCTACGCGCGGTGGGGGGCTGGCCACGTGGGCTTGACTCGCTGAAGACCGCGTTGCGAGTCACGCGCCGCTGCATTTCGACCTCAGCATTTTCGATTTTTTTTCCACGGCGCAGGCGGGAGCGACGGTGGTCATTGTGCCGGAACCCGTGACGAAGTTGCCCGCAAGCTGGACCCAGTACATTGAACAGGAGCGAATCACCGTTGTGTTCACCGTGCCTTTCACGCTGATCGAGATGTTGCAGCGAGGCGCGATGGACAAGCGCGACCTGTCAACACTCCGCTGGATTCTTTTTGGGGGCGAGCCGTTCCCGCCGAAGCACTTGCGGCTGTTAATGAAAGCTTTGCCCGATACACGTTTCACCAACGTCTACGGACCCGCCGAGGCGCCATCCTGCACCTGCTACGATGTACCGTCGCTGCCGGATGACTATGATGAGCCACTCCCCATCGGTACGGTTTCGCTGAATTCCGAGGACCTTGTTGTTGCAGAGGATGGCTCGATCTGCAGCACCGATGAGGAGGGGGAGCTTTGCATCCGAAGCTCCACCCTGACGAGGGGATATTGGAACCGTCCCGATCTGAATGCCCGGGTGTTTCTCACTCGAGACGCTTTTGGTCCTTTTCCCGACGTCTATTTTCGAACGGGGGATCTGGTCGTTCGCCGCGACGATGGACTGCTGCGTTTCCTCGGGCGAAAAGACCGCATGGTCAAGACGCGTGGTCACCGTGTCGAACTGGACGAGGTTGAAGCCGCGCTCGCGAGCCACGAAAGCGTCGTCGGAAGCGGCTGCATTCACGGTGCCGGATGCCCATGGAAGCAAGGTAATTCTGGCAAGCGTGAGGCTCCGGGGTGCCATGGAGGCCTCTGAAAGCGCGGTTCTTCAGCACGCCCGAACGAAAATCCCGGCGTACGCGCTTCCACAGAAAGTCTGGGTCGTCGATGACTTCCCGAGGACAAGCAGCGGCAAAATCGACCGCAAACGGCTGGAAGAGCAGTACGCAGCGGCTGGCGCCACGCGATCGCCCGGAATAATGGAGGTTATCGCCGGGCAAGAGCGCGCGAGCCGCCGCGTCGTCGCGGGAGCGGGGCCCTCGGCAGGGCCTGCAATCGTCGATTTACCCGCTTTAACGGGCGTTTTCCGGCCGGGTCCGTCCGGAGCGCCGGGTTATGTACAAAGGAATTCCGGCGATACAGTCAGCTTGTTAGTATGGATCTAAAGCCGGACCAAACGAATTAAGAAAACCTCGTGTGTGAGCGCTACCCGGAACGAGCCACACCAAGAGGCGGCTGATGACAACAACAAAGAACCTCGCTAGCGACCGTCTCGAGCGTCCTTGGTGCCTCGAGCCAGGGCCTGGATGACCACGTCATTATCGACCGGGTGCTTAGAGAGGCCGCTGATCGAACGGGCGGCTTTAGCCGGATTGCAGCGCGGGCACGCAGCAGTAGACAGGATGAATCATTCATGACAAACGAGGAGTTGATCCTTGGATTTATCAGGGCGGATCTTCTGGCACAGCCTGAGTGCGCTGTCGGACTGGACGATGAGCTGCTTCTTGACGGCGTGCTGGACTCTATCGCCGTAATGCAGCTCGTCGCGTACCTGGAGAAGGACTATCGGGATCTCGATTCCGCCGGAGGATGTGACGCTGGAGAACTTCCGTTCGATACGCGCAATGGCTTCGTATCTCGAACAACCTGTCAGCAGCGGCTAGTCCGCGCCAATTCGAACTTGAGAAGAGCGAATATGATGCTTGCCGAGCATGCGAATACGATAAATGACGTTTGGATCGACGGCACCGAAGAGCAGTCGAACCTGACGCGCAGCCAGTTTCTTTTCTGGTTGGGACAATCGAGATATCCGGACGCGCCGCTTTACAACATCCCGTTCGCATTTCATCTTGCCGGACGGCTGGATACCGATCGCTTCCGCACGGCATTCGCGGCTGAAGTTTCTTCGAACAATGCGCTGCAAACCGTCATCGATGTCAGGCATGCAGTGCCTCTGCAGCGCACATTACGTGGCAAAGCGCTCGACGACGTGATTCACCGGGCCGCGAACCTGCCGATCATCGATCTCAGGCACGAGGACAGCCCTGACGATAGTGCACGACGCTGGCTCGATCGGCACGCGAAAAAATGCCTGCGACTCGATGAGCCAATGTGGGACAGTGCGCTGCTTGTAACGGGCCAGGATTCATGCATCTGGTTCCTGAATCAGCACCACCTTATTACAGACGCCCTGTCATCGATGCGTATTCTGGACCGGGTGATGCTGGCGTATGCGAAGCCGCAGCAATCGCTTGCCAGACAGGGCTCATTTGCCGCGTATGCACGCAGCGAGCGCGAACAGCGGGTCGCCGCAAACCTGGAGCCAGGAGCTTATCCGGGGCAGGATCCGTCCATGAGGGAATTGGACCGGCCGACGTTCTACGGCAGGCATCCGGCAACGTCCAGCCCGGCGAGCGAACTGCTGGAGCTCAGGTTGAGTGACAAGGAGCTTGGCTCCCTCGAAGGAATCGCCGCTGCCACCGGCATGCTGAGCAAAGACCTGGGCCAGTTTTGCGTTTACACGACACTGCTCGCCTGCTTCGTCGCGCGTACGACGAATGCCCGACGATTCGCGATTGGCGTGCCGCTGCAGAACCGCAAGGACCCGATCGCGCGGGAGACGCCCGGCTTGTTCATCGAAGTCTCACCACTGGTCGTCGAGATTCAGAAGGACGACACGTTTGCGTCTTTGCTACGCCGAATCCAGGCGGATAGCGTGCAAATGCTGCGCCATGCCGCGGCGGGTCTGGCGACGCCGAGTGCCGGTCGCGACTGTAACGTCGTTATCAACCTTTTCAACACGCCACTGCCTCCGCCCCACGGTCCCAAAGTGCGAACGGTCTGGGTACACCCGGGAGCGTCCGACGCAGATCATGCGCTGCGACTGCATGTTCACAAATACGACAGTGGCGGTGAGTTCAGTATGCAGTTCGAATTCAACAAAGGTGCTTTTGGCAAGACCGAGCGGCAACTTGCGCTGCAGCATTTCCGGTTGATCGTGTCTGCGTTTTCGCGCCAGCCTGACCTGGAAATTCTGCAGGCCAACCTGCTGACGGACGTGGAACGCGAGCGCTACATCGACACGTTCAATGACACGGCGAGGCCCTGTGGGGCAAACGGCGTGCTCGAGCTTTTCGAACGACAGGTCGAAAAGGCGGCTGACAGCATCGCCGTCAACGAGGGCGATACGGCCGTCAGCTATCGTGAACTGGATGCAGAAGCAACGGCGCTTGCGGTTATTCTTGCACGTCGTGGCGTTGCTGCTGGTACGCTGGTACCGGTCTTGCTTGGCCGCTGCACCGAGGCCGTCGTCGCAATGATCGCTGTGCTAAAGACCGGCGCTGCCTATCTCCCGCTTAATCCAGAAGAGCCGCCGCTGCGGTTGTCAGCCATACTGGCGGACGCGCTCAGCTCATCGTTTCAAGAGCGTCGGCCCGGTCGTCTCGCGCCACGGTATTGTCGATGTGGCGTCTTCTGTTGAACGGCTGAACATCGATCTTGACGACCTCAAAGCCGGCTGAAGCAACGCTTTTCGCACAACGTCGTCCCAATGACCCGGCGTATGTTATTTACACATCGGGTTCGACGGGAACGCCCAAGGGCGTTGTCGTCGAGGACAGTGCGCTGGCCAATTACCTGCAGTGGGCGCTTGACTACTACTCGGACGGCCCGATCGACTTTGCGTTTCATTCGTCGCCCGCGGTCGATCTGACGATTACGTCGATCTACCTGCCGCTCATTACCGGTGGGCGTGTTGAGGTCTTCAGTGAGGACGGTGAAACGGGCGAAATACCCATTGCCAGTGTCTTCGAGGCTGACAATGTCGATGCAATCAAGCTGACGCCCGCCCACCTGAATATCGTTCGATCGCTGCCGGGTAAGGCGCGGCGCATTCGGACCTTGATACTCGGTGGTGAAGACCTGAAGTCCGCGACGGTGCGTGGAGTTTTGGACAAGTTCCCCGCCGAGACACGCATCTTTAACGAGTATGGACCCACCGAGGCGACCGTCGGCTGCATGATCCACCGTTTCGACGCGACGACAGATCAATGGACATCCGTCCCCATCGGCAAACCGATTGCCAATACTGCCATCTACCTGATGAACGAATCGGGGCAGCCAGTGCCCGGAGGGGTCGTTGGTGAACTGTATATCGGGGGCGCCGGTGTCGCGCGCGGCTACCTCTCACGGGTCGAAGAGACCGCAGCCAGGTTTGTGGACAATCCACTTCGGCCCGGCGAAAAATTGTACAGGACCGGCGATCTCGGGCGTTGGTCCAGCGATGGCCGGCTCGAGTTCCTGGGTCGCAAGGACGAGCAGGCCAAGATTCGGGGGGTTCGCGTCGAGGCGGCCGAGGTGCAATCAGCGATACAGAGCCATCCGCGAATTGATGACTGCGTCGTGATCATCAGGAATCGGGCCGAACGGCAGGCCGTTCAATATTGCGCGAGCTGTGGCATTCCTTCCAATCACCCTGACGTGCAGTTCAATTCCCAGGGCGTGTGCAGCCTGTGCATCGCATACGACAAGTTTAGGGATCAGGCGCAACGTTATTTCAAAACGCCAGCCGATTTCGAGGCGCTCGTTGAGCAGCTGAAATCGCGGCGCACGGGCACATACGACTGCCTTGCCTTGTTCAGCGGCGGCAAGGACAGCACGTACATGCTGTACAAGCTCGTGGCGCTTGGCCTGAAGCCGCTCGCGTTCACGCTCGACAACGGTCATATATCGGACGGCGCAAAGGCCAATATCCAGAGAGCGGTCAAAGATCTTGGCGTCGATCACACCTTCGGATCAACGCCGCATATGCCCGAGATCTTCGCTGACAGCCTGGCTCGCTACAGTAACGTCTGCAACGGTTGCTTCAAGACGATCTACACGCTGAGCGTCAATTTGGCACGCGAGAACAATATTGACTGCATTGTCACGGGTTTGTCGCGGGGACAGATCTTCGAAACGCGGCTCCACGACTTGTTTCGTCATCGCGTGTTTGACAGTGCGAGCATCGAAAAGCAAATCATCGAGGCCAGAAAAATCTACCACCGTATGGAAGACACGGTTGCGAGGGTTCTCGACGTCAAGATATTTTCCGATGACGAAGTCTTTTCCAAAACTCGGTTTGTGGATTTTTATCGTTATTGGGACGTGCCGCTGGAGGACGTCTACACGTTCCTGCATGATCGGGCACCCTGGGTGCGGCCGAAGGATACCGGGCGGTCTACAAACTGCCTGATCAACGATGCGGGCATCTATATCCACAAGCAGGAGCGCGGCTATCACAACTATGCGTTGCCCTACAGCTGGGACGTTCGACTGGGACACAAAACCCGACAAGAGGCGCTTGACGAATTGAACGACGATATCGACGTCGATCGCGTTCGCAGCATCCTGCGGCAAGTCGGTTACCTGGAGAGTCAAACCACCGGACTGGACGATGAGCGCGAACTGCTTGCCTACTTCGTGGGCAGCCCGGTGAGTGGGAAGGAATTGCGCGACTATCTCAGCGACCGGCTGCCAAGCGAAATGATACCTGCAAGCATCGTTCGTGTTGACGAGATTCCGCTGACCCCAAGTGGCAAGGTGGACCAGGGTCAACTGCCGACACCCAGGACAGGCGCGCGCGCAGAAGACTATACGGCGCCCCGAACTGACCTGGAGAAACAACTCGCCGATATCTGGAAACAGATATCTGGGACTCCCGCGTGTTGGCGCGTTCGACAACTTTTTCGACATCGGGGGGCATTCACTCCCGGCAATACAGCTTATCTCCCGCCTATCCGAAACGTTCGGAATCGAGCTGCCAATTCGGGTATTTTTCAATGCGCCGACCATCGTCAATGTCGCGGAGGCGATCGAGGACCTGCTCATCGAGCAGATAGAGCAACTCAGCGATGCCGAAGTCGAACAGCACCTCGGCAGCATGCGTCATGACTGAAGCCCGCGGCACCAGTAAACGCCACGGTTTGGCCCCGGCGCGGCGAGCGCTGCTTGAGGAGCGGTTGCGCGGGCGAAAAGCTCAGGCCGACGTCGAAACGCCGAAAAGAGTGGCGGGGACACCGTTGCCCCTCACGCCACTGCAGGCGCAGATATGGGCACTGGCGCAAAGTCATCCGGATGTTCCAGCCTATAACATGCGCCGAGCACTGCAATTTGCAGGTGACATCGACGTCGCTGCATTACGAAATGCGATAGCCGTCGTCGTCGATCGTCACGAAGCGCTACGAACGGTGTTTGCTGTACGTGATCGCGATATTGTGCAAATCGTTCTTCCACAGGTCGAAATCGAACTCTGTATCGAAGCGAGTGACGACAGTAGCAGGCGGGCCGAAGAAGAGATCAGAAAGCCATTTGACCTGGCCACCGGGCCACTGATTCGGTTTCTTCTTATAAAGAAGGGGCCGCAGCAGCATCTTTTTGTAATGGTTGTGCACCACATCGTGGCGGACGAGTGGTCCCTGGACATTGTGCTCAGTGAGATCAACAAGGCCTACAACGGCGAGCAAATTCGCTGTCGAAAACCCTATGCAATACGGCGATTATGTGTTGCGAAAACAGGCGGATATCGAACGGAATTCGGACAAGCATATTGAGTTCTGGCGAAACTGCCTGGCTGGCGTCGATCACACGATGGAGCTGCCGCACGATCATCCGCGCCCGCAGGCGCAGACGTTTGCCGGCGACTTCCTGCGCATTGCGATTCACCCGGCATTGATGAGGCGTCTGGCAGATCTCGCAAAGCGCCTCGATGTAACGCTTTTCGTTCTTCACTATACAGCCTTCACGCTATTGCTTGCGCGACTCAGCGGTCAGACGAAATTCGTTGTCGGCGTGCCGTCGGCAAATCGTTCAGGCGGCGGAGGCAGAGACCGCGGTTGGTCTGTTTGTCGAGAGCCTGCCCTTGCCCTGCAGTATCGGAGCCGAGGATACCCTTGCCGGGCGAGCTGAAGCATCGCGAAAGTTGTTTCTGGATGCGATGGGGAATACGGATTTCGCCTTTGACGATTTGCTCTCGTCAATCACTCTTGAGCGACAACGGGGGAGCAATCCCCTGTTCCAGACGATGTTCGTTCTCGAGACCGAGTCTCTCGGCAGGCTGCAGTGGTCCGGGTTGAAGGCAGAGTCCGTTGAGCTCAACGGCGGATGCGCCAAGTTCGACCTGACGCTGTTCGTTGATGTGAGCGCAGCCTTGCCCTCGGCGGCTATAGAATTTGACACCTCGCTGTTTTCGCCTGAAACCGCAGAACGAGTCCTTGCTGCCTATATCCAGTTGCTCGAAGAAATCGCCGAGAGGCCCGACCTGCGGATTCGTGAGATCAATATCGTGCCGGCCTCCATGCGCCGGCAGCTGCTCTCGGATTTCGGCTGCGGCCCGGTAATTACGCCGGCCGATGAGCGCCGCACCGCGCCCTTGCCGGAGCAGATTCGGCATATGGCCGAGTCGGCGCCGGCAGCCATTGCGGTCGAGTTCGGCGACGCACGGCTTACCTACAGCGAACTTGTCGATGCTGCCGGCCGACTGGCGGGTCGGCTGCAGCGCCAGGGGGTCGGTGCGGGGGATCTCGTGGGCGTTTTCATCGGCCGCTCGCTGGAGCAACTCGTGGGCATTCTCGGTGTGCAGTTTGCCGGCGCCGCTTACGTTCCTCTCGATCCCGACTACTCGTCCGGGCGTCTCGACAATATATTCGAGGATCTTGCGGCGACTATGAACGGTGGCGACCCGATCGTTGTCACCAGGAGCGACGATGCCGGCCGTCTCGAGCGCAGCGTAACTCTCGTGCTGGTCGATGACGAAGTCCCGGGCGAAGCGCTTGATTTGAACGGCGACATCGCGGCCGAGTCCCCGGCCTACGTCATTTACACATCCGGCTCGACGGGCAAGCCGAAGGGCGTGGTGGTCTCACATGCCAACCTGGTTGCATCAACAGCGGCCCGCCATAGTTACTACGCTTGTCCAAAGCGATTCCTGCTGGTGCCGTCATTCGCTTTCGATAGCTCGGTCGCCGGCATCTTCTGGACCCTGAGTAGCGGTGGCACGCTGGTCATGATGCCATCTTCCGACAGCCGCGATCCCGTGCTACTGGGCCGCGCAATTCGTACCGCCGCGATCACCCATACATTGATGTTGCCGTCACTGTGGCGATGGATATTGCTCGACAACCGGGGCGAGGGTTTGCAAACACTCCAGGGCGTGATCGTCGCCGGCGAGGCATGCAGTCCGGAACTCGTGGAGCTCCACCAGTCGGTCATTCCGAACGTGCCTTTGTTCAACGAATACGGCCCGACCGAGGCAACCGTCTGGGCCTCCGTACACCGCTGTAATGCTGATGGTTCGCCTGCAACTTCCGTTCCGATCGGGCGGCCCGTTGCCGGTTCGCGGCTGTATGTCCTCGATCCGTACGGCAACCTCATGCCCGTGGCCATGTCGGGCGAACTCTATATCGGCGGCACCGCGGTCAGCGATGGATACCTGCTGCGGCCGCGTGAGACGGCAGCGCAATTCCAGCCTGATCCTTTTGCGGCGGGTGGCGCCATGTATCGCACGGGCGACCTGGTACGCTGGAACGAAAATGGTGAGCTTGAGTTCATCGGCAGAGTTGACAGCCAGATCAAACTTCGCGGCTACCGGATAGAGCCGGCGGAAATCGAGGCACGCCTGCGCGCCTATCCGGACGTCGAGGAATGTGCCGTTGCGCGGCTGGGCGCCGAGGCGAGCGCGGATGTCGACATACAGCAAACGATTGAGCTTGCAGAACGGCTGCCAAGGTCTCTGGTCGAGAAGTTGCTACATCAGGTCGAAAAAATGGAGGATCGGGAGTGACCCGTCGAATCCGTCGCAATGCCAGGTTTGATATCACGCTCGATATCAAGGACGAGGCATTCATCAACCCGCCGCGCGCCGGGCAGCGGCAATGGTTGCTCAACCAGGCCATGGACGAATTCACAGACAATCTCATCGCAACGGATTTGCTGGCGACCGGTTTCGTGGCGGGCGCAGAGCAGCACCGCATCGAAGATCGGGCAGATCGTGAGCTCAGTGACGAAGACATCATGGAGGACTGGCAGTTGCCGATGATGCGGGTCATGGCCGATATCGCGACGCGACAGCATGGTGACGTATTGGAAATCGGCTTCGGTCGCGGGATATCGGCCGAGTTCATACAACAACGCGGGGCTAATTCGCATACCGTTATCGAGTGCAACGATTCGGTTGTCGATCGATACAAGCGCTGGCGCGAGCAACACCCTTCGAAAGACATTCGTCTCGTACATGCTCGTTGGCAGGATGCGATGGAGCAACTGTCTTCCTACGATGCGATATTCTTCCACACCTACCCGATGAACGAAGCGGAATACCTGGAGCAAGCGCTCAACAGCGCGACCTTTGCGGAGCACTTCTTCGAGACCGCAGCAAAACTGTTGCGCAAGGGCGGCGTATTCACCTATCTCTCAAACGAGGTTGATTCGCTCAGCAGGCGGCATCAACGCGCGTTGTTCAAATACTTTGATCGCATCTCGACGACCGTCGTGCCCCTGGAGATTCCAGAGGATGTCAGGGATACGTGGTGGGCAGACAGGATGGTTGCGGTTGAGGTGAGCAAATGACGGCGGCGACTATCGGCGAACGTGTCCGTGGCTTGTCGGAAGCGCAGCTTCGGGCTTTCAGGCAGGCACTTGGCAAAGTGGCCAGCGAAGATAGCGCCCAGCTGGTTGCGTATTTGAAGGTCAATCTCGACAAGGAACTCGACACAAAGCAGATTCGCGAATGGCTGAGCGGCCAGCTGCCTGACTACATGATACCGAGTCGATTCGAGCAGGTTGTTGCGTTGCCCCGGCTTGCCAATGGCAAAATCGATCGCAAGCAGCTAACCACCTGTGTCGTTGTCGAGCACAGGCCCGAGCATCGTGAGAAGAGCCCGCCGCAAGCGGAACGCACGCAGTCCGACGACCTGGAATCGGAGCTCGCCGCACTCTGGGCCCGAAGTCTGAACACGGACTACGTATTACCGGACGATGATTTTTTCGAGCTCGGTGGCCATTCGCTGCTGGGTGTACAGCTGTTGCTCGATGTGAAGGTTGAGTTTGGCACGGAGATTCCGCTGGCCGACCTTTTCGAAGCATCGCGACTCACGGATATGGTCTCGCAGATCCGGCGTTCCAACACGTCTCTCGGCGTTGTCGCAACTATTCAGCGTGGCAAAGATCAAACACCGATTTTTTCGGTGCATGGCGGCGACAAAACCCTGGGCGCAGCGTTTGGGCCGGATCGCCCCCTGTATCTTGTGTTCGACAGTATCAGCACGACCAGTGCCGACATGAGCTCAGTCGAAACGGTCGCGGAGTATTACCTGCGGGGCGTCAGGACGGTTCAGCCTCACGGGCCCTACATTTTGTGCGGCTATTCTCTGGGCGGGATGATTGCGTATGAGATGGCAATGAGACTGACCGAGGCAGGCGAAGAGGTGAGGCTGGTCGGCTTGTTCGACTCAACACCGCCGCATATCGGCAGGTGGGGCCTCGGCTTGAGGCTTTACAATCTTGTTGCAAGGCTAGGTGACCAGAAAGGTCTGCTGGACAAGGCAAAACACCTGCTGTCGAATGCGAGCGGAATTCTACGGCGCAGGATTGACGGCCTCCGCGAGGATCCGGTCGCGGCGTCACGTGGTGCCGAGCATATCCGTGAAGCCAACGAGGCGCTCTACTATGAAATCGGCTTCAAATACCGCTATCCCATTTCCAGGCTGAATTGCGTTGTGTATATGCCGGATTGGCATCCGCGCTGGGTGCGCCATCTGCGCCAAAAATGGCAGCGAGTCATGCTGGGAGAGTTGAGAGTCAGGTGTGTAGAAGGTGCAAGAGAGCATATGGACATTACGCGCCCGCCTTACGACCAGCTATTGGCGCAGCGATTCGTCGACAATGTCAATGACGTCGAGGCGGCAGCTGCTGACGCAAGCGGCCCGCCAGCATGATCGCCAGAGCGATGATGATCGAGGCGAGGCCGAGATACCCGATCATGCGCACACGCTCATAGTGGATCTGCCAGGCCCGGCGCTCGACACGCACAACGAAAACCGGCGCCAACTCGACGAGGTCCTCCACGTCGCCGGACGCGAGGAGGTTCACGGTATAGCGCCTGTCGGCTTGGGCTGCAAACCTCCCGATACCGCGAGCGACAGAACGCGAGCCGGCTATTCCGAGGCTATTCCAGTGAGTTTTGTCGCGGCTAAAAGGGACCTGCAATAAAATCCGCCGCAAACGTCCGAGTACGGAGGGTTGGCCTTCGAGGTAGAGGTAGTCTCTCGCGTCGCCGGCAGCGACAACGCCAAGATCGTTTCGAATCTCCCAGCGCAAATCGAGTTCGGATGGTGCGTCGGTCGGGAAAATATACGCATCGAGCAAACCCCGGGCAACGCTTGTGTCGACATCTAACTGTAGTTCCAGGAAGCCGTCGGAGCGCGCGACAAATTCCTGCGAGATCGACTCAGCCGCCGAGGCTGCAACCGCGATGCTTGCAAGAATCCAGTCATCGCGATCATTGAGTACGCGCAGGCTGACAAGCAAAAGCAGGCCCGCGATTAATAGCACGCGACCGAGCAAGCTGTAGAGTCTTGAGGTTCGTTGCATGGTTAAACCGGCATGAATTCGACGTTCGCCACTCGCTCGACGAGCCAGCCGAGGGCGAGCAGTGCGATCACGAATGAACCGACCGGCATCAGCAAACGTGGATAGATGCGTTTCGATCGAATAAAGAACAGCAAAGGAAATGCGGCGAGAATTATCACGATCTGACCGATTTCCACACCAATATTGAAACCCGCAAGATCGGCAGCCAGATTCGTTGCATTGGACGTCAGGTCCCGCAGCACGCTTGCGAATCCAAAGCCGTGAAACAGGCCAAAGGCAAACACTACCCAGCCGATCCGCTCACGTATTATCGGGAAGATGTTATTCAGCGCCGCTATGATGACGGATGCCGCTATAACCGCTTCCACCAGGCGCCCGGGCATCCTGACGAGGTCAAGTGTCGCAAGGGTGAGAGTGATTGTGTGCGCTATCGTGAATAGCGTGACGATCTTTACGATATTCCAGATAGCCTGGCGGAATTCGCTGACAGGCTCCCAGTGAGTGCCTTTGCGGAGCAAGACTGAGGGGAGGATCAGGGCGATAAGAAAAAGAACATGATCGAAACCGATCCATATGTGCCAGACGCCGTGTTTCAGAAAGTCGACGAAACTGGTCCACGCAGACAGGCGTGTCAGGTTGAGTTCCTGTGTGGTGTTCGTGGGAGAAAAGATCAGCGTCACCCCCTCACCTGTATCGGCGATGCCGGATTTGCCATTCGAGTTGATTACGAGAAAGCCACGATGCCGGGGGTCAACTTCGAACAACAAGCGGTAGTCAATTTGCAAAGTATCGGGAACCTGTTGCACGTTCGTCGCGAAATGCAGCATCAGGTAGGGCGATAAGGTGACATTGCGAACTTCACGGCCTGTGAACTCGAGCGTGTAGTCACGATTCGCATCGCCTATCGCAACTCGTTCGAAAACGTAGTCGCGAATTCTCTCAAGGTTCGCGAGCTGCTCCTCGTCCGAGATCTTGCCGTCGCCGTTGCCGTCGAGATCGAGCGCGGCGTCAAGATCAGTCAGCGTAATCTCCACCCATCCCGACAAGGACGAATTCGTCACGTCGATGAAAATATAGCCTTCGCCGAGGGTATGGGCCCAACCCGGCCGCGGCAATGCGACGACCAGGCTTCCCAGAATCAGTGGTATCAGCCAGCGCAGGGCTCTGTATTTTTCACGAATGGCAGTCATTTTCATTGTGTAGTGGGTTCCTGTAGCCACTGCGGGCACTTTCCCAGTCTAAATGATCCGGGCCCGATCCCTAGTATTCCGGTACGCGCGCAGATCGATAGTGACGTTCATGTTGCAACCAGGTTTCGGCCTGGCTGGTGGCATACATTCTGTCCATAGCCAGGGTCCCACTGGGTTCGAGATCACTGTTTACCTCGATAAAGCGAATAGCCAGCGGTTTGCTGCCGGTGCGCCGCACGGCGACCGCCAGGCGGTAGTCGAGCCAGCGATATAGCTGGAAAGTCCAGTGTTTCTGGTCATCAAGAACGCCTTCGAGATTGACCGACAATGCCTCACCCAGCGACACGTCGATTGTGCTGAAGTCGATTCGCAAGCCCGTTCCCACCGCTTTCGCGTACGCTTCCTTGATTGTCCAGTAGTCGAAGAAAGGAGTCTTGCTTGCGGGGACGCCGCTTCGAATACTTTCACGCTCCCGGGCACTGAGCACCTTCCGAGAAACGGCTTTCGCGTCAATGTTGTCGCGCAACCGCTCGACGTCGACGCCGATAATGTCATGGCAAATTGCGGCAACTGACAGCCCGTTGGTGTGCGAGAGGTTGAAGTCGATGTCGGGATGATCGAGCAGGTAGGGCCTGCCCTTGGTGTCGGTCGAAATTTTGAGATCCGCCGGTGATTCCTGCAAACAGGCACCCAGGGCCTTACGAAGCATTGCGTGTGATGCCACGAATCGCGTGGCCAACTTTTGTGTACGAAAGCGTTCCGCTTTTTTTCGCTCGGCATCCGACAGCATTTCGGCGAATTCAAGAAGCCGCTCGGGCGTGTCGATCGAATCGATGCGCAGTGCGAAAATGTGAACGTCGCTGCCTGCGAATTTCGGAAAGTTAGTCAAACCTATTTCCAGTGAACTGAAATCGAGGCTCGTACGCTGCGCGGTTCGAGCCGACGAGAGTGCAGGTCCTCGATACCGGCTTCGGGTTCACCCGGCAGACGAGATGCGAAGAAATAGCTAATGTCATTATCGTCCGAGTCGAGCAAATTGAATCCGTCGAGACGAAGTTCGATATTTTCCCAGCGGTAACCCACGCCGGCATTGAGCAGCAGCGAGTCTGAGGACCTGATCGAACCGTCTTCCACCAGCGGCGCGTCCCCCAGATAGCGAAACCGGAGGCTCGCGAACGCTCCGCTCTGCCAAGAAGCGTTCAGCCCCAGAACCGCATTTGAAGCAATCGCGCCCGGTATTTTTCGGCCACCGCCCTGGTCGGATCTGAATTTCGAGTCCGTGTAGGTATAGGCAATGTTTGCGGCCAGCCACTCGGAGGGCTGCCAAAATGTGGACAGCTCAACGCCGACACGTTCGGTGCCGTCATTGATCTCTGTAGTGCCCGCGTCTCCGACGAACAGCAATTCGGACTCCAGATCGAGCCAGAAAGCCGCCAGCGTAATGTTGAATACCTCGCCATTTTCGAATCGAAGGCCCAGTTCACCCCCGTCCGAGCGTGCAACAGGATCGGCGGCTACTGCCGGGTTTCCGCTTGCTGGGTCAATCTTCAAGGTAATGCCGCGAACGTCGTTGGAGTGAAATCCACGTCCCCAGTTCGCATAAGCTTCCAGGGCGTCAGAAAATTTGTAGGCAAACTGCAGCTTGGGACTGATCAGGGTCTCGCTGCCCTTGCCGCTGTTGATAGTGCGACGCGCGCGCACGTCCCAGTCAAAGTGGTCGGTTCGAAGGCCGAGTGACGTTCGAGCTGAGTCGCTGAGCGCAACGCCGAGTTCGCCGTAAGCGCTGATCGACAACTCGTTGACTCTGTCCTGCCGAATCACACCGGTACGTTCCCTTGCAATCGTTGGAAACAGTCCGACGTCACGGATCCGGTCAAAGCGCGCATCGGCACCCCAGCGAATCGCCGCGGGCCGCCCGAAGGCCTCGATCTTGCGATCGCCGTCCAGTCGCAAGCCGTAGACCGTGCGCCGGTCGGTCTGCTCAAACTGATCTCCATCGACGGAATCGTCCAGCAGGTAGGTGAAATTGGAAAATAACTCGAAGTCATAGTCCAGCACATAGGCGAGGGCGCGCCAGGCTTCAAAATCAAGAGACCCGCTTAGTTCCAGGCGCCGGGTCTCGCCGCCAAGGTAGGGATCAATAAAGCCGAGCGGGCTGATCAACCCGGTAGCGACAGCTCGTTCAGGTATCTGGTCACTGGAGTTCCAGTCGCCCAGGTAGCCGGAAATGGCCAGTCGAGACTCGGCAGAGCCGAGATTGCCAGCGTGCGCCACATGGAATTTCGTCTGGCGAAGATTTTCATCAAGGGCCCACGGGCCCGAATAACTCACCGTATCGAGCGCTCCGGTCAGTACGCTACTGCCAACGTCGAGGCTCCCGGCGACGAGACCTCGATAATAGTCATGGCCGCCGAGCGTTACGGTGAAAACACTTTCGTCGAGTCGGTCATAGTAATCGAAGCTGACGGTGCCGGCGGACGAAAAATCACCGACTTCCGCTGCATAAGGTCCCTTTCTGTAGCGCGTCGTCGCGACGAGTTCCGGGATCAGGAAGTTCAAATCGAGGTATCCCTGCCCGTGGCCATGCGTGCGGAAATTGACAGGCACACCATTGGCGAACGCAGAAAAGTCGGTACCGTGGTCCAGGTTGAAGCCGCGCAGAAAATACTGGTTCGCCTTGCCGGTGCCGGAATGTTGTGTCGCGATCATACCGGGCACGGCTTCAACCAGTTCACCAACACGCATGAGGGATGGCAGCTTGATGTCATCGTAGCCAACAACGCCTTCCGACGCAGATTGTGCAACGCCAACGACAGACTGCGCGCGCGCGTACACGATCAACTCGTCGATAAGTTCCGATTGCCCCTCGTGCGCGGATGTCGGCGAAATGACGAGCTGCAGGCATATCAAGCCCGCCGACATTGGAAAAAACATGTTCATTGTCGGTCCGTTCTTGGTGTTTTTGTTGGAGGAACGAAGTGCTAAACGTAATTAAAACAAAGTCAACATGGGCGTCGTGAACGACCTTACATAATCACTGATAACACGGTTGGCCCGTCATCAACATCGCGGCCGTCGGTTTACACGCGCTCATCGGCGTGCGTTGCTGGAAGTTCCGACATCAAGGTGTTTCCTGCGTTCCTGTTGTCATGCTGTTCTAAAGTCCTGCTGTACTGACAAGCGTAAAGTGTTGATTTTACAAGAGAAATAGTCAGAGTGGCCACGGAGTGCCGGGCGCCAATCCGTCTCAACATCGTATCTTGTCGCCCGGTAGAGTGCTAAATTGGTCATTCTGCACCACGCAGTGCCAGCTCTGCGAAGACGGAGCGATGCAGGGGGAAACCACAATGCCAGCACCTCGCGTTCCAGGATACCCGACTACTCACCGTAGCAACCGTTGCGTTGGCGGCCTTCTCGATCGCCGGATGTGCGAGCACGCTGTCTGGCGGTGGCTCGGACATCGAGTCGCGACAGGCAGAACTCGATCTTCGCGAGCAGGAACTCGAACGGCGGCAGGCCGCTCTCGAAGCCGAACGCGATCGCCTTGGTGCTGCACGCACTGTGATCCAGCCCGAGTCGACGTCGCTGCAGGAGTCCGACGCAGCTAACAGCCTGCTCCCGCCCAAGGCGCGGCCGGGCGAATGCTATGCCCGTGTAATTATCCCGGCCAAGTACGAAGCCGTTAACGAACGCCTGATGACCAGTGAAGAGTCCGAGCGCATAGAGATTATTCCCGCACGCTACGAGATGGTCGAGGAAACCGTGCTGGTCGCGGAGGAAAAGAAAATACTGGAGGTCGTTCCGGCGGTTTACGAGACCGTGACCGAACGCGTGATGGTCAGGCCGGCTACAACCCGTCTTGAAATCGTGCCGGCCACCTACAAGGAAATTGACGTGCAGGTAGAGGTCACGCCGGAGATCGTCGTGACAGAGGCCGTGCCTGCCGAGTACGAATACGTTGAGAAAAAAGTGCTGGTGCAGCCCGCCCGCCAGGAATGGAAGCGAGGCGAAGATATTACTAGCGGGATTGTCGGCGCGACAGCAAGTGCCAGGCAAACCATCCAGCGCTATAGCGATTACACCATTCTCGAAACCCGTATCGAAGATACGGGCGACCTGATGTGCCTCGTCGAAGTGCCGGCGGTCTACAAGACTATTAAAGAAAAAGTACGCCTGAAAGCGTCCGAAACTCGGGTCAAGGAGATCATTCCCGCAGTCTACGAAATGGTCCAGAAGACCGTTGAGGACACCCCTGCAACGACGCGCGAAATCACCATTCCTGCCGAGTATCAGGAAGTCGAGATGACCCGGCTGGTGAGTCCCGAAACGACGATCGAAAGAGTGATCCCGGCTGTCACCGACACCGTCAAGGTGCGCAAACGAGTCGCAAAGGAGCAGCAAAAGCGCATCGAGATTCCGGCTGAGTACACGACGGTAACAAAGAACCGGAAAGTCCGAGAGGTGCGCAGCGAGTGGCGGCCGGTTCTCTGCAAGGTCAACATGACGCGCGAAAACATCAGTGCGCTGCAAGCGGCCCTGAGCGAAGCCGGTGCCTGCAATTGCGGTGCGAGGCAGTGCGCGGCGGACGGCATCATGGGTCGTTGCACGCTGGATGCCGCGCGGCGTTTTGCCACCAGGGAAAACCTTTCCTGGGGCGACAAGTACGTCACGATCGACGTGATTCGCGCCCTGGGGCTCGATTTCGGCGCAACCGAAGCGCTACCGGGCTTGTAGCGACGCGGCCCGTCAGGGATTGCCGAGGATTTATTTGAATGGGGTCCCTGAGGCGCATCTCGCCAGGAATCGAAACCTCGCCAATCTGCTTTTCGAGTATTGGCTGCTCATTGAGGTTGATGGAACCACCGAGTTTCAGTTTGGTGAGTCGAATAGCCTGGATCTTACCGTGCTGTACTTCGATATTGGCACCTTCCACGTTCAGGTTTACCGAGACGTCAAACTCGAAACTGTGAACGACGGTGTCTTTGCCGACGAGGACATCAACCGATGGCTTGAGCACCGACTCGATACGATGCTTGCCAATCGGCACGACGTTGATGTCGTCAGGCGGTGTTTGTGACGGATCGGCCAACTTTTGCAGCTCCTTCAATGTGCTCCAGGCCTGCCCCACGATTTCGTCGAGCGCGATATCCAGCGACGACATCACGGCTTTTTTCAAAGCGCCTTCCAGCGCCCGGGTCTTGAATTTTCGCAGGTCCGTATTTGCTTTCTTCTTCGCTTTCTCGATGCCCTTATCGATATCCTGGTTTTTTACGCAAATAGCGTCCTGGTTTTTTTCCGTCAGTGCTTCGCCCAATGTCATGGTCACAGCTCATCTCCTTCATCTTTGACGATCTCGGTCCGGCCGGCATCGCGTCGCACTCGCATCGACACGGCGTTGTCCACGGTTACAGACCCGACGACCCGGGCATGCCCGAGGTGCACGTGCGGCTTGAAGCGGATCGGGTCTGGGCGTGCGGCAATGGCCGCGCCGCCGAGATACGCGCCGATCGCAACGGCCAACGCGGCTAACAACAGTAGCCACCACGGGAGACCTTCTTGTGCCGGTGGCGGCGTAATCGGCGGTGCTGTCGCGGTCACCGCCGGTTTCGGCCGAGGCGGAGGCTCGGCCGGCTTCTGTACAACGACGACGAGTTCGTTTTCGACCAGTTCGCCCGAATCGCTGCTGCCCTTTTAACAGTGCCGTATAACTTCCCGCTGCGGCGTACTGGTGGCGAACCGCGCCGGCCATCTCAGCCGGCCCGATTTCCTGCCGGGACTGACCGTCGCCAAAATGGAGTTCGTAGCTCACAGCCCCGCTGATGTCACCGCTAAACAGGAAGTCCGCCCACGGGACCGTGATGTCGTCGTATTCCGCCGGGTCGGTTTTCGCTACCGAGAACCGCGCGGTTGTGGTCTCGGCTTGGGGAGGCGACGGCCGCCGCTTTACGACAACATCGATTGCGAGATCTATCGATGCACCGTTTGGATCACGCCATGCATAAAGTTGTGCCGTGTAGCGTCCGGGTGATGAGTAGCGGTGACGCACGACCGCCTTGCCGTCCGCGTCGGGTTCAATATCGTTTTCGATTCGACCGTCATCGGTGTGCAGCTCGTATTTCACGGCGCCTGTCACATCGGCGGTGAAGACGAACAACTCATCGACGTAGCCGACACCAGACAGCTGACCGGGGTCGCTGGGCTCGACCGAGAGTCGTTCATACGGCTGTGCGATCGCCGCAAGCGGCATGCCGATCGACAGCAGCAGGAAGAATCGCAGTCGGGCCCAATGACGCATCGCAGGTGCCCCTCAATTATTATTCTTGTTTAATCAGGTGACAGCATCTGGAGCGTACGCCAAAGAGGTCAGGCACGCAAAGCGCGTCGAATAGTTTCCAACCACCCGTCGCAAGCCTATACTGCTTCTTACCGCGCAGCGTTGCGCGAAAAAAACAAAAGGGGAATAACATGAGAAAGTTTTTAACTGTGCTGGCTTCGGGCAGTTTGCTGCTGTCCTCAGGCGCCGGCTTTGCCGATAGCCACGAGAATGATGCCGAAGATTCCAATGTGGCGACACCATTGGAAATGTTTGCCTGCAACTATAACGAAGGCAAGGGTCCTGCCGATCTCGATGGTGCAATCAAGAAATGGAACGCCTGGGCGGACAAGAAAGGTATCAAGGATTATTCGGCCTGGACCCTGGTTCCATACTATTCCAGTGCTACGCAGGATTTTGACGTTCTCTGGATCGGTGGCAGTGAAAAGGCGAAAACACTGGGTCGTATCCAGGATGCCTGGATTGGCACCGGTGGCAAAGAGCAGCAAGCGTTCGCCGAGGTGATTAGCTGTAGTTCGCACGGCGCCTATTCCGTTCTGCAGATGAAGGCTCCGCCGAAGCGCGACAATCCGTCGAATGTCGTCATTTCTTTTTCGGACTGCAACACGGCCGAGGACGTGCGGTTCGACGACCTGTATATGCCCATGATCGAATGGGGCGAGTACATGGGCGAGCACGGTTCCAAGGCCGGCATGTGGGTGTTCTTCCCGAGCTACGGTGGCGGCGGTGAAGAGTTCGATTTCAAGTGGGTGGATGCCTTCCAGAACCTCGAGGACATGGGGGCCGACTGGGATCACATGAACGAGAGCGGCTGGCAGAAAGCGAACGAGCTGTTTGCCGGCAAGCTCAGCTGCGACTCCTCACGGACCTACCTCGCGACCAACCGCCGTATGGCGGAGGGCGACGACGAGTAGTCTGACGCGATTCGGGTCGATAAACGGCGAGCCTGGCTCGCCGTTTTTATTTGCGTGGCAGCGTTGCTCCCTGCCATCCTGGCGGCCTCGCCGGGTGTCGGACGATCAGCGTGCCGGCAACGCCACAGGCGTTGAATAAGCACCTGGCGCCCCCACATACTGCACACAAACTTTTCGCCTGCCCGCGCCAATACGCCGTGGACAGGCGCCGGAGCGCGGCATGGACTACAAGGACTACTACAAAATCATGGGTGTCGCGCGCGATGCCAGCGGAGGCCGAGATCAAGCGCGCCTACCGCAAGCTCGCGCGCAAGTACCATCCGGATGTCAGCAAGGAGGCGGACGCCGAGGCACGCTTCAAGGATCTCGGTGAAGCGTACGCGGTGCTGAAAGACACCGATAAGCGCGCGGCTTACGATCAGCTGGGTGCCGACTGGAAAGCCGGCCAGGAATTCCGACCGCCACCGAACTGGGATGCCGGCTTCGAGTTCAGTGGCGGCGACGCCGACTCCTTCAGCGACTTCTTCGAATCGCTGTTCGGCCAGGGGATGGGCGCGTCTCCCGCCGGTCGCGCGTCCCGTGGGCGGCATGACCGCGGCGAAGACCATCACGCCAAGGTGATGATCGATCTGGAAGACGCCTACCGCGGTGCCACCCGCAGTATTTCCCTGCAGAGTCCCGAGGTCGACCACGGCGGACACGTGACGACACGAGCGCGCACCTTGAGCGTCAAGATTCCGAAGGGCGTCAAGCAGGGCCAACGCATTCGCCTGTCAGGGCAGGGATCGCCGGGATCAGGTGACGGCCGAGCGGGCGATCTTTACCTCGAGATCGAATTCAATCCGCACAAACGGTTCCGGGTGGACGGACGAGACGTGTATCTCGAGCTGCCCGTTGCGCCATGGGAGGCGGCGCTCGGCGCGACCGTGAAGGCGCCGACACCGGACGGCCCGGTTGATTTGAAGATTCCCGCGGACACAACGCGAGCGCGCAAGCTGCGGCTCAAGGGACGCGGCATACCGGGCCAGCCGGCCGGCGACCTGTACGTCGAGCTGGCCATCACCTTGCCGCCGGCCGACAGCGATGCGGCACGAGCGCTGTACAAAACGATGGGTCAGGAGCTGAACTTCGACCCGCGACAACACCTGGGAGTCTAGATCGCCATGGCACCGAAAACATTGACGGGGGTCCTGCTGGACGAGCGCACCGAATTGTCAGTCAGTGAAATCTGTCGCGCCTGCTCGGGTTCCACCTCCTGGGTCATCGAGCTCGTCGAGGAGGGCGTACTGGAGCCGGTGGGTGATGAGCAGGCATCCTGGCGGTTTTCAGCCGTCAGCCTGCACAAAGCGCGGGTCGCGCGACGTTTGCAGCAGGACCTCGATATCAACACCGCCGGCATTGCGCTGGCCCTGGATTTGATGGAAGAAATGGAGGCGCTGCGTGCAAGACTGTCGCGATTCGAAAAGAACACGCGTACTTGATTTCGCGCGCTGCTGCACACACTAAGGTGACTGGTCAGGTTCCTGGAGTCGCAACTTGAATGCATCGCTTCACATCGTTTGCCCGCACTGCAATGCCGTCAATCGTGTACCTGCCGCAGAGAGCGCCCGACGGCCAAAATGCGGTCGCTGTCGCGAGCTGCTTTTCGCCGGTCAACCGCTGGAGCTCAGCGCCGCGAGTTTCGAGAAGCACGTCACCCGAAATGACATTCCGTTGATTGTTGATTTCTGGGCACCGTGGTGCGGGCCGTGCAAGATGATGGCACCGGCTTTTCAAAAGGCCGCCGCAGAACTCGAACCGTCCGTGCGCCTCGCGAAACTCAACACGGAAGCAGAGCAGGCACTGGCCGCGCAGTATCGTATCCAGAGTATTCCAACCCTGGTGGTTTTCAAGAAGGGCCAGGAAGTCGCGCGGCAGTCAGGCGCAATGGGTGCTGCGGACATCGTCCGGTGGGCGCGGGCCAACAGCTAAAGGCAGCCGTAGGTAGATAAACGCATGTTGCTGCTGCGTTGCGTTCGTGCTACACGAATACCTTTCGAAAACGCGACGGGGTGTTAGCGACGTATTGTGGAGTTCTTCCTCTTAATAGCGGGCCTCGCCGGCTTATGGTTCGGTACCGAAGCGACGATTCGCGGTGCCGTCACGGTTGCCGAGCGCCTGGGCATTCCCGAGTTCGTCATTGGTATCGCTGTTCTGTCGATCGGCAGCGACCTGCCTGAGCTTTCGATCGCCGTCGACGGTGCGATCAAGAATCTCAGCGCGGGCGACGCGTCCGATGTCATCGTCGGCAGCGCCCTTGGAAGCGACCTCGGCCAGATCGGTCTCGTGCTCGGCATCACCGGACTGTTTGGTTCGCTGACCATGCCGAGATCGGTCCTCTACCAGCAGGGCGTCGCCTTGCTGGGTTCGCTGCTGCTTCTCGGGCTGGTTGGTTTCGACGGCTACGTGTCGAGGACCGAGGGCATCACGCTGGTCGTGATCTACGCCATCTACCTGCTGCAGGTGTTATCCGGCGCCGTCACAATCGGCGAAGGCGACGAGGGCTGGTGGTCGCATGCGACTCGCGAGCGGCATTGCCTATCTGCTTGTCGGGCTGACGATCGTTATTGTAAGTGCCGATCTCACGGTGTCCTCGGCACTGCAGGTTGCCGAAGTTCTGGGCGTCGAGGAGGGTATCGTCGCGATCGTCGTAATAGGGATCGGCACCAGTTTGCCCGAGCTCACCATTTCGGTCGGTGCCATAATGAAAGAGACGACCGGACCTGTCGTTGGGTAACGTAATTGGCAGCAACGTGTTCGATACGCTGGTTCCCGTCGGCGTTGCGGCGTCGATTACGCGCCTCGACTTCGACGCGGATATGCTGACTCACGAACTGCCGTTTCTGCTGGCGTTGACGTTCCTGGTACTGCTGTTTCTGCACAGCAAATCGGGTATCCGGAAACGACAGGCGATCACAATTATCGGTGCGTACGTTTTGTACGCGTCGTTTCGCGTCTGGGAGGCTGCCTGATGGACTTTGAACTGGAATTTTTCGGTGCGACTGGCGAAGTAACCGGCTCGTTGCACGTGATTCGCGCCGGGCCGCATACCGTGTTGCTCGAGTGCGGCCTGATTCAGGGTGGCGAGGACAATGAAAAGCGCAATCGAGATCCGTTCCCGGTCGCGATAGACGCTATTGACGCTGTCATTCTCAGTCACGCACACATCGATCATTCCGGTCGGCTGCCGCTGCTCGTGAAGCGCGGTTACGACGGCCCGGTCTATGTGCAGAACGCAACCATGGCGCTGTGTGAAATCATGCTGCCGGATTCCGGCTACCTGAATGAAAAAGATGCGGAGTGGGAAAACCGCAAGCGCCGACACAAAGGGCTGCCGCTAATCGAGCCCCTGTATACGCTGGAAGATGCCGAGACGGCGCTTAAGCTGTTGCGCGGTGCGGCGTATGGTGACGAAGTCACGGTCGTTCCGGGCCTGACGCTGCGCTTCTTTGACGCGGGCCATATCCTCGGGTCCGCGATCGTGGAACTCACCTTCACGAACGCGAGCGGCAGCTCGAACCCTGGTGTTTAGCGGGGATCTGGGCTATCGCGATGCGCCTGTCATGAACCCTGCCGCGGCGCTTCCCCATGCAGACGCCGTCATTCTTGAAAGCACCTATGGGGATCGCCTGCATCGTCCGTTCGACGCAACAATTGAGGAGCTGACGAGCGTCTTCGAGACGGCGCGGGCCGGCCAGGGCAACGTATTGATACCCGCGTTCACGGTGGGTCGAACCCAGGACCTTTTGTACCTGATGGCCGAAAACTATGAGCACTGGCATCTGGATAAATGGCAGATTTACCTGGACAGTCCGATGGCCATCAAGGCGACGGCGGTGTACTCGAAGTTCCGTCATCTTTATGGCGCCCGGCTGTTCGGCCCGGACTCGAGCCTGCCCGAGCTGCCCAACTTTCATCAGACGCTGACGCCGGAGGAGTCGATGCGCATCAACGAAATCGAATCCGGCGCGATCATTATCGCCGGCAGCGGCATGTGCAGCGGCGGCCGCATCCTGCATCACCTCAAGAACAACGTCTGGAAGCCGGCCTGTCATCTGCTTATCGTTGGCTTCCAGGCCTACGGCACGCTGGGCCGCCGACTCGTCGACGGTGCGGAGACGATCAAAATATTCGGCGACGAGTACCGCGTCAGGTGCCAGTTGCACACCATTGGCGGGCTGTCGGCGCACGGCGACCAGGCGGATCTCATGACCTGGTACGGCGCGTTCCCGAACCGTCCGCCCGTTTATCTCGTGCACGGCGAGCCCGCGGCGCAGCAGGCCCTTGCACGGAAAATGCAGCGATGAACTTGGCGCCGCGGTCACGATCGCCGAACGCGGCCAGGTGGTTTCTATACAGGGGTAACAGCTAATGAACTCTGCACGCTCCACAGGCCATCCCGAACATGATGTCTGGAGTTGCAGCGTCGAGGCGGTCTTGCAGTCCCTGTCCGTTGACCCGGAGCGCGGACTCGACAGGCATGAAGTTGCGACGCGCCGCCGCATCTGGGGTCGCAACCAGCTTAAAGCGGCACCAAAACGCGGCGGCCTGTCTATTCTCATCGCGCAGTTCAAAAGCATTGTTGTCGCGCTACTGCTGGTGGCAGGAGCGTTGGCTCTGCTGTTCTCCGAGATCGCGGAAGGGCTAGCGATTTTCGCGGTCGTCCTGATCAATGCCGCGATGGGCTTCCTGACCGAATGGCGGGCCGTCCGCTCAATGGAGGCGCTGCGGGCTTTCGCTCGCGTAGAGTGCGTCGTGCTGCGTGGCGGTAAAGCCGAAAAGATCCCGGCCGAAGAACTGGTGCCGGGCGATATCGTCCTGATTGAAGCTGGCGACCTGGTGCCGGCCGACCTGCGTCTGATCGAAACGGCAAAACTCACCGCCAACGAGTCGACCCTCACGGGTGAGTCGCTACCGGTACACAAACAGACATCGGCTATCAGGCAAAAGGCGTCCCTGCTGGAACGCGACAACCTCTCCTTCAAGGGTACGACGATCGCGCGCGGCTCGGGGAAGGGGGTGGTCGTCGGAACGGCGCGGAATACAGAGTTTGGCAAGATCTTCGAGCAGGTCGCCGAGGCGGAAGCACCGCAGACACCGCTCGAGAAGCGGCTCAATTCGCTGGGTTCCGGACTGGTATGGGCGATTATCGGCCTTGCCGTCGTCATCGCGGTCGTAGGGATACTCGCCGGACGAGACCTGTACCTCGCGATCGAAGTGGCGATCGCCCTGTCGGTCGCCGCGATCCCCGAGGGCCTGGCAATCGTCGCGACGATCGCGCTGGCGCGAGGGATGTGGCGTTTGGCGAAACGCAACGCACTGATCACCAGGCTTTCCGCGGTCGAGACCTTGGGGGCGACCAGCACAATCCTGACGGACAAGACCGGCACGCTGACAGAAAATGAAATGGCTGTTTCGACCGTGCTGCTGGCAGGCGTCGACGTCGTTTTCGACGCGACCTCGGGCACGCCTTGCGCTGGCGGGACGACACTGGATGCTGGCCACACCCGCGTCCTGCACGACCTGCTGAGAACTGGCGCCTGCTGCAACAATGCGTCATTCGAGCCGTCCGCGGACAATCGCAGTGTGTGTATCGGTGATCCCACCGAATGCGCGCTGCTGGTAGCGGCATCGGCCGCCGACATCTGGCGACGAGAAATACTGGAGGATGCACCGGAGATTCGCGAGGACCCGTTCGATCCGGATTCGAAACGCATGGCCACGTTGCATCGGCAGGACGGTCATATTCTGGTCGCCGTGAAGGGAGCGCCTGAGGCCGTAATACCGGGCTGCGACGCCATGCAGTGCAGCGATGGCACGACCCCGGTCGGGGAAGCAGAGCGTGAGCGTTGGCTTGCCCGCGCCGAAGCGCTCGGCGAGCGGGGGCTGCGTACCCTGGCAATTGCAGGGAAGACCAGTGACGACGAGTGCGTCGACCCGTACGACCAGTTGATCCTGCTTGGTATCGTCGGCATGGAAGATCCGCCGCGCGAAGGTGTCAGAGAGGCGGTCCAGCAGTGCCAGGAGGCCGGCATTTCCGTTGTCATGATGACGGGTGATCACGCGGCTACGGCAAGAAACGTGGCGTTTGCAACCGGCATCGTAACCGTTTCTGCCGATGACGACAGTTTCCTGGACGGGGCGGAGGTCGATCCGTTCTTATCCGATGACCGTGAGCAGGAGTTGCTTGCCGTCCGCGTGTTTTCCCGAGTGACTCCTGAACAGAAACTGCGACTGATCGATCTGTATCAGCGCAGTGGCCAGGTGGTTGCCATGACGGGCGACGGGGTCAACGATGCGCCGGCACTAAAGAAAGCGGACATTGGCATTGCCATGGGGCTGCGCGGCACTGCGGTCGCAAGGGAGGCGGCCGTGATGGTGCTGCAAGATGACGAGTTCAGCACTATCGTTGCTGCTGTTGCGCATGGCCGGGCGATTTTCGCCAATATACGGAAGTTCGTTGTCTACCTGCTGTCATGCAATATGAGCGAAGTCCTGGTCGTCAGTCTTGCGACTATTGCCGGGGCACCATTGCCGTTGCTGCCGCTGCAGATCCTGTTTCTTAATCTGGTGACGGATGTCTTTCCTGCGCTGGCGCTCAGTGTCGGCGAAGGCTCGCCGATATTGATGACGCAGAGACCGAGGTCCTCGAAGGAGAGAATTCTGACGACCGCGCACTGGGTTCAAATTGCACTACATGGCGCAGTAATGGCGATCACGGTGCTTGCGGCAATGGCACTATCGATTTACGCCCTCGGCTTCGAGTATGGCGAAGCGCTCACTGTCGCTTTTTGCACACTGGCCTTCGCACAGATGTGGCACGTTTTTAACATGCGCGATGAGATCCAGCACCTGTTTCGTAACGAGATAACGCAAAACAAATGGATCTGGATCGCATTGCTTATCTGCCTGGTGCTAGTGTTGTCAGCAATTTACGTGCCGGCGTTGGGCGACGTATTGGTGCTCACAGATCCCGGTGCTCGGGGTTGGGCACTGATATTTTCGGCAAGCATCGTGCCTCTGCTAATGGCGCCGTTCGTCAGTGCCCTGATGCGCTTTCTACAGAATCGCGAGCCCACCCTTTGACCGACGTGGCGCTGTCACTGCGGCTCCGCAGGAGTCGACGGATGTATCCAGCTTGCGCCGGCAATTTCGAAGCCGTTTCATCGGGCTGAGGTTGTTTTAACCACCCCTTCGCGGCGCTTGTCGGCCGCGCCGTCGAGCCGGTCTCGGTCCAACCAAAATTACGTGCAATCCGGAGTTCTCGCCTTCGCGTTCTTCAACGTTGTAACCACGATCGCGAAGGTCCGCCGCTATGGCGCGGTCCGGGTTCGACCGAAATCTCGACACGGGTCTTCTCGCCGCGCGCAATGATGTTGGGAAAATCGACGGCCTGCTGCGCGGTCATGCCCCAGTCAAGTGTCGCGATGATCGACTTCGCAACGTACGCGGGAATCGAATTACCGCCCGGCGAACCGGTCACCAGCAGAATGTCGTCGTTCTGGTCGAAGACCATCGTGGGTGACATGGATGACCGCGGCCTGTTGCCGGGAACAATGGCATTGGCGACCGGTTTGCCATCGGTTGAGGGTTGCCGCGCAAAGTCCGTCATCTCATTGTTGAGCAGGAAGCCGTGCGTAAATCGCGAGGAGCCGAAATAGAACTCCACGGTCGCCGTCATGGCCACGGCGTTGCCGTCGTTGTCGATGATCGAGAGATGCGTCGTGCCCGCTGACTCCTGTGTCTTGTCCCTGCCCAGCCGGTGGGCGATCGGTTCATTGCGAAGCACCTTGCCCGGGTCACCGTGGACAGGTATGTCAGCCGGCCGAAAGCGCTCGCCGGCACGGTGCCTGATGTAGGCCGGGTCAAGTAGCTCTTCGAGCGGCACGTCGACGGACTTTGGATCGCCGAAATAGTGATCGCGGTCGGCGTACGCCAGCCGCTGCGCGTCGACAAACGCCACGATACGCTTCTCGCGGCGTCGCGGCGTCGGCTGCCAGGTGTTCATAGAGCCCGGCGATCATGATTTGCGCGGCGCCGGATGACGGCGGTGAGGTGGTACAGATTTTCTGCACGCGAAACGAGCCGCAGACGACCGGTCGCTCGATCACTTCGTAGTTCGCAATGTCGTCGGTCGTCAGTGTGCCACCGTTGGGTGGCGCCTGCGCGGCGGTTGCGATCGCCTGCGCTATTTCCCCGCGGTAAAAAGTGTCGATCCCCTCGACTGCAATACGTCCGAGAGTCTTCGCGTACTCCGGATTCTTCAGCAGGTGGCCGGCCTTGAGTGCCTCGCCGCCGGGGAAGAAGTACGCCGCCGAGGCCGGGTACTCGTCGAGTTGCCCGATCGAGGCAGCGAATACCAGGGAGTCGGCCATGCGCGGCGAGACCTCGAATCCCTGCGTCGCAAGCTCGATGGCCGGTTCGAACAACTCGGCCCAGGAGAGCCGGCCATAGTTGTCATGGGCCCGCTTGTACAGCGCGACGGCGCCGGGAACGCCGACGGCAAGACCGCTTTGCCACGCTTCCAGAAAGGGCATTACTTCGCCATCGCGCATAAACATATCCGCGGTGGCTCCGGCCGGCGCTGCTTCCCTGCCGTCGAGGAAGCGGAGGTTGCCGTCACGCCGCTCGTACACCAGCATGAAGGCGCCACCGCCAATGCCAGAGCTCTGTGGCTCGACCAGGCCGAGTACTGCATGCGCCGCGATCGCCGCATCGACGGCGTGGCCGCCGCGTTCCAGCATCGTTATTGCTGCGGCAACGGCGTGCGGGTTGGCTGCCGCCACAATGCCGCCCTTGCGCCAGGGTTGCGCTGCCCCAACGGCACTGGCGCTTGTGCGATCGCCTTCATCCAGCGGCACCGTTGATGTTGAACAACCGGCGATCAGGACAACGCCCAGGAGTACGCGCACGAATTTCCAGCAAGTCATTGGGCTGTCATTCCGGGTTGTGGGAAGAACTGGCAATATACTGCATTTCACGTCCATACTTCAGGCGCGCGCTATTACGGTCTTGGTGCGCCGCTTTGTCTACGACTTCAGGATTACAAATCATGCGTATTGACGCTATCGCGATCGGCGAGAATCCTCCCGAGGATATTAATGTCATCATCGAAGTACCCCTGGGCGGTCAGCCGATCAAGTACGAATTGGACAAGGACGCCGGGGTCCTGATCGTCGATCGCTTCCTGTATACCCCGATGGCCTACCCCGGCAACTACGGCTTTGTACCGCACACGCTGTCGGAGGACGGCGACCCGATCGACGTGCTCGTCATCAATACGCGGGCGCTGGTGCCCGCCTGCGTTATCAACGTGCGGCCGGTCGGTGTGCTGGTCATGGAAGACAACGCCGGGCAGGACGAGAAGATTATCGCGGTACCGTCGCATGCGCTGACCAAGCGCTACGATCATGTACACACCTACTCGGACCTGCCGGAAATTACGCTGCAGCAGATCGAGCATTTTTTCGAGCACTACAAAGACCTGGAGCCGGGCAAATGGGTCAAGATCGGCGACTGGCACGGTGCTGAGGATGCCAAGCGCTTTATCACAGAAGCGATCGCGCGCGCCGCGACCTGAGCTACCTACAGCGCGTCAAAAAATTCTTCCTGGCGTTTGCGCTCGGCGGCGTTCGGCAGGCGCCCGGCTGCAGCGCCCATGTTGTCGTCAACGTGCCGGACTTTGGTCATGCCCGGAATACTGAGTGTCGCCGCGGGGTGACCCACGGCATACTTGAGCAGGAACTGCGCCCAGCTCTCACAGCCAAATGCCGTCGCCCACTCCGGAACCGGCTGTGTGCCGACCCGGGTGAATATTCGTCCGCCGCCGAACGCACGGTTAATGATGACGCCCATGCCCCGTTCCGCTGCCAACGGCAGACAGTCGCGCCGCCGCTTCACGCTGTTCCAGTGAGTAGTTGATCTGGATAAAGTCCAGCGACTCCCGTTTCATGACGTCCTCGAACTCTGCGTACTGCTGCGATCGCGACGTCGTAATGCCGATGTAGCGAATGCGGCCTTCCTGCTGCCATTCGCGCATGACGGGCAGGGCATCCCGCCAGCCACGCAGGTTGTGAACCTGCATCAGGTCCACGGTGTCCGTCTTCAACCTTGCCAGCGATTGCTGCATCTGTTCGATAGTGCCGGCGGGCCCGTCTGTGCGATCTGTTTTGGTGGCGAGAAACAAATCGTCGCGCAGGCCAAGCGCTGCGATCAGGTCACCGAGCACCGCCTCCGATTTGCCGTACATCGGGGCCGTATCAATGACGGTGCCCCCTAAGTCGTGGAAGCGCTCGAGTGCCGCTCGCAACGGGGCGCGGGCGGATTCCGATTCATCGACGCCGTAGCGATTCGTACCCAGGCCGATGATCGGCAGGGCTTCGCCCGACGAGGGGATGCTCTTTCGAACCTGGTCCCCGGGGTTTGCCAGTGAGCTGCATCCGCCGACGGCAAGGAGTGATGCTGCACCCAGGCTGGCTTTTGTAAACTGGCGGCGCGAAAATTTCATTGCGTTCTCCTATCCCTGCATGTCCTCGAGTTCTATGCCGCGTGTTTCGTGCACCGCTTTGATCACGAACACGATCGATACGATAGCGCATACCGTATAGAAGCCATAGGCTCCGGCCAGACCGATGCTGCCAAGCAGGATCGGAAAGGTGATGGTGATGCCAAAGTTGGATCCCCACTGGGCGAGACCGCTGACCGCAAGACCGGTGCCGCGAATCTGGTTCGGGAACATCTCGCCGAGCATGACCCACATGACGGGGCCCCAGGAGAAATTAAAAAACATCACGTAGGCATTTGCGGCAATCAGTGCCATCGGACCGAAGTTGCCCTCGAGACTGAGGCTGCCATCGGCCGCGGTTGTGGCATTCATGAAGGCGTACGTGACAACGGCGAGCGCCACTGACATGCCGATGGAGCCGATCAGCAGGATGGGCTTGCGACCGATGCGATCCACCAGGATCAGTGCCGCGATAACCGCGGCGATGCTGAGACCACCGCTGACGATGTTGATCAACAGCGCGTCGCTTTCCGTGAAACCGACCGACTGCCACAGCACCGCGCCGTAATAGAACACCACGTTGATGCCGACCAGCTGCTGGAACGTCGCGAGACCTATGCCGACCCATACCAGTTTGCGCACGCGGCCGGTCTTCTTGTCGATGAGATCGGAAAACTGCGGATTGTGATGGTCCGCGGCCAGCGACGCGTCAATCTCGTCCACTTTGCGAGCGGCATCGCGCGCGTCGCCGAGCTTGCCGAACACCTCGATCGCCTTGTCGCGCTGCCGATTGATGACGAGAAAGCGCGGGCTTTCTGGAATCAGGAACAGCGCCAGCAGGAACAGGCCGGCCGGCAGCATTTCTACCCAGAACATCCAGCGCCAGGCCTCGAAGCCCATCCAGAACGCGCTCATCGACGAACCGGCCGCGTTGGCGATCAGGTAGTTGCTGAAAAATGCCAGGAACAGGCCGAAGATGATGGCAATCTGCTGCACGGTCGCGAGCGTGCCGCGGTAACGCGCCGGTGTGACTTCCGCGATGTAGGCCGGTGCCAGCACGCTGGCCGCGCCGACGGCGAGGCCGCCAAGTACACGGTAGACAACAAACTCCAGCGACGCGCCGGCGATCCCGGATCCCCAGGCACTGACAAGAAAGAACACGCGCGGCCACTCGCATGATGGCGCGTCGCCCGAAGCGATCCGCCAGCCGCCCGGCGAAGAACGCGCCTACCGCACATCCCAGCAGCATCGAGGCGACGTTGAAGCCGGTGCCGACGCTGTCTGAATCGAAGGCGCTCCGAAGTCCGTCGACCGTGCCGTTGATGACGCCGCTGTCGAAACCGAAAAGAAAGCCGCCTATCGTTGCAATGCAGCTAATAAAGATGATGTAGAGCGTATGCTCGGAGCGGTGTGCGTCAGCACTCACGGCGTATCCCCTGTGGCGTCTTATTCTTGGCTTATGCCATTGATTATGCGGAACCACGTTGGAAATACAATGCTTAAGAGAGCGCATTGGCACTGTATTGCCGTTCGCGACGCTGGCACAATTGAACGCCACCCACCTCCCTGTGAGCCGCAGATGCCCGGACTGTATTTCGAAGAGTTCCAAGTAGGCCAGACGTTTGATCATTCCATTCGCCGAACGATCACCGAGACCGACAACGTGCTGCTTTCGACGATGACGCACAATCCTGCGCCGCTGCATCTCGATGCGGAATACATGAAGAGCACGCCGTATGGCAAGCCGCTGGTCAACAGCTGCCTTACCTTAAGCTTCATGGTGGGCATTTCGGTCAGTGACACGACGCAGGGCACGACAGTGGCCAACCTCGGTTGGGACGAGGTGCGTTTTCCGCGACCGCTGTTTTGCGGCGATACCATTCACATCCAGACCGAAGTACTCGAACTGCGTGAGAGCAAGACGCGCCCTGACAACGGTATCGTGATCTTCTCCCATCGGGCCTTCAATCAACGCGATGAGCTTGTCGCCCACTGCAAACGGGCTGCGCTGATGATGAGAAAACCGGCATGAATCGCAGCTTCCTGTTTGTTCCGGCGGACAGCGAACGAAAATTGCAGAAGGCGGGCAGCGCCGGTGCCGACGCGCTCATACTCGATCTCGAAGATGCGGTGCTGCCCGAGGCGCGGCCCGAGGCGCGAGCGATGGTGGCCGAGTACTTGCCTGGCAAGCAGCGGGTCTGGGTGCGCATCAATCCGCCGGATACCGACGACTCGATCGCCGACCTGGAGGCCGTGATGCCCGCGGCGCCGGCAGGCATCGTCCTGCCCAAGGCGCGAAGTGCCGCCGACGCCATCGCGCTGGCGCGGCATCTGGACGTGCTCGAGCAGCAGCACGGCCTCGAGCCGGGGACAGACCCGAATCCTGGTGCTGTGTACCGAGCGGCCGGAGGCGCTGTTTACGCTGCAGAGCTATGCGGGTGCGACCGAACGCCTGCACGGCCTGACCTGGGGCGCCGAGGATCTCAGCGTGGCGCTGGGAGCCACCGCGAATCGGGACGAGCAGGGACGCTGGCTGGCGACCTTCGAATTGGCTCGGTCGCTGTGCCTGCTGGCGGCTGCTGCCGCGGATGTTACGGCGCTCGATACGGTATTTACGGACTTCCGCGATGAGGAAGGACTGCTACGCTACGCGAGCAATGCGCGTCGCGACGGATTCGACGGCATGCTCGCCATTCATCCGGCGCAGGTTGCGATTATTAACGCGGCGTTCCTGCCTTCGACGGCGGAGATCGAACGCGCCCGGCGCATCGTCGAATTATTCGAGGAAAACCCGGGCGCCGGGGCGATCGGCATGGATGGCAAGATGCTGGATCGCCCGCACCTTGTGCAGGCGCACCGAATCCTGAAACTGGCGGCGCGCGAATAAAGCTAACTTGAGAAGGGCACAGTGTCATGGTTGAAGAAGTGTATCCGGTTACCGCTCTGGCAAAAGAGCGTACGTTAATCGATGAAGCCAAATACGAGGCGATGTATTCGCGCTCGGTAGAGGACAACGAAGGTTTCTGGGCGTCGGAAGCGGCAAGAATCGACTGGATAAAACCGTTTACGAAAGTGAAGGATGTGTCGTTCGCGAAAGACGACCTGCACATTCGCTGGTACTACGACGGCACGTTGAACGTCTGCTACAACTGCGTCGATCGCCACCTGGAAAGCAAAGGGGACGACGTCGCGATCATCTGGGAGGGCGATGATCCGGCGCGTGACCTGACGATAACCTACAGCGACCTGCATGCACGCGTCTGCCGGTTTGCGAATTCACTCAAGGCGCTGGGCGCGAAGAAGGGCGATCGCGTCACGATTTACATGCCGATGATTCCCGAGGCAGCTGTCGCGATGCTTGCCTGCGCACGCATCGGCGCCGTGCACTCGGTCGTATTTGGCGGTTTCTCGCCGGATGCGCTGGCAGGCCGCATCCAGGATTGCGAGTCAAACATTGTCATTACAGCGGACGAAGGTCGTCGCGGTGGCAAGCGTGTACCGCTGAAAGCGAACGTCGATGCGGCGGCGGCCAACGCCGATGTGACGACGCTCGAGAAAGTTCTCGTCGTCAGAAACACAGGCGCCGATGTCGGCTGGGTTGAAGGGCGTGACACCTGGCTGCACGAAATTGAAAAACAGGTCGACGCGGATTGTCCGTGTGAAGAAATGAACGCCGAAGACCCGCTGTTCATTCTTTACACATCGGGTTCGACCGGCCAGCCGAAGGGTGTATTGCATACCAGCGGCGGCTACCTGGTGTACGCCGCCATGACGCACGAGTACGTATTCGACTACCACCCCGGGGACGTCTACTGGTGCACGGCTGACGTCGGCTGGGTGACCGGCCACAGCTATATCGTTTACGGGCCGCTGGCCAACGGTGCGATCACGCTCATGTTCGAGGGTGTGCCAAATTATCCCGACTCGTCGCGCTTCTGGCAGGTCTGCGACAAGCACAAGGTGAATATCTGCTACACGGCACCGACCGCGATCCGCGCGCTGATGCGTGAAGGCGACGAGCCGGTGAAGAAAACGTCGCGCAAGAGCCTGCGATTGCTCGGCTCAGTGGGCGAGCCCATCAATCCGGAGGCCTGGGACTGGTACTACCGGGTTGTCGGTGATTCACGTTGTCCGATCGTTGATACCTGGTGGCAGACGGAGACCGGCGGCATTCTCATCAGCCCGCTTCCGGGCGCCACCGCGTTGAAGCCGGGCTCCGCCACCAAGCCCTTGTTCGGCGTGATGCCGGCCATCGTCGATGGCGAGGGCAACACGCTGGATGGTGCGGTCGAAGGCAACCTGATCATTACCGATAGCTGGCCGGGACAAATGCGTTCGGTCTACGGCGATCACCAGCGCTTCGTCGATACCTACTTTGCGACCTTTGAAGGCAGCTATTTTACCGGCGACGGTGTACGCCGGGATGAAGATGGCTATTACTGGATCACCGGCAGGGTGGACGACGTGCTCAATGTCTCCGGACATCGCATGGGGACGGCCGAGATCGAGAGCGCGCTGGTCTCGCACCAACACGTTGCGGAAGCGGCCGTTGTCGGTTACCCGCATGACATCAAAGGCCAGGGTATTTACGCCTACGTCACCCTCATGGAAGGTATCGATGAAACGGACGAGTTACGTGCCGAGTTGCAGACCTGGGTGCGCAAGGAGATCGGGCCGATCGCCAAACCGGACCTTATTCAGTGGGCGCCCGGTTTGCCGAAAACGCGGTCAGGCAAGATCATGCGGCGCATATTGCGGAAGGTAGCGGCGGATGATTTCGCCAACCTGGGTGATACCTCGACGCTTGCCGATCCGGCCGTCGTCGACGATCTGATCACGAACCGGCAGAACCGGGGTTAGCCCGGTATCCGTCAGGCTTTGCGCTGGTTTCTCGCTGCCTCTTTGGCAATGTTTTTGTCGAGCTCTTCGATGAAGCGGTGATCCAGTGCTTCGGCCAGCGTCTCTGAGATCGTGTCGTTACTGGCATCTTCTTCGGGTGCGACGTTCTGCACCATCCTCGGCGAGTCGAATTGCTGTGTCGCGCGAAGGTCGGGTTCGGCGTCGAATCGCTTCGCCTGCATGTTGACTTCCCTCGCCGCGCCCTGGCTTTCGCGTTCGCGGTCGAAGCGCTGGTACTCGGCAACCTGTCGTTCGTAGGCTTTGACAAATTCTTCGCCGAACATTTGCGGGAAACGACCGCCGCCTTTTTCCGTCATGATCGGGTAAATTTCCCGGTAGAGATCCCAGTACTTGGCTTTGTTCTTGAACGAAAACAGCTTGTTGTCGCCGAGTGTCCGATCGAATCCGTTCTGCAGTTCGTCGGGATCGAAGCGCTCCGAGAATTCAATAAATGCGCTGTTCATGGCGTCCAGGAAAGCGTTCTGGTGATTCAACAGGTCGTTGCAGGCCTCGCGGACTGCGTCCCTGGCGCCGAGGTAGTCGCCTTCGTCGCCGACTAGCAACTGCTTGATCAGGTCGCCCGGGCTTTCCGATACCTTCAGCGGATTGTTGTAGCGCGGCAATATCGATGTTTGATCCAGCCGGAAGGCGTTCTTCAGGCTCGCACGAGCCGCCAAGAGATCGATGGTGCCCTCAACGAATTCACGCAGCATATGACCGGCCGTCAGGACCAGCTCGGGACGGTTGACCGACGGATGGAGTTCCACCCGACGGATGCCGAGACCTTCCAGCAACGCATCGAAAATCGCGTCCGCCGAGTCTTTGTAGTCCTCGTCTCGCTTGAACGCGGACATCTCGGCGTTGGCCGCAGGTCGCTTCTCGGGAGCATTGTCGCCCGAATCGCGCCTGGCGGCTTTCGCGCTTTGCTTCCGCGCCTTGCGTTTCGCTTTGCTGCGGGACTTCTTCTTCGAACGCTTGCCCTTCTGCTTGGCTGGCGGCTCCGCGGCGACTTCTGACGCATGGCTGCCGGTCGCATCACTGGCGAGGACCGATTCGAAGACATCGTCTCCCGTAATTTCTTCCTCGTCGAGGAGTTCGACGCCGGTCTCCGGGTCGGCTTCCTCGACGAGCTGTTCGATATGATCCGGCACCACCGAGGGTTCCGGCTTGGGCGGCATCTCGAGATCTTCGCCGGTGTCGATTGACACGGTAATCTCGAAGTCACCAAAACGCAGCACATCGCCGTTGAACAGGCGGCGAGGATTGCCCTTGCCGATGGGCTCAGCTTCGTCGTTGATGTAAACGCCGTTGCTGCTGTTGTCCAGCAGGTAGTAAATTCCGGCTTTGTAATCAATAGAGGCGTGGCGCCCGGAGATGAAGCGGTCCGGATCGGGCAATATCCAGTCGTTTTTTAACGACCGACCAATCGTGCCGCCATCTTCATTGAACGTGCGTATCGCGTCTTCGCCGACCAGATCGGCGTGTTCGCTGACGATTTCGAGTACCAGTGCCATAACGTCCCTCTCTAGGATTGCGATCAATTGTGCATGGAATCAACGAGATAGGCTGATACTCCTGTCACATATTAGAGCCTGATTTCCGGCGCTAAGGCCTTGATTTCCGGTAAACTGGGCCAAATACGTCAACACCGTCACACTTCGGCAGAAAAAGCATGAGCGCCAAGCCACTTTTCAAAGTCATCTTCATGAGCCAGGGACAGGTTTACGAGATTTATGCCCGGGAGGTCGGTCACGGCGAGCTATTCGGCTTTGTCGAGGTCGAGGAACTGGTGTTCGGGGAGCGCACGACGCTCGTCGTTGACCCCTCGGAGGAACGAATCAAGTCCGAGTTCGAGAATGTGCGCCGCACCTACCTGCCAATGCATTCGATCATCCGCATCGATGAGGTCGATAAACAGGGCGTCAGCAAGATCAGCAAACTCGAAGGCGGTAACGTCGCGCAATTTCCCTTGCCGGTCTATACGCCCGGCGATACCAAGAAGTAGCTGGCCGGGCGAGCGAGTGCTGGTATGATTCGCTTTCTCATGCCATCCACCTGCGACTAAGGCCGAACCCACTACCATGCTGGCACTGTCTGGACAGCCGGCTCTGTCCGAATTCCGACTAACCAAGCTCACCACAGCATTGAAGCGCGCCGATCCCGGCGTGCATTCTGTCGAAGCGTGTTTCATTTACCTGGTCGAGTAAAAAGCGACCTCGATGCGCACGCTCGCTCGAGGCTGGATGCGCTGCTCTTGTCCGGCGAAGCGCCCGGCACGTTCGGCCGTGACGCGCGTCGCCTGTATGTTGTGCCGCGCCCGGGCACGATCTCGCCCTGGTCAAGTAAAGCCACGGATATCGCGAAAGCCTGCGATATCGATGCGGTGGAGCGAATCGAGCGTGGCATCTGTTATGGCCTGACTCTGTCGGCAAAGATGAGCGAGGAGGCGATTGCCGGACTCTACGCCCTGCTGTCGGATCGTATGACCGAAACCGTTTTCACCAACGTAGAGGACGCGGCCGCCCTCTTCGAGGTGCACCAGAGCGCACCCGTGGCAACCGTCGCGCTCGCGAGTACCGGCAGAGCGGCACTGGTTGCGGCGAATTCGGACCTCGGACTCGCGCTGTCCGACCAGGAAATCGACTACCTCGTCAAGTGTTACGGCGACCTCGGCCGCGACCCGACCGATGCCGAACTCATGATGTTTGCGCAGGCCAATTCGGAACATTGCCGACACAAGATATTTAATGCGAGCTGGGTCATCGACGGCGTCGCCAGCGAGCAGCGCCTGTTCAGCATGATCAAGTCGACGACCGAGCGGACGCCGGGTGGCGTGCTGTCCGCTTACACCGACAATGCCGCCGTTATTGAAGGCTGGGATGGCGCGCGGCTGATGCCGCGATCCGGTGACCGGGAGTACGAGTTCGTCGAAGAGCCGATCCACATTCTCATGAAAGTGGAGACGCACAATCATCCAACCGCGATTTCGCCGTTTCCCGGTGCCGCCACCGGGTCCGGGGGCGAGATTCGCGACGAGGGTGCCACCGGGCTCGGCGCGAAACCCAAGGCAGGCCTGACAGGGTTCACGGTGTCGCACCTCAGGATTCCGGGTTTCAGGCAGCCGTGGGAAGACGACTTTCCGCACCCGGATCGAATGGCGACACCGCTCGACATCATGATCGAGGGGCCGATCGGTGCCGCGGCGTTTAACAACGAATTCGGCCGGCCGAACCTCGCGGGCTACTTTCGCACCTACGAGAGCCGTTTGCCGGGATTGCCCGACAACGAGATCCGCGGTTACCACAAGCCCATCATGGTCGCGGGCGGCCTCGGCAACGTGCGCGAAGGCCATGCCAGAAAAATCGACGTGCCGGCAGGCGCGCGGATCGTCGTGCTGGGTGGTCCCGCCATGTTGATCGGCCTCGGCGGCGGTGCCGCTTCGTCGCTGGCCAGCGGCAGCTCGAGCGAGGATCTCGACTTTGCTTCGGTGCAGCGCGGCAATCCGGAAATGCAGCGTCGTGCGCAGGAGGTGATCGATCGTTGCTGGCAGATGGGCGATGACAATCCGATATTGCTGATTCACGACGTCGGTGCCGGCGGCTTGTCGAATGCTGTGCCCGAAGCGGTCGATCACAGCAAGCACGGCGCCGAGATCGAGTTGCGCGACGTGGACAATGCCGAGCCCGGCATGTCGCCGATGGGTATCTGGTGCAACGAGGCACAGGAGCGCTATGTACTCATTATCAGCGATGATCGCCTCGACGGCTTTCTCGCGCTGTGCGAACGCGAGCGCTGTCCTGTCTCGGTGATCGGCACGCTGACCATTGATGGCAACCTGGTCGTCAACGATCGAAATTTTGCCAACCGCGTTGTCGATATGTCGATGCAGATGTTGCTCGGCAATCCGCCGAAAATGGAGCGCGTTGTCGAACGGCAGGCAGTGCCAAAGGACGCGCTCGACGTGTCGGGTATCGACCTCGCGGAAGCGGCGCTGCGCGTACTGGGTTTCCCGGCAGTGGCGGACAAGTCCTTCCTGATTCATATCGGCGATCGCACGGTCGGCGGCCTTACTGTTCGTGACCAGCTGGTCGGGCCGTGGCAGGTGCCGGTGAGCGATGTCGCTATTACGGCATCGGGCTTTGGCGGCGTCACCGGCGAGGCGATGGCGATGGGTGAACGCACGCCGTTGGCGTGAGCAACGCAGCGGCTTCGGGACGTATGGCCGTCGCGGAGGCGCTCACCAATATCGCGGCGGCGCCGATCGAGGGCTTAAGCAAGGTGCGCCTGTCCGCGAACTGGATGGTTGCCGCAGGCCATCCGGGCGAAGATGCCAACCTGTTCGACACGGTGAAAGCGGTCGGCGATGAGCTGTGTCGCGAACTTGGCGTTGCCATACCGGTTGGCAAGGATTCCATGTCGATGCGCACGCGCTGGCAGGACGATACGGGGGAGTACCGCGTGGTCGCGCCGGTGTCGCTGATCGTTTCGGCGTTTGCACCCGTCAGCGACGTGACACGTCACCTGACGCCAGCAGCTGCAAGCGATCGACGAACCCAGCTACTTGCTGCTGTTTGACCTCGGTGCCGGCAGGCAACGGCTCGGCGGATCGTGCCTGTTGCAGGCGTACCAACGCACCGGTGGCGAGACGCCGGACCTTGACGATCCGCAATTGCTGAAGCGGTTTTTTGCCGCCATCCAGGAGCTGAGCGCGCGCGACATGCTGCTGGCCTATCACGACCGCAGCGATGGCGGCCTGCTCGCGTGCCTCGCGGAGATGATCTTTGCGAGTCGGCTCGGGGTATCACTGGCGCTCGAGCGGTTCGCACGACGATTTGTTGAAAACACTGTTTAACGAAGAGCTTGGCGCGGTCGTGCAGGTTGCGAGCAGCAAGCTCACGCAGGTGCAGATGGTGATCGATCGACTCGGGATACCGGCCGCGGCGATCGGGCGGGTCAAGGCCGAGCCACGGCTCATCGTGCGCTGCGACGATGCGGTCGTGCTCGACCTGGATCGCAAGACGCTGCAGCGGGAATGGTCAGAGACCAGCTATCGCATCCAGGCACTGCGCGACAATCCGGCAACGGCGGTTGAGGAGTACGATCGCATTCTCGATGATGACGACCCGGGCCTGAACGTTGCGTTGTCGTTCGACCCGAACGACGACATCACGCGTATTTACCGCGGCGCTACCAGACCTCGTGTCGCCATCCTGCGGGAGCAGGGTGTCAACAGTCAGAACGAGATGGCCGCCGTTTTCATGCGGGCGGGTTTCGCGGCCGTCGACGTGCACATGAGTGATTTGCTGAGTGGCCGCGACACGCTGGCCAATTACCAGGGACTGGTCGCCTGCGGCGGGTTTTCGTTCGGCGACGTGCTGGGCGCGGGCGGTGGCTGGGCGAAGTCGGTTCTCTACCATTCGCGCACGCGCGATCAGTTCGCCGAGTTCTTTGCGAACGCCGATACCTTCGCACTGGGCGTCTGCAACGGCTGCCAGATGCTGTCGCACCTTCGCGAGCTGATACCGGGCGCCAGCAGCTGGCCGCGTTTTCTGCGCAATCGCTCGGAGCAGTTCGAAGCGCGTTTGAGTCTGGTCGAAGTGGTCGAGAGTCCGTCGCTGTTCCTGCAGAAACATGGCCGGATCGCGTTTGCCTATTGCGACCTCGCACGGGGAGGGCAGGGCAACGTTTCGCGATGATTCCGATCGCTACGCGGCGTCTTACACCGTTGCGATGCGCTACGTCGACAACTACGGCGAGGTCGCCGATCGCTATCCGGCGAATCCCAACGGCTCGCTTGACGGTATTTGTGGTCTCAGCAATGAAGACGGTCGCGTGACGATCATGATGCCGCATCCCGAACGCGTGGCGCTGACGCGGCAGAACTCGTGGCACCCGGATGACTGGGGCGAAGACGGCCCGTGGATGCGGATGTTTCGTAACGCGCGCGCCGCGCTCGGATAAATATCCCGCCGAGATTCCGGGCTAAGCGGAGGCGAGGTTGTCGTTGTTTTCCGAGACGAAGAAGCGCCGTACTTTGATCGCGCGCGACAGCTTGCCGCGGCGCACAAAGCACTGGTAGAACATGTCTTTCATGATTTCGAGAAGAATGCCGGCCTGCGCGCGGTTGAGCATGGGCAAATCCTCATGGTCGCCTGCACCGAATAACACCTCCCTGATGGAGATGAACGATTCGTCGTCGATGCCCGCAATTTCCTGTGCAACCACCACCTCTTCGAGCGCGCGTAACTTGCCGCCGTCGCCCAGTGCCTCAAATGCGCTTCTCGATGCGCGCCTGCACATCGACGCAAACGCGTTGTAGTTGTTCGCCGAGTAGCAACTCAGAGCCTCGCGAAACAGGACTTCGGTGTGCTTTGGCAGGTAGGAAAATGCGAAGCGCTCTTTCGGGCGCTCGAGCTCGACGAAATTGGGCGAGAGCTCAACGCGATCTTCCAGGTACTCACGCACTGCAAAACGCAGGAATACGGGAGAATCGCAGGCATCGCATTTGTAGACGAGTCCGACTTGCTTGGGTTTGTCACGCAGCAGTGCAGCGGCATCTGGCACGGCCTGCGGGCTCATATGCGCATAGGTGCCACAGTAAGGGCACTCGAGACCGACACGTTCCTCGAGGTCGCCTTCTATGCCGCTGTCTTTGTTAATTATTATCGACATCGCGTCCCGTTTCTTGTCGTTGTTACGGACGGTTTCAGCATTGCGATTTATTTCTCACGTCAGTATGCACCAAAGAGTATAGAACGCCGCGTAGCCTTTACATAATAAGCGAATTTACGGCTTTGCCCAATCTCCGAGGGCCGCCCGGGCCGCGGCGTTCACGGGCCTTGCGACGAGGCCCGTGCGTGAGATCGAAACCTCGTAACGCGCACCGTCCGCCATCGGCAAATAGGTTGCGCTGCCGTAGTACGCATCGACGCCGGGCAGCAGCTTCGGGAAACGGCGGGCGACCTGCCAGATATCCAGCGTCATTTCCTCCGACAGCGCGTGCACCGTGCGCTGGCGAGTCATCTCGTCACCCACCGTTGAGTAGCGTCCGCTCAGGCGTTCCAACTGGTAGACCGGGTCGAGACCGAGCAGCGTGGCCGGCGGCTTCCAGTTGACGACCCGCGCGTCCATTTGCCACTCGTCGCCGCGCAGCGGCAACAGGCGATCCGGTTCGCCGTCGATCATGAGCCGGGCGACATACTCCCCCGGCGCCGATCTCGATGAACTCGATCTGCGAGACCGGCTGCTCGTCGATGAGCCGGCCGTAACCGATATAGCTGAACGCCAGCATCAGGCTGGCGCCGCCGAGGGCTCCGGTTGCCGCGCCACCGGCCAGCGCGCCGGTCGCGCGCAGTGGCCGGCGCCTGCGCGCGTGTCGCAACATGGAAACAACAAACCACAGAGCCAGAAGCGAGAACAGTGCGCCGATGGCAAACAGGTTGTTCATCGTTTTCCCATGATGCTGACCTAGGCGCCCAGTCGCTTGTACTTGATTCGATGCGGGCTCGATGCATCGGCACCCAGCCGGCGCTTGCGGTCTTCCTCGTAGTCCGCGTAGTTGCCTGAAAACCAGACAACCTCGCTGTTGCCTTCGAAGGCCAGTATGTGTGTCGCGATCCGGTCGAGGAACCAGCGATCGTGCGAGATGACGATCGCGGAGCCCGGGAATTCGAGCAGCGCCTCTTCCAGTGCGCGCAGCGTCTCCACGTCGAGATCGTTGGTCGGCTCATCGAGCAGCAGCAAGTTGCCGCCGGCGCGCAAGGTCTTCGCCAGGTGCACCCGGTTGCGTTCGCCGCCCGACAGCAGACCGATTTTCTTCTGCTGGTCCTGCCCGCGAAAATTGAAGCGACCCACGTAGGCTCGTGACGATGTCTCGTAGTTGCCGACGGAAATCAGGTCCAGCCCGTCCGAAATTTCCTCCCAGACGGTCTTGTCGTCGTCCAGGCTCTCGCGTGACTGGTCGACCGCGGCGATCTTGACGGTGTCACCGAGTCGAATGCTGCCGGCATCCGGCTGCTCGTCACCGGTAATCATGCGAAACATCGTGGTCTTGCCGGCGCCGTTGGGCCCGATGACGCCGACGATACCGCCCGCCGGCAGCTGGAAGCTGAGGCCATCGATCAGCAGCTTGTCACCGAAGCCTTTCTTGAGATCGTTGACCTCGAGAACGACGTCGCCGAGTCGCGGACCGGGCGGTATGTAGATCTCGTTGGTTTCGTTGCGTTTCTGGTAGCTCGGATGAGGAGATTTCCTCGAACTGTCGCAGGCGTGCTTTGGATTTTGCCTGGCGGCCCTTGGGGTTGCTGCGTACCCATTCGAGTTCGTGCTGCATCGCTTTTTGCCGGGCTTTTTCCGAGGCTTCCTCGGTTCTGAGGCGCTGCCTCTTTCTGTTCAAGCCAGGACGAATAATTGCCTTCCCAGGGAATGCCGTGGCCGCGATCGAGTTCCAGGATCCAGCCGGCAACATTGTCGAGGAAGTAGCGATCGTGGGTGACGGCGATGACCGTGCTCGGGTACTCGTCCAGGAAGCGCTCCAGCCAGGCAACGGATTCGGCATCGAGGTGGTTGGTGGGCTCATCCAGCAACAGCATGTCGGGTTGCGACAGCAGCAGCCGGCACAGCGCCACGCGGCGGCGCTCACCGCCGGACAGTGTCGTCACGTCGGCATCCCACGGCGGCAGGCGCAGGGCGTCGGCGGCGATCTCGAGCTTGCGTTCCAGCTCCCAGGCGCCGGCGGCGTCGATGGCGTCCTGGAGCTTGCCCTGCTCCTCGAGCAGGGCGTTCATTTCGTCATCGTCCATCGGCTCGGCGAACTTCATGCTGATCTCGTTGAAGCGATCGACCAGCGCCTTGGTCTCGGCCACGCCTTCCTCGACGTTGCCGCGCACGTCCTTGTCCGGATCAAGCTGCGGTTCCTGCGGCAGGTAGCCGATCTTGATGCCCGGTTGCGGCCGCGCCTCGCCGTCGATTTCGGTGTCGATGCCCGCCATGATGCGCAGCAGGGTCGATTTGCCCGAGCCGTTCAGGCCCAGAACGCCGATCTTTGCGCCCGGGAAGAAGCTCAGGGAAATGTCGCGCAGAATGTGCCGTTTCGGCGGCACCACCTTGGCGACGCGATTCATTGTGTAGATGTACTGAGCCATGCAGATACCGGAAGTTGGCGAGCGCGCATTATCGGGTATGCCGCGCCACAAGAAAACAACAATCAGGGACATCGGCATGCAGGCACTGGCGCCGTTGAGCGCCGCGCCGCCTGATTTATTCCGGCGGGCTGATGGCCGCGCACGTCGAGGACGGTTGCCTGCCAGGCACAAGCGAGTGCAGGACGCAGGCAGGCGTCCTGCGGGCCTTGCGGCCAGGCGAGGCCGCGTCGCCGGGGACGCTTCTCAACTGCCATCTCGCCCGGTAAACAGGTAAGATCGCCTACTTTTCTGCCGCCACCCCACACGGAGTACGCCCGATGTTCGATACGTCGACGACGCTTGAGTCATTCGATCCTGAGATTGCCAACGCTATTGCCGCGGAAGATCGGCGCCAGGAAGAGCACATCGAGCTCATTGCCTCGGAGAACTACGCGAGTCCGCGGGTCATGCAGGCGCAGGGCAGCGTACTGACCAACAAGTACGCCGAGGGTTACCCGGGCAAACGTTACTACGGCGGCTGCGAATTCGTTGACGACGCCGAAAGGCTCGCCATCGACCGCGCCAAGCAGTTATTCGGCGCCGACTATGCCAACGTGCAGCCGCACTCCGGCTCGCAGGCCAACGCGGCGGTGTACCTCGCGCTGCTGAAAGCCGGCGATACCATTCTTGGCATGAGCCTCAACGATGGCGGACACCTGACGCACGGCTCCAGCGTCAATTTCTCGGGCATGCTGTTCAACGCCATCCAGTACGGACTTTCGACGGACACCGGCCTGATCGACTACGACAAGGTCCAGGAACTGGCGTTCGAGCACAAACCGAAACTGATCGTCGCCGGTTTTTCCGCCTACTCGCAGGTGGTCGACTGGGCACGTTTTCGCCAGATCGCCGATAGCGTCGGGGCCTACCTGCTGGTGGATATGGCCCACGTCGCCGGACTGGTTGCTACGGGTCACTACCCGAGCCCTGTTCCCTACGCGGATGTTTGTACGACGACCACCCACAAGACGCTGCGCGGTCCGCGCGGCGGGCTGATTGTTGCGCGCGCCAACGAGCAGCTGACGAAGCGCTTCAACTCGCTGGTATTTCCCGGCACCCAGGGCGGTCCGCTGATGCACGTCATCGCGGCGAAGGCGATTGCCTTCAAAGAGGCCATGGCGCCGGAGTTCAAGGACTACCAGGGCAAGGTCTGCGAAAACGCCAAAGTAATGGCCAAGGTGCTGAGCGAGCGCGGTTACCCGATTATCTCGGGCGGCACCGAGAATCACCTGATGCTGGTGAGCCTGATCGATCGCGGCATTACCGGCAAGGCCGCCGACGCGGCCTTGGGAAGCGCGAACATCACGGTAAACAAGAACTCCGTGCCCAACGACCCGCAGTCGCCGTTCGTGACCAGCGGCTTGCGCCTCGGCACGCCGGCGATCACGACACGCGGTTTCGGCCCGGCCGAAACCCGTGAGCTAAGCGGCTGGATAGCCGATATACTGGACGACATCGACAACGAAGCGACGATCGAACGTGTGAAGGCAGCAGGTGCTGGCACTTTGCAAACGATTCCCGGTCTACGTCTGACTGTTGCTTTGAGGTACGCCCCGGACGCTCATGCATTGCCCGTTTTGCGCCAACGAAGAGACCAAGGTGATCGATTCCCGCCTCGCGGGTGACGGCCGGCAGATACGGCGGCGCCGGCAGTGCCTGGCCTGCAACGAACGATTCACGACCTTTGAGACCGCCGAGCTGGTCATGCCACGGCTGATCAAGAGCGACAATACGCGGCAGCCTTTCGATGAGAACAAGCTGCGCAACAGCATGGTGCGCGCTCTCGAAAAACGACCGGTTCCAAGCGATGAACTCGAGCAGGCGATTGGTCACCTGATCCACAAGCTTCGCACCATGGGCGAGCGCGAGGTGTCGTCGCGATTGCTGGGCGATCTCGTCATGGAAGAGCTGCGGGCACTCGATGAAGTCGCCTACGTGCGCTTTGCGTCGGTGTATCGTCGCTTCCAGGACATTACGGAATTCGAAGACGAGATCCGGCGGCTGCAGAAGATTTCGGAAACCGCGGCGAGTCGTGAGCAGATGTCGCTGTTACCGGAGCTGCTGGGCAAGAAGAAGCCTTGAGCCCGTCACCATTTACCGCAACGGATTGTGCGCACATGGCGCAGGCGCTCAAGCTCGCAGCGCGCGGCCAGTACTCGGCGCACCCGAACCCGATGGTTGGCTGCGTCATAGCGCATGAAGCGGTCGTTGTCGGTGAAGGATGGCACGAGCGCGCGGGTGAAGCGCATGCGGAAATCAACGCGCTGGCCGCTGCCGGTGAGGCGGCAAAAGATGCCACGGCGTATGTGACGCTGGAGCCGTGTGCGCACCACGGCAAGACGCCGCCGTGTGCCACGGCGCTGATTGCGGCCGGTATTCGGAAGGTGGTGGTCGCAATGCCGGATCCTTTCCGGGAGGTTGACGGTCGTGGTGTAGCAGCGCTTCGCGATGCCGGCATCGTGACCGAGATCGGACTGATGCGCGCCGCTGCCGAAGCGCTGAATCGCGGATTTATTATGCGCGTAACTCAGGGCCGGCCGCTCGTGCGCCTGAAACTCGCGACCAGTATTGACGGCGCCAGCGCGATGCGGAGCGGTGAGAGCCAGTGGATTACGGGAACCCGGGCGCGGCACGATGTACAGCGGCTGCGTGCCGGCTCGGGCGCTATTCTTACCGGCATTGGTACCGTGCTGGCGGACAATCCATCGATGCAGGTGCGCGCCAGGGAGTTCCTCGGTGCCGGTCTGCAGCCGCTGCGCGTCGTGCTGGACAGCAAACTGCGTATGCCGCCGACGGCGGCCGATGCTCGGGCTCCCGGGCGACACGCTGGTGTGCAGCACCGGGCAGCATGACCCGGCGGGGCTCGAGCGCGCCGGCGCAGAGGTCCGTTTCTTCCCGGCAAGCGAGGGTAAAGTCGATGCTGCCGCGGTACTGGCAGAGCTTGCCGGCCGTGCGGATCAATGACGTCCTGGTCGAGGCCGGCCCGGAACTTCTGGGCTACCTGCTCGAGCAGGACCTGGTCGACGAGCTTGTGATTTATCAGGCACCCCACATAATGGGCAGTGAGACGAGACGCCTGTTTGCGACGCCCGCCTGGACAGCGCTGGCGGATGGCAGGCGCCTCAATATCACCGACGTGCGCCGAATCGGCGACGACATGAGAATAACGGCAGGAATTCAGCACTGATGTTTACCGGGATTATCAAGGCGAGGGGTACGATAGCGGCCATCGAGCGGCGCGGCGGCGACGTGCGGCTCACGGTCAATTCGAGCGGACTGCCATGGGCGGAGTACCAGCTCGGTGAGAGCATTGCCGTCAACGGCGTCTGCCTGACGATCGTAGCCCTGCACGAGGAGGGCTTCGACACCGACGTATCGCTCGAAACACTGAACGTGACGGGCCTCGGGAAACTCGAACCGGGCGCGGCGGTCAACCTGGAGCCGGCCATCAGTCTCGGCGAACGACTGGGCGGGCACCTCGTCAGCGGCCATGTGGATTGCACGGGGACCGTAAGCGCGCGGTCGAATGATGCGCGCTCCATTCGCCTGGTTATCGAGGTGCCGGCGGAATACACCCGGTATATCGCCAAGAAAGGCTCGGTTTGTGTGGACGGCGTCAGCCTTACCATCAACGAAGTATCGGACACGAATTTCGAATTGAATATCATCCCGCACACGGCTGAGGTCACGATAATCGACAACTACCGCGTTGGTACGACCGTCAATATTGAGGTTGACCTGCTCGCACGTTACCTTGAACGACTGCTCAGTCCCGAGGGCAGCAACCTCTCACTCGATTTCCTGAAGGCGAACGGTTATGCCTGACAACACCAGAATTCATCCGAGCGCACAGGGTGCGAAATTCAGCCGTATCGAAGACATCATCGCCGATATCGCGGCCGGCCGAATGGTCATCATGGTCGACGATGAGAATCGCGAAAACGAGGGCGACCTGATCATGGCCGCCGAGAAGGTGCGCGCAGAAGACGTCAACTACATGGCCACCCACGGGCGCGGGCTTGTGTGCCTGACGCTCGGCCGGGAACGCTGCAAGCAGCTGCGCTTGCCGCTGATGGTTAGCGATACCGACGAGCATCACGCCACCAACTTTACGATATCGATCGAGGCGGCCGAAGGCATTACGACCGGAATTTCGGCACACGATCGTGCCAAGACGATTCAGGCAGCGGTTGCGCCGAATGCGAAACCCGAACATCTGCGGCAGCCAGGCCACATTTTCCCGGTCATGGCGCAGCCGGGCGGTGTGCTGACGCGGGCAGGACATACCGAGGCGGGTTGCGACCTCGCGCGTCTGGCCGGTCTCGAGCCGGCCGCCGCGATTGTCGAGATTCTAAACGAGGACGGCTCGATGGCCCGACGCCCGGACCTCGAGCGCTTTGCGAAAAAGCATGGCATACGCATCGGCACGATTGCAGACCTGATTCGTTATCGCCTGGAGAAAGAGCGCAACGTCGAGCGAATTGCGAAACAGCAGGTTGCGACGGAGTACGGCGAATTTACGATGATCTGCTATGACGATCACATCAATCGCTCGGTGCACGTAGCGCTCGTCAAGGGAGATCTTGCGGCGGCCAGTTCGCCGCTGGTTCGAGTGCACCTGCAGGATACGCTCGGCGATGTCATGGGCGTCAAAAGTCCCTCGCTCGGCTGGCCGTTGCACAGTGCGATCAAGCGCATTGCCGAAGAAGAGGCGGGTGTGGTCGTGCTGCTGCGAGACCAGGAGACATCGCGTGACTTCATGGACGCCGTCGAGTCGCTGGGCCAGCATCGGGACGACCTGAACAAGCGTCGTACCGGCGACATGGTGCTACGTACCTACGGCGTCGGCGCACAGATCCTGCGCGACCTCGGCCTTAGCAAAATACGTGTATTATCGGCACCTAAACAAATGTACGCGATCTCGGGCTTCGATCTGGAGATCACCGAGTACGTCTGAGAGCAGCGGCACGCCATGGACAGGATCAAGACGACAGAGGGCGACCTCATTATTCGCGACAGCCGATACGCGATCATAGCGACGCGCTTCAACGAGTTTGTCGTCGATTCGCTGGTCAAGGGGTCGCTGCGTTGCCTGCGACAGCATGGCGCGGCCGATGCCGACATCGAAATTGTGCGTGTTCCCGGGGCATTCGAAATGCCGCTCGCGGTCGACAAGGTTGCCGCGACGCGTCGCGTGGCGGGCATCATTGCACTGGGTGCGGTCATTCGCGGTGCGACGCCGCATTTTGATTACGTTGCCGGTGAGTGTGTAAAAGGAATAGCGGCGGCCGGTCAACGCCACGGTATCCCGGTGGGCAACGGCGTGTTGACGGTCGATACCATCGAGCAGGCGATCGAGCGCGCCGGTACGAAAGCCGGCAATAAAGGTGAGGAGGCCACGCTCGCCGTTATTGAAATGGTCAACCTGCTGCGGAGGATAGACTAGCTCGTGTGCGCCATTCTGTCGCAATATCACACGCGCCAAAGCGGCTGACAACGGGACGGTTTGCGACATGAGTATTGCCAGTTCAAAAGGAACAGGCGCCCGCACACGTGCGCGTGAACTGACGCTGCAGGCACTTTATCAGCGACAAATAGCCGCGCACTCCAGCGCCGAGCTGCTGTCGCAATTTCACGACCAGGCGGCTTACCAGCGTGTCGACAAGGCGTACTTTGATGCACTTCTGCCGGCCATCTGCAGCGCTGAGAGCACGCTCGAAGAGACCATCGACACGCTGATCGACCGGCCGCTCGAGCAGCTCGATCCCGTAGAACGCTGCATTCTGCTTATCGGTACCTACGAACTTTCGGCTCGCCCCGATATTCCTTACAAGGTTGTCATCAACGAGTGCGTCAATCTGGCCAATCGTTTCGGCTCGACCGATGGCCACAAATACGTTAACGCGTGTCTTGATGTGGCCGCTAAATCGCTGCGAGCAGCCGAGGTAGAAACCAATACTCGTGGATGAGTTCGAACTGATACGGCGGTTTTTCGATCGCCAGGTTTCGGCGTCCGGGGTGGTCGTTGGCATAGGCGATGACGGCGCCGTGTTGCGGCCCGACCCCGGCAGGGACGAGGTCCAGGTAATCGATACGCTGGTTGAAGGCGTGCATTTTCCTGTTGGCCTTGATGCCGCGGACATCGCTTATCGTGTCGTTGCTGTCAATCTCTCCGATATCGCCGCCATGGGCGCGCGCCCGCGCTGGATGACGCTGGCGCTGACAATGCCGGCGAAAGACGAGCACTGGCTTGCCGCTTTTTCCACCGGCCTGTTCGAGGCGGCGGCCGCGTTCGACGTTGCCCTCGTTGGCGGTGATACCACCCGCGGCGACACAGTCGTTGCCACGGTGCATATCACGGGAGACGTCGCGCCGGGCGAGGCGGTCTTGCGCAGTGGTGCCAAGCCGGGCGACTCCATATTCGTAAGCGGCACAATGGGCGACGCCGCCGCAGGTCTCGATTTATTGCAATGCGGCGAGCATGACGCGTACCTGGTACGGCGTTTCCTGCGTCCGAGCGCGCGCGTAGCTTTGGGCTTCTGCCTGCCTGGCCGGGCGAGCGCGGCGATTGATGTTTCCGATGGCCTGTTGGCAGACCTGACGAAACTCTTGCAGGCCAGCGGTGCGGGCGGGGAGCTTTTGCTTGAGCGCCTGCCGATTTCCGAGGCGCTTAAGGCACGTTTCGATGAGCCACGTAGAACGGAGTTCGCGCTGGCCGGGGGCGACGATTACGAACTCTGCTTCACGGCCACGCCCGCGTCGGTGGCAGAGCCTTCCGGAGGTCACCGAGATTGGGCGAGTCACTCCGGGAGACGGGGTCGTCTGTCAACGCAACGGCAAGGTAGTAGAGTACGAAAACCACGGTTACCGGCATTTCCAGTGAGCGAGCCTCGCGACGACAAAGAAAAGAGCCTTGCGCGCACCGTGCTGACCGACCCGGTGCATTTCCTCGCGTTCGGTTTTGGCACGGGGCTCGCGCCGTTTGCGCCCGGAACCTTTGGCTCGATTCCAGGCGTGTTGCTGTTCTGGCTGACGCTGGATCTCGGACTTTATGTTCAATTGGGTGTGGCCGCGGCGCTGGCGCTCTCGGGTATCTGGCTGTGCGGCGAAAGCGCCCGGCGTATTGGCGTTCACGACCATGGCGGCATCGTCTGGGACGAGATCACGGGAATGTATCTCACGCTGCTGGCGGCGCCGGTTTCGATCGTCGGGTGGTCACTCGCGTTCGTGCTGTTTCGCTTCACCGATATCGTCAAACCCTGGCCGATTCGCGACCTGGATCACAGACTGGGCGGCGGCGGCGGAATTATGCTGGACGACCTCGTAGCCGCGCTGTATGCCGCGCTAGCACTGGTTTTTTACAGGTGGCTAATGACGTAACCAGTTGAGACATTATGGTCCGCAACGCAAGAGCAGTAGAGCGTCAGGGTGGCGTTCCCGACAAGATCGGCAAGTACGTCATTATCAACAAGATTGGCGAAGGCAGCACCGGCACCGTTTATCTCTCGCACGATCCGTACTACCGACGCGACGTTGCAATCAAGGTTTACAACATCGAGGAAGATCCGGACGCCGAGCGCGCCAAAGTTTCCCGCAAGATGTTTTTCAACGAAGCGCACATGGTCGGCATGCTGCAGCATCCGAACATCATGCCCATCTACGATGCCGGTGAAGAAAACGGCAGCTACTACGTCGTTACCGAACATGTGCAGGGTGCGCGCACGCTGGCCGCCTATTGCCGGCCTGACAACCTGCTGCGGGTCGATGATGTTGTAGAAATCATCTACAAATGCGCCAAGGCCCTGCACTACGCCCATGGTCGCGGTGTTATTCATCGTGACATCAAGCCCAGCAACGTGATGCTGACCATCGACAACGACGTCCGCATCATCGACTTCGGCATCGCCATCGTGAGCGATTCTGAAGTGTCGCGTATCGAGGGCATCGCCGGCTCGCCCAGCTATATGTCACCCGAACAGGTGCAATCCGAAGAACTGACGCCGCGTTCCGACCTGTACTCCCTGGGCGGCGTAATGTATGAATTGCTGACAGGTTTTCGACCGTTTCGAGCCGACACCCTGTCAAAGTTATTGCACCAGATTGTGTTTGCCACGCCGCCACCGATTCATACGTATCGCGCCGATCTTCCAGAAGCCCTGGAAAATGTCGTCGTGATGGCGATGCAAAAAAGCCCCGATAAGCGCTTTCCCACCGGCAACGCAATGTCGGCCGAACTGACGCGCGTTTACAAGGACCTGCGGCAAAAGTACGACAGCCTCGACAACCAGGAGCACTTTGACCTGCTCCGAGGGTTGACGTTCTTTCACGAGTTTTCGCATGCCGAGATTTGGGAAGTCCTGCGCGCCTCCGACTGGCACGAGTACAAGGACGGCGAGGACATTGTCCGCGAAGGCGAAGTTGACGACCGCTTCTATATTATCGTCGCCGGAACGGTGATGGTGCGGGCGAACGGCAACAGTATCGGGGCACTGTCGAATGGCGATTGCTTCGGCGAAACCAGCTACGTGAGCGGTGCAAAACGCCAGGCATCCATCGTTGCAGAGGGGCAGGTCACCATCTTGCGGGTCAGTTCGTCACTAATGGAGCAGTCCTCCTCGGCCTGTCAGCTGCGTTTCAACAAGGTGTTCCTGCGCGCCCTCATCACGCGCCTGCAAGGTCGCGGCGCCGCCAATACCTGAGACGACGTGAGGCCCGCGTCGGCGCGCCATGCCGCGCTCGCGCCGTAAATTCTGTCCCGATCCGCTCCGCCATGGCTCGCACGCGTGCGTGCTCCCGTAGCCATTTGTCGCTACACTTTGCCAGAAGTGCAACCGGAGCCCACTTATGATCAAGCGAATTCTTTGCCTCGCAGCTGTATTTTCTACATCGGCAGTTGCGGCTGACTTGAGCGACGCCGTGCAAAAGGACTACGACGCGTATCTCGCCGAGTTGTTCGACTACTTCCATCGCAATCCCGAACTGTCGACTGTCGAGTTCGATACGGCGAAACGCATGGCGAACGAACTTCGGCAGGCCGGATTCGACGTCACCGAGAATGTTGGCGGCACGGGTGTGGTGGCGCTACTGGAAAACGGTGCAGGGCCACTGGTCATGATGCGTGCCGACATGGACGGCCTGCCGGTCGAAGAGAAATCGGGTCTGCCCAACGCCTCGCGCGCGACGCAGACCGACCCGATAACCGGCAACACGGTGTTCACGATGCATGCCTGCGGTCACGATGTGCATATCACCAGCCTGGTCGGCAGTGCGCGGCAGTTGGCCGCCCGCAAGAAGGATTGGAACGGCACGTTGATGCTCGTCGTGCAACCCGCCGAGGAGCGGGTGCTGGGTGCACGTGCGATGAAAGACGACGATATCTGGGGCCGGTTCGGCCAGCCCGACTACGCGCTCGCATTCCACGTTTCGTCTAGCGATGTTGCCGGCGTTATCAATGTCTCGGAGGGCAGTCCGTACGCCGGTGCCGACACGGTGGACATCATCATCCGCGGCGTCGGTGCGCACGGTGCGAGCCCGCATCGCGGCAAGGATCCGATCGTGCTGGGCAGCCAGATCGTGCTGGCGCTGCAGACACTGGTTGCGCGGGAGTTGTCGCCGCGGGAGGCCGGCGTTGTAACCGTGGGTTCTTTCCACGCCGGCACCAAGCACAACATCATCCCGGACGAAGCCCATCTGCAGCTCACCGTGCGCAACACCAACGAAGAAACCCGTGCCATTCTTCTCAGCGGCATCAAGCGGATTGCCGAAAACATGGGGCGGGTCGCGGGCCTGCCGGAGGATATGCTGCCGCGAAGTCATCGTGTCCGAAGAGAGCGTACCGCCGACGACCAACGACGTTCTGCTGACGCGGCGACTAAAGGTGGCCTGGAACGATGCGCTGGGTGAGGCGGCCGTTGTCGACATCCCGACCAAGGGAATGGGGGCGGAAGATTTTCCGTTTTTCACGGACGATCCTGAAATTCCGAGTGTTTACTGGGCGATCGGCGGTACGCCGCAAGCGGCCTTTGATACAGAGGCCGCCGGAGGTCCGCCGGTGCCGAGTCATCACTCGCCGCTGTTCAAAATAGCCCCGGAGCCGGCGGTAACCGCCGGCGTGGAATCGACGGTGGTGGCGTTGCTAACGCTCTTGCAGGATTAGGTGCATCGGGGACGCCCGGGTATTGCCGGACAGCGACATGCCGCAATTGCCGTTAGTCGTCGTCATCCGCAAGGAAATCGTTGAGTTCCTCGCCGCCGGAGCTTTGCAGCAGTATTTCGACTTTCTGCTCCGCTTCCTTCAGCGCGGTCTGGCAACCGCGCGTGAGCTTGATGCCTTCTTCGAACTTTTTCATTGCTTTCTCAAGCGGCAGGTCGCCCGATTCGAGATCCTCGACCAGCGCTTCGAGGTCCGACAGGGACTTCTCGAGATTGAACTTCTTTGCAGAACTCATGGCCTGTTTCCAATTCGCATCGCGGCGTAACGCTACAGGGAGGCTTGGAATGCGTCAATCTTCATCGTCGTCGACAGACGGCCCGGCCCGGGTTTTCCACGGTTGACAGCCGTGTCCCCGGCGCATAAAGTCATTCGACGTTAGAACGAATCTAATAAACGATCGTTGAGCACTGGAGAGGTTACTATCGTGTCATTAAAAGGCAGCAAGACAGAAAACAATCTCAAAGACGCGTTTGCGGGTGAGTCACAGGCAAACCGTCGTTATCTTTACTTTGCAGCGAAGGCCGACGTCGAAGGCTACAACGACGTGGCTGCCGTATTCCGTTCGACGGCGGAGGGTGAGACCGGCCATGCGCACGGTCACCTGGAGTATCTCGAGGAAGTGGGCGACCCGGCGACCGGTTTGCCGATCGGTGCCACGGCACAAAACCTCGCCGCGGCGATTGCCGGTGAGACGCACGAGTACACCGACATGTATCCGGGTATGGCGAAGACGGCCCGCGACGAAGACTTCGACGAAATTGCCGACTGGTTCGAGACGCTTGCCAAAGCCGAGCGCTCACACGCGAACCGTTTCCAGAAAGCACTGGATACCCTGGACGATTGACCGACGACAATAGTGCCGGGCGCTAATGCCCGGCTGGTCTTTTGCAGCGACATCGATGAATAAACCTGAGGGCAGACGCGAGGGCAGTCTCGAGGCGCCAACACGGCATCCACTCGACTGGCAGTCCGACGAGTTTTACGACGAGACGCCGCTGTTCGAGGAGCTGGAACGCGTTTTCGATATTTGCCACGGCTGTCGCCGATGCTTCAGTCTTTGCAATTCGTTTCCGACGCTGTTCGACGCCGTCGATGAGTCTGAGACGATGGAAGTCGATGGCGTACCCCGGAAGGTCTACTGGGATGTCGTCGATCACTGCTACCTGTGTGACATGTGCTACATGTCGAAATGCCCGTACGTGCCACCGCATGAATGGAATGTCGATTTTCCACACCTGATGCTGCGTGCCAAGGCGGCGCGCTTTAAAAAGCAGGGAGCATCGACGCGCGACAAGATTCTGAGTGCGACCGATACCGTCGGCAAGCTCGCCGGCATTCCTGTGGTCGTCAATATCGTCAATGCGACCAATCGCAGCAAGACCGGACGGAAGCTGATCGAATCGACACTGGGAGTGCATCGGGACGCACCGGTGCCGGCGTATCATTCCAACACGGCCCGCAAGCGGCTTGACCGGCTGCGGCGGCCCGGCGACACAACGACCCGAGGCGACAGCGGCGACGCGCGGCAAGGCGGTGCTCTACACCACCTGCTACGGCAACCGCAATCACCCGGCGATTGACGAAGACCTGGTGGCCGTTTTCGAACACAACGGTATCCCGATGGCGCTCGCGGAGAAAGAAGTCTGTTGTGGTATGCCGAAACTGGAGCTCGGTGATCTTGAGGCCGTTGCCAGGGCGAAGCAGGCGAATATCCCGGCGCTGGCGGCGATGGTCGATGACGGCTGGGACATCGTGACGCCGATACCGTCCTGCACCCTGATGTTCAAACAGGAATTGCCGCTGATGTTCCCGGACGACCCGGAGGTTCTCAAAGTACGCGACGCGATGTTCGATCCGTTCGAGTACCTGATGTTGCGTCACAAGGACGGATTGCTGAATACGGCGTTCGAGGCGTCGCTCGGCAAGGTGACCTACCAGGTGCCCTGCCACCTGCGCGTGCAAAATATCGGCCTGAAGACGCGCGACCTCCTGCAGCTGGTGCCAGACACCACGGTCGAGGTGATCGAGCGCTGTTCCGGGCACGACGGCACCTACGCTGTAAAGCGTGAATTTCATGATATCTCGAAGAAAATTGCTCGACCGGTCGTGAACAAGCTGAAGAAAAGCGAAGCCGACTACTTCACCAGCGACTGCCCGATGGCGGCCGACCAGATCGTTCAGGACCTGGATGATCACGTCGCCAACAATCCCATGAGCTTGCTGCGCAAGGCCTACGGAATATGAAAACCATGCAGAAATTGACCCGCGACAATCTTTTCAGTCTCGAAAAATATGCCGAAGTTCGTCCGTCGTTCCGGCAAAAGGTGCTGGCGCACAAGAGAAACCGACGCATCGAACTCGGTACCAACGCCGCGCTGTATTTCGAAGATCTTCTGACGATGCAGTACCAGGTGCAGGAGATGCTGCGCATTGAGCGCATCTTTGAGGCGGCCGGCATTAACGAGGAACTCGACGCCTACAATCCCCTGATTCCGGATGGCTCCAACTGGAAAGCGACCTTCATGATCGAGTTTCCGGAGGTCGATGAGCGGCGCGCGATGCTCGCACAGCTGCAGGGCGTCGAAGACCGGATTTACGTACAGGTCGCCGATTTCGATCGCGTTTTTGCCATCGCGGACGAAGACCTTAAGCGTACCGACGAGGAGAAAACGTCCGCCGTGCATTTTCTGCGCTTCGAATTTTCAGCGGAGCAGGTTGCGGCACTCAAGGGCGGGGCTTCGCTGGTTGCCGGCATCGACCACGAGAACTATCGAGTGGAAGTCGGGCCGATCGCCGACAACGTACGCCAGGCACTGGTCGCTGATTTCGACTGATATGCAGAGCGCGCGCCCTGATTAGCGGGTGCACGCGCCAGGCATTCGGGCTAGAATCCCGCCGGGCACCTACTGGCTATCTGATTGATGAGTAAGCGATACGACGCTGCGGACATCGAGGTCCTTAGCGGACTCGAACCTGTTCGACGCCGGCCGGGTATGTACACGGACACGACGCGGCCCAATCACCTCGCTCACGAGGTTGTCGACAACAGTGTCGATGAGGCGCTGTCCGGGCACTGCAAGAAGCTGGATGTCACGGTATACAAAGACGGCTCACTGGAAGTCAGCGACGACGGCCGCGGCATGCCCATCGACAAGCACCCCAAAGAGAAGATCCCCGGCGTCGAACTGATCCTCACGCGACTGCATGCGGGCGGCAAATTCTCGAACAAGAACTATCAATATTCCGGTGGCCTGCACGGCGTCGGTGTGAGTGTTGTCAACGCGTTGTCGAAGAACCTCGAAGTCTGGATTCGTCGCGGCGGCAAGGAATACAACATGAGCTTCGTCGGCGGCAAGAAGCGCGGCAAGCTCGACGTGGTCGGTACGGTCGGCAAAGCCAACACGGGTACCACCATCCGCTTCTGGCCGGATCCCAAGTACTTCGACTCCGCCAATTTTTCTGTTAACCGGTTGAAGCACGTGTTGCGTGCCAAGGCCGTGCTGTGCCCCGGCATCACGGTGCGCCTGCACGTCGAAAAGCCGAAGGAAAAAATTGAATGGTGCTATTCCGGCGGGCTCGAGGAGTATTTGCTCGAACAGGTTGGCGCGACCGAAACGCTGCCGGCGGAGCCGTTTTCGGGCAGTCTCGCGGGCAATACCGAGGCGCTTGACTGGGCGCTGGTCTGGACAACGGACGGTGGCACCAGCGTTGCCGAAAGCTACGTGAACCTGATTCCGACGCCGCAGGGTGGCACCCACGTCAACGGTTTGCGAACCGGCCTTACCAATGCATTGCGCGAGTTCTGTGACTTTCGCTCCCTGTTGCCGCGCGGCGTCAGCATCGCGCCGGAGGATGTCTGGGACGGCCTGAGTTTCGTCCTGAGCACCAAGCTCGAAGATCCGCAGTTTTCCGGGCAAACCAAGGAACGCCTTTCCTCGCGAGAATCGGCGGCATTTGTCGCGGGCGTGATCAAGGACAACTTCTCGCTGTGGCTTAATCAACATCCGGAAACCGGCGACCAGATCGCGCAGCTTGCTATTGGCAACGCGCAAAAGCGGCTGAAGTCCGCAAAGCAGATCGTTCGCAAGAAAATCGTGTCCGGGCCCGCATTACCGGGAAAACTGGCGGATTGCACGTCGCAGCAACCGGCGCTCTGCGAAATCTTTCTGGTCGAGGGAGATTCCGCCGGCGGCTCGGCGAAGCAGGCACGCGATCGGAATACCCAGGCGATCATGCCGCTGCGGGGCAAGATACTGAATACCTGGGAAGTCGACTCCGGTGAGATCCTGGCGTCGCAGGAAGTGCACGACATTTCCGTGGCGCTCGGCGTCGACCCCGGCAACAGCAATCTCGACGGCCTTCGGTATCACAAGGTCTGCATCCTGGCCGACGCGGACTCCGATGGTTTGCACATCGCAACACTGCTGTGTGCGTTGTTCCTGCGACACTTCCGGGAGCTGGTGGCGGCCGGGCATGTGCACGTTGCGATGCCGCCGTTGTATCGCATCGATGTCGGCAAGGCGGTTTACTATGCGCTGGACGAAGGCGAGCGCAAGGGCATACTGGATCGTATCGAAGCGGAAAAGAAGAAAGGCAAGGTCAGCGTCACGCGCTTCAAGGGTCTGGGCGAAATGAACCCGGCGCAGCTCCGGGAAACGACCATGAATCGCGACACGCGCCGGCTCGTGCAGCTCACGGTGAATGCAGAAGACAAGGCAGAGCAACTGATGGACATGCTGCTTGCCAAGAAGCGTTCGCAAGACCGTCGTAAATGGCTTGAAACCAAGGGCGATCTCGCCGAGGTATGAAGGAAGGCCCTGATATGCAAAACAATCTCAATCTCGAAGGTGTGGAGCAACAGGCGCTCAGCGATTACACGGAGAAAGCGTATCTCGATTATTCGATGTACGTCATTCTTGACCGCGCGCTGCCACAGGTTGGCGACGGACTGAAGCCGGTGCAGCGTCGCATCATCTATGCGATGAGCGAACTGGGACTGTCGGCCAGTTCGAAACCGAAAAAATCAGCGCGAACGGTTGGCGATGTCATCGGCAAGTTTCACCCGCACGGCGATTCTGCGTGTTACGAGGCCATGGTGCTCATGGCGCAGGACTTTTCGTATCGCTACACGGTCATTGACGGGCAGGGCAACTGGGGGTCTACCGACGATCCGAAGTCCTTTGCGGCGATGCGCTACACGGAGTCGCGACTAACGCCTTATGCCCGCAGCCTGCTGCAGGAACTGGCGGACGGAACGGTCGACTGGGTGCCAAATTTCGACGGCACGATGAACGAGCCGGTCGTACTCCCGGCGCGTTTGCCCAACCTGTTACTCAACGGCACAACGGGTATTGCGGTGGGCATGTCGACAGACGTGCCGCCACACAACCTGAACGAAGTCGCCAGCGCCCTCGTGCATCTTCTCGACAATCCGAAAGCGACCGTCAAGCAGCTGATGAAACACATCAAGGGGCCGGATTATCCGACCGGTGGCGAGCTGGTGTCATCGAAAGACGATATCCTGCAGATGTACCTGAGCGGCAGTGGCACCTTGCGGCTGCGCGCGTCCTACAAAGTCGAGAACGGTGACATCATCATCAACTCGCTGCCGCATCAGATCTCGGGCAGCAAGATCCTTGAGCAGATCGCAGCGCAAATGCGCAACAAGAAACTGCCGCAGGTCGACGATCTTCGCGACGAATCGGATCACGAAGACCCGACGCGGCTGGTGATCAGCAAAAAGCGCGGCGTCGATGTCGAGCAACTCATGTCACATTTGTTCTCGACAACGTCCCTGGAGCGGACGACGCGGGTCAACATGAACGTCATCGGTCTGAACGGCAAGCCGCGGCTGTTTAATTTACTCGAGCTCCTGCAGGAGTGGCTCACTTTTCGAAAACACACAGTCAAGAAACGACTCGCGTATCGACTCAAGATCGTCAATGACCGCCTGCATATCCTCGATGGACTGCTGGTCGCGTACCTGAATATCGACGAAGTCATTGCCATCATTCGGCAGGAAGACAAGCCGAAACCGGTGCTGATGAAGCGTTTTCGGCTGAGCGACACGCAGGCTGAGGCGATTCTGAATCTTCGTCTCAGAAACCTCGCCAAACTCGAGGAGATGAAAATTCGCGGGGAACAGGACGAGCTGCAGCAGGAGCGAGACGGACTGGAAAAGACGCTAAAGAGCGCGGCACGCCTTAAGACGCTGATAAAGAAAGAGATTATCGAGGATGCCGAGGCCTATGGCGACGACCGTCGCACCCTGATCGTGACGCGCGAGGCGGCACAGGCGCTCGACGAGACAGAGCTGGTTGCGAGCGAGCCGGTCACCGTTGTGCTGTCCCAGGCTGGCTACGCGCGGGCCGCCAAGGGCCACGAGATCGATCCAATGACCTTGAACTACCGTTCCGGCGACAGCTTTATTGCGGCCGCACAGGGACGCAGCAACCAGCTCGCCATGTTCCTGGACAGTACCGGCAGGGTGTACAGCGTCATCGCCGGTACCTTGCCGTCTGCACGCGGCCAGGGCGAACCGCTTTCGAGCCGATTCAAGCCACCGGATGGCGCGGCCTTTTGCGGGGCCATGATTGGTGATGCCGAACAGAAGTACGTGCTGGCGAGCGACGCCGGCTATGGATTCATTGCGACCCTGGGTGACCTCGTCTCGCGCAACAAGGCGGGCAAGTCTGTGCTGCGAGTGCCATCCGGTGGCAGGGCCGCGGTACCGGCGCCGGTGCCGGCCGCAAAGGAATGCCTTATTGCCGCCGTCAGCAGCATCGGTCGCCTCTTGATCTTCGAAATGGAGGAGTTGCCGGAGCTGGCCCGGGGCAAAGGCAACAAGCTCATCAACATACCCACGAAGAAGTACCAGGCGGGCGAGGAGCGGCTGGTTGCGGTGGCGGTCGTGGTCGAGGACGGCTCCCTGCAGGTGCACACCGGCTACCCGTGTCATGACCATCAAGTGGGATGACATTGACGACTATTACGGGGAGCGGGCGCGCCGCGGCGGCTTGTTGCCGAAGGGCTGGCGGAAAGTCGAGCGCCTGGCTGGAATCGAATAGCCGCGGGGCCGCAGGCGCCTCTTTGCGGCGTCTGCCTGGCGGCTGAAAAGCTACAGCGCCTTTGTGTCGACGGTGTCGTCGCCCTCGAGTTCCATCTCGCGGGTGTCTTCGTCATTTTCGGCAGCCGCCATTTCCAGCGTGTAGTCCTCTGCCAGCAGCCTCTCGATGGTTCCTGTCTCGTTGATCGACAGATTGTCTTCGAGCTCGAGCGGCGCTGCTTCGGCCTGGGCCAACGGCATCTCGGCCGTTATATCGGTCATGTCCCCGGCGTCGTTGATGGTGTCATCGTCCGAGCCCTGCGGTGCCATCATGGCGGTTTCTTCTTCTTCCGTCATTAGCACGGTTTCCTCGGTCGTCATCCAGGCGTCCGTCGTGTCCTTGCCAAGGTCATTGATAAGTTCGGTGGCAGCACGCGAGATTTCGGTATTGACGGCCTGCGTTGCCGTGAACTCGTCCTCGTAGTCCTGCGCCAGGATATCGAAATCGACTTCCTTGTTGATCGTGTAACTGCCGGAGGTAGCCGTGTCGTCTGGATTCACCTCGATCGCCTTCAGGTCGCGCCGCGTAATGTCCTCGGGTTGCGGCATCTTCGTTGCATCGATGATAACCGAGAGGTCGTATTCTTCGTCCTCCGGAAGAACTTCGCTGGTCAGAATCGTTTCGTCGTCCTCAATTGTTGAGGAATGCGGCGGCAGTTCGAAATCGACGGTCGTCGGGGATGCGAAGCCGAAATCCTGAGCGGCATCCATTTCCGTTGCCGAGTGGAGGCCTGAACCGACGGACGAGGTCCGCGTCAAGCGCCAGGTTTTCTTCCGTCGGGGCGTCATCTGTCGACACTGACAACGAATCCCGGTTCCGGCTCGTCAATGGCGCCGACGCGCGCGAGGTCTAATGGACGAGGATCTTCTTCGTAACGCGGTGCGATGACCATTGCGTCGCCACGGCGTCCGCGGAACAGCCGCCCAAACAACAGGAGACCAATGATGATGGCCAGTCCGGTTCCTGCCAGCCACAGCAGCCACGACGGCGAGGACTCCTCGGCGCTGGTGGTGATGACGGCTGTGGGCACGTTCGGTGAAGACGAGATGGTAACCGGCCCGTCAAGTTCCGTGTCCGGAATGACGACGTTGTCGCTGCCGACGGGCACGCGGTCGACGAACGGGTTGTCCGTTTCTACCGCGAGGTCCGCCGGAGCGAGGTCGTTTGTAGCGTCGGCCAGGAAGTCTTCGAAGGCCGGCTCCTCAGACGCTTCGAAGGTGGCGTCTGCTGTTGCAGCACCGATATCCTCAGGCGCCATTTCAGCCGCGGTGCTGCTTTGCGGTACGACGATGTCGTCAGCCGTGCTTTGTGGCACGACAATATCATCGACCGCGTACGTCGGTGAACTGTCGTCTACAGCGATCCCTGTATCTGCCGCAACGACCGGCATGCTGCCGTCGAAGCTCGGGATCATCAGCACGCTACCGGCCATCAGCTTGTTCGGATCATTGTTTATGAACGCGTCGGGATTGGCCTCGAATATCACGTCGACGGCGGCCCACAATCCGATGGGCCGGTTCTCGATGCGTTCTGCAATTTGTGACAGCGAATCGCCTGCCTGTACCTCGTAACGCGACGATTTGCCGATGCGCGCTTGCGGCACACTGTTCGCCGGGCGTCGGGTCGGCGTTGATGCAGCGGGGCGGCGCACGGGTGCCGCCGTCGCTGCCTGGCCCGAGTTGGCGGCAGGGCGCGACGAAGCGACCGCAGGCCGTTCGACGGGGGCTGTATTCTGGGCCGGTTCTGCCTCGTCAGCGGCAAGGCCGACCGGATCGATAAACAGTGTGTATTCGCGGTTCAGGCGCACCATCGAAGGGCAGTTAACGACAACGCGTGTTGCGACCATCGGCTCGCGTACCGGCGTTTTTCCCGTCAGGAGAATGACGCCGTCTGCGACACTCAGCGTTGCCGGACCAATACCGGGGAAACCACTGTCCGGGTTGGCTGCGCCGATCGATACACAGCTACTGGTGATCATCTCCTGCGGACCAAGAACGTAAGCAATGCTGGCTCGCAGTGGTTGCCCGAGCCGCGACTGCACTGTCATGTCACCAAGTTCGATTGCGCTTGCCGGCATGCCGGCAAGGCTGCCGCCGACTGCAACCAGGGGCAGCAGCGTTTTTTGCGCGCGCGTTGCAGTACGGCCTGTGGCGATATTCTTCGATGGTGCGTGTTTCACTGTCGGGTACCCCGGTTTCATGGTCGACAAGAGATTACGGTCAGGACCAGCCTAAAAACATGACGCTATTCTATGTTTTGACAATACGCAGTCGATACGTATTGGTTGTGCAGCCAGAGTGTGAAATCGGTCACACTTTGGTTTAGCCATTATTCGCTGCCGCGAGTTCGGCGAGCGTATTGGAGGCAACGTAGACGTTGTCCTCCAGCACCACTTCGGGCTCATGGACATAATGCCCTTGCATGTAGTCCACGCCGATCTGGAACAGCACGGCCATCGCGTTGGCATTCTCGACACGTTCGCCGATGGTTTTGATGTTACGCGCATTCGCCGCCTCGACGATGCTGCCGACCGCGCTTTGCATCTCGTTGTCGGTCATCAGGGTGTGCATCAGCTCGCCGTCGATCTTGATGTAGTCGGGTTTCAGTATGTCCAGCATCTGGAAGCGTTCCTTGTCGACGCCGTAGTGTTCTAGGGCAAAGCCGATGCCGATCTTGCGGGCCTCGCTCCACGATTTCCTCGTTTGCTTGATGTGTCGAGCCGCGTCGCGCTCCGGCACCTCGATGACAAGCCGTGAGCAGTCAAACGCCTCTTCGTCGAGTTTCTGCGCAATCCAGATGGCGGTCGAAGGATCAGTAATCGACTGTTCGGACATTCGGACAAAGACGCGATCTGCGTCGTTTTCGTTGCAAAAGTGCATCGCCGCCTTGAGCATCCAGCGATCGATGTGCTTCATAGTATTGTTGCGTTCGGCGGCGGGCAGGAACTCCGACGGCAGAACCGAGTTGCCTTGCTCATCGATCATGCGAACCAGCAGATCAAACATCTTTACCGAATCGCTGCGCAGTCCCGCAATCGGCAGCTGCGCGAGGCGGAATCGGTTCTCCATCAAAGCCGAACGCAGGTGTCGCACCCAGATCGCATCGAATTCACGTTGCTTGGTGTCTTCCTCGGACGTTTCGCCGAGGTAGACCCGTTGCCGCCGGATTTCTTGCCGATCCGGTACGCCTCGATTGTCGCCGCGACGAAATCTTCGAGATTGGTGTACACTTCACTGGCCGCGCAGGCGCCGACGGTGCAGGTCATGTTGGCGGACTTGTCGCCGATCTCGAAGGTCATGTCGTGGATATGTTCGACGAGTTGCTTGCCCCAGACCTGCGCATCGCGCGCACTGCCGCGTTCGAGAAGCACCATGATCGCCGTGCCCTCGAACCGTCCTGCAACATCGCGAGGGTGCAGGCGCTTGCGAACTTCCTCGGCGAGCTGCGCGAGGACTTCTTCGGAATCGAGGATGCCGATGGCGTCCCGGACGGCGCCGAACTTGTCCGGCTTGATGTAGACCAGGCAGTGGGTACCCGAGGCGGGCTTTCTTTTCAGCCGTTTGGCAACGCGTTCGAGGAACTGGGCGCGGTGATAGAACAGCATCGTCGGATCGCGTTTCAGGGCATCGTGGACTAGTTTGGTTGGCTCTTCGGCGACCCTGAGCTGCGGTGCGATGCGAATTTGAACGCACGGCACCGTCCTCGTTTTCGACTTTCGCAAACTGCAGGTGCAGCTCTTCGGCCTCGCCTGAGTCGATATGCGCTTTGACGATGAGCTTGTCGCCGACTCTGCCATTTGCCCTGCGACGTGGCGACCAGCGCTCCTTTCAGCGCCGCCTGGCTTTCCGACTCGAAGCTGTCCATGACCGGCGTACCGATCAGCTCACTCCTTGTCAGCGACCTTGAACTTCTTCAGCCAGGCTGTCATTGACGTCGACGAATATTCCTTCCTGAACGGTCGCGATCGAGCTGCTCGACGAGTTCATCTGGTCTTTGAGTTGGCGCTTGTATTCTGTAGCCGACTGCAGCGTTGAGTTCAGCGCACGCTCGACACGCAGCGCGCGCAGTTCGCGCGTGACAACCGACTGCAATCGTCCCTTTAGCTGCAGCGAGACCAGGTCGCAGGCACCGGCGCGCATCGCATTTTCGATGTCGGATTCCTCGGCCGTGTTCTGCATCGCGATCACCGGCAGTTCCGGGTTGTAGCGGTCTTTCTGCTTGACGACCTGGCGAATCGAATCCGGGTAGTTGTCGCAGTTCAGCAGGATAAGCTCGTACGTTCTCGGCCGAGAGCGTGTCAGCGAGGGTATTCGGAGTGGATATCCAGTGACAATGCGCCGCGTGGCCCGCGTCGCGCAGTGTGCTGTTGATCAGTTCGACGTCGTCCTGGTTGATTGTCAAGACGGCGATAGCGATGCTCTGGCGCCCGTTCAAATGCAAATCCTTGGCAACAGCGGGTTGTCCGGCGATATCCGTATTCTGTTAAGGCGAGTCTAGCCGCAACGCTTTCGCGAGTCGCGAACGGGGTCTCAAAACCGTGACCTGATATCCAGTTTTGCAGCGGTTTTCAGGGCCATCGGCCGTCCTGCAGGCGCTGGCAAGGTGAGGAGACTTCGGTATGATAGCGCCTCGCCGCCGCTGCCGGGCGGGCGCGAACAACAGGGCGGTAAACATGGCAAGCTTACAACACGAGCGAATTCAAATCGGGGCTACGCATCATTCTGGATGGCGATCCCTGCGTCATCGTTGACAACGAATTCGTCAAGCCGGGCAAGGGCCAGGCCTTCAATCGCGTACGTCTTCGCAATCTGAAGACCGGCAAGACGATCGACAAGACCTTCAAGTCGGGCGAATCGGTGGAAGCGGCCGATGTCATGGAGACCGAGATGCAGTATCTCTATGCGGACGGCGAGTTCTGGCATTTCATGGTGCCGGATACTTTCGAGCAGTTTGCCGCCGATGCCAAAGCAGTCGGCGACGCCAGCGGCTGGATCACCGATGGCGACGTCTGCGGCATTACGCTGTGGAACGACGCACCGCTACTGGTCAGCGCGCCGAACTTCGTCGAACTCGAAATCACCGAAACCGATCCGGGCGTAAAAGGCGATACGGCGAGCGGCGGCGTGAAACCGGCAAAGCTGTCGACCGGTGCAGTCGTGCGCGTGCCGCTGTTCGTCGATCAGGGCGAGATCATCAAAGTCGATACGCGATCCGGCGAGTACGTATCGCGCGTCAAATAAAGTGCTCGCGGATTCGCCTGTAGCTCGCAGAACGTGTTACAGAGTCGTCTCGACACCTGTTGATCGCGTTCGCTAAAGCGAGCCAACGACGGGCTGTCGATGTCCAGCACGCCCGACCAGTCTGGTGTCGACGATCAGCGGCACGACCAGTTCCGAACGGGAGTCCGCGTCGCAGACGATATGGCCGGGAAACGTGTGCACGTCATCGATGCGCTGCGTTTCTGAAGATCGCTGCCGCCGTTCCGCAAACGCCGCTGCCCGGCGCAATGCGCGTGCACGCCGGTTTTCCCTGGAAGGGGCCGAGCACGAGCATCCTGCCTCAACACGTAAATGCCCAGCCAGTTGACATCCGGCATCGCGTTGTACACCAGCGCGACAAAATTGCTGGCAGCCGCCAGCGCATCCGGTTCATCGACGAGCAGGGCACGCAGCTGGGAGTCGAGCAGCTTGTAGTCCGGGTCGGTCATGAGGCCACGCCATCAAAGCGACTCGAACGGATAGACAGTACGTCGCGTATGTCGTCGGTTCCATCGTAGCTCATTTGCAGGCGCTCGAGGCCGACGGCGACGCCGGCACACGCGGGCAGGCCGTTATCCAGCGCCGCCAGCAGTGACCGGTCGTGCGGTCGACGTTTGCGATTCAGACGGCGGCGATCTTCGTTATCACTCAGCATCCGCTGCCGCTGCAGGTCGGCATCCGTAAGCTCGACATAACCGTTTGCCAGCTCGAGCGGACCGAGAAAAACTTCGAAGCGGTCCGCCAGGCGCGCATCGGCCGGACACAGGCGCGCCAGCGCCGCCTGGCTTGCCGGAAAGTGTTGCAGCACGGTCAGTTGCCCGGCGGGGAAGCGTCGGGGCGACCCGGGAGGCGAGCAGCAGATCGAGCCAGGCATCGCGCTCGTTGCCGAGCGCCTTCCTTAGTGCCGCGTCGGCGTTTGAGGCATTCGCGCAGCTCCTCTATCGTCGCGACCAGGGGGTCGATGCCAAGGGTCTGCAAAAAACAGTCGCGATAGTCGTGGCAGATGGCGGTTCTGTCGGCGATGTCCGCTTCCAGGGCGGCGCCGATCAGGCCCAGCGTGTCGTCGATGATCTCGCGCAGGCCGAAGCCGAGCCGATACCACTCGATCATCGTGAATTCGGGCTGGTGTTGCTGCCCGGATTCGCCGTCGCGAAATACCCGGCAGATGGAATAGATGTCCGGGTAGCCGCTGCAGAGCAGGCGCTTCATGCAGAATTCCGGCGAGGTATGCAGGAACAGTGGCCGCCGACTCACGGCGCTGTCGCGAGATCTCGAGGCTCTCGATCTGCGTGTCGCTGACCGCAAAAGGACTTAATGCCGGGGTGTCGACTTCCAGCACCTTGGCCGCCTCGAACCAGTCGGCGAATGCGTCGCAGCAGTTTGGCCCGGGACCTGGCGGCCTGAACGCCGCCACCGGCGCGTGCTCGTCGTGTCACGTTGGCCCGGCCGTGTAGGTCCCGATGGCCTCGCCCATTGAACCGTCTGGCCGGCGCGCAAATGATCAACCCATTGAGAGACTTGCCTGCGGCAACAGGAGGATGACGGTCGATCCCATGTTGAACCAGCCCAGCAGGTCGCCCTTGCGGACGTCGCGTTTCATGCGTCGAGAGATCGATCGCATCGACGGTGCCTGTCTTGCGCGGTCGAATTTCACCGGACCATGGCGTCGATATGCTGCCGACGTTCAGAGCGCCAACGAAAACCAGCACCGCCGGACCGTGCGGCGTCCTGAAATGCATGACGAGTCGCTCATTGCGACGAAACAGCCCGGCGACCTTGGCCGCCGTGGTTTCGTTGACGCTGAAAAGATCGCCCGGTACGTAACGTGCCGCGACCAGTTCACCGTCAAACGGCGCGTGTACGCGGTGGTAGTTGTAGGGCGCGAGGTAAATCGTCGCGAAATGACCGTCGCTGTAGGCCGCCGATTCCTCGAGATCCGTCGCGAGCAGGTCGTCGAGCGAGTAGCGAGACCCTTGGCCTGCAGCAGGCTGCCGCCGCGAAGCGAGCCGGCGATGCTGACGGTGCCGTCAACCGGGGATACGATCGAATCCGCACCCGGGTCGATGCTGCGTGCTCCGTCGTTGAGTTCACGCACAAAGAAATCGTTAAACGTCGGGAAATCTTGCGGGAAGTCGAGCTTCACGTCGTCGACATCCACATCGTAGGCGTGGACGAATTGCGTAATGAGAAAATCCTTGATTCGCACGTTCCTGACACGAGCGAGCGAATAGATTACCGCCGTCAGCCAATGTCGGGGCAGCAGGTACTGCAGTGCGACAAAAGTCCTGGCGAGCATTGATTCGGCCTGCGGGTTCGATCAGGTGAGAGGTGCCTGGCCGTCGGAGCCCTGGAGTTTGGCTTCAACGGCGAGGATTAGATCATCATCGTCGAAGAATTGCAGCGTCACCGTGTCGACAGGGCCGGTCGGGCGCATCAGCATGAGGTGCTTGCCGCCGCGCTTGAGGGTTACGGAGCCGCCGCCGGGGATTTCCAGCCGGGGCAGTGCCCGCATGCGCGCGACGCCGTCTTCGATCGTCGTTTCATGCAGCATGACGGATTCGAAATCGGGGCTCACGACTCGCGAGATGCTAATCGCCTCGCTGGTATTGTTGGTTAGCGACAGGTAGCCGGCGCTCATGCGCATCTTCGCGACCGGTTGGGTGATGACGACGTTGGTTGCGACCAGGGGCGGAGCCGTGCTGACTCCACAGGCCGCCAGCAGCAAGAGGCCGACTACGATAGCGATGCGCATTAGTCGTTCACCATCAGCAGCGGCATGTCATGAACGAAATTCTCAATGCTGTGCGGCCCGCCGAACAGTGCATGGAATTCAGCGTCCGGGTTGATCACCAGAACGGCAGCGGAATGATCAACCGCGTAGTCGTCGATGTCGCCGTCCTGCTTTTCGAAAAAAATGCCCAGTCCCGATGTCAATTTTCGAACTCCGAAAGATCACCGGTAATACCGAGATTGTCATCACCAAAATAGTCGACATAGGTCTTCATCTGTGCCGGCGTGTCGCGCTCGGGGTCGACGCTGACCAGGACGATGCGCGGCAACGGCTGGTGACCCTCGCTGGCAAGCCTTGACCTCGCGGCTGCCAGGGTCTGCAGCGTCGTCGGGCAAATGTCCGGGCAGTGGGTGAAACCGAAGAAAACCAGGTTCCAGTGGCCTCGGAACGTGTCGGCGGTCACACGCTCACCGTGCCTGGTCGAGCAGCTCGAATTCGGGCAGCGGCGTTGGTCGCGGGAGCACGAACGCAGCGCGCATTTCTGCCGGCGTCTGCAGCCGCGTCGCCGCAAAGATGCCGGCTGCCAGTGCAATGGCCATGATGAGGGCAACCGAATGTTTTTCGGACCCATAAACGCTGTGACCTGCTCGATGCCATGAGAGTTCGCAATTCTACAGGCAGTCGGGGCGAGAGCGTGATAGATTCGCCGACGGATTCGCCCCTAAACTGACCTCGATCGCACATGACTGACCCAGGCCAACCGCCAGTCACCGTTGAAAAACTAATCCGCGATATCGCCGCACGTTTTGACAGTGCAGCCCTCTGCTACGGGCACGGCACCGACAATGCGGTAGACGAGGCGGCGTGGCTTGTTTTTGCGACGCTCGGCTTGTCACATGACGATGCCGCACGCGCCTACCGGACACGTGTCAGCGACGCGCAGGCCGCGAGAAGTTCATGCGCTGGCCGGGCGGCGGATCGCGGAGCGGCGTGCCGCTTGCCTATTTGCTCAACCAGGCCTGGTTTGCCGGACTGGAATTTTACGTGGACGAGCGAGTGCTGGTGCCGCGATCGCCGATCGCCGAGCTGATCCAGCTTAGAGTTCGCTCCGTGGATCGACGGCCACGTCGCTGAAAAGCGCGATCGACCTCGGCACCGGCAGCGGCTGCATCGCGATCGCGATCGCCCGGGCGTTTCCCGACGGCGACGCGTCGATGCGGTGGATATTTCGGACGACGCGCTGGCCGTAACGGCCATCAATATCGACCGCCACGCGTGGCGCGACCGCGTCCGTCCGGTGCAATCGGATTTCTTCGCCTCGCTGGGCGGCAAACGCTACGACCTGATCGTCAGCAACCCGCCGTACGTCGATCGAGAGGATATGGCGTCACTGCCGGCGGAATTCAGCCACGAGCCGGAACTCGGGCTGGCGGCCGGAGACGAGGGTCTGGATTCGGTCGCCAGGATTCTCGCAGAAGCCTCGCGATTTCTGACAGACAATGGAATACTCGTGTGCGAGGTCGGCAACAGCCAGGCGGCGCTGGAGAGAGCGTATCCCGATCTTGCCTTTGTCTGGCTGGAGTTCGAGCAGGGCGGTTCGGGAGTTTTTCTGCTGACCAGGCAGGATCTTCAGACACTGGCCGACGGATAAGACTTAAGGAACTATATAAAGTGTCCGGCAACAGTTTTGGCAAGTTATTCACCGTGACGACCTTCGGCGAGAGCCACGGTGTAGCGCTCGGCTGCATTGTTGACGGTTGTCCTCCCGGCATGACGTTGTCGGAGACGGATATCCAGGGCGACCTCGATCGACGCCGGCCCGGGCGTAACCGTCATACCACCCAGCGCAACGAACCTGACCAGGTGAAAATCCTGTCGGGCGTTTTCGAGGGCAAGACGACCGGCACGCCGATCGGCCTGATCGTCGAAAACAAGGATCAGCGCTCCAGGGATTACGGCGACATCAAGGACAAGTTCCGACCCGGCCACGCGGATTACACCTATCAACAGAAGTACGGCATCCGCGACTATCGCGGCGGCGGCCGCTCTTCGGCTCGCGAGACCACGATGCGCGTGGCGGCCGGCGCGATCGCACGCAAATACCTTCTCGAGCGACTTGGCATCGGGATTCACGGTTACGTTGCGCAGTTGGGTCCGATCGTGTTGTCGGCAAGCGATCTGTCGATCGTGGATGACAATCCGTTTTTCTGCGCTGACCCGACACGCATACAGGAACTCGAAACGTTCATGGATGCGCTGCGCGAGCAAGGCGACTCGATCGGCGCAAAGATCAGCGTGCTGGCGAGCAACGTGCCACCCGGACTCGGCGAGCCGGTCTTCGACAAGTTGGAAGCGGACCTTGCGCATGGCCTGATGAGTATCAATGCCGTAAAAGGCGTGGAGCTTGGCGCCGGTTTCGCGGCTGTCACGCAGCGCGGCAGCGAGCACCGTGACGAAATGGGAGCGAGCGGCTTCAGCAAGAACGACGCAGGCGGCACGCTCGGCGGTATCTCATCGGGACAGGACATCGTCGCGAGCATTGCGCTAAAGCCGACGTCAAGCATTTCAGTGCCCGGCAAGACCATCGACAAAGCCGGCCGCGATACCGAGATTGTGACCACCGGGCGGCACGATCCCTGCGTCGGCTTGCGGGCTACGCCGATTGCGGAGGCGATGGTGGCACTCGTATTGATGGACCACTATTTGCGACACCGCGCCCAGAATGCGGACGTCGTGTCGGAAACGCCCTCTCTTTAAGCCCGACCCATAGCTGTAAGGATTCTTCCCCTATGTCAGAAAAATTCGATATAGCCGTCGTCGGCGCCACGGGCGTCGTCGGCGAAGCGATGCTGGAAATCTTGGCGAAAAGAAAATTTCCGGTTGGCACCGTGCATGCACTGGCGAGCGAACGCTCGGTTGGCAAGTCCGTCAATTTTGGCAACCGGCAACTGACGGTTCAGGACCTTGCTGAATTCGACTTTTCACAGACCGCGATCGCGCTGTTCTCGGCCGGCGCGTCGGTGTCGGCCGAGTTTGCGCCGATAGCGGCGGCGGCGGGTTGCGTGGTCATCGACAACACCTCTCAGTTTCGCCGCGACGACGATATTCCGCTGGTAGTCCCCGAAGTGAATGCCGATGCGATCGCTTCTTATGCGTCACGCGGAATCATTGCAAACCCGAATTGTTCGACGATTCAAATGCTGGTGGCACTGAAACCGATCTACGACGCGGTCGGTATCGAGCGCATCAACGTCTGTACCTACCAGGCCGTGTCCGGCGCCGGCCGCAGCGCCGTCGAGGAACTCGTGCGCCAGACGGCGACGCTGCTGAACGGACGTCCGCTCGAGATCGAGGGCCCTGCCAAGCAGATCGCTTTCAATGCGATACCGCATATCGACGTGTTCATGGACAATCGCTACACGCGCGAGGAAATGAAAATGGTGTGGGAGACGCGTAAAATATTCGGTGACGAGGCCATTCACGTGAACCCGACTGCGGTACGCATACCGGTGTTTTTCGGGCATTCCGAAGCGATTCACATTGAAACGCGTGACAAGATTTCGGCGCCGGCAGTCCTCCGACTTACTGGCCGCAGCGCCCGGGATAACGGTGCTGGATGGCGTTGAAACGGGCGAGTATCCGACGGCGGTGACGGACAGTTCCGGAGCGGATGCGGTTTTCGTCGGACGTGTCCGCGAAGACATCTCGCATCCACGCGGAATCAATCTGTGGGTGGTCGCGGATAACATTCGTAAGGGCGCGGCTCTAAATAGTGTCCAAATTGCTGAAATATTGGCAAAAAACTATCTATAGGCTATAGTTCGCAGGCAATTAGCAAGGTACTCTGCCTGCTATGATTCGGCCCCGACTGGATGTCGTTAACGGGGCTTTCGGGGATTGGAGATTTACATTATGTCGCGACGTCTTACTCACATCTCGCTTGCGCTTTGTCCTTCTGCTATCGAGCGAGGTCTGGGCCATCGGACTGGGTGACATACAGCTCGATTCCGCCCTGAACGAGCCCTTGCGCGCCGAGATCGAGCTGCTTTCGGCCACGCCCGAAGAGCTGGCGGATCTCGAGCGTGACGCTCGCCTCTGACGAGACCTTTGCACGCTACGGCATCGATCGTCCGGCTTTCCTGCAGGACATCGAGTTCGAGGTGGTTCGCGACGGCCGGCGGCAGCGTCGTGCGACTGCGGTCGCAACAGTCCGATCACCGAACCGTTTCTGACGTTCCTCGTCGAGGCGACCTGGTCCAGCGGTCGCTTGCTGCGCGAGTACACGGTGTTGCTGGATCCGCCGACGTTCGCGCCGCCCGCGGCACAACAGGCACCCGCGGTTACGGCGCCACGTCGCAGTGCGCCGGCGGACAGCGGCCGCATCGAGCGGCAGCAGCCGGCAGCACCGCCGCCGTCGCGCCATCGCGCCGCAGCACACGCCCGGCAGCCGCAACCCCAGCCCAGCGCGCGCGTCGATGACACGCCCTATGAAACGGGCTCGGGGCGCGATTACCTCGTGCAACGCGGCGACACCCTGTGGGGTATCGCCAATCGCATGCGCCCGGACGGTCGCCTGACGATGAACCAGACGATGGTCGCGATCTACGAGGCCAATCCAGAGGCGTTTGGCGGCAACATCAATCTGCTGCGCGCCGGCGCGGCGTTGCGCGTGCCGAGCGCCGATGAAATCTTCCGTATCAGCCGCGGCAATGCCTTTGGCGAGGTGCAGCGCCAGAATGAGGCGTGGGGCAGTGGCACCGTCGCCCCCGCCGCGGAAACGCGGCCGAGCCTGACCCTGGTACCGCCCGATGAGGAACCCGAGGGCGTTGTGTATGACGATGAGGTGGCAACGGCTGAACCGCTGACGCGTGAGCAGGAGATCGAGAACCGCATCAGCCAGCTCGAGTCGGCCGACGTTCCCGATCAGCCGTCGCTGATAGAGATTCGCGACAATGAACTGGCGACGCTCCGGCAGGAACTGGCGAACATCCGCGGCGAAGTTTACGAGCCACTGGTCGAAGCCGCGGACGACCCGTTTGTGGATGAAGCGCTGCCCGACGACGTGCTGGACCAGGAGACGGTCGTTGATGAAGCGATAGCGGTTCCGGACGACCTGGAAGCAGACAGCGCCGTCGCCGATGAGGCGACCACAACCCCCGAGGTCGACACATCGACCACCGTGGTGCAAACGACGTCCTCGGATGACGCGGGCATTGTTGAGCGCATACTGGGCTTCTTATCAGGTACCTGGGCGGCCATCATCGGCGCGCTGGTGGTGATCGGCGGGCTGCTGTTCTGGTTCATGCGCCGCGGCGACGGTGACAGCGACGGCGATGGCATCGCTCCCTGGGAGCCACTGGATTCCGACGAGCTACCCGCTGAAACCTTTACCGCCACCGAAACACTGAAAGCGCCGACGCCGGACGAGGCAATCCTCGTGGTGGAGCAGGATTCGGCCATACGTCCACACGACGATACGACCGAAATTGAGGCCGTCGAACTTGTGCAGGATGGCGCAGGTGACGGTGCATTTGGGTCGCTCGAAGACACGTTCAGCAGCGATACCGCGCTTAACCTGGACCAGTCAGACCCGCTGGCAGAAGCCGATTTTCACATGGCCTACGGCCTGTACGACCAGGCAGCAGACCTGGTGCACGGCGCGCTGGAGGCGGATCCCACGAACCTCGGGCTGATGTCCAAGCTGTGTGAGATTTACTTCGTCTGGGGAAACAGGGACGCGTTTGTTGACGCGGCCAGCAACCTGAAGTCGGCCGTCGGCGACGGCGACAATGCGGAGTGGGACAAGATTGTCATTATGGGGCAACAGATCGCCGGTGATCATGCCCTGTTTGCCGGAGCCGCCGTCGCTGGCGCGACGCAGGCCGTTGATCTGTCGTTTGAAGAAGCGGGCGGCGATGCCGGCGCGCTGGATATGGATTTCGGCGGCGGCAGCGATACGATGACGTCGGATGCGATCGACCTGGGGTCCGATGACGGTCTCGATTTTCCGTTCGGCGACGACGACGAGTTTGAGATCGAGTCAACCCTGGAAACGCCGGGCCTGGTGCCGGGCGGTGGCACGGCGAAGACCGTTGCGATGCCGGCGCAGGAATATGACATGGAGGCCGCCACGATCGACGAGAAGGTCGACCTGCGGTTTGACGACGACACCGACGGCACATCAGAACTGCCCTCGATCGACGCGACTATCGAACAGGCCATCGAGGACATCGGCCAGGATTCCGAAGCGACGGCCGAAATCAATCTCGACGATCTCGATCTCGACATTGGCGGCATCGCGGAGACCGAGCTGGCGGCACTCGACGATCTTGACAGTTCTTTCATCGGCGAAACGTTGTCCGACGACGAATTGGCGGACGCCGGTTCGATCACCGGCAAGAACCCCAGGGTCGACCCGACATCGACAGGCGTGCACGAGAGTCTCGGCCTGGATGATCTGCTGGATGACGATGAGACCGGCGAAATGCGTCTGGCCGCCGACGAGACCGGCCGCAACCCGATGCTCGATGCGGCCGACGACGCGATGGCCGAGACCGAAGTCAGCATTGATTCGAAGCTGCTCGACGCGACCGGAGTCACCCAGGTATTGAGCGACGATCTGGCGGTGGATACCCTTGCGGGAGCCGACGCACAAATTACCGACGATGCGGCGACCTTGCTTGCGTCACTGGACGACGACGACGACGCTGGCACCAAGGCGCTTCCGGCCGATGTTTTTGCCGCAACCAGTGTCGACGAGACCGGTGAACTGCCGGCTGTGCCGGGCAGTACTGATGTCGACCTGGACCTCGATGATCTGACAGCCGCATTAAAGAACACCGAGATCGGCGACACCCTGACGCAAGCGCCCGACGATGAGACGGTGGAACAGCCGATGCCGATGGCATCCGACAGCACCGCCGAAATCGCAACGATGTCGCTGGGGCCTGAGGACGTCGGTGACGACCTGCACGAAGCGCGCACCATGACCGAGGTGGGCACCAAACTGGATCTTGCACGCGCCTACGTGGACATGGGTGATCCTGCGGGTGCCCGCAGTATCCTCGAAGAAGTGCTCGAAGAAGGTGACGAAGGCCAGCGCCAGCAGGCGAAGCAGCTGATCGATACGCTGCCTGGTTAGTTTCCCAGCAAGGGTGACCGCTACCGCGGGGTTTACGTCATACGTATTGCGCTCGGCATCGAATACGACGGCACGGCGTATAACGGTTGGCAGCGCCAGACAGAGCGGCGTCGGTGTGCAGCAGCGTATCGAGGCCGCACTCGCCCGGGTAGCCAATGAGCCGATCGAGGTTGTCTGCGCCGGCCGTACCGATACCGGCGTGCATGCAAGCGGCCAGGTAATCCACTTCGACACCGCCAGTGAGCGCAGCCGACGCGGCTGGCTGCTCGGCGCGAACAGCAATCTCCCTGACGACATCAGTGTGACCTGGGCGATGCCCGTCGACGACGCCTTTCATGCACGCTTCTCGGCGACCGCGCGCAGCTATCGTTACTGCATTCTGAACAGGCTCGAGCGATCCGCCCTGTACCGAAACCGGGCATGGTGGGTTCATCGGCCGCTGGACGCCGCGGCGATGCATGAGGGTGTGCAGCGACTGCTCGGGCGCCACGATTTCTCGGCCTTCCGCGCGGCCGGCTGCCAGGCATCTTCGGCCGTGCGTGAGATAACGAATATCGCCGTCTGCAGAGACGACGACTGGCTGACACTCTCGGTAACGGCCAATGCCTTCCTGCAGCACATGGTTCGCAACATCGTCGGCACCGTGGCGTCCATTGGCCTTGGCGAACGCGATGTCGCCTGGTTGAGCGAGGTACTGGCAAACAGGGATCGCAAGGCAGGCGGCATAGCGGCACCGCCACACGGCCTGACGCTGGTAGCCGTTGACTACCCCGCGTCGTTCGGAATACCGAATTCGCCGCACTATCGCTCGCTTGCGGCTGGCTGTTAATTCACGTTACGGATATGATGACGACATGAGTTGGTTCGAAAAATTGATGCCCTCGCGTATCAGCACTGAAAAGCGCACGAAGTCGGTGCCGGAAGGTGTCTGGATCAAGTGTCCGACCTGCGACGCGCAGCTGTATCGCACCGAGCTGGAACGCAATGTCCAGGTCTGTCCGAAGTGCGATTACCACATGCGCATCACGGCCAGAAAACGGCTTGACTATTTTCTTGATCCGGAATCACAACAGGAATTGTCAGCCAACCTCGAGCCCGAGGACCCGCTGAAGTTTCGTGACAGCAAGCGGTATCGCGAGCGCCTTTCGCAGGCGCAAAAGAAAACCGGTGAGAAAGATGCGCTGGTGGCCGTAACCGGCACCTTGTTCGGTCGCCCGATCGTTAGCTGCGCCTTTGAATTTGGCTTCATGGGCGGCTCCATGGGCTCTGTCGTGGGCGAGCGTTTCGCGCGTGCAGCCCGTCATGCGGCCGACAACGGCATGCCGCTGGTCTGTTTTGCCGCCAGTGGCGGTGCGCGTATGCAGGAGGCGCTTTTTTCCTTGCTGCAAATGGCGAAAACGTCGGCGGCGCTGGCCTACCTTGGCGAAAAGGGCGTGCCCTACATATCGGTTCTGACAGACCCGACGACCGGCGGCGTTTCCGCGAGCCTGGCGATGCTGGGTGATGTGAATATCGCCGAGCCAAACGCCTTGATCGGCTTCGCCGGCCCGCGCGTTATTGCGCAGACGGTCGGTCAAAGCCTGCCCGAAGGCTTTCAGCGCAGCGAATTCCTGCTCGATCATGGCGCCATTGACATGATTGTCGATCGTCGCAAGATGCGCGCTGAAATAGCCGATCTCCTCGCCAAGTTGGAACATCGTCCAAACCCCGCCGTCGCCTGATGAAATAAACCGATGTTGCCCGCAGGTTCGCCACTGTCCGACTGGCTGACTTGGCTTGAGACACTGTCACCCCGGGAAATAGACCTCGGTCTCGAGCGCGTCAGGTCTGTGCTAAAGCGTCTTGCGCCTCACGGCGCCCGAAGACGGTCCTGCTCGTCGCGGGAACGAACGGCAAGGGCTCGAGCGTCGTTATTGCACAGGCGCTGCTGACGGCGTCGGGTTATCGAGTCGGTGCCTATACTTCACCGCACGTTATCGACTTCAATGAACGTATTGCGGTGGACGGTGTACCGGTTACGGATGACGCAATCATTGCGGCTTTCGAGCGCGTCGAGGCGTCGCGCGAGGGCTTGCCGCTGACGTATTTCGAGTACACGACGCTGGCGGCGCTGGTTATTTTTTCGGAGCATGGGCTCGATGTCTGGGTGCTGGAAATCGGTCTCGGCGGCCGGCTGGATGCCTGCAACGCCGTTAAGCCGACCGCGTCGTTGATCACCAATGTCACGCTGGATCACTGCGACTGGCTGGGCCAGGACGTGGAGACCATTGCACTGGAGAAAGCCGGGGTGATGAGGCCAGGGGTGCCCACGGTCTTCGGCGCTCGCGCCGTGCCGGACAGCCTGCGGCAGCATGCCGAAGCGATCGGCGCCGAACTGCTGTTACCCGGTCGCGATTTCGATTTCGAGCGGATTTCGAAAGACAGCTGGAACTGGCAAGGCCGTGACGAGGCGAGGCCCGGGCTCAGGGCGCCGGGGCTGGCCGGAGAATTCCAGCTTGGCAACACGGCGGCTGTTCTCGCCCTGTTGCAGGCAGCGGGCCTCGACGCTGCCCTCGATGCCGAGCGGCTGAACCGCGTTCTGCCCGACCTGTCGCTCACCGGACGTCTGCAAAGCCTGCAAAGCGGGGGTAACAATTGGTTGCTGGACGTTGCGCACAACGCGGCAGCGGCCGCTGTGCTTGCCGAAACCCTGGCGGCGAGAAACGAGCGCGGGCGCACCTGGGCGATCATCGGCGCCCTCGACGACAAGGATGTCGAGAGTATCGCCGTCGCTCTCAATGATCAGGTAGACCATTGGCTGGCGGTAACGGCGTCCAGTCCACGCGCACTTCAGGCTGACGAGCTCGCGCGACGCATCGCGAACGCGTGTAACCGACCCTGCCGTATCCTGTCATCGCTGGAAGAGGCCATGAAATTTGCGGGCAGCCGCGCGGCGGCGGCTGACAGCATCCTGGTCACCGGTTCCTTCTACATCGTTGGTCCCGCGCTGCAAACGCTTACGCTATACTCGCAACCCGAATTATGATGGAACGAGCCTTGAAAGAGAGAATCATCGGCGCCGCCGTTCTGGTGTCGTTTGTTGTGCTGGTGGTGCCCATATTCCTGGACGGGCCGCCAGACGCCCGGGAGACGGTGTCACAGCCTGTTCTGCTGCCCGGCCAGGAGGAGCAGAAGACACAGACGGTGGTGCTGGATCGCAACCGTACCGAGCCGGTCCCGGTGCCGAGCAGTCCCGGGCCGACCCGGGATTCGACGGCGACTCCACCGGCGCCGAAAGTGGAAAAACAGGTAGCCGAAGTCGCCACCGGCCATCGACACGACACCGACACCCGACGCAAGCAAACCGCCACCCTCAGAGCCCGAGACAAAGAAGCCGCCGGCTACGGTCTCGGAGACCGGCATGTGGGCCGTGCAGCTTGGCAGTTTTTCGGACAAGGCGAATGCCGAGAAATTGGCGGCAAGCCTTCGCAAGCAAGGCTACGCCGCTTTCCTGAGCCAGCTGGGGACCGCGTCCGGGCCGCTGCACCGTGTGCGTATCGGACCACAGAAGGACCGTTCGGGCGCCGAAGCGATGGCCGCGAGGCTTCAGAAGGCAGGTCACAAGGGCCAGGTCGTGCCGCACCCGTGATAAACTCCCACCCCTCGTTATCCCGCCGCAAGCTGAACTTAAGCCGCTAGACACAATGCCGATCATCGACATTCTTATCGCGGTTGCCATTATCGTTTCCGTCGTCGTTGGATTCGTCCGCGGCTTTGTGAAAGAAGCGATCTCGCTGGCGGCATTAGTATTCGCGATCTGGGCCGCTTTATACTTCGGCCCGGCGGCTGGCAATATTTCTGAAAGCTGGTTCAGCTCCGAGAAGCTGCAGATGTGGTTTGGTCGCGTACTGGTGTTCGCGGTGATACTGGCGCTAGGCGGCCTGCTGAGTTGGGGTATATCCAAGCTGGTGCGCCTGTCGGTGCTGAGCGGTCTCGACCGCTTGATGGGCTCGTTCTTCGGTGCCGCCAGGGGCGTGCTGTTAATCGCACTGTTTATTATCGGCGGGCAGTTTGCCGGCTTTGACAACGACGAGTGGTGGCTGGGTTCTCGCCTGATGACGCATTTTGAGGTTGTCGCTGAGTGGATAAAGGTGATGGCCCCCCAGGGACTCGAGTTGCTGACACCGGACGAGGTGACGGGATTGACGCCCGTCGATGGCGCGCAAGAAATTTCCAGCCCTGAACAGACCTGACGGTCGCAGGAGATCGACGTATGTGTGGCGTAGTCGGAATTGTTGGTGCAGAGCCGGTTAACGAGGGTCTCTACAATGCGCTGACGGTGATGCAGCATCGCGGCCAGGATGCCGCCGGCATTGTCACCTGGAGCCCCGAGCAGGGTCTCGAGCAGCGCAAGAGCAACGGTCTGGTGCGCGACGTGTTTCGCAATCGCCACATGATGCGCCTGAAAGGCCACGTCGGCATCGGGCACGTGCGCTATCCAACGGCCGGAGGTTCGCGTTCCTCCGAGGCGCAGCCTTTCTATGTCAATTCACCGTACGGCATTTGCCTCGCCCATAACGGCAATCTTACCAATCATGACGAGCTTGCCGAGTTGCTGATCCGCGAGGATCGCCGCCACCTGAATACCGACTCGGATTCCGAAGTCCTGTTAAACGTGTTCGCACATGAATTGCAGCGGCGCGTGGATGGCCGCCTGACGCCAGCCAACATCTTTGACGCCGTCAATGCCGTTCACCGACGCTGCCGCGGCGGCTATGCGGTTGTCGCCATGATTGTCGGTTTCGGTATCGTCGCGTTTCGTGACCCCAATGGCATACGGCCACTGGTGCTGGGCGAACGTGAATCGAAGGGTCAGAAGGAGTACATCGTCGCGTCGGAAAGCGTGGCCCTCGACGTTCTGCGCTTCAAACGTCTCAGGGATGTCGGCCCCGGCGAATGCGTATTTATCGAGAACAGCGGCGTGCTGCACGTCAGTGAATTTGACGGCGATGTCCGGCATACGCCGTGCATCTTCGAGTACGTGTACTTCGCAAGGCCGGACAGCATCATTGACGACCTGTCCGTGTACAAGGCGCGCCTGCGTATGGGCGAGCAACTCGCCGGCAAAATCGTGCGCGATTTTCCGGAACACGACATCGACGTCGTTATTCCTATCCCCGATACCAGCCGCACCTCGGCGCTGCAGGTCGCCTACCACCTGGGCGTCAAGTATCGCGAGGGCTTTATCAAGAACCGCTATATCGGCAGGACCTTTATCATGCCGGGGCAGGCAGAGCGCGCGAAGTCGGTGCGCCGCAAGCTCAATGCTATCGATCTTGAGTTTCGCAACAAGAACGTGCTGTTGATCGACGACTCGATCGTGCGCGGCACGACGTCGAAGCAGATTATCAGGCTGGCGCGCGAAGCTGGCGCACGCAAGGTCTACTTTGCCTCTGCGGCACCGCCCGTGCGCTACCCCAATGTGTACGGTGTTGACATGCCGGCCGCCTCCGAACTGATCGCCAACGGCAGGAGCGTCGAGGAGATTCAGTCGATCATTGGCGCGGACCGGCTCATCTACCAGGACCTGCACGGCCTCATTCGTTCCGTTCGACACGGTAACTCGGCCATAACGGAATTTGATACCTCGTGTTTCTCCGGGGAATACGTGACCGGTGACGTAACGGACGAGTATCTGCAGGCGCTGGAAACGCGACGCAGCGATGCCGCCAAGAACTCGGGTCAGGTGCGGCGAAAACGCACCGCCAACGTGGTGGCGTTGTAGCGGCCCAATTGGCGCCAAACACCGCGGCACGTACCGGCAACACATCACCGTTTACCCATGAGCATCCGCATAATGATCATCGATCAACAGGCGGATTTTCGCAGCCTGCTGATGCATCACGTGACCTCGAACTGGCCCGACGCGATAATAACGGCCTACGATCCAACCGCGGCCGGCCACCTGCCTGATGAGTTCTCCGGGGCAGGGAACGATGTCATTCTTCTCGGTGATCGTCACGGTGAGGATCGTGAGGGCATCGATGTTCTGAAGCGCTTCGTTGCGCGAAAGGCGTTTCCGCCGATTATCTACTTCGGCAGTGAGGCCGATGAGCAGGCGGTTCAGAAGCTCGCGCCCGATGCCTTCTTTGCTCGCGACCAAATGACCCACGCCGCCCTGGTGGAGCGGCTTACTGACGCGTTGCACTCTCGCAGCAAGCTCGCGTCCACGCAGTCACTGCGTGTCGGCGATATGCGCTCCGGTATCCACCCACTGATCAAGGGGTACAGCGTACTGGAGAAACTCGGCGCGACAGAGACTTCAGGTGTGTTCCTTGCAGAGAGCGATTCGACCCGCGAAAAAGTTGTGCTCAAAGTGCTGCGGCAAATGCCCGGCAGCGATGACAGCACCGGCTCGTTCGATCGTTTCCTCCAGGAATATGAAACCATCGCCGCAATGGACCATCCCAATATCGTGCGCATCTTCGACCTCGGCATTGCCGATGATCACGCCTATATTGCGATGGAATATCTGGAGGCAGGGAATCTCAGGCGGCGAATCGAGGGGCGCCTGAGTGCTGCTGATGCCGTTATTTTCCTGAGGCAAATCGCCAGCGCGCTGTCGGCCGTACACGAGCAGGGTGTCCTGCACCGCGACCTCAAGCCCGGTAACATCATGCTGCGCGATGAGAGCTCATTGGCGCTCATTGACTTCGGCCTGGCCAAGCGCGCGCGGCTCGACGGTGAGATTACAGGTACCGGTGAAATTTTCGGCACGCCCTTTTACATGAGTCCGGAGCAAGGTCACGGCAACCGCGTCGATCATCGCAGTGATATTTACGCGATGGGCGTGATTTTCTACGAGATGCTGACGGGGAACAGGCCGTTTCAGGCGGATACGGCAATGGGCACCATCTTTCGGCACGCGCAGGCGCCGGTTCCACTCCTGCCGTCGCGTTTTGCGAGCTACCAGATGCTCATTAACCTGCTGCTGGCGAAGAATCCAGACGACCGTCTGCAGAGTGCTGCCGAGGTTCCGCAATGGCTGTAACGGCTGGCGTACCTGGCGCGATTGCCAGTTTCCTGACCGCGCCGACGCCAGTCGAATGGCTGGATGAGGCGGGCCGTCGGCTGCCGGAACTGTTGCGCGATCACGCGAACTGCGAGCTTAAAGCCGCATCAACGGCGCTCGGTTTTTTGTACCGCTATCCCGAGCGCACGGCGCTCGCGCAGCGCATGTCGAAGCTGGCCCGCGAAGAACTGCGCCATTACGAACAGGTTCGCGCGATCATGCTCGCAATGGGTCTCTCCTTCGAGCGGCTTGGCGCGTCTCGCTATGCGGGTCAGTTACGCGAAGCCACGCGGCAGAACGAACCCAAGCGCTTGCTCGACACGCTGTTGGTTGGCGCGCTCATTGAGGCTCGATCCTGCGAGCGTTTCGCGATGATCGCGCCGCGGCTGCCTGCTGAGCTTCGGAAGTTCTACACGGGCCTGCTGGCGTCCGAGGCGCGCCATTTCGAGCACTACCTCGCCCTGGCGCGTTCGGAATGTGGTGTTGGAGACGCTGAGATCGACGCCCGGCTGGTCGAGCTCAAGGACATTGAGGCCGCCCTGATTACGGATCCGGACCCGGACTTCCGCTTTCACTCCGGCAAACCGGCGTGATCTAACGGGGCATCGATTCCAGGCGTGGCCCGTCGGCGTCCCAACGCACGACGCTGCCTTGCTCGTACCAGTCGCCCAGTACGATGCGCCGTACGACTCTGTCCTTGAGATCGATCTCGTGGATAGCGGGGCGATGCGTATGGCCGTGCAACAGGATATCGACACCGCGATTACGAAACGTACCGATGACGGCATCCTGGTTGACGTCCATGATGTCGTCGCCAACCGCACTGTTGTACTGCCTGCTCTGTTCTCTCGCATGCTCTGCGAATGCGATACGTTCCTCCAGCGGCTTGGCTCGCATCATGGCCTGCCAGGCGGGGTCCCGGGTCATCAGCCTGACCTGCTGGTACTGAACGTCATCGATACACAGTGCATCGCCGTGGCTGAGTAGCACTGAGGCGCCGAAAATCTCGATCGTTTCCGGATCACCAAGGAGAGTGACCCCGGTCTCCCTGGCAAACTGTTCGCCGATCATGAAGTCGCGGTTGCCGTGCATGAAAAACACCGGCACGCCGGAATCGACCAGCTTGCGTATAGCCGGCTTTCATGCGCGCGTAGTGCGGATTCGGGTCATCGTCACCGACCCACGATTCGAACAGGTCGCCGAGGATATAAAGGGCATCGGCGGTCGCGGCCTCCCCATCAAGGAAACCCAGGAATTGCTCGCCGATCGCAGGCTTGCTCTCCTCGAGGTGCAGGTCCGAAATGAAGAGTGTCGTCAAGGCGAGCAGCGCTAGTCGTAGCTAACGCGGGACACTTTTTTGATAACAACCGGAACCAGGGGCACGTCCTTGGAGAATTCGCCGGCCGGCCCGGTTTTCGAGGCGACGATGCTATCCACGACGTCCATGCCTTCGATGACTGCGCCGAAAACGGTGTAGCCCCAGCGGCCGCGAAAGGCGTCTTTGGCCGGATCGAGGCGGACGTTGTCGGCGACATTAATAAAAAACTGGGTATTCGCGGAATGCGGATCGCCGGTGCGTGCCATGGCTATGGTACCGCGCAGATTGGTCAGGCCATTGCCGGATTCGTTCGGGATCGTCTGGCCTTTTTCTTTGCGTTTGAGATTCGGCGTGTAGCCGCCGCCCTGCGCCATGAATCCCGGGATTACCCGGTGAAAGAGGGTGCCGTCGTAGAAACCGCTGTCGATAAGTTTCAGGATGTGTGCCACCGTGATCGGTGCCTGCCTGCCATCCAGCTCGAGTTTGATGCTACCCATCGATGTCACCATCTCGATGTGAGGGTGGGCCGGCACCTTGTCCGCCGCGAGGGCCGTCGTTGCCGCGAGTGTCACAAGCAGCGCGATCAGGAATTTCTTCATGCTTATTTCGTCCAGGTCTAAAAAACTGCAAGCGGCACGATACCAGAGCGCAGGGCGGCGAGTCACGTGGGCCACGGCAGGTTTAAATCCTTGATTGGCCTCGCTGCCGCCCGTATCATCGTGCCCCCGCAAAATGAGGCCACGGCCTCGCTCTGCGAGGCGGAAACTGAACATTCGGGGCATGGCGCAGTCTGGTAGCGCATCTGCTTTGGGAGCAGAGGGTCGGGGGTTCGAATCCCTCTGCCCCGACCAGGATCCGGCAAAGGCCGACAATCTGGC
>CAWEDS010000024.1:0-67788 GCA_963807845.1 uncultured Gammaproteobacteria bacterium
CGCCGGCGCAAACGGCGATCGGCATCTGCATCCACTTGGCAAATTGCAGGATAGCGCCCGCCGGACCGTATCCCCAGAACTGCTGGTAGGAATTCATGTCGCCCAGCATCCAGACAAAGACCGGCACTGCGATCGCGAGCCCGATGACGCTGATGAGCAGGTGGAGACGTACAATTCTGAGCGAAAAAGCGTCGCCCCGAAGGCGCGGCGACACGAACAACACGGCGGAAAACAGCGCAGAAGACGCGAGCGCTATGACAGCCGATGCGTGAAACAGCGCGGCAACAGCGCCCACGCCGAGCGACAGGAGCAGTCCGCGGACGCTGTCGGCACGCAGCGCTTTCAAATACAGGTAGTAACAAAGAGAGCCCAGCAGAAACAGCGCCGAGTAGTAGCGACTGAACTGTGAATACCACAGGTGCCAGGCGCTGAAAATGATCAGTATCGCGCCGAAAGCGGCGGCCTTCTCGCCGATTTCCGTACGCCACGTCCAGAAAAAGACGGGCACCGCGACAATGCCAAAAACAAGCGCCGGGAGCCTTGCTGCGAATTCGCTGACACCGAAAATTTTGTACGACAGGACGACGAGCCCGTAATACGCGGGCGTTCTCGAAAGCCATCGCTCGCTGGCGTAGGTGACGGTGAAATATTCGTCGTAGATGACGTCCCACTGGCCGATGCCATAGAACCGCGTGACCAGCGCCAGTGCCGTGAGCAGCACTGCGATCGCAATGGACGTTTGCCGGCCTGAGACTGGTTGTTGCATAACGATAATTCTGCTGTCGAGCTCAATGTGCGCTGACACGATTCGCACTGCGCCGCTGACGCGCGATGTCTGCAGTCCCGGACACTCGTGCGTCGGACTGCAACGGACAAGATTGCGGGCAGTGACTCGCAGTATACGCATTCCACCCGGCGTCCCGAGCCGTGTCGACCCAAACACGGACTGCTACCGCTTCGCGGTGTGACGCGCTTCAATCAACGGCGAATACGACAGGCATTATGTTAACGGCCGGAAAGTCGAACAGCCTGATTCCCTATAATGCAAAGACTGAAATGAAAACACCGAAAGACACATTGGCGACGCTGCGTTTCCAGCGCGCGGCGTCCGGCGCCTGTTGCAACGAGCGCAGGCCAGAGAGGCACGTGTCGGGAGAGGTTCTATGAACACGCAGCGCTCATTGATGTACAGCGCCCTCGCGGTCTTACTGCTCGCCGGCAGCAACGTCTCGGCGAACGATGAACTCGTCCCCGGAGAAACCATCCTCGATCGCGAGCGCCCGGAGCTTGACCCGCTCGGCGTGCGCTTGAGAGCTTTTCAACTGTACCCGCGAGTGGATGTCGACGCGGAGTACGAATCGAATATTTTCGCAGAGGACAGCGACGAGATACATGACGTGATTATCAAGACGTCGCCCGGCATTACCGTTGAGTCCGACTGGGTTCGTCATTCGATTAAGCTCGGTGCCAACGGGACGTTCGCCGAGTACCAGGTCAACGAGAAGGAAAACTACGAGGACTACGACATCGCGGCCGACCTGACACTGGACCTGTCCAACGTCAGCCGCTTTCGACTGAGCGGGACTTTCCACGGAGCGCATGAAGAACGCGACTCGCCTGACGACGTAAAGGGGCTGGAGCCTACCGAGTACGACGAAGAAAAAATCGCCGCGGTGTTCCTGCGACGTGTCGGCAAATTGTCCTTGCGTGCCGGCGCCGGACAGACCCGCACCGACTTCGACGATGTGCAGAGTTCCACAGGCGTTCATCAACAACGATGACCGGGACCGCAGCGTGTACCGCTACTCGCTGCGCATGGGCTACGAGATTCGGCCCGATATCGACGCCTTCGTGCAGCCCGAAGCGCAGCGCAGGGACTACGACAACAAGCCGGACGATGACGGCGTCATCCGCGACTCCAGGGAAAAGAGAATCGCTGTGGGGCTGCAGGGGGCGCTGACCGGTTCGACCTACGTGGAAATCCTGGGCGGCAATATACATCGTGAATACGACGACCCGCGTCTTGATAATGACGTTTTGCCGTGGTTTGAAGGTCGGCTGGTCTGGAATCCCAGTGGTCTGACGACTTTCACGCTCAACGGGCTGCGGGAATTCGACGAGACAACGATCGCCGGTGCGGCGGAAACCATTTCGACGCGCGTCGGTCTGAGGGTAGACCATGAGCTGCGGCGTAATTTGCTACTTTATGTTAACTCGTTCGTAGAATCGGAAAAATACTCCGGCATCGACCGGACGGATGATACCGTGCAGGTCTCGCTGGGTGCTCGGTACCTGGTAAACCGCAGTTTCCAGATCGCACTCGACGCCCGGCAACGGAGCAGGGATTCGAACGCGATCAACAAGCAGGATATCGACTTCACCAACAACAGCGTTATGGTCTCCTTCAGGGCACATCGATGACACAGAGTTTGCCAACGTTTAAGCTGCGGTGGGTTGCCCTTTGGCACACCCTGCTGCTGCTCGCGGCCACCGTGTTCTACTGCGCAGGCGCGGCCGCCAGAGGACATCAGCGAGTACCGGATTGCGGCGGGCGACAAGGTTCGGGTCACCGTTTTCGGCCACGAGGACCTGTCCGGCGAATTCGAGGTCGACGGCTCCGGCCATTGCTCCCTGCCCCTGATAAAGCAGGTGCCCGCCGCGGGATTTACGACCAGCGAGTTCGCAGCCGAAATTTTCAGCCGCATGAGTCCCGACTACCTGAAGGACCCGCGCATCAGCGTGGAGGTCATCGGTTATCGCCCGGTTTATGTGCTGGGCGAAGTCCGACGGCCCGGCAGCTACCCCTATTCCGCGGGCATGACGGTCGTCAACGCCGTGGCGCTGGCCGGTGGCTACACCTATCGTGCGGCCCGCAAGAAAATAGTGGTGAACCGACCTGACGATCCGGATCGCCGCAGCCGACGTATAAAGGAAAGAGATCCGCTGGCGCCCGGTGACGTTATCGAAATTCCAGAGCGATTCTTCTGATGTCAGCACCCGGCAAGCCGACCGACGGCGTCCTCAACCTGCGCGAGTCGACGTATCCTCGCGAAACGCTGGTGCATCCGCGCGAATCACAGGACCCCCGCCAGGACGAGGGTTCCGGTCCGCGCGGCGGCGCGCGCAATGCGCACGCCTTCAACAGCCGCTACCAGGTGGTCGAGTCGGAGTATTCCGAGCTGTCGCTTCGGGAAATTCTCGCGACACTGATGCGTCGCAAGATGATCCTGATCTCGGCGGTGTTGCTGGCCGTCGTTTTGAGTCTCACGGCGCTCTCGATCATCACGCCGCTGTACAGCGCGGAGGCCCTGATCCTCATCGAGCCGCACAACAAGCAGGCCATGTTAATTGAGACCGCGGTTGGCGCAATCGGCGGCGATGAAACCACGGTGCGCAGCGAGACCTACATCCTGCAGTCCCGCGCAATGGTCGACCGCGTCGTCGAGCGGCTGGCGCTCGACACGGACCCGGAGTTTGTCGGCTCGCCCGAGGCGGCGCCAGGCGCCGTGCGCGCGTGGCTAAGCAGCGCAGTCGCTGCGGTGCGGGATCGCCTGCCGTTTTTGGAAGCGTCTAACGCGGAGCCATCGCAACCCGACGAGCTCGCGGATGCATTGAAGTACAACCGCCTGGTAAACCGCTTCAGCGAGGCGCTGAGCGTTGGCGCGATCAACGAAACACGCGTTATCTCGATCTCGTTCATGTCGTCCGATCCGCAGAAAGCGCAGGCGATCGCCAATACCGTCGCCGACGAGTACATGAACCTCAGGGAAGAGGTGAAGCTCGAATCGTCCAGCCGCGTCTCGACCTGGATGGACAACCAGGTTGTGGAGCTACAAGCCACGGTCAGGGAAGGCGAAGCCGCCATCGAGTCTCTCCGCCAGCAGTACGGGCTGGTCGAGGGCACGCGCGGCGATCTCGGCTCGCAGGAACTCGCGCAGGTCAGCTCACAGCTTGTCCTTGCCCGGGCGGAGCGTGCGGAGGCGGAGGTGCGACTGCGGCAGATCCAGGCACTGGTGGAATCGCCGGGCGGCGCGAATACCTCGGTGGAAGTGCTCGACTCGCCGTTGATCCAGGGCCTGCGGGCCCAGCAGAGTGAGATCCAGGGGCGCGTCGCGGAACTCTCGTCGGAACTCGGCGACCAGCACCCCCGCATGCAGCAGCTGCGTGCAGAAGCCAGCGATATCGGCAACAAGATCGAGGCCGAGATAAAGAACGTGATTGCCGGTCTCTCGAGTCAGCTCAGCGTAGCAAAGGCACGCGAACGCTCGTTCGAAAGTGCGCTCGCCGACATCAAGAAACGCGTCTCGCGGTCAAACCGCAACGACATCGAAATTCGCTCTCTCGAGCGGGATGTCGAAGCGAATCGCGCAATGCTGACCAACCTGCTGAACCGGCAGAAACAGACCGCGCCGCAGGAAGACGCCCAGTTTCTGCAGGCGGATGCGCGTCTCATTTCGATGGCAGGATTGCCGACGTCGCCGGCGTACCCGAACAAGCGCCTGGTTCTCGGTCTCGCCGTGTTGGGCTCTTTCGTCCTCGGCTGCCTGATCATCCTGCTGATCGAGGTTCTCGACAACGGCTTTCGCAGCATCGAACAACTCGACGAGCAAACCGGTATCCCGGCATTCGGTTTCATACCCGAAACCCGCCTGAAAGCGTCATTGGGCTCCGAGATCGCCGACCTTGTCGACAACCCGTCATCGGCGTTCGCCGAATCGATCCGCACGCTGAACTGGTCCGTAAAACTGGCCTTCCAGGACGCCGAGCCCGAGGTCCTGCTGGTCACCTCCTCGGTTCCCAATGAAGGCAAGTCGACGATCGCCAGCGCGCTGTGTTTTACGCAGGGGCATACCGGCAAGCGCACGCTGATTATCGATGCCGATATCCGCCGGCCGACAATGCACCAGCGCTTCAAAGTCGACCAGGTGCCCGGATTGAGCGAATACCTTGCCGGCAAGGCCGATATCAGCGAAGTGGTCAAGGATCCGCGCAGCACCTGGGGCGTTAACGTCATTCCGGCCGGCCACCAGCCGCTGGATGCTGCAAACCTTATCGGCCGCGGCCGCATGAGCGAACTGCTGGACACGCTGCGACCGATGTACGACATGATCATTATCGATTCACCCCCCGTACTGGTGGGCGCCGACGCGCGCTTGCTCAGCCAGTTCGCCGACGCAACGATCATGGTCGTCCGCTGGGGCAAGACCCAGCGGCAGACCGTAAAACACGCGCTCGGTAACCTGGAGAAATCCGGGGCGCGCCTGGCGGGCACTTTGCTGACGATGGTCGAGGTCAAGAAGTACGCCCAGTACACCTACGGCGATTCCGGCACCTACGCGGGTGATCTTGCAAAATATTATGCAAGGCTCTAGTCCGACGCTTTCGTCCCGGCAAGGTATCCTGAAGTCGCAGACAAACTCGCGACAGCCGTCGTCAATTGCCTCCACGACCGGCCGGCGTCCCATGAAAATCCTGCTGGCAATGGAACCGGGCGGCGGCGGTGTCGGCCGCCACGTTGTCGACCTGGCCTCTGGCCTGTTGCAATGCGGCCATCATGTTGAGCTCGTGTATTCGCCGCGCCGCGCTGATGCGTGGTTACTGGAGGCGATCAGATTCCCTGCCGCTGACCGCGCATCCGGTAACGATGGAGCGCGAGGTGAGCTGGCGGGATGCCGCTGCGGCGTTCTCGCTTGGCAAGGTGTTGCACAAGTCCGGACCCTTCGATGTCGTTCATGGCCACAGCTCAAAAGCCGGCGCGCTGCTGCGCCTGGTCATGTCTCTTGGCCACAGCAAGCGCCTCTACACGCCGCACGCCTTTGTCACGCTCAGCCCGGACCTCGGCCGCGCCAGGCGTTTCGTTTACGCGACCTCCGAACGCTGGCTCGCCGCGCTGACCGACACGATTATTTGTGTGTCCGAAGAGGAACGGCAACACGCGTTAGGTCTCGGCATTGCAGGAGACAAGCTGCGCGTCGTGAACAATGGCATACGCGAACTGGCGCCCGTGGAACGGTCTGCCGTCCGCGAAAAACTGGGCGTCGGGCCCGACGAGCTTTGCGTCGGTTTCGTCGGCCGACTCGGCGCGCAAAAAGCGGCAGACCGCCTGCTGACCGCGTTCGCAGCCGCCGCTCGCCGTCATGAGCACCTCAGGCTCGTGATGGCGGGTGACGGTCCTGACCTGCCGCAGCTCAAGGAACAGGCACATGCGCTCGGCATCGAAAATCGGGTGACGTTCAGCGGTGCGGCCAACGGCGCGGAGCTGATGGCCGGATTCGATATCTTCGCACTACCGAGCCGTTATGAAGCCTTCCCGTACGTCTATCTCGAGGCCGCCGCCAGGGGCCTGCCCATCATCACGACGCGGGTCGGCGGTTCGAGCGAGATGGTGCGTGACGGTTACAACGGCTTTGTCGTCGCGCAGGACGCATCGACGGAGATTGCCGAGAAGCTGTCGCTGCTCTGCAGCAATCCGCAACTGCGCATCGAGATGGGACGACGCTCGGCGGAATTGGCAGGCCACTTCACGATGGAACGGATGGTTGACGAGACGATCGCCTGTTATGAGCAACTGCCAGGCAGCAGCGCCTGATGCCACGAGGACGGTGCGTCAGTAGCTGTTTTCTCTTTTCAAAACCGCGAAGAAGGTGCGGAAGATGATGTAGAGATCGAAACCCAGGGACCAGTTCTCGATGTAATAGATGTCGTGCTCGACGCGTCCTTTGAGATCTTCCTCGGTCTCGGTGTTGCCTCGCCAGCCGTTGACCTGCGCCCACCCGGTTATTCCCGGCTTGACTTTCAGCCGTGTCGCATAGGAGCGCACGACCTCCGGATACAGCTTGCCGCCTGCACGCGCCTTCAGCGCATGCGGGCGCGGACCCACCAGCGACATTTCCCCCTTCAGTACGTTGAGAAGCTGCGGCAATTCGTCGAGGCTCGATCGTCTTAGCCACGCGCCAACCCGAGTGACTCGTGGGTCGTCGCGAGTTGTCAGCCGCTCGGCATCCGCATCCGTTTTATCGACGTACATCGTACGAAATTTGAACACTTCGATAATCTGGTTTTGAAAGCCGTAGCGCCGCTGGCGAAAGAAAACCGGCCCGGGACTATCGAACTTGATCAACGCGGCGATGATCGCCATGAACGGCAACGACGCAACGAAAAAGAGTCCAGTAAGGCCGAAATCGATTGCCCACTTGCCGAGCACTCCCCACCCGGAGACCGGTTTGCGCAGGATATGCAGCATCGGCACGCCGAACTCATCGCTCATCGGCAGCTTGGTAATATCGAAAATACCGATATCCGGCACCAGTCGTACATTGGTCGGCAGGTGGCTGAGCTGATCCATCAGGGCAATAATCCGGTCTCGCCTGGCGAGCGGCAGGGCCAGCAGGACCTCGTCACTGGGGTGTTGCTGCGCGTAATCCGTTAGCTCCGACACGCCGCCCAGCACGGGATAGCCGCAGCACTGTCGCGGTACCCGGTCGCTGCGGTCATCGAATACGCCGATGATCCTGTTCCACGGTTCATGCAGTGCCTCGATGTGTCGAATCAGCCGTTCGCCGTTCTCGTCGGCGCCATAAATCACGATATTCTTGGTCAACGCGCCCGCCAGTGCGGTGTGCCGAATGACGGCCGATGCCGCCGCGCGAACCAGCAGGATCACGACAACGGAAGCAATCAACGACGTGACGGCCCAGACCCGGGAAAAATCTGCCGACGCTTTTATGACGAAGCCAAAGGTCAGCAGGCCGAGAAAGACCAGGCCGCACAGCGAGAAAATCTTCGTCCAGCTGCGGCTCGGTCGAATAATGCGATCGAGCTCGTATAAACCGCCCAATTTGAAGGACAGCACGATCAGAAAAACGTAGATTCCGCTGACGGCGGCATACTTGACAGAGAACTCCGGATAATCCGGAATGATATGAATCCAGCAAATCAGGAGGGCCGTCAAAAAAACCGCTGACGCTTCGATCATCGCCACGAGTCCCGGCACGACGTGCCGCGACAGCGGCGCTTTGCGCCGCACCGCAGGGATTGCGATGGAGCTCATAGCGGCCGGGTTGCCCGGCTATCGGAAAGCGTTCCCTCGCTCCGGAAAGCGTCACGCGACGAGACCTGCAGAGCGGTAGGGAAGAATCGATATTTGGTTTGCGGTTTTTTCGATTCAGGCATCCCGTTATGCTGCGAGCTTTGTCTCTCCTTGTAAACGGTGATTAAACATAACGCCGCATTTGTCGTGCTTTTTGTGCGGAGCGTCGCACCCGCCAGCGCGCTGGCGGACGTTATACTTCAATTTGACAAGGCTTCATTCGAGCAAGCGCACAAATCTTCGCATGACACGTACAAGACACCTCATCGAGCAGCCGCTGATTCGCTACTGGCTGTGGCTCATGATCGCAACGAGTTCTGCCGTATTCATGGAACCCGCTTTGTGCGACATCTTAGGGATAGGCTTGTTCGCTGCGGCATTCGCCCTGGGCCTCACCGTACCGCGCGGTCTCGGCTTCGCCGTGATACTCGTGGGCACGTTCCTGCTCGGCAACCTGCTCGCAAGTGCGCTGGCTCCGGTGCCGTCGGTATCGATAATGCCCATGGCAACACGCACCTACCTGATACTGGCCTGGTGGCTGTTGTTGACGTGCCTCATCTGCCAGGCGCCGAAAACCGCCTTCGATACGCTGTGGAATGGCTACCTGTTTGCCGCCCTCCTGGCGGCCGCCCTCGGAACCCTCGCGTTCTTCGATATCATCCCGAACTTCGGCCATCGCCTGACCGAGAGCGGCCGCGCGCGTGCGCTGTTTAACGACCCCAACGTTTACGGGCCGTTCCTGGTGCCGGCGGCCATCCTCACATTGAGCAAAGTCGAAACCTCGCGGCCAGCCAGGTCGGTTCTTTTCCTTGGCCTGTTTATGTTTCTTGGCATCGGCATCATCCTGAGTTTCTCACGCGGTGCCTGGGTCAACATCGTGGTGGCCGTCGGTTGTTACTTCATACTTCGAATTCGCGGCGAGACCTCGCGAAAGAAACGGCGGCGCCTGGTCAACACGGCTTTCGGCATGGTGCTATCGACCGTCATCGCCCTGTCATTGGCTGTCAGCGTCGGGCCGGTTCGGGAGATGCTCGACAAGCGGGCGAAGCTCGTCCAGTTTTACGACGTTGGCTCAAAAACGGGCGTGAAGAAGAGTCGCATGTCCGCGCAAAAAGAGAGTTTGCGGCTGGCGCTTACCATTCCGGTGGGCATTGGCGCGGGCCAGTCAGAAGAAAAGTATTACCAGAACTACGCCCCGCACAACCTGTTTTTGCATGTCCTGGTCGAGGCCGGCTGGCTGGGCGGCCTGGCGTTTTACACCTTCCTGATACTGACGTTTCGGACCGCATCGAACTTCCTTGCACAGCCATCGGAGATCCGGGAGCTGTACAAGGTGGCGTACGCGAGTGCCCTCGGCATCCTGGTGCAAAGCCTGTTTGTCGACAGCACCCACTGGCGCCAGCTGTATATGCTGCTGGCGATGCTCTGGGGTCCGGCGCTTGCGTTGCAGGCGCAACGCAGCTTGCGCGTCAGGCGTGTGCCGGCTTATTGAGCCGCCACGAGACTCTCGCCGCTAACGCCAACTAAAGCCGCTCCCGTATTACCTTGAGGACGCGCTCCGAGGAACCCGCATCAGTGTACTGGTGTAAACGCGGCATGATTTCACGGCGGCGCTCGGAATAATCCGCCGACTGATTCAGTGCGACGTGCTCCAGTGCGGCGCACAGCGCGTCGAAATTCGCGCACATCGGGCCGACCGCGACCTCTGAGGGATGAAAATTCAGGGAGCGGCTGCCGCTGACGAAATCCTCGAGATCCGGCGTGTAGTACAGGATCGGCCGGTCCAGCAACATGTAGTCAAAAATGATCGACGAATAATCGCTGATTAACGCGTCCACGTGTGCCAACAGCTCGTAGGCGTCCGTTTCCTGCGGCAGCTCGACGATGCGATGCGAATCGATGGGCGTTCGAGTTTCATCCATCGGATGGGTCTTGAAGAAGAAACGAGCGTTGCATCGAAGCAACAGGGCGTCCAGTTTCTCCCAGTCGATTGCCATGTACGAGGCCCCGGAGTCGCGAAACGTCGGCAGATACAGAAACACGGTTTCGTCACTGGCAACGGCCTCGGTGAAGCTGTCCGGCAGGTGCGAGTCGGGCCCGATGCCGGCCTGGCTGCTGTTGATCATTGCGTCATTTCGCGGATAGCCGGTAATGACGACGCGCTCGGCAGGAACGGCGAAGGCTTTTTGTGTGATGTCGGCGGTCTCGGATGACGGCGCGATGATCAGCTCGGCGCGAACGAGATGCCACGGCATCATCACACCGAGAAACCAGCGCTCCGGCAGCAGGCCGTGAAACAGGCGGTAATAACGGCTGCGGGGATTGTCGATGTCGCGTTCAAATACCTTCAGCGGCACCCCGCTCCACAGGCACACCCGTGTCGAGCCACGGGACAACCAGAAGTTTGTATCCTTGGCAAAGCAGTCATAAATATGCATCTCGGCGCGCAGGCACGCGAGTATTCCGCCCGGCGACCAGATCCAGTGCGCCGAATAGCCGTTTTCTCGCAGTTTTCGCGTGATCGAGCGGTCACGGGAAATCCACGTCAGTTTGACTTCGTCACCAATCTGATCGTTGCAGAAACGAAAAAATGCCGCGGCATTATCGGCGAAGCGATAGCCACCCCAGGAACCGAATACCCACTGCTCGCGACTCCGCGGCAAGAACCCGCACAGGTAATAGACCGGGAACAGCAAAAAACGCCCGGCAAACAGCAAGCAATACAGGAGATAGCGCATTTGTTATCGGTTTTCGGTTAAAGCTACCCGGTAGGGATAAGCATGGCAGAAGTAGGCCTGGAACACACGGGTCCGTACACGATCGGACGCCCGGAATCGCGGTATTCGCACGCTCCCCTTACCTGCCAAGAGAGTTTTTAAGGGCCAGGGATATTCGCATTGCTGGCGGACCTTATTATGCAAAACCGCGGCCAATGGAAAGCCGTAACTGGCTATCATCGTGGTTGGCCCGGATGTCAGGTTTTAAGCGTGCTCGGGCCTGCCGATGCATCACTGAGCGATCCCGCCTTATGGAAAAAGCGGTGGGGGCGTGAGTGAGGCCGGCAGCCGCACGACTTGAGGTGGGCCGGTGCTTTGAGCTTCCTCAGGTAATGCGAACCAGGCGGCACCGAACGATGCGAACCAGGCAACGGCGCGTTGCGATTTTTTTTGAGACGATACGAATGATGAATACCAACAATGCAAGCTATGCAGGACACCGGCCCGCTCAGTGCGAACCAGGTCAACGATTTTCACGCGACCGGATTCGTGATTGCACGCGGTCTTTTTAATGCCGAGGAAATGGCGAACATCCGCTCGTGGACCGACGATGTGCAGGGATGGCCCGAAACGCCGGGCCGGCACATGATGTATTTCGAAACCTGCGAGGAAACGGGCCGCCGTCTTCTCAACCGCGTGGAAAACCTGCTGCCCTACCACAAGCCGTTCGACGACCTTGCCAATGGCAGCCGCATGAAGGGCATCTGTGCACAACTGTTCGGCGAACCGGCGGTGATCTTCAAAGACAAGATCAATTTCAAATTGCCCGGCGGCGGTGGTTTCGAGACGCACCAGGACGTTCAGGCCGGCTGGTCACGTTACGCGGACTTTCATGTCACGGCGCTCGTGAGTATCGATCGCGCGACCGTGGCGAACGGCTGCCTGGAGGTCGCGGCGGGATTTCACGATCGCGGACTGATCGGCAACGAATGGGAGCCGCTGGACGACGGCTTGCTGCGCGACGCCGAGTTCCAGCCAATCGAGACCGAGCCGGGCGACGCGGTCTTTTTTGACTCCTTTGCACCGCATCGCTCCGGCCCGAATAAAACGGGCAGCGCGCGACGCCTGCTGTATTTCACCTACAACCGCCTGTCTGCGGGCAATTACCTGGCCCAGTACTACGCGGACAAACGGGAAAGCTACCCACCGGACGTAGAACGCGATCCAGGCAAGGAGTACCAGTATCGTGTTTAAAGACGTAGCCGACAGGCTGACCACCGCTCCGGGGGACTTCAAGTCGTCCAAACCCGTCAAGAAAACCACGCAGTTCCGCCAGTTGCTGCTGAGCTCGGAGCTCGAGTTCCTGATCGAGGCGCACAACGGCATCACGGCGCGCATCGGTGAGGAGGCCGGCTTCAAGGGACTGTGGGCCGGCGGCCTGTGCATGTCCGCGCAGTATGGCGTCCGCGACAATAACGAGGCGAGCTGGACCCAGGTTCTGGAGATGCTCGATTTCATGACCGACGCGGTGGAAATCCCGATCCTGCTGGACGGCGACACGGGCTACGGCAACTTCAATAACGTCCGCCGGCTGGTGAAGAAGCTTGAACAGCGCGACGTTGCGGCCGTCTGTATCGAAGACAAGCTGTACCCCAAGACGAACAGCTTCATTGACGGCAACAAGCAGCAGCTTGCCGAGGTCGACGAGTTCTGCAGCCGCATCAAGGCCGGCAAAGACGCACAGACCGACGACGATTTTTGCCTGATCACGCGCATCGAGGCGTTTATCGCCGGATGGGGACTCGACGAGGCGCTGCGGCGGGCCGAGGCCTATCACGCCGCCGGCGCCGACGGCATCCTGATCCACAGCGCATTGTCCGTACCCACCGAGGTTATCGCCTTCAAAAAGGAATGGGCGGATCGTTGCCCGGTGGTTATCGTGCCCACCAAGTACTACGCAACGCCGACAGAACAGCTGCGCGACGCCGGCTTTTCGATCGCCATCTGGGCGAATCACATGCTGCGTGCCGCCATACCGGCAATGCAGGCGTGCGCGCAGACGCTGTATCGCGAGCAGACGCTGCGCGCTGTCGAAGACGACATCGTTCCCGTGAAAGAAATATTCCGGCTGCAGGGCGCATCGGAGCTGCAGGAGGCGGAAGAGCGCTACCTGCCCAATCGCACGGATGAGGCGCGGGTCATCGTGCTCGCCGCGTCACGCGGCTCGGAGTTGGGCGAGCTGACCGCCAAGCGGCCAAAAACGATGGTCGAGGTCGGCGGCCGGCCACTGCTTGGCCACATCATGCAAGCCTACCGCGCGGCCGGTATCAAGCAGATTGCGGCGGTCCGCGGTTACGCGGCGCACACGGTGAACCTGACAGGCCTCGACTACGTGGATAACCTGGATTACGCCGAGACCGGAGAACTGATGTCACTTGCCTGTGCGCTCGATGCCAATGCCGATGACAACTGCGATGTCTTCGTGTCCTACGGTGACGTCATTTTCAAACGCTACATTGTCGACAGCCTGGCGGAAGCTGACGCCGATATTGCGATCGTGGTGGACACGGAATGGCAGAGCTCGGTGAATCGCGGTCGCCCGGCGGACTACGTGAGCTGCTCGGAGCCTTATTCGCGCAACGCCTTCTACAACACGGTTCTGCTAAAATGCGCGGCAGAGGCCCTGCCTGAAGCGGACATCCATGGAGAGTGGATGGGTTTCCTGAAAGTCAGCAAGACCAAGCTCCCGGAGTTTCGCAAGGTCGTGAAGGACATGGTCACCGATCCCGCCCATCAGAAGGCCAAGATGCATCATCTTCTGAATGAGTTAATTGCTCGCGGACACACGGTCCGCATAATCTACACCACGGGACACTGGCTCGACGTAGACAGCATTGCGGACGTTCTGGCGGCCGGATCCTTTGCATGATCGAAGCGGAATATTTCGTGCAATGCGCACGAAGGCATGGCTTCAGTTTGTATGCCGGGGTGCCCTGCTCGTACCTGAAACCGTTCATCAATCACGTCATCGAAGCCGATGACCTCTGCTACGTAGGCGCGACCAACGAGGGTGACGCGGTTGCGATCGCCGCCGGCGCCGAACTGGGCGGGCGACGCAGTGTCGCGTTGTTCCAGAATTCCGGCCTCGGCAACGCCGTTAATCCTCTCACGTCCCTGACGCACGTATTCCGCATTCCGATTCTCCTCATCACGACGCTGCGCGGTGAACCCGGCGGCCCGCCCGACGAGCCGCAGCACGAACTCATGGGCGGCATCACGATCGCGCTTCTGGAAACGATGCAGATTCCCTGGCGGTATTTCCCGACCGAGGCGGCCGACGTTGAGGTCGCGCTGGCAGAGGCTTCGCACTACATGCGGGATCAGGGGCGTCCCTTCGCGCTGGTGATGCGCAAGGGCAGCGTCGCGCCGACAACGCTGACCGTCACCGCCGCTTCCCGCCCGTGTGAGGTCGCTGTAGACCAGGTCACCGACCGCCGCCCAGTCGCGACAGGAAATGCTCACGAGTATCCAGGCCGCCAGCCGGGAAGACGACGTGATCGTCGCTACCACCGGCTATACGGGACGCGAACTGTATGCGGTCGGAGACCGCCCGAACCAGATTTACCTGGTGGGCTCGATGGGTTGTGCCATGAGCGTGGGGCTGGGCCTTGCGATCGCGCAGCCGCAACGACGCATCATCGTCATCGACGGCGACGGCGCGCTCCTGATGCGCCTCGGTGGGCTGTGCACGATCGGTTACGAACGTCCGCCCAACCTCGTGCATATCCTGCTCGACAATGGCATGCACGAATCAACCGGTGGACAAAGCACGGTCGCCGGCTCGGTAAACTTCTGCGCGCTGGCCAGTGCAAGCGGTTACCCGCGTGCCGTTGCCGTGTCCACGGCCGATGAGCTGCACGACGCGCTGTCGCTGCCCACCGAGTGCCTGTCGTTCATTCATGCGCCCATCGTTCCCGGTATCCCGGAGACGCTGCCGCGACCGGAGATCACGCCACCGGAGGTTGCCGCACGGCTGCGCGGCTTCCTCGCGGGGAACGCGCGATGAAGCGGACGATCCTGCTCAATCCCGGCCCGGTAACCCTGTCGGACCGCGTCCGCCGCGCCCTGACGTCCGGCGACTGGTGTCATCGCGAGCCGGAGTTCGCGGCGCTGACGAAATCCATCAACCAGTCGTTGGTCGATGTGTACGCATCGATGCACGACAGTTTCGACGCGGTGATGTTGACCGGGTCCGGCACCGCTGCCGTGGAAGCGATGCTCGCGACCTTTGCACCGGACAAGGAAAAAACGCTGGTCGTTGCCAATGGCGTTTACGGCGAGCGCATGGCGCGTATGCTGGAACTGCACCGCAAACCGCACGACATCGTGCAATCGGACTGGGCGGCGCCGATGGACCTCGAACAGGTAGCAGCCCGGCTCACCGCGGATGCCGCCATCACCGCGGTGGCCGCCGTGCATCATGAGACAACCACCGGCCGACGCAACGATATCGAATCGCTGGGACAACTTTGCCGCGAACGCGGTGTCGATTTGCTGCTCGATGGCGTCAGCAGTTTCGGTGCCGAGAACGTCGACGCCGGTGACTGGAACCTGGCGGCCATCGCCGGCACGGCGAACAAGTGCCTGCATGGCGCGCCCGGTATTTCGTTTGTGGCGGCGAAGCACAGCCTCTGGTCGCGGCCGCGACAGGCGGCGGGCAGCCTGTACCTCGACCTGCACGGCTACCACGCTGCCCAGCATGGCGACGGCTTTTCACCGTTCACGCAGTCCGTACAAATCGCATTTGCTTTGCGGGAGGCACTCGACGAGCTTCATGAGCAAGGCGGCTGGTCACAACGACAGCAACTCTATTCGCGCCGTGCCGCCAGGATAGCCGCCGTTCTCGAGCGTTGCGGCGTGCGACACCTGCTGCGCCCGGAAGAGTATTCCAGCGTGCTGTGCTCGTATCGCTTGCCAGAGACACTGCAATACGCCGCAGTCCATGACGCACTGAAGCACGACGGCTTTGTGATTTATGCCGGCCAGGGAACGCTTGCGGATTCCGTTTTCCGGATCGCGCACATGGGCGATATTCGTGAGGACGACCTCGAACGCCTGTGCCGTTCACTTGAGGTCGTGTTCGGGTCGCGGGCGGCATGAAGAGCGCCGTCATTCTCGCCGCCGGCATGGGTTCACGCCTCAAGAACGTCGTTGCCGATCATCCCAAGGGGTTTCTGCAGCTCGGTGACCGTCCTATCGTCGCAGAATCCATCGCGCGTCTCGTGGCGGCCGGCATCGACGATATCGTCATCGTCACCGGGTATCGGGCCGAGTTTTACGACTCGCTCGCGGCGGAATACGGTGACCAGGTCCGAACGGTGCACAACCCGTCCTTCGAGTCCTCCGGCAGCATGTATTCGCTGTATTGCGCGCGTCACCTGCTCTTGGGATCGTTCCTGTTGCTCGAGTCCGACCTGATCTTTGAGCAGCGAGCGCTCGACGTACTGCTCGCGCATCCATCGGACGATGCGATTTTGCTGGCCGGCCGCAGCAACGCCGGCGATGAAGTGTACGTGGCCACCCGGGAGAACTGCCTCCGGGCAATGTCGAAAGACCGTTCGATCCTCGGTGACGATATAACGGGCGAACTGGTTGGCATTTCCAAGATCTCGGCCGGTCTGTTCGAACGAATGCTCGACATCGCGCGCGACGCCTTCGCCAAAGACCTCATGTTCGACTACGAAACGGATTGCCTGGTGGCCGCCGGCCGGCAGGCCGCCATCGCCTGCCCGCTGGTCGAAGACCTGCTGTGGGCGGAGATCGACGACGCGCAGCACCTGGCGCGAGCGCGGGACAGCGTGTATCCGGCGATCGTTGCCGCCGATGCCGCCGGCACAGCTTGAGATAACGGGACGAGACCTCGATGGCAGCCACAGACAGTCGACTATTACCACTGGCAACGCGCCGCGCCCCGGCGGACACACGCGCATGAAGACGCTGCTGTCAGGATCGGCGTTCGTGCTGTCTTGCCGCCTGGGCGGTGCCGTCCTTGCGTTTGCAACGCAGGTCTTTCTCGCCCGCTGGATGGGCGCGGCGGAGCTTGGCGTCTACGTACTCGCCATTTCGGTCGCCATCCTGTTGGCCACGATTTCCGGCCTGGGACTGCCAAGCGCCGCTATGCGTTTTATCGGCGCGGCGCTCGCCGCCAACGACGGTGCGGCAAGGCTGGGCTATGTGCGTTTCGGCCGGCGCATTATTTTCATCATGAGCATAGTGACCGCTGCGATCGGAGCAGTATTCATTTCGTACCGGCTCATCGATTCGTCAGCGCTGCTGATCGCCATGCTGTGCGTTCCGGTCTTCAGCCTGATTCGTTTCAATGACGGCGTCGCACACGGGCACTCGTGGATACGATTGACGTTCATCCCCAACGCGATAATCCGCCCGGCCCTCTTGCTGGTGGTCGCCGCCGGCATCTGGTTTTCCGGCTATGCGCTGCAGGCCTCGACGGTCATTTCCGCGCATTTTGTCATTATGATCCTGGTGTTTGCGATCCAGTTTGTGATTCTCAATCGCATGCTCAAGCCGGACCTGGCGGACGTCAGGCCCAACTACACCGCGACGGCCTGGACGCGTGCATCGGTGCCGATGCTCATCACAGTCCTGATGAACTCCTACCTGCCCGAGCTATCCGTCATTCTCGTCGGCATCTACACGCCGAGCGACGAGGTGGCGGTCTTCAACGCCAGCTTTCGCATTGCGTTCATGATTTCTTTCGGGGTGATCGCCGTCGATGCGATCGTGATGCCGCAGATCGCGCGACTACATGCCGATGGCAACACCAGCGCAATTCAGACGATCGTCTCGAGAGCCATCCTGCTCAAGGCGGGCGGCGGAGTGCTTGCTGTTGCGCTCATGTTCGTTTTCGGGAAAGACATTCTTGGCCTGTTTGGCGATGAGTTTGTCCGCGGCTTATGAAACGATGCTGGTGCTGGCCGTTTCGCAACTGGTGATCGCGTTGACAGGCGCCGGCGCCGGCATACTCAACGCGACCGGTCACCAGGACCGCTGCTTGCTGGTGTTTATGAGTGTGCTGGTTATCCTCGTCGCACTGAACATCGTCCTGGTCCCGATGTTCGGCATCCTCGGAGCGGCTGTCGCGCTGGTCATCGCCATCACGATTCGGCAACTCTGGCTGAACGCCATCGTAATACAGAGGATCGGCGTCCGGCCCTCTATCTTTTCGTCACATCATGCGTTTCCGTTACTGGATGCGAAGGCCCCGGGATAAGGAAACACCAACGACTATGCAGCCTCATCCAGACAAGTGCCCCAACCATGCCATCGTCATCGGCCTCGATGGCATGGCCGGTATCCAGACGGCGCGCATCCTCGCGGCCCGCGGCGTGCCCGTTATCGGCGTCGCGCGTGACCCGGATCATCATTGCTGCCGCACCAACAGTTGCGAGGAGATCGTGTTCGCCGACACCGGCACGGACGAGCTCATCCCCGCGCTGCTGGCAATCGGCGAACGCCTCGACAACAAAGCGGTGCTGTTCCCCTGCCATGACCGGACCGTTCGGGTCTTGTCGGCGCATCGGGAGGAACTCGCGCAGTTTTTCCACCTGTCGCTTGCCCCGGCCGATGTTATCGACAGGCTGACGGACAAAGTCGGTTTTTACGAATACGCCAGGCAACACGACTTCTCGTTGCCGGAGACCTTCGTCCTTCGTAACCAGGATGACGCGAAGCAGGCTGCCGCACGATTGACATTTCCGGGGGTACTCAAGCCGCCGGCCAGCGAGCGGCGCTGGGACAAACATACGATGGCAAAAGGCTTTCGGGTTGACGATGCCGACGCGTTGCTCGCAGAGTACGAACGCTGCAAGAACTGGGCGGACGTGCTGATCCTGCAACAGTGGATTGAGGGCGGCGATGATTCCCTGTACTCCTGCAACTGCTATTTCGATGCGAATTCCAGGCCGTTAGCGACCTTCGTTGCCCGCAAGCTTCGCCAGTGGCCGCCGCACCTCGGCGTGAGCTCATTCGGTGAGGAATGCCGCAACGATGTCGTACTGGCGGAAACCCTGCGCCTGTTTCGTGGCGTCGGCTATCGCGGCCTTGGCTATGTCGAGTTCAAGCGGGACATGCGCGACGGCAAACACTACATGATCGAACCCAACGTCGGCAGGCCCACGGGCCGATCGGCCATCGCCGAGGCGGGTGGCGTTGAGCTGCTGTACACGATGTACTGCGACGCTATCGGCGCACCCTTGCCGGAAAAACGTGTACAAAAATACGTCGGCGCGAAATGGGTCGACCTGCGACATGACTTTCAGTCAGCCTTCTATTACTGGCGCAAAGGCGAACTCAGCATCGGGGACTGGTGGCGTTCCTGGCGCGGGCCTAAAGCGCACACCTACTTCTCCTGGTCAGATCCCGCGCCGTTTTTGCACGATCTCTGGAAAACGCTGAAGCGCACCGCCTCCGCCAAAGAGCGGCGACAGCGCGATTATCTCAATACCGGACAAGAGGCAAATCGACATGTGTGAAGCCGTCACTGTTACAGCAATCGGGACGCCATGAAGATCCTGATCATCAGCCCGGTTGCACCCGAAGCCGTCGATACCCTCCGCGCCCGACACGAGGTCATCTGCGCGTTCAACGCGCCGCAGGATGAGATCAAGGAAAAAATCAGCGGCTGTGACGTGCTGGTTTTTCGCAGCGGACCAGAGGTAACCGCCGAGGTGATGGCGTGTTCCGCCAACCTCAGCCTGCTGGTTCGCGCGGGCTCCGGGCTCGACAACCTCGACCTCGACTACGTTCGGGATCACGACATAGCACTTCGCAGGATCGAGCAGCCGGGTGCACTCGCGGTTGCCGAACTGTCTTTTTGCCTGATGCTGGGCCTGGCACGACAACTGCGATACGCAGACTCGACCCTGCGCGAGGGTCACTGGGAAAAACACGCCATCACCGGCTACCTGCTCGCCGGCAAGACACTCGGTATATACGGCGCCGGCAACATCGGCTCGCAGGTCGGCCGGATGGGTGCCGCCTGGGGCATGGATGTCATCGGCTGCGTCGAGAACGCTTCTGACGAACGCGCTCGGCGAGTTGCAGCGCCACAGCATTCAACTGGTGGACGCCGATACCGTGCTCGCCAACGCCGACTTCCTGAGCATTCACCTGCCGCTGCAGGCGTCGACGCGTAATCTGATCGACGCGGCGGCATTGGCGCAAATGAAGCCCGGCGCATTCCTGGTGAATCTTGCACGGGGCGGCGTCGTCAACGAAGCCGCTTTGCGTGAGGCGCTGGTCAGCGGGCGGCTTGCCGGCGCCGGCATGGACGTTCACGAACACGAGGGTGAAGGCAAGGTGTCTCCACTGGCTGATCTCGACAACGTTTTGCTGACACCGCACATCGGCGCCGGCACGGTTGATACCCAGCGGAGCATTGGTAAAACGGTCGTCGACATCATAACGGCGCACGCCGCCGGAAGCGACGATATTGCCGGCAGTCCGGCCTGACAGCGCGGGCGCGTCGCCCACGAGCCTTTAGCCGCCGCAAGACGAGGAAGCAGCGTTATGGATGATTACAAGTCCACGTATCGGGCCATAACCGCGGCCTATGACGATGCGTCGCGACATAACGATCGCAAAATGGACTTCCTCGGCGCTCACGTCTACCGACCGCTGTCGTTTGGCCTGACGGTTCCGTTCTTAAGAAGAGGCTGGGCTGCGAACCAGGTTACCTGGCTGCGCATCGTCGTTATGGCCTTCGCTTTCGCCCTGCTGATACTCGGTCAACACTGGTCGGTTATCGCCGGAGCGACGCTTTGCCTGGTCAACGTCTTTCTCGACCTGATTGACGGTAACCTCGCGCGCCTGCAGGGTCCGTCGGATTTCGGCGGCTTCCTGGACGAGATCGCGGACATCCTGGTGAAAATCTTTACGCCGGTGGCAGTGTCGGCCGGGCTGTTCGTCCGGCCCGGACAGGCTGCTTGTGAACCTCGACGTCGGCGGCGAGACCATCCTCCTGATCGGTATCGTTACCGGGCTCGTCAGTGCAACACGGGCCTTTCTCAAGGCTGAATTCGCGCATAGCTTGCAGCGCTTTGATTCGCGGCGGGCCGCGGCGCCCGACCCGGCGCCTGCTGCGCCTGACCGCTCGGCCAGCGTGCTTTCGGTACCGTATGTTTATCGCACCGGCGTCAGCCTGATGCTGCTGCTGTTGCCGCTGTTCGCGGCGGTTGACCTGCTCAGTGTTTACCTCTGCCTTATTTTCCTGTCGCGCACGCTTGTGTTTCCGCTGGAACTGATCGGACTGGTACGCAAAGCCCGCAAGTCGCTAGTGGACTGAGGCAGTTGCCGCACCCTCTGCGGCGTGCGGTTTCGTGCAGTGGAATATGTTTTCGTCGTCCCGCAGGCCGAATTGCGCGCGCGCGTCAGCGGAAACAGAGCGTCCCGGATCGAGGCGGACCTCGAAGCCCGCGGCTCTAAGCCGGTCGATGAAGTCAGTGCCGTAGTAGCGAACGTGGCTTGCCTCCCCGAACAGTCGCTTGCGATCTTCCGGTGACGTGACGGCAGGGTCTTCCCGCGTCACTTCGTCCAGTAACAGCGGCACGCTGACAATCGCCCACGCGCCCGGCTTCAGGACGCGAAACAGTTCACTGATGGCGTCACGGTCGTTCTTTACATGCTCGAGGACATGCACGCACAGGGCGGCGTCGAAATAGTCGTCTCGAAGCGGCGCGGCTGCGAGATCGCCGGCGACCGTTGGTAAACGCGCAGTTCGGGTTCAGGTCCATGCCGACGTACTCGATGTTCGACATGCGCGTGAACTGCCGGCCAAGCGACGGCCATGGCGCTACCTCGAGAAAGCGCAGCGGATCCGTGAAGAGGTTTGTGTTGGCTTGAAGATACTGCCAGATGCGTCGGTGTCGGGCCTTGGCGTTACATCGCGGGCAATAGCCGTCGGCGGTTGAGGCCAGCAGCCCGTGCTTCGCCGTAAAGCCGCGCAGCGACCATTCGCATACCGGGCATTGAGCGCGGGTGCCGAGGAATATCACGCCGCGCAGGAACAATCGCCGCGCGTTTGAACACCCGCAATCGCGGAGCTTGAAAGAGCGCGAGCAATCGATGCTTCATGCGATCAGCCGCCCGGCGTCGAGCGATGTCGTGGTCGATGTCGACGGTGAATTCATCACTTCAGCAGCCGCCGCCAGTGCTTCACTTTGTTTAACCAGGGCGCGCGCAGCAACAAGCCGTCCCGGAGCGGGCCAATAGGCTGTCTGCAGCCGGTTGCCGAGGTCCTGGCCAACAGCGCCGATGGCGCGAGCGTACAGTCGTTGGCAGTGCTGCGTACGCCATGCCGTTCGGTTTCCATGCCACGCCGGATCGGGACCGCGCGATCGAGCGGCAGAGGACAACCAATGCCCTCTGCGGTTAGTAAGGACAGCATGCGCTCACGCCCGGCTTGCCAGTCGTCACTGAGGCAACGCTCCCAATCCGTCAGTCCGCTTGCGCTGGCCATCGACCGCAGCCGTTCCAGCAGCGGCGCACCAGGCGCTCGCGTATGCATCAGCGCGTGATACGCGATGACCCGGAACGTTTCGTCATCGGCGGGCCGGTAGAAACCAAGCTCATCGAGGATCCGTGTAGCCAACAGTCGTCGCGCCCAGGCTTCGTCGAAATAGTTGTCTCCGGGAAAGCGCAAGCCGACAGAGACGACTCGATCCCCTACTCGCACCGGGATGCGGCCGCCATGCGGCGGCTTCACGCGCGGAAAACGACCACTATTGAGGACGGTGTGTGCAGCGTAATAGTCCTCGGTGAGGATATCGAGATCGACGTCCCGGCCTGCGGCTCCGGGCAGGCCGTCATCGATGTAGTTGATCGCCACGTAGCGCGTTGCCCTGTTCAGGATGCCGAATAGTTCGTTCGCCGACTGCCAGCCGTCCGCGCCCGCCAGGTCGCGATGCTGTATTTCTGTCGAGCCGTCCCATGACGTACCGGGATCTTGTGCAGAAGTCGTCTCTTCGAGACCGAACAGCATGCACAGATCTCGCTCGGTTTCCCACGTCGTTTCTCCGCAGTGAATGCCAATACCACCGGACCATTCACGGTAAAGTGACTTCGCGTCCATGAAATTGGCGAGCACTCGACGTCGACCCCTGCCGGTTTCGCGAACATCGAACGCGGGCGCCTCGTCAACGACGGTGATAACAAGAAACGGCCCATCGCCTTTATTCAGTCGATGATAGACACCCCTTAGATCGAGGTCCGAATAAAAGCGCTGGAAGTTCGCGGTCAGAAGCGTGTTGCTCCAGTGAACTTCACGGACCGAACGTATCCGGAAGCGGCGGGCAAGGTCCGCCAGGACCTCGCTCTGCAGATGGCGCACTCGCGCCCAGACAATGAACAGACCACGCTCCGCTTGCGCTTCGCGGGTGACAGGTTCTTGACGTCTGGGGAATTCGTTCATCAGCATGCAGTCGCCTAGTTTGCCATCGCTGCAATGACGCGTATAGGAGATGCCGCAAGTTGTGAAAGGTGCTGGTCGGGCCTGCGGAGTGTTTGTACATAATGCGGCGAGTTCGCGGCCGCCACATTACCGTGATCCCGGTGCTTTACGATCGCATACGAACCCCGGGCAAAGGGTTGCCGCCTGAACCGTGGCCGGTCAATCAGGAACCGATGACGAGTCGCAGTCCACGATAGCGTTGATCGGCATAGTCGGCGAGCGCGAAGAGAAACAGTGCAATACCCACCATTTCCAGTATCTCCTCCACCGTCTGCAGCGCTACATAGGCTACGTTGTCTTTGCCATGGGCTTCCGCCTGCATCCCGCCAAACATCTCAAGCCCGATGGCACCCGCAACGAACAGCGCACCGGCTATAACAAAGAGCGCGGCGGTCTTCTTCGGTAGCAACATCAAAAAGCGCAGGTAGACGAGCAGGAACACGACCAACGCCACACCGTACGGGATGACCCACGCATAATAAAACGCGCCGGAGGTGTCCAGCGCCGTTCTGACGGGCTCAATCAGGCGCTCGTGCAGCATCAGCATTTCGTCAACAGCAAGAAAAGCGAAGATAGCAGCCAGCCCGAACCAGTAAGCCGCAGGGACTTTTTTCTCCCGCAGGTCAGCAGTACCGATGAGCGCCAGCAGCGCGGCGCACAACAGAATGGCGCAGGTCGAATAAAAAGTAGGAATGTTGCCGTCTGAGCCAAGGCTGAAAAACCAGACAAGCCCGTTCATCTCGCCCGTGAGAAAACGCATACTTTGCAGCGCGAGGTGGATCACCGTCAGGCACACAATGACCGACGCGAGCACGATCGCTATCCACCGGGGCGTAATTTTTATTTCCATAGGACTTAGCCTCCTTGGCCGGACGCGAACATTCCGACAACACCGCCGGATATCATACGAGAGGTATCGAGTAGCGCGTTGGGCAGTTGCCACAGACCCGGTGGCGAGGCCAGGTAACGCGGCCGCCACACGGGTTTGAACTTGTCCTTGTAATTCCTCAGGCCCACAAGATCGTAGAAGTTATCGCTGTGGCAGCAAATAACATTGTCGAGCTTCTGCCGTAGGGACGCGAGCGGCCGTTGTTCTGACACAGCCAGTGGCGCCATACCCAGATTGAACCATGTGTAAGCACCTTCCCTGCCCCAGGACATAGCTTCGGCGAACAGGTAATCCATGATGCCTTTCGGGGCCATTTGACTGTAGCGCAGCAGGTCAATGGCCAGCTCTTTGCCGGCGGGTGCCGGCCATAGATTCGCAAATGCGACAAGCGTACCGTCTATCCTGACCACCGCGCAGTCGAAATTCTCGATGTAGCTTTCTGAGAAAGAGCCAACCGAAAAACGTTTTTCCGCTGCGTACTTGTCTGCGATCCAGCGTCTCGATACCTGCCGCAGGTCCTCCATGATCGACGGCACCTCGGCGCGTGGCACGACGTCGAACTCAAAGCCATGCTGTTTGATCTGGCTGACCGTCTTAAACAGCTCGGCGTTGCGGCTGTCCTGCAGCGAAAATTTGCTCAGTCGGACGCGCGCCTCCTCGCCGACTTTCGTCACGGCAAGACCGATATCGACATACAAGGGCAACAGCTCCTCGCTAACCTGGTAGAACAGCGGGCGGCCATAATGGCGTTTAACCATGTCCCGAAACGACCGAACGAGTTCTTCCTGGTGACTTTGCGGGCCGAGCGGGTCGCCACAGGCCACCCAGCTGTCGCCACTCACCTGGTACATCAGGAAGGCGCGGCCATCGTCCGACCAGTGCAAGCGCTTGTCCCCAAGGAGCGCAAGATTTGCCGTTGCCCTTGATGATTCGAGAATGACGGGGAGAACGTTCTTCGTATCGTCCGGAGGGGTCGCGGGCAATGACGCTGTGCGTCGCTTAACGAGCAGTGACCAGCAAAGGCCGCCGATAACCATCAACACAGCAGCGGCAATGGCACGCAGACTCCTTGCCGGCGCTGCATCAACGGCGAACTGCAGCCACAGGCCGCTCGAGTAGTCGACAGGCCGGTAGCTGATCAGGCCAACCCAGATCGCGAGACCGACACCAAAAACGATGGTTGAGAGCCAGCGCGCCGGGAATCGCTCAGCGGCAAGCGACCCCTGCCGATAGAATGCTTTGCGGCTGATCAAGAGTGCCACTGTCACCATCCCGAGTACGCCCGCCTCGACGTACACAGGTCCAATAAGCAACGAAAGGATGACGCCGGCCAGTAGTGCCGCCAGCGCGCCAACGTAGGCCATGTGCAGGCGCCTGAACAGCCCGCGCGCCAGAAGCAACAGCGCCGCACCGACAATTCCGCCTAGCCAATGCGACAGTTCGAGCACTGGCAGCGGCAGGAGCATTGCAATGAACCCCTCATGAAAGGCGACCAAGGCGGCACGCGACCGTGACCAGCACCACGAGACCTGCGAGAAAAACGAGCGTGCCGATGAGCTGGGGCATGATGCTCGACACGCCATGGGCAGCACGCGCCGCCGGTTGCCTCATCGCTGCTACGTGCTGCCCCCCTGGCCGTTGCAAAACCACTGTCGTTGCAATGACAAGCGGCGCGAGGTGGTTGATGCATCGGTAAATAATAATGCAGCTCAGCAGCGCATCAGGCGGTACGTCAGGCAGCGTAACAAACAGGAAGGCCTCGAAAACGCCGAGACCGCCTGGAATACGGCTGACCCGGCCCGCCACCATGGCCAGCAGGTAGGCCGGCACAAAGGACGCGAAGCCGACATCGGTAACCGCCGCCAGCAAAACGTACAGCGTTGCCGCCGCAAACAGCTGACTGACACAGGCCAGGCCAAGCTGTGCCAGCGCCACTTTCGGAGCAGGAACGGACATCTCCCAGCGAGCAATGTTCAACGGTGCCCGACGTGCAAGCGCGATCGCGAGGTAAACCAGTGGCAGCGCCAGCAGAGCGACACCTGCCAGCGCAAGGTTATCCAGTGGTGCGGCTTGCGAAGCCCCCTTGCCGGACAACAAGACCAGCATCGCCAGTCCTGCCATCGTCGCTACGCCCAACACCGCGGTGAACCGCAAGAAAATGACCAGGCGCGTAATTTGCGACGCGGAGAGTCCGAACTCCGAGTACAGCCGCTGACGGATCGACGAATCCCGATAAGGTGGCGACCCCGACGTTCTGGCCCACGGCGAGCGCCAGGAACGAAATAATCGCTGAGTGCCGATAGGGTACTTTCAGCCTCAAGGTAAGCCTAGCGCGACGGCGTCGTGCGCCGTAGCAACCGCGTAGTAGCAAATTGCGAGCGCGAGCGATGTGGTCAATGCAATGACCGGGATTGACTGCAGCTGAGTCAGCACCGTATCGAACGAAACGGCGGTGAACTCGCGATACAAAAACCACAGCGAGAGACTGAAAACCAGCAAGCGTGCAGCGACGCCCAGAAGCGCCAGCAGTCGATCGCGCGTCGCCGATGGCGAGGCTGCGGTGTCCAGCGACGTCGGTTCGGGACTGTTTGTCACAAGGCGTCGCATCCGCAGAATGATAGGCTCGGCAAACGCATGCCGGCATTCGAAACGAACAGGCTCGTCGTCATCGGACGGCGGACTGCCGCGCACTGAGCAGGCGCCGACCTTCACGATAGCGATTCTTCAGGCCGACGCCGACCTGCACGATCAGGCGACTTGGCACGCTGGCGCAGGCGTCGAAGTCGCCCATATGAATTTCCGCTCCTGATTTTCCTGTAAGGCCTGCCTTGAACTGCTGCACGCCGCGGCTCGATACGCCTTCCAGGTCATACCATCGACAATTTTGCTGGTGCAACCATTTGAGACCCTCCCAGTGCAACACATACGACGCTCCGAGGGCCGTACCGCGATTGCTGGTCGCGCCGAACAGATACATCGCCCGGTCACCAAGATGTGAAATAACGATGGCCGCGACCGCATGGCCGTGCTCTTCGCAGACGAAAATGCGCGGCGTCAGCGCATCCGGCAGGTCCGGGTAAAACTCCCAGAAAAAGTCGATCTCGCCGGTGTCGTAATACGCCTTGCGATCCTGCATCTCCTGGTAAAGCTGCCGGAACACCGCCATGCCGCCGGCGCCACTGGTTTCTCTCACCGTCAGTCCGTGCCGGCCCGCTCGTTTCAGGTTGTAACGCCATTTGGGTTTAAGGCCCGCGTGCAGCGCATCGAGTGGTTTCGCGAGGTCTATGATGTAGGTTTGGTAATGAGGCTGGTCCCGTCGGTACCGAAACCCTGCCGACTCCAGGGTTTTTTGCACGTCGCTTTGCCCTTCAGCCAGCCATGGCTTGACACGCAACAACAAGCCGCGACGTTCCGCATATTCCTGACTTAACGCGCGAACGGCCTGGCCGAATGTTTCCTGAGAAAAGGGGCGACCGGACAACTGGCACATCGGCCCGAACCTTACGTGCGCGATTCCGGCCTTTATCAGCGGTATTTTCTGCAGGGCCACTTGCGCCGCTGCCACGATATCGCCTTCTTTTTTTAAGAGCAGGTGGCTGAGATTCGTCTCACCCTTGCGGGCCGCCCCAACCGACCATGTCTGGTACACGTTAGCGTCAGCAAACCGCTCGACCAGCGCGTGCCATGCGCGTTTGTCAACGGTATCTACTTCGCATTGGTAGTGAGGCATGTGGTCGCTTGTTATTAGTCGTCTCGATCTCAATCGAAACAGGATCAATTGCCGTTATTCGAGCTTCGAAGGCCTGAGATTATTCAGTGGCCATCAATGACCTTTTTTTTGCGAAAAGATTAATTGTCGCAATTCGTTTTTTTTCTTGACGCGAGTTCGGCCGCTTGTCACGCCGCGCGGCATTTCGATGCGCGTATCAGCAGGCGCCGGCAAAGGCTGGAGAACGTCGTAATCGCCCTTGGAAAGTAGCACGAATTTCAGAATGCCGGGCAACAAGATTACTTATTGTGACCATGCGATATTACATAATTTCCGTACTTCGAAGGTCACGACAGCCGGCCCTGTTATCGCGCTCATTTCAAGGCGGATCGTGGTAGCGCGCGGTATCGGCGAAATAGAGAAAAAAGAAAGACTACCTGACCGGGAAGCCCGCCACTGCGAGACCGGTGGCGGCCAAACCCGGCCCGACGGTGCGACGGTTGTAAGCCGGGCGAAGCGACCCGTATCTGGTCTGTTGCAGGCATCCGCTTCGGCGCCGATACTAAGCACCCTCTGACCAGCACCGGAACCCTCCTTTGTCGACCAATATGACCAAACCGCATCGCAACCTGTCGGTCGAGTTCGCAAACCACGTCATTCAATCCGGTACCGGTCGATTGTTCTTAGTAATTGGATTTGCCTGCTTCGTTTTCCTGGCGCTCTTCCCTTTTGACTGGGACCCGCCGACGCGGGTCGAGAATGGCGCAAGATTCAATGAAAGCGGCAACCTGGAGTTTCAGAAGGCCGGCACGATGCTGGCATCCGAACCACCCGCATGGCTGAACGCTGTCAGGGAGTCGGGATCTTTTTCCTTACGCTTGCGAGTGCGGCCATTCGCAGACTCGCCGGGCGAGCCGGACCGGGTCCTCACGTTGTCGAAGGACCACGTCAACCAGAGCCTGATGCTGGGTCAGGACGCGGATGACCTGGTACTGCGATTGATCGGCCCCGGCAATGACCGGCGCGATCGCTTCGTGAGGCACTTTCAGGAAGTCTTTGTAGCCAATGTATGGCGCCAGATTGACCTGGATATACATGATGGCCGGCTGCAGGTCAGGATCGACGGCACCGTGGCCATGGACCGCGATCTCCCAGAACGCAATTGGCCCCGCAACTGGAACAGTTCCCACATCTTGGCGCTCGGCAATGAGCATACGGGACGACGGCCGTGGCTCGGCGAGATTGCCGAAGCGCGCATCATAGTTGGAGAGCAACAAGACGACCTGTTGAGATCCGAAGCAATGCGGATACCGGCAGAGTTCTGGTCCGCGCGATACGCGCCCCGACTGGATTCCGTGATTCGACTCGAGATCAGCCGCGATTACGCGGTCGATTACATCGTCAACTTCGTTTGCTTCATGCCACTGGGCTTTCTGCTCGCCGCACGCAGGCAACGCGGTTGGCCCGTGCTGTATGCAGCACTGCTCTGCGGCGCAGCAAGCCTTGGGGTGGAACTCGTGCAGGTCTTCTTTGCACGCGATACGTCTGTCTATGACTGGCTATTGAATACCAGCGGCGGCTCTGCCGGTGCTGTTGTCGCGGGCCTGCTCAAGAAACGGCACATACTTTCGCCAGGCGGGCAGCGGGCTGCCGGCCACTCTACCTAGCGCAGCAGGCCGATAATGAGAAATCCGGTACTTGCGATGCCGGCGGCAATCAGCGCGTAGGGAAGCTGTGTGCGCACGTGCTCGATGTGATCCGATGCCGACGCCATCGACGCCAGCACCGTCGTGTCGCTGATCGGTGAGGCATGATCACCGAATATTGCGCCGGAAATAGCTGCGCCAAGCAATAGCGGAGGAGGAATGCCGAGGGTCAGGGCGATCGGCACCGCGATCGGAATCATGATGGCGAACGTGCCCCAGCTTGAACCGACGGAAAACGCGATGAAAGCCGAAACGAGGAATACCAGTGGCGCCAGCAGCGCCGGCGGTATATTGCCGCTGACCAGCCCCGCGACGTAGACGCCGGTGCCGAGCGCATTGGCGACATCGCCCAGCGTGAGCGCAAGTAGCAGGATGATAGCGATGGGCAACAGGTCGCTCGCTCCTTTCATGAAAGCCTTCATGAGTTCACTGACCGAGCTGTCGCCGCTGACAAGCGCCATGACCCAGGCAACGGTGATCGCGAAGCAAATGGACCAAAGGACCGACACCGAGCCCGAACCGTTAATGATGTTGCCGTCACCGGTTATGTACAGAGCCGTTGGCATCATCAACACCATTGCCAGAATCGGCAATATCATTCGCCACGCCGAAGGCACAACTTGCTCGTCATCCACCGCCTGCTCGGCGGAAACGTCAACGAGCGGCACCGCGCCGGGCCACAGGACATCGCCCCGCAACGTGCGTTCTTCCGCCTTTTTCATCGGGCCGATGTTGATATTTTTCCAGGCAACAACACCCGCGAGGAGAATGGCCGTAATCGCGTACAGGTTAAGCGGCACCGCCGCGATAAACGTCTGCAGTGGATTCTCGATGCCTGTCGAGGCAATGAGACTGATGATGAAGGCCCCCCACGCATTTAGCGGGATCATGACGCAGACCGGTGCCGACGTCGCATCGATAAGATACGCCAGCTTCTCGCGCGACACTTTGTAGCGATCGAATAAGGGGCGGCTGACGGAGCCTGCTACCAGCAGCGTAATACTTGATTCGACGAAGATAACCAGGCCAATCATCCACGCCAGCATTCGCGCCCTGAATCCATTGTGTACCCAGTGCCGCGTTTCCAGGTAGTGCACGAACCCCCGGACGCCACCGGAGCGTTCGATGGTCGCGATCAACGAGCCGACCAACAGCGTGAATATGAGAACCCTTGCGTCCCCCGGATCCTTGAAAACATTGATCATGCCGTCCAGGCCCTCGACAACTCCGGCCAGCGGATTGAACGGGTTGAGCAAGGTGTGTCCCATCCAGATACCCGCGAACAGCGACAGAATGACCTGCTTGCTCCAGATCGCGAGCGCGATTGCGAGCAGCGGTGGCAACACCGAGTACCACGCGGGATCGCTCATCGATTGTTCTTTTTGGGGGTCATGGCCGCCTTATCGGTGATGGTGGAGCGTTTGCGCCGTGGCCACATTAAACCACAGCCGCGCGGCGCTTCCGTCTGCGGGCCGGCTGAGCACGCGCCAGCTGTCAACGCGGGTTTGGTGTCTGCCTCTGCAAGCACTCTCACCAGTGAACCCTTCGGATTGCTATAATTCGCGCCCGGCGACATCGGTCTCCGGGCAGTGCACAATCAGTCAGCAACGAATCTAAGGAGCGAATTAGTGAGAATTTCAGTCTTGGGTGCAGGCGCCGGCGGTACAGCTATGGCGTTCGACTGCGCATCGCACGGACACGAGGTGCGCGTGTTCGACTTCCCGGAATTTCCGGAGAACATTGCAGCGATCAGCGACCAGAAAGGCATCCACGCCGAGGGCGATATCGCAGGTTTTGCAGCGATTGCGAGTGCCGGGCATGACATCGACGAGGCGCTCGGCGAGGCCGAACTGATCTACGCCGTCGGGCCGGCCTACAGCACCGCACCCTTCGGCGAGGCGGTTGCGGGAAAACTCAAGGCGGGACAGACGGTCGTCGTAAGCCCCAGCTCCTGTGGCGGCGCGCTCGCTTTCAAGAAAGCGGCCGGGCTTGAGGTGGGCGATGACTCTGTTCGTGTTGCGGAGACGTCCACCCTGCACTATGCGGTGCGCCTGACCTCGCCGGGCCACGTTCGCGTGTTCCTCAAGCTCAAGGCCGGCAACCTGCTGGCCGCACTACCCGGCCGGCACACCGATGACGTGCTGCGGATGATCGCGGACGTCTATCCGGGCATGGAGCGCGCGGAGAGCGTGATGCAAACCAGCCTTCAAAATGCCAATCCGATCATTCACCCGGCGGTCACGCTCGCCAATGCGGCGCGCATCGAGGGCACGAACGGAGACTTTCTGTTTTATGAAGAAGGCGTCAGCGATGCGACCGGTCGACTGATCGCGGCGCTGGACAATGAGCGCATCGCAATCGGTGCGAAGATGGGCATCATCGATCGTCCCGGACCCGCAGATGGGCATGCGCCAGGGTTATATGCTGAATGACAATTACGGAGAAGCCTATCGCAATGCGCCGGGCTTCCAGGGTATCGGTGCGCAGCCGCAGCTCGATCACCGTTACCTGAACGAAGATGTTGGCTATGGCCTCGTTTTCATGGCTGGCCTGGCCCGGCAGATCGGCGTCGACACGCCAACGATCGACAGCATTATCCAGCTCACATCGGTACTCATGGACCGCGATTACGCGGTCGAGGCGCGCCGCACCCCTGCAACGCTCGGAATCGCCGGGCTCTCGGCCAACGAACTCGGCAAGTTGTAAGGAAGCAGAATGCGCTGTTGCCGGGCGACGGACGCCGCGGGCGCTCTATGCATTTCATGCTACCCACTATCGCTTAATATCGATGGCCCAGGAATAACGGCGTTGCGAGAAGGCGCTGTTCGGAGCCCGTCGATATGGTGGGGACTTTCATTGGCGGCGCTTTTCTGGGTACTGGCTTGCCAGTTGATCCTGATTACCTATAGCAACAGTAAAATGTTTGCCAGCATGGGTGCCAACCTGGCAAGAATAGACCTGCTCGATACAGGCAGCCTGGTGCCTTTTGCACGCGTCGGAATACGCAACCTGTTGATCTACTTCGGCGCCTACGCATTGCTCCCGCTGATCTACCTTGATGGGCATATTTACCTGCCGTCGCTACTGATCGCGCTCGCAGTGACGATACCCTACGCCATTTTGTTCCTACTGGTTCCTATGTACGGCGTGCGCGGGCGCATTGCAGAGGAAAAGCGTGCTGAACTTGATCGGATTCAGACTGCCATGCATGGAAATCTCGACGCGCTGAATAAATCACCAATCGCGGTAGATGCCCAAAACGTCGGCTTCACGGGCTTGCTACTTTACCGTCAGATGATCCAGGATATCCGCGAATGGCCTATCGATGTTCCTGTGCTGGTGCGATTGGCCGTCTACATAGTCATACCTCTGCTGACCTGGTTTGGCGCGGCAATCGTTGAACGTATCGTGGCCAAGGTGATCGTTTGAAAAACACTGCACGGACCTTCTCGAAGAAACCTTCCCGGGTTGCAGACCGGCACCCAGTCACGGCGCTATCGGGGTACGATCGCGCATTCTGACAGCGTATCGAGAAGTGCGTTGACCGCTCGTTATCGGCCCTGGATCCTTGAACCCGTTTCTCAGAGTCACAAGGTTGCTGTTAAGGCCACCGTTCGCACTGAGGCGATCGCTTCGCTGGTTGCAGCGCAACAAGAAACGTCGGCGGCAACTCTTGCTTGCCTCAGCGCTGCTGCTTTTTGTTGGGGGCATAGTTGCCGAGTTCACCCTGGAGCCGACGGCACCTGCCCTGGCATCCACTCGCCATTGACGATCGTGCCGGGTTTTCGACCGACTTGAAGCTCGCGGCCATTGGTATGGGTCCCGCTTCATGGTGCCAGCGGCTTATTGCCGGGGCCGCTGAACTTGAGACTGTCGCATTGCAGTCGCGTGCAGGTAAGGGCGGCTGCGGGTGGTCGACGGCTGTCCATGTCGCCGGAAGCAACGGCGTGACCCTCAAGGGAAAAGCGTCCTATGCAATGCGCTGCCCGCTCGCCGCCGGTGCGCATATCTGGTTAACGAGCGTTGATCATCGCGCGCAGCAAATTCTTGGAAACGGGCTGGCTCGAATACACCATGCCGGCACTTACTCGTGCCGCCGCATGTACAACCGGTCGTCCGGGCCGATGAGTCAACATGCTTACGCGAACGCGTGGGACGTCACCGGCTTTGAACTGACCGACGGCCGCGTTGTTTCGGTCGAGAAGCACTGGCACTCCGAGGGACCGTTTGGGCGCTTCCTGCACGAAGCACGCGACGACGCCTGCAATATTTTTCGAGTGGTGCTGGGTCCTGACTACAATGCTCAACACCACGACCACCTGCATGTGGACATGGGTCGCGGCTCAAGGTGTCGATAGCTGTCCATGAGCGCTTTTTGTTGTGTTAATGGCGCACAATTCGCGTACGCACACTATCCTGTCAGGCAAGCGGACGCGCGGGCTTTGTGAGAATCAATAGCAGAGGAAAAACCTCATGCCCGGGAAACTGTCAGGATTGCGGCAAACTGACGGCAAGTTCGATGTCTGCCAATTGCGCGGGCGACTTGCCCTGCGTTTTCAGAAACGGCAGCCAGCGAGGGTCGTCATGCAGATTCAGGAACAGCCGTTCGGAGAGGATCGCGCCTAAACCGGCGTCCTGCACTTCGACGGCTTTTTCCAGCCATTGGAAGGCCGCGTCCTTTTCATCGCGGTACGCGTACAGATAGGCAATGTTATAGGCCATGCTATCCGCGTACTTCTCCAACAGCTCGGCGAGCACCCTGTCGGACGCTCGCGTGCCGTCCGAATCGTTTGCCCGTTGCCGCTCCTCGGCGAACATCGCCATGGCCAGGCCGGTGAGTCGCCAGTCTTCCCGGGGCTCCTGCTCAAGCACTGCCACGCCCTCTCCCGGGCGGTCGTCCAGCATTAACGCAACGCCGAGATTGTAGTGTCCCAGCGAAAAGTCCGGGCTGAGCTCCAGCGTCGTTTCGAATGATTCGACAGCGTTTTCAAACCGGCCGACAGCCAGGTAAGCAAGGCCCACCGTATAACGCCAGCCCGCCGACAGTGGATCGGACGCAACGGTGAATTCGATCGGCGTGAGGCCCTGCTGAAGCCGTCCCATGTTTTGCAGCAGCATCCCGGCGCTTCCGATAATTCCCGCATTCGCCGGGGCGAGTGACAGGGCACGCTGGTAGTACTTTGCCGCCTGCGCGAGATCGGCATCGTAGTATTGCGCAATGAACCCAAGACTGTCGTACGCGGGCGCGTAGTCGGGATCGGTCTCGATGGCAGTGAGCGCTGCTTCGCGGCCGAGTTGAAACCCTTCTTCGGCGGGTCGCAGACCGGTCAGCGCCTGGCTCTGGTACGACGCCGCCATCTCATCCCAGGCGGGCGCATAGTCGGGATCGATAGCCAGCGCACGGCGATATAAGCCGATCGACGCCTCGTAACCTTCGGCCGTTCCCTGTCGTCGCTGCTGACGCGCCTCCAGAAACAGGGCGTAGGCTGCCGGATTCGTCTGCCGCTGCGTGGGGACCTCAATCTGCAGGGTCCCTTTTATTTGCTTGCACTACATCGCCCGCGATCTCGTCTTGAATCTGGAAAATATTTTCCAACGTGCGATCAAAGTTTTTCGACCAGAGCTGGCTGTCCGAATCCGCTTCGATCAATTGCGCGGAAATCCGGATTTGGTTACCAGCCTTGCGCACCGATCCGTCCAGCACATAGGCAACGTTCAGGCGCCGGGCGATTTCGGGAATACCCAGGTTCTTGCCTTTGAGCGAAAAAGCGGATGAACGCGAGGTGACACGCACCTCTGGAATGCTGGCGAGGAGATTTAACAGCTCCTCCGAGATACCGTCCGAGAAATACGACTGGTCACCCTCCGGGGACATATCCACAAACGGCAGCACGGCGATCGAGCGGTTGCCAACGCTCGCGATCAATGCCTGGCTGCGGCCTTCCTCTCGTGCCGACTCCAACTGTTCTGCATCCCTTGCCGGGTCCACCACGAACTTGTCGAAAGCGAAGTAGCTCAACGCAAGGGCAAGAACCACGAGAATGGCGCGGTCCAGAACTTTTCCCGTGTGCCTGCCAACCGACCCGGCTCGATCGACGTCTTTGTCGAGCTTCAGCCCTTCCGGCGTCCATTCGAAAACCCAGGAAACGATCAGTACGGGTACCAGGCCGATCGCGAGCGTGATGATCACGGCACGGATGGCACCATCACCGAATCCGAACGGTGGGAAGATGGTTTCGACAACCTGGATGATCAGCCATGCCACGACGACGTACGCGGCAACAACGCGAAAAACGTTGCGGCGTGTTAGTTCATGAAAAAGCTGCATAAGGGAAAATCAACGTCGTCACTGAAACGAGTATGAGGGAGTTCCGCCAGACAATCTAGCGAGCAAAAGAAGGGGGACATTCTTGATTTAACGTATTAATACGTTAAACCGGGGATGCCCCCACTTGCTTCATCGCAGCCGCGCCGCAAGGCCCGCCAGCGTCTCGGCGAGCGCGGCACTTCGCTTCCTGTTGATGGTGTCACCGCCCCCTTTCTTCACCGTTGCCGCCAGCGACTTCAGTCGGTCGGCCAGCTTTTTGTCACGTTTCTCGCCCGCAAGGCCTGCGGCGGACGCATCCAGCACGGTATTGAGGTCGGCAGCGACCTCTGCCGATATCGCGTTGCTGCGCTCGAGTTGATCGACATACGCCAGCGCCACCACCGGCTCCGCGGGCCATCGGACAGGAAACTGCTGCTGCGGGTTGAACACGCTGCCCTGATCTGCGAGCAGCGCCGCCGCGATCTCATTTTCGGACAGATACTCACTCGGCGTCAACGCCAGCACATCCAGCCCTCGGACGATCTCCGTACCGTAGATCCTGCCGTCGTACCAATAGGTTGACCAATATCCGCCCACCACCAGATCCTCTGCATCGATCGGGCCACGGTCGAAATAGGCGATCTCCACCGGATTGGCGGAGTCGGTGAAGTCGATTACGGAGAGACCACCCTGATACCAGGCCTGCACGAAAATGTCGCGACCGGGAACCGGCACGATCGAGCCGTTGTGTGCAACGCAGTTTTCTTGATCAACCTGCGGCGCGGGGATCTTGAAGTAACCACGGAACTCGAGTCGACCGTCGACGATATCGTAAATGGCATCGGCACCCCAGGTCAGCGGATCGTAGGCTCGACATCGTGGCCGGCTGCCGCCGCCCCATTCGTCCGTGAAAATGACCTTGCTACCATCGTTGTTAAACGTCGCCGAGTGCCAGTATGCAAAGCCGGGATCGATCACGGCGTCAATACGCTGCGGCTTCAAAGGGTCGGAAATATCGAACAGGATGCCATTACCTGAACAGGCGCCGGCAGCAATGTTTCCTTCCGGAAACACGGTGATGTCATGACACTGGTCGGTGCGATACGTTTCTTGTGTTTCATCGCCATGATCGCCGCCGCGCCACAGACCTGCAAGAACACCCGTTTCGGAGTCAGCAAAGACGGTCGGGCTTTCAACGATACGTGCCTTTGACGGGTCCTCGACCGGGATCTCGATGACATCAATCCGGAAGAGTGCCGTGCGATCATCCCCCGGTGATTCGTCAAAGCAGCCCGCCAGCTCGTCTTCTTCACGCACGGACGACGTACCGGAATTGTAGACGATGATCTTGCCGTCCTTGCCCGGTCCGGACACCACCGAGTGCGTGTGCGAACCGCGACAGGTTTGCACCGCGCCCACCTGCCGTGGCCGCGCCAGGTCACTGATATCGAAAATACGAAGGCCGCGGAAGCGCTCGTCACTGACGTCTTCGACGACACCCTCCAGTCCGCAGTCGAGCCGGCCACGGATCTGCTCCACTGACATGATCAGCAGGTCACCGACAATGGAGACGTCGCCCTGCCCGCCGGGGCAAACCACCGAGCTCAGGAGTTTCGGCAGGTTGCCTTGTGTCAGACGATAGATATTGAAGCCGTGGTAGCTGCCGGTCACCATGACGTTGCCGGAAAACGCGATGTCCGTGTTGGAAAAACTTAACAGCGGCCAACGATCGCCTTCCTCGGCTTCTTCCTCTGCGGCGTCTTCGTCCTCAGCGGTCGGCGCGTCATCTTCCTGCGTTACGGGTGGTTCGTCGCCGCCTGCCGGAAAACGGTGAGATGGCAGCTCGGCTCGGTTTTGCGGATCAAAAAAACCCGCCGGTTTCGGCAGCGACGCCACCAGTTCGAGGTTAAGAATCGCCTGCCCGGCATCATCGAGTCCGGCCGACAGCCCGGCACGCGGATCGTCGGACAAACTCACGAGGAGCGCATTCATCCGCTCGATCTCGGTCGTCTGGTCGTTGGTGATATCGCCCGCGAACTCGAACAGTACCGGGTCGTAGGCGGAGCCGGGTTGTTCCAGCAACTTCTCGACCATCGTCACCGCGCCGTCGTGATGCGTGATCATCAACTTCAGGAACAGTCGGTCGAAGTCGATGCCTTTTGCCTCAGCAAGTTCGGCCATTTGTTGCGGCGTTGCCATGCCGGCCATCGTGTGGTGGGTGTGCATCGCGTCGTGCGCGGTCGGGTCGGGCACACTCTCTCCGCGTTCGCGCAGCCAGTTCTGCATGAAAGCTATCTCGTCACCTTGCGAGGCGTTGATACGTCCCGCGATATCGATCAGTTCCTGCCGGTTCGTCCGATCGCCTACCAGTGCTGCCATCTCGAGCGCCTGGTGATGGTGGGGAATCATGTCCCGCATGAATTGTGCATCGGCGGGCGAATAGCTCGTGTCCGCGATCTCGACCGCCTCTTCGGCACTGAGTTGCCGCACCGCCTCGCCAGGCGCACCCGGCTGGATGATCGGCGCTTGCGACCATCCGAGCGGCGAGTGGGTCAGCAGAATGACGCCAACGCTGGCGCAAAAAAGCCGCCGAAAAATCGAATGCGGTGATACGGTCAATGGTGTTGCTCCTTCGCAGCGTTCTTCTTGCGGCCGCCGGGCCGCCACGTCTCTTGAATCTACCAGATTAATCCACGCTTTTTATACCGGGCGCTGCCAGCGATGCATGGTGGGCAACCCGGATCGCGTCAGTCCAAAGCCCCGTTTTTTGATCTGCTCCAGAAAATCCAGGCCAGCTGTGCTTTTGACGCAATGGCAATGACCAGGACAGCGTGGACGAACCAGGGCACATCACCCCAGATGATGCATACCGGCAGCAGAAAGAAAAACAGTGCCATGGCGAAGCGACCGAAAGCGAGATGCGGCACACCCAGGCGCTGGCGCCGCAACCGGAATACCGACATATAGGACTCGAGCAATATCGCCAGCGGCAGATACGGCAACCAGTACTTCGATACGAATCCGGGAATCAGTAGCCAGAACCACAGTATCGTTGCAAAGCTGAACAAGAGATCCGCAATCCCGTCGAGGTCCACACTAGTCGCCGGCGGCGCCCCACGGCGCGCGAACATGCCGTCGAACCAATCCGTCAGCGCCGCCGCAATGTAAACACCCAGCACCCACCACTTCAGCTCATACCAGGCGAGCACGGTGATCGGCAGAATACTTACGATGCGCGCCCAGGTCAGCGAGTCGGCTATCGTTCTGGCGGTGTCCTTGTTCATTAGCTGCTTCAGGATACAACAGCCAGGCCGGTACGCCGCCATTGAGTGAACCGCCAGCGGAGCCGAGATCCTGGCAAGCGGCGGCAGCCGAGGCCCAGCGCCTGTAACGGATGCCGTGCTTCCCGGACAGGCGGCGAACAGCCCGCAGGTTTTGGAACACAGGCCTTTTTTGAAGTGGCCGCAGCGGACGAGTCTCGTTATTACTTGCGCCCGGCTTAGGCTTAAGCAGGCCCGTCTATTTTCAGTACGCGCAAAACCTGTGTATCGATCATTACCCGGTTTCTACCCTGGTTCTTGCCTTTGTACATGCGCCGATCGGCCAGCTTGATAAGCTCGGCCGGGCTGCTCCCGTCCGCCGGATAGCATGCGATTCCGGCCGTAATGGTGATGTCAGCACCAGGACACAGCTTTCGGTCCATACAGATCGAAGTGTAGGTTGTCTGCAATCGCTGCGTTGCCTTGTAAGCAGCTTCAGTGGATGAGTCCGGCATGATCACAACAAACTCTTCGCCGCCGTAGCGGCAAAGAATATCGGCCGACCGAAATGCCAGCTGCATGCTGTCGGCCAGGGCGATAATCGCCTCATCACCCGCCTGGTGACCGTATTCGTCGTTTATCGACTTGAAGTGATCGATATCGATCAATATAAGATTGAGGCTGTGCTGCAGGCGCTTGGCTCGCTCCAGTTCACGCCGCAGGTTCTCATCGAAAAAACCTCGATTAAACAGGCCACTCAGCGAGTCGCGGCGAGACTCTTCTTCGAGCAGCTGGTACCGCTGCTTGTAGGTAAGTATGTGGAAAATATCGTGGACGGGCTCGTCCAGAGATTTCGCGTCCTGCCTCGTTCGTCGACTCAATAGTAGATAAGCTGACAGCATGAGTGAGTAAATGATCGCCACTGCTGACTTGCCGATAAGGCCTGACCTCAACAGCTGACCGTAGTTTTCCGCGCCAAGGAAGCTCGCCGAGATGAACAACACGGTGTCAATAACGACAACGAAAAACATGGCTGACAGCACCCGCAGAAAAAGTGAATGCGGCAGTAGGCGAAAAAAGAATTCGTACAGGACGATGATCAAGATGACATCGAGAATCAGGGTGGCAGTACCGATGGCAAATGCCCGGGTACTCCAGGTCAGCAAATACTCGCTCGGGTAGCTGGTCGCCACGAGGAGATCACTACTGAGGTGCATCGTCGCTAACTTGATCACCAGACCGAGCGTCAGGTTGGCAGCCACAACACCGACGATAAACGACCGTGTCTGCGCCGCATCTTCGCGAATGTAGACCAGGAGCGCGGCAAACAGTGTCGCGGTAAACAGAATGGTCGAACCGGGACTGATCACGACGCCAGGAACGATCTCAATATAGAGCGTCGTTGCCAGCAGCGTCTGCAGGTACTGGAAGGTACCGACGGTAACGTAGAGCAACGAGTAGCCGAATTTGTCACGCAGGTGAAAAAACCACAGCAGCAAGCCACATACGACTATCGCTTCAGTACCAAACAGCAGCATCTGTGACAGGAATTCCGGGCCCATCGCGAGATCGTAGCAATCGCCCGATGCTTACCGCCGCTACTGCGTCACAGAACCGCGACCGTAACGTCCGGAAAAATCGGCTTTTTTCGGCTGTTTCGCGATTTGACATGCATTTAGGAGCAACCCAAACCCTGGCGGCCGCGTTTGACGCAATGGAACCAGAGTGCCGCTTTGGGGGTAAGCAGGATCCGCCTGAAGAGTATGGCGGGCCCTGGCCTGCCGGCTTTAGCGCTCAGGCAAAACTGGATTCGAGGTAGCGCACGATATCCTGCGACTCCGGCATCCAGCGTTCCTCACCATCCGGTGACGTGATTCGCAGCACCGGCACCGTCGCCCGCCCGCGGGCATCGACGAGTTCTTCTCGATACTGAGGATTCTCGAAGATGTCCCGCAGTTCGACATCGAGTCCCAGGCTGTCGATGCTCGAGCGGACCATCCGGCAGAACGGACAGCTATCGAAATGATAGAGCGCAAGCCTGTCTTCGGCCGGTGCATCCGACGGCGCGCAGCGTTCCATGATTCGATCGGCGTAGTATTCCGCCCAATCGCTGTCGGGTGAGCGCGCCTGGTGATCGAAGTCGGCATCCATCAGGCAGTAGATGAGCCGGCTCTTGCTGAACGTCATGTTCATTTCTCGGGCGAGCGGCCCCTGTAGGTAGTCGGCATACCAGATGGCCCAGTCCGGGTCCTTGCCGTCCGTTGCGGCGAACGCAGCGTGATGAGCCTGCTCTGCGTCGCGCAGCAGCCTGACGAGAGTCGCATGAAGCTGAAGGTCCATCGGCACTGCCTCCTTCGAAAAGCGGTAGTCTATCTCTTGTTATTAAACGCTGGTGCAAGTCAAAGCCTCCGGCCACCAGCGGTCGCAATGTGAGCGCCCGGTCCTGCCATTGCTTTTGTCTGCATGCGCTATTATGCGTTATCGGATCAGCAACGACAGGGGATCGTCATGGATTCAACAAAACTGCTGCGCACCCTGCTCATTCTTGTCATCGCGGCACTGGCCATCAGTGGCGCTGTTGACGACGTGTCGAGAGATTACGCTGAACAGTCGCTGAAGCGCGCACTGACAACGTTTGCGATTGCTCGCACCCTGAATGGCGTCATATCCGTCGCGCAGGGAACGGAGGTCGCGTTCGAGCCCGGCGGCGTCGGACTGGTGATGACACCGGGACAACTGCTTGACCCCGTCAATGACCTGGTCGAACGATTTTCAGGTGTCCTGCTAATAGCGGCCAGTTCGCTCGGCCTGCAAACGGTGCTGCTTGAAATTTCGTCGTGGCCCGGGATCACTATCCTGCTCGCGGTAGTTTTGCTCATCTGGCTCGCGGCAATTTGGTCAGACAAAGTCGGCAACAACCGCTACGTCGCGCTGACCGTGCGCCTGACGTTACTACTCACGTTTGTCCGCTTCGCGGTACCCGTGGTCATTATCTGCACCAACGTACTTTTTGGCAGCTTCCTGCTCGACAAACACGATCTCGCTGCCGGCGAGCTGCAAAAAACATCGACCCGCGTTGAGGAACTCAGCCTGTTAAACGAAGCGCCCCCGGGTCTGCAGGAATCCGGGGCCGCCGCTCAGAACCCGCCATCAGACGAGCCGACATCATGGCTGCAACGCTTCCGCTCAGGATGGGACAGCCTCCCGGAATTCAGCGAGATCGGCCCGCAGTTCCTGGTCTCGATCAGGGAATTTTTCACTGAGATCGCGTCGTGGTTCGATTCTCTCGCGACGGGAGTCTCGGACAAGACGGCCAGCCTCGAGGAAAGCGCCACCAACGCCACCAGTCACATCATCAGCCTGATCGTCGTGTTCGTGCTGCAGACCGTCATTTTTCCGCTGGGGTTTCTCTGGCTATTCGTCGAAGTACTGAAGGCGGTGGCTGGCAGGGCCATTTCCTCCATTGGCACGCCAAACACCGACGTTTCGAGGCAATGATCGCGCCTTGGCTCGCGGCGTAGAGCGGCCGGCTACTGCCAGGCCGCGCCATTACGCTGCCGTCCCTTTGCTGTACCGGCTACCGGTAGCCGAAATAGTCAATAAAGGGCTGCAGTTTTGCCTTGCTTGCAGCAAGTTCCGCGGCGTAGTTTTTCCAGCGGTATTTCGCGCTTTTGTAAATGGGCTGAGTTACCTGGGAATAGCTTGGCGTGTTGATGAAGCCTTTGTCTCGAGCATGGGCATGGTAGTTCAGTACGCACTCATCCCATGGCACGCTTAAGAAATCCAGCAAAGCACGCGCCTCCTTCTCAAGGTTATCCACCACGTCTTCGTAGCGCGCGGTATGTACCTTGAGCGACAGACAGTCACGCGACTTCATCCAGATGCCCATGGTGTTGCTGTAAAGCTCCGCGGCATCGTCAAGGTCGCAGAAATTACTCATCGCGTCGTTGGGTGCAAAGTCCTGCATGTAGCAACTCAGCAGGCAGTCCAGTGGATGACGAACGGCGAAAATAAACTTCGCATTCGGGAAGAGCCGGTAGAGTATGGGCACGTTGATCGTTGCCAACGGAAGCTTGTCGACAACAAGCTGTCCTTTTGCGCCTCGAGCAAACCCCTCTCGTGTTTGCAGGTACAGCTCACGCAACGACTGCACCTCATTGCTATCCAGCCCGTCCAGAGCGGCCATGAGATTGCCTGAATCGATTTTCACCAGCCTCCTGACCAGTTCTCTTATGACCGGTTTTTCATCCAGTGTCGTAACCTGCGGATGACTGTCGAGGATCTGCTCAAGCAAAGTTGTGCCTGAGCGCGGAAACCCCACCAGGAACACCGGCGCTTCTTGCAGCGTACGGTCCGTCTTCAGGTCCCAATCGGCTGCGATCGCCTGGTTGTGGTTTTTCGCTCGCAACAGGGTACCGCTTGGTCCGGGACGGCGAAGTGACCTGCGAATCTCGTTGGCTCGTGTGAAATGCTGAAACGCCTTTTCGTAAGCGCGTTCCTCGTGCAGGCATTTGCCCAGTTCGAAGTGAAAGCTCGCAAGCCGAGGCGGCTCGAAATTGCGCAGCTTGCACTGATGCAGCAGCGCGATAGCGTCTTGGAATCGTTTCTCGCGCCGGTGGCAGACGGCCAGCAGGTACCTGGCCTGATCGCAATCGGGAAATCGCTGTAGTGCCACGTCGAGTATTTTCCTGCTCGATTGCAGGTCGTTCGTCAGTTCGTAGTGGTTCGCGAAATTGAGGTAGAGCAACGGCTCTTTCGGCCGGCCATCGCAAGCCTCCATGGCTTTTTCGAGTTGCGCCACGCAGGTTTCCGGAGAATGTCCGAGCTTCTGGTGAACGTCGTAAAGATTGCAGTACGCCTGTACAACGTAGTCACCGTCAGGTTTTTGCAGGAGCGCTTTTTCCGTCCATTCCAGTGCCTGCTCGTAGGCTTTCCGCTGGTAGTAGATGCCCGCAAGATTCAGATACGCGGGCGTGAATCCGGGGTCGAGCCGGATGGCCTCCTCGTAGGCCTGGATAGCCTCCGCTTCGCGCCCGACAAGGGCTGAGGCAATACCCAGGTTGTGGTGAGCAGCAGGCTGGTTCGGGTCGACTGTTAATGCGGCCCTTATTACCGTCAGCGCTTGTTCGACCTGCCTGGCATCGAACAGGGCGGCGGCATAGTCCATCAGGATCGCGTGCGCGTTGCCCGGATCTGCGGCGATCTCTTTTTCGAGATGCGCGAGCGCCTGGCGATTGTGATCGTCACCGAGGAGGCGAATTGCGGATTGCACACGGCTTCCTGGGGTTTCGCGATCATTCATCGTTTTGCAGTATAGGTAAAAAACGGTTTAATAAACGATTTCGGGCTCGTATGGACTGCGTCATGTAATGTTGTGCTTATGCCGCATATCACCTGTATTATGATCATTCACAACCTGGTACATAGCGTCTGTACGCCACCGTTGTAACGAATAACAAGACTAAATCAAGGAGTGGAAGATGAACGTCAAAATTATTGTCAAAGTCCTCGTACTCGCCGCATTCGGTTCATTGATATGGCAACAGGTTGGAATGTCGCAAACCGTCGCGGCCATCCCCGAGATTGTAGTGAAAGACCAGAACGACCTCGTTTTGGGCGGACTGTCGGTCGGCAGTGGCGCAGGATCAATTGCCGTTATGCTAAAGGACACCGTTAATAACCAGAACTATCATATTCTTCTCGGTCAAAACAGGCTTCGCGGCTTTAACACATCCGACGTCTGGTATACCAACGCCGATTGCACCGGTACGGCGTACGTTCAGGCGCCTTCCACCCTGGGTAGAACGACCGCGGCGCTTCGCGGCGCGACCTACGCCATTGGCAGAAAAGTCGGCGGCGGCTCCGGCGGCCCAGACGAAGATTCGGTCATCGTGCGCGGCGCAGGGGCGGGATCCAACCAGGACGCAATAATTAACTCGCGCTGGCGGACCAACACGCTCAGCGATCCTGTATGCAGTTCATCTGATCCCGCTATTGACGTAGTCCAGGCGACTCAGATCGCGGATCTATCGAACTTCCAGCGTCCATGGAAAATTGACTAAACGCAGGCAGGAAACCTGGGGCCAGGAAAAGGCGTAAAAACAATGGGGACATTCCTGATTAAACCTATTAACGCGTTAAATCAGGAATGTCCCCATTGTTGCGTGTTGATATCGTTAGCGTCCTGGTTAGGGGTGCTTTCGTCGAGAGAGGCCTCGATCTTTTTCTTCCTTAGGCCAGGGGGTACCTTGCATTGAACGTCCATTCCGAACCGTTGAACGGGCAGCGGGCACCGTGGCGACGGTAGGCCACAGGTTTTGGCCTGCTCTCGGCCTTGGAATCGCCCTCCTGTGCCTCTTTGCCTGCTCATCCGAAGACAGAGCCGAGCGCGCGTCGGCCAAGGCACCGCCCGAACCACCCGCCAAAGAAGCACCGCCCGAAGAGGCGGTTAGAAGAAGCACCGCTCGAACAAGCAGCAGAAACAGGATCCTCGTCTGCCCAGGAACCGCCGGGGGAGCCGACAGAGAACGTACCGTCACTCGAAGATCTGCTTGCCCGGGCAGTTCGCCCTCCTGACCGAACCCTGGCGCGGTGACCTCGATGGCATGATCGAACGACGCGCCATCCGCGTGCTCGTTGTCACTGGCGGCCCCCAGTATTTCTACTACGAGGGCAAGCCGCGCGGGATTATTGTCGAACTCCTGGTACGTTTTCGACAGGGCCTGAACGAGCAACTCGGCCGTGGCCTCGATGCCGTCGAGATTGTGCCGATGCCGGTTAGCCGCGACCGCTTGATACCGGCATTGCTGGCGGGCCAGGCGGACCTGATCGCCGCCGACCTGACCATTACGGAGCTGCGCTCGGAACAGGTCGATTTCTCGACGCCGCTGGTTAAAGAACATCAATGAAGTCCTGGTCTTCCGCTCCGGTGCATCACAGGGCATCGAGTCGCTGGACGACCTGGCCGGACAAAGCGTCTACGTACAGGAGTCGTCCAGCTATTTCGAGCATCTCACGGCCATCAATGAGGATTTCGCGAGGCGAGGACTCGATCCCATCCGGCTACAGGCGGCCAACGAACTCTTGCGTCCCCAGGACATCATCGAAATGGTGAACGCCGGCCTCGTCAATGCCACGGTGCTGGACAGCTACCGCGCAAATTACTGGAAGCAGGTATTTCCCGACATCGAGGTGCGGGCGGATATTGCGGTGCACAGCGGTGGCGAGATCGCGTGGGCGTTTCGCAAGGACAGCCCGCAACTGGCCGAGGCCGTTAACGAGTTTGTGCGCGAGCATCGCAAGGGAACGCTGATCGGCAACATCCTGCTTGAAACGCTACCTGAAGAACGCGGAGTGGATACGCAATGCGACCAATGACGTCAGCCTCGAGGAATTGCGACCGTTCCTTGAACTGTTCCAAGCCGGCGGGGCGATCGCAAAGCTCGACCCGCTGATGCTCGTCGCACAGGCGTACCAGGAATCCGGGCTCGATCACAGCAAGGTGAGCCCTGTCGGCGCGGTCGGCATCATGCAGATCAAGCCGTCAACCGCGGCCGACAAGAACGTCGGCTTCGACGACATCAGTTCCGTGACGGATAACGTGCACGCCGGCGCGACCTATATGCGATTCCTGATGGACCGTTACTTCGCCGGTGAAGAAATGGATGACCTGCATCAATGGCTGTTTGCGCTGGCTGCGTACAATGCCGGGCCAGCCCGGATACAGCGACTTCGCCGCCAGGCGGCGGCGGAAGGCCACAACCCGAACCTCTGGCTGGAAAACGTCGAACTGCTCGCCGCAAGGATCGATCGGTCGTGAGACCGTCAACTACGTGCGAAATATTTTCACCTACTACGTGGCCTACCGCATGGCGTGGGAGGAACGGCGACTGCGACAGGCTGACGAAGAGGATGCCCTGCCGGCGCTCGGCCAGGACGCGACAACGGACTGAGCGACACGCCGCTCACCCGGAGGCTATGAAGTCACCGAACAAGGAACGAAACGCTTAAGCGCTCACGACTGCCTGTTGCACGGGGTCTGAAAGGACCGGCAGGCAGCTTCCGCGCGAAGTGCTGCGCCAGAAACTCAGTCTAATGATCGATCTCTCCGCGCCTGGCGTCGTTATGTTAAAAACACGCGCCGAGCGGTCAGAACTTCAGGGTGCCGAATTCATCGCCATAGCCGCCGCAGGCAAGGTCGTTTGAAACCATTCACGTTTGTATGACACGACGTCGCTGGGCGCGTCGATGGCAATCGGACTATACTGAAGCGAGCTTTCGACAGCCGATTGCGAAAATAATAAGAACGCAACAAAAATAATTTGTTGCGGCATGAGGAAAAAAGCGGCCAGCACCCTACCCCGGTTCGTCAGGTCTGGCTGGCAAAGCAGAAAAACACTTCCCATGCCTGACCCTGCAAGAGGAGGAACACTCATGGGCCCTGATCGCAACGACCATCCACTCCGTGCCATTACCGCGGCATTTTTCTGCACGGCCTTGTTGAGTGTTACTGCGCCAGTGCAGGCGGCCGACACCGCAGCGGAGCAGGAAGCCACCGACTCTCCTCCGACAAAGGACTTTCGCCTGCGTCGCGTCAGCCCACAACTGATGGCACTGCATGAGCGCTATTCCGCCCACCGGGCGAGCGCTTCGGCGCAGGCCTTCTCGCCGCAGGTCGCACACCTGCAGGTTGCCAATGACAGGGTCGTAATCGACACGGCCGCGGTTGGTGACGTCGACAAACTCAAGGACGCGCTCGCCAACCTCGGTGCGGTCGACATCGTGTCGTTCAGGCATGTCGTATCGGCGCGCCTGCCGCTGGCGGCGATCCCGAAACTCGCAAACCTCAAGGACCTGCGCTTTGCCCGACCAGCGCCGCGACCGATAACACGCGCAGGCACCGTGACAAGCCAGGGAGATCCCTCCATGAAGTCCGACGATGCGCGCACGTCGTTCAGCGTGGATGGCAGCGGCATCACCGTCGGCGTGTTGTCGGATTCATTCGATAGCACCGGTCTCGCAACTTCCTATGCCGACGATGTCGCCTCGGGCGACCTGCCGGCTGCCATCGAGATCCTCGAAGACGTTGCGCCTGGCAGCGACGAGGGTCGCGCCATGGCGCAGCTCATTGTCGACGTGGCGCCCGGCGCGGACATTTCCTTTCATACGGCTTTCTTCAGCGAGGCGGATTTCGCGCTCGGCATCCAGGAACTCGCCGGCTGCCCGCCAGGCTCGGAGCCCGAGCTGTTCGCCGGCGAGCGACCCGGCCGAGGTCATCGTCGATGACGTGGGCTATCCAACGACGCCGTTTTTCCAGGACGGCATTCTTGCGCAGGCAGTCGATGTCGTCGCTGCGGCCGGCGTGCCGTATTTCTCAGCGGCCGGGAACTCCGCGCGCGCCTCGTGGGAGGGACCTTTCGCGCCAAGCGGCATGGAGCCGCCGGGCATTCCATTTGGCCCGGGCGATGCCCACGACTTTGACCCGGGTCCCGGCGTTGACATTTATCAATGATCGATGTGCCTGCCGAGACAACGCTCGCGTTCCAATGGGACCAGCCGTACTTTTCGGCGTCGGGCGTCGGTCGGCTCGTCGAACGACTTCGATATCTGCATCTACGCGGAACCGCCCGGCGCCAACCCGCTTGACTGTGCGCGGACATTAATGTCGGCGCCGATCCGGTTGAGTTTCATAACGCTGCCCGGGGGCGGGCCGGTCAACGTCGTGATCTTCAAGTACGTCCCTGACGGCGGCCCCGATCCGCTCTTCATGAAGTGGATTTCTTTCGACGATGGCGTTAGCGTTCTCGATCCCTACCCCGGTGCAATGGCCAGCACGGTATTTGGCCAGCCCAATGCCGCCGGCGCGATTGGCGTTGGGGCCGCTTTTACTTCGATACGCCTGAATTCGGTACCGATCCGGCGCTGCAGGAGCCCTTTTCCTCGGCCGGCGGCACACCGATCTTCTTTGACACCTCCGGAAGCCCCGGTTCCGCCCTTGCTGCGGTTGCGCCCGCAATTCGTGGCGCCCGACGGCGGCAACACGACGTTCTTCGGTTCGGACATACCTGACATCGGCGGCACCGATCCCGATAGCTTCCGGAAACTTCTTCGGCACCTCGGCCGCAGCACCACACGCTGCCGGCGTGGCAGCGCTGATGCTTGACGCATCTCCCTACCTGACGCAGCGCGGCGTCGAGTGGGTGCTGAACTCGAGCGCCGCTGCGAATGATATGGGGCCGCCGGGTCTCGATTTCGACACCGGTTTCGGCTTTATCGACGCCGAGACGGCGGTTGGCGCGGTCCACGACAGCGGGCTGTGCGACGGTCCGTCGTTTCTCGCGCTGTTCGGAACACCCAACTCCGGTCCGGCAAGCTTTAGCGCGGCCGGCACGATACTATTTGCAGACGGCGAATTTAGCGGCGTGGAGGCGCGTGCACCAACGCTCATCTTCCACGACGGCTTTGAATCGGGCGACACGTCGTCATGGTCGAACACCTGTCCGTAAGCGGGCTGCTGTTACTTTTTTAGGAGATTTGAATCCGACATTTAAGACCATGTAATGCGGCGCTTGCCCTCGCTTTGGCCGTGTCGCTCCTCGGTAGCGCGTGCAACGGGACCGGCGGGGCGACGAATGCGCGTGACAGCACCCCACCCGAGGCGAACCGCAGAGGACACCAGGCCCTCGCACGAGAAGACCCGTTCGAATGTGTCGCCGGAGCTCTGGACGCTGCTGGAAAATTTCGAGGCGCACAAGGCCAGTGGCACAGCGGAGGAATTCCGGCCAGCGAGTTCGAAGTTGCGAGTGCGATCAGGCCGGGTAGCAATCGACTGTGCGGCTGCGGAGGACGCGACTCAACTCGCGGCTAACCTGGAGGCCCTTGGCATGACGGACACCGCAATCTTCGGCGCGATGGTGGGTGGGTGGTTGCCAATCGAAGCCGTGCGCCAACTCGAAAACCTCGACGGCCTGCATTTCGCCCGCGCGGCAATGGCAACGACACGACGCTAACTGGCCGGCGGTCCGGTGCACCCAGGATTTGGCGCGGCTAGAATCCCAGCTCGTTGAGTTCCTCTTTGAATTCCTGGTAGAGCTCGTAGTTGTGACTGACAGCGTCGTTGATGTTTTTCTGGATGCGCGCCGTGAACAGCTGTTCCTTGACCCACTGATGCTCGGCCCAGTTGCCGCCGCCGGTCTTGACGACTTCCATTTCGGCGTTCGCAATGCTCGCAACGCCGGCCAGGCCCGACATGGCCTCTGCCAATGAAGCCACATCATTGTTGTCCGCTTTCTCGCCAAGCGCTTCGAGTCGCTCCGCCTGGTCCTTGCGGTATTCCTGGGTCTTTGCCATCACGGCAACAAAATCCCTCACCTGCGATCGTGACAGCTTGCCGTTGCCGGGCGGATCGTAGTTGTCCTGATCGGCCGAGTCGATGATGCGTCCCTGGCGTTCCAGCCCGCCGAAGATGGCCGGCGCGGCCGAGTTGCCTGCGTCGCTGCGCCCATCGATCGCGAAGTCGGTCGCGCGCGAGCCCGCCATGCCGGCGCCAAACACAAGCCCCATGATGACAAACACGGCGATGCAGGCCGCCAGCGACAGGATGTAATGACCTACCCGGGATGTGCCCGGCACCTCGAGATAGCCGGGCAGAATCCGCCAGAGCAGCACGAGCCCGTAGATCCCCAATGCCATACTCAGCAACCACCCTATCCAGGGCAGGTGCACCAGTGCGCTGCCAAAATAGCCGGGTACGAAAGCCAGTGAGGTAGCGGCAAGTGCCCGCGGGAAACTGTTTTTGCCTTTAAAAAGGCCTGCGAGGAAAGCAAAGATGAACGCAATGATCACCGCGCCGACGGCGCCCATGATGATGCCCTTGAGCATGTCGAGCAGACTGGTGTCCGGTATGAACGCCATCTGGTTGGGAAAAATTCGATCCAGAATGAAGGCCAGCACACCGGAGCCGACGATCAACGGCCCCGTTAGCAGAACAGCGGTTTTCTTCCAGTCGTCGGCATCCGGCAGGTAGCCGTCCCAGGTCGGTTGCGGATCAAAAACCGCACCTTTGATCAGTTCTAATGTGCGCTTGAAGTCGAACATTGCCCTCTCCCCAATGGTCTCGTTGTTATCGGCGACATTATACTCCCGCAGCGCGCATCAAGTGAGCCCATCCGTGGTGATTCGCCGCGTAACAGTGTGTAACCATCAGCGGTAAGCGGTTTGTCAGCCCCCGACACAATGCTAGTGTTCGCGCTCAGGCCACCCTGGAGTGTTGTCATTAAATACGTCGCCGCATTTCTGCTCTTCCTGTGCCCGCTTCTGTCAGCCGCCGAGCTGACCGTGCGCCTCAAAAATGCACCGGCGGAGGGGTCGCTGGTATTCCAGCTGTATGACTCGGCCGATACGTTCGGGGATTTTCGCGACCCGGCAATGGAGTTCGTTTTACCGGCTACCGGAGACGGTGAATACCGGCTGAGCGGCGTTGACGGGGGCGAGATCGCGTTACTTGTCTATTTCGACGAAAACGCGAACGGCCGAATCGACAAGAATTTCATTGGCATCCCGCGAGAGCGGCTGGCGCTTTCCAACAACTACCAGCCGAAGGGGCCGCCGAGCTTTTCGCGGGCCAGCTTTGACGCGCGAGCGGCCCCCGATGGCGCGCTCGACATGGAAATGTATGCATTGCTCGGCAAACGAGGGCGATTTGGTGTCGGCATCGGGATGATCGGCCGCAGCAGCCCGTACCGCGGCTCAAGCGAATCGGTAACCCGGGTCATTCCTGCGATTACCTACGTCGGTGAGCGTCTGCAGTGGTTTGGGCCTGCGCTGCGTTACGGTCTGGCCGGCAGCGGCAAGCTGCGGCTCGCGGCAACCGCGGAGTACCGCATTGCGAGCTACGAAGAATCAGACAGCGATGCCCTCATTGGACTTGGGGACCGGGAAGATACCGTGGTGGCGGGTCTTGGCCTGCAGTACGAGATCGCCGAAGGCTTCGAGCTGGAAGTCGGCTACCAGCACGACGTGCTCGATCGGATCGGCGGCGGCCTGGCCAGCGCGCGCTTATCGCGCGCGTTTCGCGCGGGTCCCGTCACGTTTGTGCCAGAGGTCGCGTACAACTGGCTGGGCAGCGACATGAGCAACCACGACTTTGGCGTGCCGGGCAGCGCCGCCACCGTGGATCGACCGGGCTATGCGCTGGGCAGCACGACCAGTCTGGAGATTGGGCTCGGGACGTTTATTGAGCTGTCAGAAGAATGGAACATACTCATCAAGGTCTCCGGCGAGAAACTCGACAGTGACGTTACCGCGAGCCCGATTGTCAGCGACGATGTCGTCGTCAAGGGGCTTGCCATGATCTCCTACATTTTTTGATCGCTACCGGAAAATATCTATTTGCATTTGACCGGCGATTTCGACGTGAGCGTCACCTGCTGCAAGGCGAATAAGAGAAATTGCGCTTCCGGCACAGAGGTCATGCACGCAGCGTCCAGGCGAACGCTGCCCTTGCCCGGCTCCGCACCTGTCTCTATCTGCCAGCTCACCACGGCTTCGATGTCATCGCTGCAGCCCAGCTCGCCGCCGGTGGCCTGAAGAAATTCCTGCAACGCGCCGGCCGCCTTTCGCAAGGACATCGCGGTCGCTTGCGACCTGCAGTTGCGATCATCCGGCAGCCGCGACGTCCACATGCGCTCTTTGCTGTCGATCGATACCCGCTTCGCAAGGACCGCATCCGCCCGCTCGGTTCGCTCAAGCGTCAACACGAAGGCGGGGATTCCCGCATAGGCCTCGGGTGGATCCAGGCTGGCAAGGCGCGCAGCCCGCATCTGCGTTATCGCGAGCACCGCAAAAATAATCAGGATCGCGCCGCAAGCTGCGGCACTCCAGCGCAGCTTGGCGCCCGTCACTCGCAGCCCGATAATCAGTCCCGTTACGGCTGCGGCCAACGCCCAAATGAGTCCGTAACCCAACACGATCGCGCCGCCCGCGAGGCCGGCACCATCCGCGGCGCCCGAACGCGCCGCCCAGAGCATTCCGAGCAGCAGTCCGCAGACCGCGAAGCCGAGCACGATAACAAGGCGGTAGAAAATCCTGGTTGCTTTGGACATGTGATTCGACTCACTGCTCTGCGCCGCGGTGCTGCATGCCGCCGTCGATTCAAGGTATTGGCTGCAACAATGCCAGGCTACAGTCTAGCAACGCCGGACGTTGCCAGGAAGAAACCGCATGGACTATCGGGCGCGCCAGGAAACGTCAGGAGATGATGCGGCTTCCGGTAAGCCCAAGGAACAACTTGCGTGGCGTGAGCTGCGGTAACAGCAGGCGATGCGTGGCATTCACGGCACGACCTACGATATCCGCTGAGTAACTTAGTGGCTCGTGCGGCGACGCCAGGCGCGCCATGTTGGCCTGGTACACACCCTCCTTGGCCGCAGCCAGTACCGGACTCGCTGCAACGAACTCTCCCGCAACCAGCCAGGTCGTAATATCGCCGAAAGAAATCAGCATTGGCATCGCGGCGGGACGGAAGCGCCGTAGCCGCCGCTCACCGAGGAAGCGCTCTATGTTCTCGCCCGCGACTTCGCCCATGTCCATCGCGTAGTAGGCTTGCTTGCGCAGGGGTACCGGTAGTGCCGCGCAATCACCGGCAACAAAGACGTTGTCGGCGTAACCGCTCTGCAAACAGCCATCCACAGGCAGCCACGGATCGTCTGCAGCGCAGAGCCCGGAGTCGCGCAGAAACTCCGGCAGCGTCATGCCGGCCGACCAGATACACAGGTCCGAGGTGAGTTTTTCACCACTCGTCAGCGTCACGCTGCGCGACGTTACTTTGCTGACCGCAGTGCCCGTATGCAGCGTGACATCGTATGGCGCGAGGCGCGTTGCGACATCGCCCGCAAGGCCCGCGGGTTGCTGGCCGAGGATGCGCGACTCGAGCTCTACGACGTGCACTGCAAAGTCGTCGCCCTCGGCGCGCCGGCGCAGGATTTCGCCCAGCGCCTCGATACCCGACACACCGCCACCGACAATGACGATAGACGCCCGGCGCTGGCGCTCGGCCAGTTTGTCCAGCCGACTCGCGATGCGCACGGCATCGTCAACAAGCCGCAGCCCGACGGCGTGTTTAGCCGCTCCTTCAATTCCAAACGTCGTTCGCTGACTGCCGGCGGCGACGAGGCAGGCATCGTAGGACAACACCAGCCCGCTCGAGGTGGACACCGTATTGCTGTCGGGATCGATACCGGTCACAACGTCCTGCATAAAGGTGTGGCCGTAGCGACCGACACACTCGGCGCGCGACAAGACGACACCCTCGCGGCTTTTCACGCCGGACAGTATTTCGTGAATATTGGGCGTCCATTCGAAGTCAGCGCGCGCATCGACCACGGTGACATCGTGATCAGAGGACAGACGTGAGGCGGCTACGAGGCCGGCGAAATTGCCGCCAATAATGACGACGCGTGGTTTGGCTGGGGACATGGCTGGCCTGGCCGGGCGCCAATGGGCATCCGGATCACTTGCGTGGGAGTTGGGTTCGATCGCGGAAAATAGCCTTAGCTATCGACGTTGGCAAGAAGCTCGCCTTGCTTATTGCCGCAAAGGGTGGCCGGGTGGTGCTTGCTGCCCCAACCGGCCTGCCGGCCCGGGGCGCTTGCTGCGCAACTGGCCGCCATGAAAAAGGGCCCCGATATCGACGATATCGGGGCCCACCGCTTTCTAACTGCCCGCCTAGAAGCCGGTTATGCGCATTCCATTGGATTCCAGATCACCGACCCAGGCAGCATACTCCACGTCGCCTTCCGGCACGGTTACGACGAAAGCCGCCATGCCGTAGTCATTGACGAGGGCCGTCGCTTCACCCTGCAGGCCGGCCGCCGTATTCCAGCGTAAGGTCACCGGCGTCCCGTCGCCAAACTCGCCGTGAACTTCGACGATGGCGGTAACGACCATCGGCGTACCTGCCGGCACTACGGAAAGCAGCATGGGCTCCAGCGTGATGACATCAGCTGATCCGTCCGGTTCGTTTTGTGCTGGCGCCTCCGCGTCGCTCGCAGATGCCTGGCGACTTTCAGGAGCGGCTCCACTTGCCGGTGCCGATCCATTGGCGGCCGGCTTGCCGGAACTTGCCGCCGGCGCGGCAGACGGCTCATTAGCCGGCGTCGGATCGACAATTGCATCGTGCAGGTGGATGTTGCCGCCCGAGATGTCGTTGCTGTCTTCCATGATACGTACCGCGGTGTTATAGCCACAGCCGTCGGTGCACTCGACGTAGAAGTTATCGAAAGGCGCCTCCTTGTTCTTGCCGTTGTCGGTGCCGCAGGCATAGAACGCCGCGTTCTCTGTCTCTTCGTCACCGAACTCGAAAGTCACCGATCGCTGTGAAGGCGAAGGTGTTCACGCCGTCCATCGTCGTTCCGTCACAGCTCTGGCCGTTGCCGGTTGACAGTGAGGTGATGGTCTTGGCGTCGATCTTGAGATCGATATCCTTGTCGTGGACCTTGAGCTTGCCCTTGAAGCCGCCCTTGTAGACCTTGGCGTCGAAGCTGAAGTCGATCTTGTCGTACTTCTGCTCCGTGCCGCGGTCCCAGTGACCGGAACCGTGCACACGTCCTTCGCCAACCGAGCAGATCGGGTCGGACGGCTCAACATCCGCTTCACCGAGTTTCAGCGAGCCGAACCGCTCACCTTCGACCAGCGGCTGCCGAACACGAGGTGTGAATCTCGATGGTCTGCAGCAGTGTGGTGCCGTCGGCACTGTAGATATGAACGAAGACCTTCGAGCCAAAGTCGTCCTCACCAGCCATTGCCGCCGAGACCGTGAAACTTTCGCTCTCGGACACCATGCCTTCGAAGTAAACCTTCGCGTTGTCGTAATCCGCATCCTCCTTGTTGGTTGCGCGGATCATGACCGTGCCGGACGCTCCCGATGGGACGTGGTCGGTGCACTCGGACTTCGAACCCTGCGAGTTGTTCGAGTCGGCGCAGGTGCCGCCGACAAAAGTCAGCGTCAACTCATCCGGTTCCTCGTCGTCCGCACACAGGTCGTTGCGGCAGCTTTCGACGTTCTCCTGGTTGATCGTGATCGAGACCGTGGCGATGTCGAACGCGCCCTGCGGATCGGTGATGCGATAGTCGAAGGTATCGGACGTTGCCGCGTCGCCGTTGTGCGTGTAGGTGATGCTGCCGTCGGCGTTGACACCGGCGACACCGCTGCCCGGCGAGGTCTCGATCGTCACCGTCAGCTCGTTGTTCGCGTGGTTGGCATCCGAGTCGTTGGCTTTGACATCGACCGTCACCGACTGTCCGGCATCGACCGTGTCAGCGTCGTCACCGGCAACCGGTGCGACATTGACGCCGTGATCGATCGTCATCGTCACGATGGCGGTGTCGAAATTGCCGTCCGGGTCCTCGAGACGGTACTCGTAGGAATCCATCGTCGCGGTATTGCCGTTGTGCGTGTACTCGATGGAGTCGGGGCTCATGATGACCGCCGTACCGTGCTGCGGTTGCGTGACGATTTGAACGATCGTCAGTTCACTGTTGGCGTTGTCCGGGTCCGAATCGTTGGCCTTGACGTTGGTCGCCTTCGAGCCACCGGCTGTAACCGTGTCCGAGTCGGGCCGTGCGATCGGCGCCTGCGAAGGGCAAGCCTCCAGCAGGTTGGTGAACCGTACGTCGTCGATCCACCAGCCACCGGCGGGTTGCAGCAGCAGCACGTCCTGGCCGAAGCGGAAGCGGACCTGCACGCTCTGGCCGGCGAAGAAGGCGAGGTCGACTTTGACCTCATCCATGCCCGTCAGGAACGAGTCGGACTGGCCGGTCCATGCCTGCCGCCCGGCGAGTGCGAAGCCGGACCCGGAGGATAGTGTTCCGGTGTAGCCGCCCTGCGTGATTACGCCGCCGGCACCCACGATGTCCTCCCAGGTCGAGCCGTCGTCGGTGCTGATTTCCAGCACGCCGCCGTCAAACTCGAACTCGGTGGAGAAGCGATGCCAGAACGTCAGCTCCGATGCGCCGGATACATACTGCGCCGGCGAGACGAGACGCACGTCCTTGGTGGTATCGGCACTGTCGACCGGGTCCTGTGCATCCGCGTCGGTGAACCACTGGTAGCTGCCGCTTTGCGGGAACAGTTGCAGGTTCGTCAGCTGCCAGGTGTTCGACGGTGCCAGCAGCGTGGCGGTGTCGACCATCCAGCCCGGGGCACCATCTTCGAAGTCGTCGAAGTAGTCGTCGGCCGGCTGCAGGCACTCTGCGGCGATAGTCAGGTTAACGAATGCCGTGCTTGAAAGGCCGTCGATATCGGTAATCCGGTATTCGATCGTGTCGCTGCTCGTGGCGGATCCATCGTGCGTGTAGACGATCGCGTTGTCGAGTGTGATGTCGGCGGTGCCGTTGGCCGGCCCCGTGACAATCTCGACAGACAGCGGTCCGCCCTCGGGATCGAAGTCGTTGGCCAGCACGTCGATCGTAACCGTAGCGCCGCTGGCCATGAAGACCGCGTCGTCATTGGCAAGTGGTGGCAACGGACCGGTGCGGATTGGCATCGACACCTGCGAGTCGCATTCGCCACTCGAGGCGGCGCCGCAGGCCTGCTCCGAGTCGTAGTAGAAAGTGACCGTGCGGCCCGTGTCGACGAAGATCGGATCGATCTTCAGTTCGACGACTGAGCCCGCCTCGACGGTGGTATCCGGCACGACTACCGAGCTGCTGAGCCGCTGCGGCTGTCCAGGAAGCTGGAAGGTGTGCGCAACGCGCTGGACCACGATTGGCGTATCGTCTACAGACAGTGTGATGTCGAAGTTCGTGTCGAACAGCCCTGTGGGACCGGTCGTGATGGCCTGCGATGCCCACCATTCAACCACCATGTTACCGACGATGCGCGTGTCCTCACTGATGTTCCAGATCCAGTGCGGATCGTTGATGCTGCCGTTGAGGCCGGGCTCAACCGGGCCCCAGGTGGCCGCCGGGTTGGTATCCAGCGGATCGGCGGAAAGGAACGGCAGGCAACCCTGAACGGAGACAACGTCAAGTTCGCCCTTGGCCTGGAAGCTTTGCGTGCCATCCTCGCAGTAGTCATGCAGGTTGCCGTGGAAATAGAACGTCTGGCCGTTACTGCTGCCGCCGAACGATTTCGGAATCACGGCGACCGGGAAATGCGCCGGCGGTACCGAGCCGTCGCTCGGCGTGAACTGAACCTCGGCAAAGGTCCACTCGTCCTTCGGGCTGACGCCAGAGACGTCGGCAGTAAACGTGATCTCCTGCGAGGCGCCGGGCGCGAGCGTAAAGAAACTCGGGCTCGCCGTTACCGTCATGCCGGCCGGCACACTGCTTGTCAGGCTCCAGCTTACAGGCTGTGCCAGCGTGCTCTTGATCGTGCGGGTCCAGGAGCAGGTTTCATCCACGTTGTCGGAACCGCAGTCGTTGTCGCCGAGACTCGCCATGTTCAGCGTGGTCGCATCACCACCGACACCGGGATTTGCCGCATCGTAGTTGGCGGCGGATTCGTCGAGCACGAAACCGGCGTTCGCAGCGACGTGCAGGTCAACGCGGCCTGCGCCCATGTCGAACGGGTCAGCCGGCGTGGCGCCGTCTTCTTTGAGGACGCCGTGAACTTCGGAGCCGTTGCCCGGAGCCGTCGTAAATGCGGTCGTCATCAGTGCCGACTTCACTTCGTCGGGCGACCACGTGGGATTGGCTGCGAGGACCAGCGCGCCCGAGCCCGCCGTATGCGGCGAGGACATCGAGGTGCCGCTGATTACGCCGTATTCGGGAGCGCCACCGGGGAGCGTTCCGGCTGCGGTCATCCACGCAGCGAGGATGTCGACACCCGGCGCTGTCACGTCGGGCTTGATAACACTCGGCGCCGCGGGATTGGCGCCGCGGGAACTGAACGAGGCCATGATGTCGCCATTTTCAGGCGCCGATGAGGGGTTGGAACCGTTGATCTCGCCGGTGCCCGCGTTGGCAGCACCGCCGTTAGCCGCGATCCAGGCTTTCAGAATGACGCCGTTGTCGAAGCTGATGTGCACGCCCGGCAGCGGATAGGCGTCGCCGACCAGCGAATCGCCGTTCGCCGAGTCGTTGGCCAGTACATAGCCGCCCGCGCCTGCTTCCATGACGTTTTCGGATTTATGGACGCGGCCATACTCGCCGCGGTCGCAGACGACGATCTCGCCGCTGAACGTGCCCGGGGCAAACGGGTTGCCGTCGGAGCCTTCGCCCGTGGCGGGATCACCCGTGCCGGCGCCGCAAAGCGCGGCACCATAGTCGCCTGCGTAGACAACGCGGGCCGCATCCAGTGGCGCGGTCAGTGAAGCGCCGAAGATATCGTCCGGACCGGCGGAACCGTCTTCATTGGTCAGGTTGACGATGCCGTTAGCCAGCTTGCGGTCGTGCGTGCTGGCGGCGACCGACGTAACCCACGGTGCGTCAGCCGGGGAGCCGAGCGTGCCGAATCCCGGACCGTCGTTGCCGGCTGAGGTCGCGACGAAGATGCCGGCCGTGTACGCGTCGAAAAACGCCTGGGCATCGAGGTCGGTCCATGGGTTCGCGGAAGCACCGCCGATGGAATAGTTGATGACGTCGACGCCGTCAAGCGTCGCGGCGTTGATCGAGCCGATCAGCGCGCTGATCAGGCAGCCGACCGGTGTGCCGCTGCAGCCCTTGTAGGAAATGACGTTGGCATGCGGTGCGACGCCGGAGATGGCGCGGGGCACCGTGATGGTCGGCGCGGTCAGCTCGATGTCGAGTACGTTGCCGGCCGTGGTCGAAGCCGTATGGCTGCCGTGACCGTGGTCGTCTTCAGGCCCGGAACCGGTGAAATCGTAAAAACCGATGAGCTTGTCGTTGCAAAACGGCAGGCCCGTGATCGGGTCGCAGGCGCCGTAGAACTGCCCGCGCGGATTGCTGTGGTCGTAGCCGTCACCGCCGACATCGGCGAACGACGGATGGTCGTGGTTGACGCCGGTATCGATGATGCCGACGACAATGCCTTCACCGCAATTGCCCACGCAAGGAGCATTGCCGCTCGGCGGTTCTTCGCCCCAGATGGCGTCGGCCCCAATCCAGCGCGGTCCGTTGTCCGTCAGCAGTTCGCGGCTGTAGTCGCGCGTGATGCTGCGAACGCCCGCAAGGCTCGAAACCTGCTGCGCCTCGGCCGCGGTCATGCGCACCGCGATACCGTTAAACACCGCGTCGTAGCGATGTACTACCTCGACCTGGCGGCCAACGCGTGACTGGATCGCCGCGGCGAGATCGCCGTGAAGACCGGAAAGATAGGAGAGATAAGCCTGGCTGGCTGCGGAGCGCGCGTCGAGACGAACGGCGCCGGTCGCCTCTGGAGATGTCGGCGCGAGTCCGGCAATGGTGCCGCGGTACTGCGCGAGGGACGGCGCCTGGTGACGCACAATGTACGTGTCGACACCGGGTGCATTCGTTTCGTTGGCAACGAATCCAGGTCCCGGCGCAGTCCAGTTGCCGGACGCATCCACACCGGTTTGCGCCGGCGCGGCGAGCGCCGTAGGCGCCATCGGCATTAACGGTGACAGGATCGTGAATGAAAGGATCGCGAACAGGAATACGATGGCAGTACGGCGTGTTACGTGTGACATGATCAACTCCCAGACGTCGCGCTGGCAGCGGGTCGGTTCCGCAACGACCGGGAGACAAATGTTCCCGATCGCAGGATCGACACGTGCGAGGCGCACGGTGTTCTCTTATGGAATAAGCGGCACGGCAAAAGCACACAGCAGCGAAAGTCCCCCGCGTTGCCGTCTGCTCTCATGTTGTGCCTCCCCTTTGCGCTTTGCGTTGGTGGCAATGCGCGTTGTTTCATTTGCGACTAAATTTTTGTTGCGGTGATGGTAGGCAGCAGGCCTTCGGCAGACCATGAGGCGGAAACCTCAGGGTGACTGGGGTAGACCCCCCAGCCCCGGTCGGGCAGTCGATCATCGCAGGGCAAAAAAATCGGAAAAAACCGGGGTCGAACCGAGGTTTCTGCGCTAGTGCAGGAAAATCGCGGTTCGACCCCGATAGGGGTGAAAATGTGCCCCGGGCCCAACCCGGCCCGGGGCACCGTCCTCAGAACGTGCCTGGATCGCGTGCGAGGTAGTCCGGAATCACAGCTACCGACTCCGCGGCGTCCTGAGAAATCGTGGCACCGGGGGCAACGTTGCCGCCGGCACTGGCCAGGATGTCATCGAAACGCAGCACGGCGTTGCCTGACTTTTCGGCGACGTAGAGGTGGCTGCCGTCGAAGGCAAGATCGACCGGGTTGCCGAGCATCGTCGCCCCGGCCAGCGCGTCGTTTTCGTTGTCGATCTCGATGCTGACGTCAGTCGTACCGTCCGCCAGGCTCGCCCCGGCAATGACGAAGATCTTGCCGTCGGTGTCCAGGCTCGCGCTACCGATATCGGAAACAATCAGCGTATCCGTTGTGCCGCCGACGTGGACGATGCCGTGCAGATTGGTCGCCAGCGTGGTGCCGGTACCGGTCGTGTGTCGCGGTGTAATTACACGATCCGGCGGATTGACCCCGGCATTGGCAACAAAGGCATCGAACACGGCGACCGTGCCGTCGGTTTGGGCGACGTACAGCCTGTCTGCCGATGGGTCGTAGTCAAGGTCCCAGGGACGGGCCGTTAAAGCCGCTGCAAACAACGGCGCAACATCGCCCGACGCCTCGGCACCGAATACGCGAATCGACGGCGTCGTCGCATTGTTCTCGGCAACGAAAATGAGACCAAGGGCATCATCAAAGTCCACGCCTTTCGGACTGACGAGGCCTGTCGTTGCGCCACGGATGATGCGATCACGCGATTCGTTCGCGGCCTCCCCGTCACGACCGACGGCGGCACGATTCAGCACATAGATACCGCCGTTCTGGTTGCTGCCGTCGTCGAAGGTCACCAGCGCGTCGCCGCTTTGCGTAAACACGATGTTTTCCAGCGCAGTACCCGAATCCAGGCTAGCCAGTACCTGGTCCAACGCCGGCGACAGCCTGACGAGATCAGGGTTGGCGCTGGCACTTGCCGGGTTCGACACTGCGGCGATGGCGGTTGTCGTGAACTGGGTGACGTCGTCGAGGTCGGTCACGTCAGCCAGCGTACCGGCACCATCCGTTGTCGGGCTGAGCGCCAGTGACTGAGGCTTGACCGATGCAACAGCCAGGTCCGCCGCCACGTCGCCGCCCACCCGATCCAGGAAATTGGTATAGGCAAGGATCAGGTCGTTAGCGTTCTCGGCAATACGAACGTCGCTGCCTTTCAAGACAACGTCAACCGGGTCACCAAGCTGCGTTTCCGGGCCTGCAAAACTTCTGAACGGCGTCACGCTTCCCGATGCGGTACTCGCCGACGAAATAACGAACACCTGTCCGTCATCGGCTACACCAGGGACACCGACATCCGTTACTACCAGTCGATCACCGCCGGCATCGTGGGCAATGCCTGACAGGCTGACCGCGCCGGTCGGGGCGATGCTGCGGCTTGCCGCTGTCGAGAACCCGCTGCCAACAAAGTCATCAATGACTTCAATAGTGCCGTTGGTCATCGCGACAAACAGTCGATCGGCCGCTTCATCGTAGGCGACGTCATGCGGCTCATTGGCAAGCACAGCACTCGCGATCGGCAATGCGTTCTCGCCCGCGGCGGTTCCGTAAACCTCTATCGACGAACCCTGGTTATTGGCGGCGAAGAGCAGTCCGCTGCGATGCGCGATGGCAATGCCACGCAATGATATCGATCCGGTCGCCGGCACTTCGCGATCCTTCTGGCCGTCGAAAGCGGCCGCGTCAGGACGCCCGTCGAAGCGATTGATAACGCGCAGATTGCCCGGTGGCGCATTACCGTCGCCGGCAACGTAAAGGTTGTCAGACAGGTCGATGACCATGCCCTGGTTGTTTCCGGCATCGAACGTGGTCAGTGGCTGCAGGTCTTCATCCAGCCGATCGATGGTGCCGCTGTTGTCCGTGCCGTTGTGTGTAACGTAAACGTCAACGGCTGCGAATGTCGGCGGCGGCGTGGGCGGGGGAAGTTCGATGGGTGGTGCGGCAGCACCGCCGCCGCTTCCGCCGCAGCCGCTGGCCATAGCCGTAATCGCCAGGCCGAGGCCAGCGAACCGTGTAATCGTCCAGGATCGTGTGTAATTCCGTTTCATAGCAATACTCCTTAAATCAGTCTTAAGCTGCCACGCGAATTCAGTGTGCTGCGCGCGGCAGTGATGTTGCTCATCAAGCAGCGATGAGCCCAAGCGAGACTGGATCTTCCGAAACGGCGGGCGGGCGATCATGAGGGACAGGTAGCCACCTGACTGGGGTCATTACCCCGGCGATCACGCTGCAGGCCAGGCATGGCGCGGCCACTCTTTTGCAGGCTTTACATAATGCAATTACTGGCAATGCTGAATTTTGTGACCGGTTCAACACTTTCTTGCCGTGAAAAGCAAAACACGAAACCGGAACAGCGGACAAATTGGCCGCTAGCCCTGCCGATCGAAGACCGACGAGGTTGGGGAGCCCGGTAACAAGCCGTCTTGTGCTGCGAATTTCGCCAGCTCTTCGTCAGAGCGCAATCCGAGCTTTCTCAGGAGGTGACTGCGATGATTCTTGACGGTCTTTAATGCGATACCCAGTGCGGACGCGATCTCCGCGGGCTTTTTCGAGGCGGCGATCAGCAACAGGACCTCCCGTTCACGGTGTGTAAGGTCCGCAAGGCTCTTTTCCGCGGCTACGTCCACTCTCTGTAGTTGCTCCGCCAGCACTTTCGTTGCCTCTGATCCAAAGTAGACTCCGCCGTTCGCGAGCGCCTGTATCGCGCTACAGAGTTCGGCTGAGGCACTGTCTTTAACAAGATAACCGGACGCGCCGGCTTCGACGATCGGCACGATGTACTCCTCATCGTGATGCACGGTTAGCACGAGGATGCGGCATTTTGGCAGGATCGCATGGATGCGCTGCACCACCCCGAGCCCGTTCAGGCGCGGCATCGAGAGGTCGGTAATGACGATGTCCGGCTTGTGTTTCTGCGCCTGCTGAACAGCATCTAGTCCGTCGGACGCTTCGGCCACGATCGCAACCGCCGCGCAACTATTAAGGATGCGTACCAGGCCCTCGCGGACCATCGCGTGGTCGTCAGCAATGACGACCCTGACAGCCGTCCTCATCGGGTATGCTCCAAAAAAAGGCCGGGGGTTGCCCCCCGGCCTGGTGCCCAGCGTTTGTGAATATTTGCGCGCTGCAAATCCTCGTCAGTGTCTTTATTGACTACAAACATTCCCTCTTTCTTTATCTGTCATGTCTTGGCAATTTTTCTATTGCAACAATGGTCGAACGCTGACGCCGTTGCCGCTGACTTCATCTACCTTGACGTTGTATTCGTAGGGCTGTGCGCCGAGCGTGACGTTAAACAGCGCAGTGCCCGCCGGTCCGGTGACCGCATTCAGCGTTTCGTAGCTGCCATCGGCACCGCTGCGGCTTAAGCTGACAGTGCGGCCGGTCAGCGGCTGAAGGTCGCTGTCAAACACATTCACCTTGAACACCTGCAGGGCGCCAATGACCCCTTCGCTCAGCAGTGCCGGCTCCAGGAATACGGTAGAAGCGCCTGCCTCGTTAGATGAAGCACCGGCCTCACTTGATGAAGCATTGCCGCTATCTTCAGCTGCACTTTCGTCAGTCGAGGTTGCTTCCGCAGAAGATTCACTACCGGACGACAGCTTGATGCGGATATTGCCCTTGTCGATCACTTCGTCAGTCAGCACACGCTCGTTCGTGTTGTACGAACAACGATCCAGGCACTCGAGATGAAACAGGTCCATGGACTCCCCGTCTTTACTCTTCTCGGTTTTCTTGCCGTTCTTATCGAGCGCGTCGTTATCCGTGGCACAGACCAGGAATGTGGCACCCTCAACCTTGTCGTTGTCGCCTTCCTCGTAGGTACCGACGCCCTCGAATTCGATGGCGTTCGTGCCGTTTACAATCATGCTGCAAACAGGCCCGAGTTCGGAGCGAATCGAGGTAACGTCTTTGAGGTGAATCTTGACGTCGGCGTCCTTGTCCTTCAGGTGCAGATGGCCTTTCAGCTCGCCGTCGGACTTGCGCTTTGGATCGAAGTGGAAGTCGATATACGCATCGTCATCATCGTCGCTACTGTCGTCGTCATCGTCGAGCGGTATGGCATTGAGCTTGCCGCTGCCCTTGGCCTCATCCCCACCGGGTATTTCCTGACCGTCGTTGTAGACGGTCACGAGCGCGGTGTCGACTGCGTCTCCGCCAGCCTCGTCAGTCACGGTGAGTGTTACCGTGTAGTCGCCAGCGGCGGCATACGCATGTGACGCCTGTACGCCGGATGCAAAGCTTCCGTCACCAAAGTCCCATTGGTACGACGCGATTGCAGCCGCACTGCCCGCTTTCGAGTCGGAACCGTCGAAGTAAATAACTTCATAGACCAACGCGGTTTGATCGGCTCCGGCGTTTGCCGTCAGCGGCAATGGCTGGCAGAGCTCTATCGCCCACTCATCCAGTCGGCCGTCATCGGTCATGAAACCGTCGGCTACGAACAGCGTCCAGCTGCCATTGGCATCCGCCCCGTCGAAAGCGCTCAGGGCTTCAAATGGTTTGAATGCGTCGCCACTCAGCCAGTTGTTGCAGCCGACAACGTCATCTGCGCTATCGTCGAACTCCAGGTCGATACCGTCTTCACCGGCGCAGTCACCACCGTCGAAGAGCGTAACGGTGGTATCGCCGTGGGTCAGTTCGAACTTGAGGTCGCCCATGTACGGATGTTCACCTTTCAGGTTGCGGATATTGACGTCCGAAACCGGTGCTTGCTCACCCGCTACCTCGGCGGTGGTTTCGGTACCGAAACCTGTCAGAAAATACGGGTCCACGAAGATATCGACGCCACCGTCGGCAATAGCGGCGGGATAGGATTTGCACTGCGCTGGCGGCTGAATAATCTCGTCTCCGCAGGAGAACACTTCAACGCGGTCGACATACCAGCCTTCGCCGGAACCGTTACAGCCGTCCTGGCCGAAGTCCCAGCGGAGCTGAATGGAATCACCTTTATCTGCGCCGGCCTTTTTCAGGTCGATCTGCGACTGACCCCAGCTTCCTTTGGCTTCGCCGGCGTTGCCGCCGTGCCAGGCTTCCTGGCCCTGAATTGTATTGGTGTTCTGGTTAGCAGTGGTTTCCAGCGCGCCGTTGTAGGCGTTGTGTACAAAAGCACCGGAAGGAATCACGTCCCAGCCACCGCCGTTGATGTTGATTTTGACATTGCCGCCGTCGTAGCTGATTTCGCTGTTGAAGTAATGCTCAAACATCAGGTGTGACGGCGCATTCTCGTCCAGTACGATTACCGGGCTTTCAAGCCACTGGTTGCCCGATTCGTCATCATCGGCGCAGTTGCCGTATTCGCGCACGTTTTCCTGGAATGCGGCATTCACCATTCGGCCGCCGACGTCGAAGGAACCGGTAACCCAGTTCGCCGTGCTCTTGGTGGCCTGATTGACCGAAAATCCGTCAGTGCTCCAGTCGGTCGGAAAGCCTGCATCGAAAGTTTCCGCAAACGATTGAACGACCTCGTCGCCGCCGCACATCGGTGCCGGTGCCGAACTCAACATCGGCGTGAAGCCGCACTGCTTGGTGACGTCGGCTTCCATTTCGACGGCCTGGATGGCGGCTTCGACCTGCTCACAGTCCCTGCGGCGTAATTGTTGGCGTAATCGGGCCGGTGCTGGGACCGCCGGTGATGAGAGCCTCGCCGGTGAAGGTTTCTGCAACCGCCGGATCGCTCGTATCGTCGTTATAGCCCGGCGTATAAGTAGGGAGGGTTCCGGTGTAGCTGCCGACTTCGGCGGATGTCACCAGCTTGGTCAGGGTCTGGCCAGTCAGGTCCTGACAGGCCATGCGCAGCGAATTCGCATTGTCGGCGAAGTTTGATGCCGGCGTGTTGTAGACGGAGTTGGCTCGCCAGAAAATGTGTGCCGCTTTGGTCAGGCCTATGCCCGGACGCTCACGGGATTGTCGAACGGTGTGCCGTCGTCTCTCAGTTCCAGCGTGTTGCCGTCGACCAGCAGCGCGTAGGCGCGGTTGTTGACCGCAGAGTTGGTGTGTACGCCACCACCGTCGCCCGAGTCGCAGTGGTAGTTATTCGAGGTGACGTGTCCCGGGTCGCTGCCGACAAATACTTCGCCGCTGGCGCACCGCGGGTTCCACATGTCACGTATCGACGAATCGCCGGCAGGCGGCAGTGCCGCGAATGCCGCGGCGTCTTCACCCATCAGCCAGCGGTACGACGAGTCGTCGCCCGGGTTCGTTTCCGAATTGTAATCCGAGCATACGGCTTCGTTCTGCGAGCGCGGGCCGTCGTTACCCTGGGCAGCGGCCGATGTGCCGTCGGGTGCCGTAACGCCCTCCCGGTTATTGATCAGGTCGACGGTTTCGCCCCAGATGTCCGAGTAGGATTCGTTGAGCGCGCCGGATTGCCAGGCATAAATGAGGCCGCTGGTTTCCTGCGTGTAGGCATGGCCCCATTCGTGCGCTACAACATCATCGGAAGTAACGCCGATGCAGTAGTTCGTCGACGTGCCGTTC
>CAWEDS010000025.1:0-119137 GCA_963807845.1 uncultured Gammaproteobacteria bacterium
TCCGGCTCGGTGCCGAGGCCCACGGCGGGCTTGAACGAATCGTAGCGAGCCAGGAGGTCGAAGGCGCCCCACAGGCTGTACGCGCCCTGCGCGTACCACGCGTCCGAAGTGACCTCGTCCGTGCCGCCCGCCGGGTCGTATTCCACCCGCGCGTACTCGCCGGCGAAGGACCACGCGCGGTAGCGAATACCCAGGTCGGCGCTCCACGCGAACCGGTTCCCCGTGAACTCCGTATAGCCCGGGATTCCGACACCTTCCGCGTCGCCCGGCGGCCGGCTCACCGGCAGCACCGGGTTCGCGCTGTCGCTGGCCACCGCCAGGTCCGCCCCGAATTCGTATACGAAGTCTTCGAAGAACTCCACTTCGCCTACCGAGTTGTACTCGACCCGACCCGCAAACAGGAATCGGCGGTCGTCGTTCCCGAAGGTGGCGCCTTCCCCGTTGTACAGACCGCCCCAGTAGCTCAGTCGCTGCTCGAGGGCCACGCCGCGAAGCGCCGCGCCGACCTGCCGGCCGGGCGCCAGGGCGAGCGAGCCCTGCGATCGCTCGACGAACGGAATCGCATCCTTCGACTTCATGGTCTCGCGCCCGAAACCGGACATCAGGAGGCCCGCGTCCAACCGCAGAGCTTCGTTACTCAGCGGCACCGAGAGGCGCACGTCGAGAAGGCGTACCGCGTCAGCCTCGAACTGGTATTCGGCCCGCAGGGCATAGTCGAATACGATGCCGACCTTTCCCGACACACCGAGGCGGGCGTCGTAGATCTCGAAGCCGCTCACTCCGTCGTAGCGGGACGACTCGAGGCGAAGCCCGGTGCGCAGCAGGCCGTCGACCTCCAGATCGGGCAGCTCCTGCGCCATCGCCCGCGGCGCCAGGGGCCCCAGCAGGATCGCCAGTCCGATCGAGCGAAGCAGGTTGGTGCGAATCGCATGTGAAATCATTTATGTCCGTCCCTATGTGCCTTGATTCCAGTCGTCTGACGTCGCTTCGCTTCCACGGCGGCCAGGTCCGGAAACAGCCGCTTCCAACCGCCGAGTCCGACCGCGGCATTGATCCAGAAGTGCGCAACGATGGAGGGAAACAGGCTCCCCGTCCAGATCACCGGGACCGAGAGGAGGGCACCCAGCAGGGCAGCCCGCGTCATTCCGATGGTCTTCTGGTACCCGTGCGCCACACCAAAGGACACGCTCGTGAGGGCCGCGGCGGTCCACGGATCCCCCAGCGTGCCGGTGAACACGTGGTACATGAATCCGCGGTACAGGTACTCTTCGCCGACCGCCGCAACCGCGGCGACGAGCAGGAACGCCCGCTTCTCGCGACTCGTGCGGGGCATCAGCACGAAGGACAATGGGCTCTCGGCGAGCTTCAAGGCCTGGCCGAGTCGCACCACCAACCAGATGGTGGCCAGTCCGGCGGCCGCCACACCCACGGCCCACGCGAACGCGGGCCCCGCCGCATCCACCTTCCAGCCGACGTCCTCCGGAGGGATCGACTGCCACGCCGAGATCCCGAAGGTGACGGCGGCGAGCACTCCGATGGATACGGCGGCCGAGAAGTACACGGCGGGGCGCGCCGCCTTTACTTCCGCCACGTGTTCGTCCTTCAGGCCGGTCCGGAAGGCGAGCAACGGGAGGCCGATCGCCAGGGCGATCGCGTATCCAAGCACGAGCGGTGTGAAGGTCAAGACCGATTCATCTCCACGGATCATGGTGTCGGGCGCTATCGCCCGGGGCATACCATACGCCCGCCGCCCGTCGCGGTAAACGGTCCCCGGATTGACACCGGGGTCCGCGAACCTGACGTTCCACTCCCGAACTCAGACCCCCACCCGTGGGCCCTGGTCATATGCACATTGAGATCGCGGTAGCCCAGTTCCGCCCCGTCAAGGGAAAGCCGGCAGCAAGCCTGGACCGGATCGAGGATGCGTTCGCCCGGTTGCTGGAAAGGGAGTCCGTCCCGGATGTGGTGCGTGTATCCGGAAACGGCCCTCACCGGGTATTTCCTCGAGGGGGGAGTCCGGGAGCACGCCGTCCCGGCGATGAGCCTGGCCACGGACCTCGCCGAACGGTATGCGCGAGCGGGGGGTGACGGCCGCGCGCTGGACGTCGTTCTCGGGTTCTACGAAGTGTGGGGTCATCGGCTCTACAACTCCGCCATGTACCTCGAACTGGGTGCGACGGAGCCGCGGATCGTGCATGTCCACCGCAAGGTGTTCCTTCCGACCTACGGTGTCTTCCAGGAGGAGCGGTTCGTCGAGGCGGGTCACTCGGTGCGAGCGTTCGACACCCGCTGGGGCCGGGCGGCCATGCTGATCTGCGAGGACCTGTTTCATTCGATCTCGGCGACGCTCGCGGCGCTGGACGGCGCGCAGCTCCTCCTGGTGCCCAGCGCCTCTCCCGCCCGCGGCGCGCAGCCGGGCAGTGGCGTTCCGTCCAACCTCGGACGGTGGCGACGACTCGCCCAGGGGGCGGCGGAAGAGCATGGCGTGGGAGTGGCCGTGTCGCAGCTCACCGGGTTCGAGGGTGGAAAGGGCTTCGCCGGAGGCTCGCTCGTGTTCGGTCCGCGGGGACAGCTCCTGGCCGAGGGCCCGTTGTGGGATGAAGCGGTCATCGACACCGGATTGGACCTCGAGGAACTGACCGCCGCACGAACGGACCAGCCATTGTTGGCAGACCTCGAGCGTGCCCTGCCGCGCCTGCTGCAGAGCCGACACCTGCCGCCCCTGGAAGGCGGCTTCGCCCCCACCCCGACGGAGGCCGCGACGGCCTCGGAGGACGAGGGCGAGTGGGCCGGACGACCGCCCCGGGCAGGGATGTCCGGCGCCATGGATCCCGCCCTGGTCGCGATCGATCCGGAACTCGTGAGGCGAGTGGCTGGTTCGGTTTCTCCGGGACGAGATGCTGGAGCGCCGGGGTTTCGAGCAGGCGGTGATCGGCCTGTCCGGCGGCGTGGACTCCGCGCTCACCGCGGCCCTGTGCGCCAGGGCGCTGGGCCCGGAGAACGTGACCGGCTTCCTGCTTCCCTACCGGACCTCGAGCCCGGAGAGCGCCGCGCACGCGATGCTGGTGGCCGAGAGCCTGGGAATCAGAACCCGCACCATCGACATTAGCGACGCCGTGGACGGCTATCTGGCAGAACGAGGAACCGGACGCCGACCCCACCCGCCGGGGCAACGTGATGGCCCGCATGCGCATGATCGTCCTGTTCGACCAGTCGGCCAGCCTGCGGGCCCTGCCGATCGGTACGGGTAACAAGTCCGAGCGACTGCTCGGCTACTTCACCTGGCACGCCGACGATTCGCCGCCGATCAATCCGCTCGGGGACCTGTACAAGACCCAGGTGTGGACGCTGGCCCGACACCTCGGCCTGCCGGCCGAGGTCGTCGACAAGCCGGCCACGGCCGACCTGATCCACGGACAGACCGACGAAGACGACCTCGGCGTCTCCTACCCCGAGGCGGACCTGATCCTGCACCACCTTCTGAACGGCCGATCACCGGCCTGGTTGGCCGAGGCCGGATTCGAGCCCGCCAAGGTGGACATCGTGTTCCGCCGCCTCGAGGGCACGCACTGGAAGCGGAACCTGCCGACCGTGGCGATGCTCTCAGGCACGACGATCGGGGAGTGGTACCTGAGGCCGGTGGATTACTGAGATGAGAAAACGGGCGCCTCGATCGAGTCGAAGCGCCCGCTGATACCCCCTAGGGGAATCGAACCCCTGTCTCCTGGCTGAGAACCAGGTATCCTGGGCCACTAGACGAAGGGGGCCAGCCCTGCCTGAGCAGGGACGCCTATTCTACATTTTTCGGCCCTTCTGTCAACCCCGATTCCAATCTCGTCTGCAGGCCGGGCCTCTTGCCCGCAACCGGCGCCGTGCCCCTATCTTGTGGCCCGGCAGATGGACAGGAATCGGGACCGAAGAGGCCCGAAAACAGACACTCGGAGTGACGGAAGTGAACTGGGAATATCTGCACCTCGTGACACACCCCTTCGCGATCGTTCTGCCGATCGTCGGAGCGGTCGTCGGTCTCGTCGGCTGGGTAGCGGGACGCGACGAGTTGGAGCGCTACGGCCTCCTCTCCCTGGTGATTGCCGCCGTGGCCGCGATCCCGTCCTATATCACGGGAATTTCCACGGCTGACGACGTGGCAGGTCGGACGTTCGTGGAACCGGGCCTGGTGCAGGATCACCGCACGTGGGCCACGTGGGCCGCGATCACCCTGGTCACGTGCGGGATCTTCGCGGGATTCTCCATGGCGCAGCCCAAGGATCAGCGCCTGCGGCGCTTCGTGCTCATCGTGGGCGCCATGGCAGCAGGCCTCGTCGGGTACTCGGCCTTCAGGGGCGGAAAGATCGTGCATGGCCAGGACGGAAGCGCTTCTGCAGCCGTAGCGGTCACGGCGGTCCACACACTCAACGACGTGGAGGCGCCGTGAGTCCGTCGATCCCCGATCTTCCGGTTCTTATCGGGAATGGACGTGACGAGTCCCACCCGGTGCCTCCTTCCCAGGTCACGATGACGCAGCTCATGGCTCCACAGGACACGAACCTGATGGGCAACGTCTTCGGGGGCGTGATCCTGGCCGCCGTGGACCGTATCGCCTACGTCTGCGCCACCCGCCATGCCGGACGACCCTGCGTCACGGCCAGTTTCGACCAGGTGGATTTCCGCTCGCCGATCCAGATCGGCGAGGTGGTCACCGTCCGGGCTTCGGTGAACACCGTCGGCAGGACCTCGATGGAAATCGGCGTGAGGGTCACGGCGGAGCCGGTCACGGGCGGAAACACCCGCCACACCAACTCCTGCTATGTCACCATGGTCGCACTGGATCCGGAGGGCCGGCCGTGCTCCGTGCCGAAGCTGGAGATACGAACCGAGGACGAGTACCGGCGGCACCGGGACGCGGAGGAGCGTCGGGGAGCGCGCCTCGAACTGGCGAAGAGGCGTCGCGTGAGAAGAGAGAGCAGGGCCGGCGGCTGATCCGGACCGCCGACCGCGGTCGGTCCTAGAGCAGGTTCACCAGGCCGTAGAAGCCCAGCGCGGCGCCACCCATGACCGCGCACTGCATCGCGATCTGCTTGGGCGGCATTTCAGCCAGCAATCCGAGGATGGCGCCGAGTCCGATCGCGGCTGCCAGTAGTATTCCGAGTACCATTGGTGCTCCTGTTCATGAAACGGCGATCCCGACGCCGCCACGCTCGTTCAGTCTTTTACGAGGGCCCGAACCGGGCCGATCCCTCACCTCTCGTACGCCCTTTGCGCTGCAGCTGCACAAGCTCCGTCATCCCGGCGCGCGCGGCAATCTCCTGCCCGGCCGGCGTGGCCGCCAGTCCGCCGAGGGCCGTCTCGCGGAACCGGACATCCATCTTCGTTCCCACGTCGCCCATCACGTCCACTACCTGGTCCACCGGGATGGGGAAGTCCAGGCCGGCGAGCGCCATTTCCGCCGAAGCGACCGCGTTCACCGCCGCCGAAGCGTTGCGGTAGGCGCACGGGATTTCCACCAGGCCGGCGACCGGATCACAGATCAGGCCGAGCATGCCCTGGATCGTCAGGGCGACCGCTGTCGCGACCTGCTCGTTGTCGCCACCCTCGAGCCAGGTCACGGCGGCCGCCGCCATCGCCGCGGCACTTCCGGTCTCCGCCTGGCATCCTCCGCCGGCACCCGCGATCGAGGCTCTCTCGGCGATGATGATCCCGGTGCCCCCGGCCACCAGCATGGCGTCCACCAGGCGCTCGTCCGACCACCCGCGGGCCGGCGCCAGCGTAAGGAGCACGGCCGGGACGACGCCGGCCGCACCGGCCGTGGGAGTGGCCATGATCAGGCCCATGCGGGCGTTCGTCTCGAGGGTGGCGATCGCTCGCGACAGCATCGCCGTGAAGTCCTCGCCGAGCAGTCGCGGCCCCTCGGCGACCAGTCGACCGGACCGCCCACCGGTGAGCCCGGACGGCGAAGTTCCGGTCTCCTCCAGGCCCTCTTTCACCGCGTGCCGCATCACGGCCAGCGCATCTGCGATGCGCTTCCGCACGGCCTCGCGCGGAACGCCGGTCTCCTTGACCTCACGCCGCTCGACGAACTCGGCGAGTCCGATTCCCCGGGACTCGGCCTGCTCGAACCACTCCGCGAACGAGCGGATCATCGCTGCCCCCTCGCCGCTCACGCGTTCAGCTGGTGGACGTTGCGGATCCAGTGGACCCACTCCTGGCCCGCCAGCTCGGCGAGGACGTCGTCCGGCACGTCCTCGTCCGTCTCGATCGTCATCAAGGCCCTTTCGCCGCGGCCCGTCCGATCCACCCGCACCGTCGCCACGTTGAGGCCGCGATCGGCGATGAGGCCCGTGATGCGCGCGACCGTGCCCGGCACGTCGTTCGCCACTACCACGATGGCGGGAGCGATCCGGAAAGATCCACCGCGAAGCCGTCGATCTCCTGGACCCGGATCCGGCCGCCACCGATCGAGCACCCCGTGATCGCGGATCCGCTCGTCGCCACGCGCGACGTCGAACACCGCGCTGTTGGGATGCGCGTCGTCTCCAAGGTCCACGGTCTGGAACTCGATCTCGAGTCCCTTCTCCTGCGGCCTCCGCCTCGGCGTTGCGCAGCCGTTCGTCGTCGGGCCGGTGACCGAGGAGTCCGCCCGTGATGGCGATGCGCGTCCCGTGGCCCTCGCCCGTCATCGCGAAGCTGCCGTGGAGGCCGACGGAAGCCCGGTCCGGCATGCCGCCCAGGATCGCCTGCACGACGTAGCCCAGGCGGCAGGCACCCGCCGTGTGGCTGCTCGAGGGACCGACCATGCGGGGGCCCAGGATATCGAACAGGGTGGTCATCGCAGGCCAGCCGTCACACACGCCGCGTCGAGCGCCGGTCGATCGCCGACCAGCACCGGCGGGGCCGTCCGTACCTCGCACTCGAACGCTCCGGCCAGCCCCCTCCCGATCGCCCGTGACACTGCCTTGCCGTCGAAGATCGCCCCCTCTGATTGCAGTGTGGTCATCCGAACCTCATCGATGCCGCACGGAACGATGAGATCGAAGTTGCGAAGCGGTTCGTCCGTCACGTTGAGAGCGAATCCATGCCACGTGACCCAGCGGCTCACGTGCACGCCGATCGAAGCGATCTTCCGCACCTGGCCCGTCGCCCGGCCAGAGTCGTCGAGCAGCCGACTCGTCGCCGACCCAGACACCCGTGAAGGCCGGATAGCGGAAGCTCGCCAATCCCAGCTCGCTCAGCGCATCGATCAGCGTCTGTTCGAGCTGCCGGAGATACCAGTGCAGGTCCCGTTTCCAACGGTTCAGGTCGAGTATCGGATAGCCCACCAGCTGCCCGGGTCCGTGATAGGTGACGTCGCCCCCGCGCTCCACTTCGACCGTCGAGACGCCCGCACTCTCCAGGAGCTCGGGAGAGGCCACGACGTTGGAATCCCTGGCTCCGCGACCGAGCGTCACCACCGGTTCATGCTCCAGGAGGAGAACGAGATCCTCCGCCAGGTCACCGTCGATCTTGGCCCTGGCCAGCTCCCGCTGCCACTCGAGACCGGCGGCGTACGGCACCCGTCCTTCGACCGGAACCAGGTGGATGGAATTCACGCACTCACCTCAATCGCTCCACCTCCGCACCGAGCCGCTGCATGGGTCGCGCGATGCACTGACGTGGAGTGCTCGTTCCCTGGAGCGAGTCTCCGTAGCGCTCGGATGCCAGCGATTCACCACGATCACACCGCGAGGACTAACTCGCGAAAGGGGACGAGGGACCACGTCAGATGTGAATCGCCCGATCCATGGTCGCGAGCGCTGCTTCCATCACCGCCTCCGCCATGCTCGGATGCGCATGCGCGTGCGCCGCGATTTCCTCGACCGTGGACTCGAGAGCCCTGGCCATGCCGACCTCGCCGATCAACTCGCTGACGTTGTAGCCGATCATGTGCACGCCCAGGATCTCTCCGTAGCGCGCGTCAGCGATGATCTTCACGAATCCCTCGTTGTGCCCCGCCGTAAGGGCCCGGCCATGCGACGTCAGGGGGTATTTCCCGACCTTGATCTCGTGCCCGGCCTCCTTCGCCTCGTCCTCGGTGAGGCCGATGCTCGCGACCTCCGGGTGGCAGTAGCCGACGCTCGGGATGTTGTCGTACCGCATCGGATGGTGAGCCACACCGGCGATCCGCTCCGCCGCGACGATGCCCTCGTGCGATCCCTTGTGCGCGAGCATCGGCTGCCCGGCTACGTCGCCGATCGCATACACGCCGGGGACGCTGGACTCGCACCACTCGTTGATCTTGATCCAGGGACCGTCCATCTCGACGCCCAGCGCCTCGAGCCCCAGGCCCTCGGTCACGGGCTTCCGACCCACGGCCATGAGGAGGATGTCGGTCTCGATCGTCTCCTGCGCCCTTCTTGGATTCGACCGTCAGGACCATCGGGCTGGCTTCGCGATCCAGCGAGACGACCTTCGTTCCGGTCTTGATCGTCATTCCCCGCTTCTTGAACGACCGGGCGAGGGTCTTCCCGACCTCGGGGTCGGACACCGGCACCAGCGTGTCGAGCATCTCGACCACCGTGACGTCCACGCCGAAGGCGTTGAACACGTCGGCGAACTCCACCCCCACGTAACCGCCGCCCACCACGACCATGCGCTCCGGCAGATTCCGGAGGGCCAGGGCCTCGCGACTTCCGATCACCTTGTCGCCGTCGATTTCGAAGCCCGGGAACGACATCATGGCGGCGCCGGTGGCGACCACGATATTCGCGGCCTCGACCACGTAGGGATCGCCTTCCTCGGGAGTGACTTCGACGGTCCCCGGCCCCGTGATGCGACCGCGACCCTCGAACACTTCGACCTTGTTCTTCTTGAACAGGAAGCGGATTCCGCCCGTGAGCTTCTCGCTGATGAACCGACTTCGATCCACGGCGGCGCTCATGTCGTAGACCACGTTCTCGGCCCGCACGCCCATTTCCTCGCCGTGCGCCTTGAGGTTCTGCGCCAGCGATGCGCTCTCGAGAAGCGCCTTGGCCGGGATGCAGCCCCAGTTGAGGCACGTGCCGCCCATCCCGCCTTCGTAGGTGGACGCTTCGACGCAGCCGGTCTTCAGGCCCAGTTGCGCCGCCCGGATCGCGCATACGTAGCCGGCCGGACCGGCGCCGATCACCAGTATGTCGAGCTTGTCAGCCATCGGTTTCGCCTCGTTCGGTTCGTCCCCGGCACGCGCCGGGTGGTACTCCGCGAGCCGGTGCTAGAGCACCAGTTCGAGCGGATTCTCGATCATCGCCTTGAACGTCTGTAGAAAGCGGGCTCCGGACGCACCGTCGATCACCCGGTGATCGCACGACATGGTCACCCGCATGCGCTGCCGTACCGTGATCTCGCCGTCCACGACTACCGCCTTCTCGGAGGTGCTGCCCACGGCCAGGATGGCGGCTTCCGGCGGGTTGATGATCGCCGTGAACTGGTCGATGTCGAACATTCCCAGGTTGCTGACCGAGAACGTGGCGCCCTGGTACTCCTCCGGCAGCAACCGCTTCTCCCTGGCCCTGCCAACCAACTCGGAGGCCTCGGCCGCAATCTGCAGAAGACCCTTCCGGTCGGCGCCACGCAGGACCGGAGTGATCAGTCCGTCCTCGATCGCGACGGCGATCCCGATGTCCACCGACCCGTGCCTGCGGATGGTGTCGCCCTGCCAGGACGCGTTGATTTCCGGATGCCGTGCCAGGGCCTCGGCCGTCACCTTCACCAGGATGTCGTTGACCCCGATCTTCCCTGTCTCGAGCCGGCCGTTCATGGCCTTCCTGCAGCTCGAGGATCCGGCCCATGTCCACCTCGATCGTGAGGAAGAAATGGGGCACCGGGCCGATCGACGTCACCAGCCGGCGGGCGATGGTCGCGACGATCGCCGCCGCCGCCAGCGGTCCGCCGCCAAAGGTCGTGCCCAGTGCGCCGCGTCCGAAATGAGCGGCAACCTCGTCGGAGCACAGTACGGCCCCACATGGAATACCCGCACCCAGTGACTTGGCGCTGGTGAGAATGTCGGGTTGGATGCTGTGCACCTGTACGCCGAAAAACTGCCCACAGCGCCCCATGCCCGATTGCACTTCGTCGGCGATCAGCAGGGCACCGAGCGCACGCGTCTGTTGACGCAGCGTCCGCAGAAATTTTCCCGACAGATCGTAGGCGCCCGCGACGCCCTGCACGGGTTCGACGATGACGGCCGCCGTGTCGCTATCGATCATTTGCAGTGCGGCATCGCAATCGTCGCGTGGAATGAAGTCGACCTCGAAGGGCTTTGCCGGAAAGCCGTACCATTTCTCGGAGTTCCAGGTAACGGCCGCCGCTGCCGCGGTGCGGCCGTGAAAACCGTGCGTAATCGCCAGGATCTTGTTTCGTCCTGTCGCAACGCAGGCCATCCGCAGCGCATTTTCGTTTGCCTCCGCACCGGAATTCACAAAAAACGCTCGATCGAGACCATCGGGCGAGACGCGCACCAGGTTTTCTGCCGCCTGCGCGCGAATCTCCAGCGCCACCAGGTTGCTCTGGAACAACAGCTTGCTGCTTTGTTCCTGCAGGCGGCGAAGAAGGCCAGGGTGCCCGTAGCCGAGGGCGGCGACCGCATGGCCACCGTACAGGTCAAGAATACGGCGGCCGTCGCTCGTAAAGATGTCACAACCACTGGCGCGCTCCGGGACGAACGGCAGCTGGCCGTACACCGGAATCGTAACGGCGTTTTCCCTGCTGCGGGGGTCGCCCGGGGCCGCCGGTGTGCTCACCACGGCCATCAGGTCCAACCCGGGGCCGGCGCTGTAAGCCCGGTGGACTCAGGCAGCTTCCAGAGCCTGTTCATCCACTGCATCGCGCCGCCGGCGGCGCCTTTGACGAGGTTGTCGATCACGCTCATGACCACGACCGAGTCACCATCGGTGGCCACGCCGATATGACACAGGTTGCTGGCGACGACGTTCTTTAGTTTCGGCGTTTGACTGACGATTTCGACAAAAGGCGAATCGGCATAGGCCGCCTTGAACAGCCCGAGGAGCTCTGACTCGGTGACCGATGCCGTTGCCCGCGCCTGCAGGGTGATGTGAATGCCGCGCGCAAACGGGCCCGAATGCGGCACGAAGTGCACGCGCGTATCCCGCCCAGAGGCCCTGGCGGCAAGCGCCCCCATCTCGGGAGCATGCCGGTGCGCGAGCGGCTTGTAGGCGTACAGGTTGCTGTTGCGCTCCGGGTGGTGGGTGCCGGCCTGCGGGCTTCGGCCGGAACCGGTGCTGCCGGTGACGCCACTGACGTACAACTCGGTATCCGTCAGTGCCGAGCGCATCAGCGGCACCGCGGCGAGCAGGGTGGCGGTGGCAAAACAGCCCGGATGTCCGACGTGCGGCGTGCTGATCGAGTCCATGTGTTCCGGCACGGCACAGGAAAACTGATCGAGAAGATCAGGCGCTCCGTGCGCGCACTTGTACACCGCTTCGTAGTCTTCCTGGCGGGCGTAGCGAAAGTCAGCCGAGGAGTCGACGACATGCACCTTGATGTTTTTCCTGGCCGCCGCTTCCAGCGCGTTGGCGATCACGGCGGCTGATGCGCCGTGCGGCGCCGCCGAAAACAGGGCGAGATCGCTGCCGGACTCGATTCGATCGAGCCAGTCATCGCGGCCGGTAAAAGTGCGTCCTTGCAGGGCGTGTGCGAGGTGCATAAAGGTATCGCCGATCGCCGCGCCGTCGCGGCTGTCGGAAACCGCGGCGACCAGTTCGAACTGCGGGTGTGCCGTTAACAGTCGCAGCAGTTCTCCGCCGACATAGCCGCCTGCGCCGAGCACGGCCGCCGGTATCGCGCCTCTCATGCAGACTCCTTTGCGAGCAACGCGGCTACCTTGTCACCGAGTGCTACGCCGTTGGACAACGCGTTGATCGCCGGCAGACCCAGGCGTTCATCGATTTGCTGAATGCCGACATCGTTGTCGGTCGCCGGTCCCGTCACCACCAGCGGCTCGATACCGAATTGATCCCGCAGGATCCTGGTACCGCCCCAGGCAGAAACCGGGTCGTTGGCACACAGTACGACGCCCGTCAACGTGCTGCGTATCGCGGCGTCCGACAATATTGCCTCGACACCGTACGCGCCCAGCAAACCGTCGCCGAGCTCCAGCACGATAACGTCGGGGCTGTTCTTTGCGAGGCTGCTCAACAATGCGCGTGTCAGCGCGGGCCCGTTCGCGGCCGTGGTCGTTACGATGCCGAAGTCCGAGAAGATCATAGTTTCGGTCGCGCCCGCGTCCTGCATCGCGAGTACGTCCCGACGCAACGATACTCCGGTTGCTTTGCAGGCCGAGACGGTAAAGCCGAGATGCCGCAGTCGACCGACGATCGCGCAGGCCGCTGCGGTTTTTCCTGAGTCCATGCAGGTACCTGCCATGGCAATCACCGGCACGCCGTTGCTGTCCAGCACGCCGTCATCAAGCAGCGCTTCGGCACCTGCGCGGGCGGGTACACCAATACGCTCGCCGAGGTACGGGAAACACAGAACGGTACCGAGCACCTCGCAGTCGAAGGGCGGGCCGACATCCGGGTTGGCCGAGTCGCAGATGCCGAGAACGCCACCGATGTTGAGGATTTGCAGCGTGTCGCCCGGTTCGAGCTGCTCCGGCAGGTGCCCCGAGTAGCCTCGCAGCGCCTTGCGGTGACCAAGGGCGCCCACAATAATGTCACCCTGGTTGACCGTTGCCATGCGCCCCGACGTCAGTTCGAGCTGGTTGTATCGCGACTTGTTGTTCTTCACCCGAGCGGCGATCAGTATGCCCTCTTCGCAGGGTATGTCCGCCGACAGCAGCAATTTCGCGCCGAGGTCATTGTGCTGTGCGACCGACGCTATCTTGTCAGCAAAAGCGCTTTTCACGACGATACTCCGCCGGCACGAGTTTGCAGGCTGCCGGTCAGCGACAGGATGCGCGCATAGCCCACCGCGTCGGACGCGGTCCATTCGCCCGCGGACTCGCCGTAGACACCACTGGTCGCCGCCAGCAGCGAGTAAGGTGAACTGACGCCTTCGACAAACAACTGGCCGGGGCGCAAAGCAAAGTTGACGGTGCCCGTGACGCGGGATTGCGACGAGGCCAGCAGCGCCTCGATGTCGTCGCAGGCGAGGTCCAGCTGCCGGCCCTCGTGAACCATGTCGCCGTAGACGGCCGCGACGCTGTCTTTTATGCGTGCCTGTTGGGCGCTCAGGACCAGTTTCTCGAGTTCACGATGCGCTGTAATCAGGGTGATTGCCGCCGGTGCTTCAAACGCCACGCGGCCCTTGGTGCCCAGAACAGTGTCGCCGAGGTGGATGCCGCGACCGATGCCGTAGCGGCCGGCCAGCGATTCGAGTTTTTCAATCAGTTCGACCGGCGACAGCGGCTCGTCGTCAAGCGCAACGGGCACGCCCGCGACAAACGTCAGCGTATGGCGAGATTGCTTTCCGGGGTCGCTAAATGCATTGGCCGACAGCACCCATGCGTTTTCGGGAATGGAATGTTCGGAGGTCAACGTTTCCCGTCCGCCAATCGTGACGCCCCACAGGCCGCGGTTAATGGAATAGGCAGACCCTTGCGAGGGCAGCGGCAGGCCATGGGTTTTAAGGTACTCGAGCTGCTGTTCACGGACCCAGTGGTTATCGCGGACCGGTGCCAGGGTCTCGAGCCCCGGGTTCAGGGTTCTGAGCGCCACTTCGAAGCGGACCTGGTCGTTGCCCGCGGCCGTGCAGCCGTGGGCGACAGTGGATGCGCCCCGTTCGGTGGCCACTCTCGCGAGTTCTGCTGCCTGCACGCCGCGTTCGGCGCCGACACACAGCGGATACGCCTGGCCTCTTAGCACGTTGCCGGCGATCAGGTAGCGTATGACCGTGTCGAAAAATTTCTGCTTGGCATCAATGAGCACGTGTTCGATCGCGCCCAGTGCGAGGGCGCGTTCCTTAAGGGCGCTCGCCGCCGCCGCGTCAATGCCGCCGGTGTCGACGCAGGCAGTGACGACCTCCCGGCCGTAGTGTTCTTGCAACCAGGGCACGCAAAATGACGTATCCAGCCCGCCTGAAAACGCGAGAATAATCGGGGAAAGGTCTTTGCTCATACGACTCTCCGTTGGCGGCTCAAGGCCGCGCAGACCGCTCGATCCTGGCGATCAGGTGTTTTTGTGCGAGTGACGACTCGGTGGCAACAAAGACGGTATCGTCGCCACCGATGTTGCCGACCATCTCGGGCCAGCTGGCGCGGTCGAGCGCGAGCGCGACGCGCTGAGCGGCGCCAATGGCCGTGCGGATGACCAGCAGATGGGGGCCGGCCGGCCGGATGTTGCGCAATAGCGTGGCGACCTCAGCCATCTGTGTCTCAGCGGTCTCATCTTCGGCGGGCAACTCGTAGCCGTTTGCCGTCTTGACGGCACCCAGCTCCCGAAGGTCCCGGCTGACGCTCGACTGGGTCGCGACATGGCCCTGGTTCAGCAGCGCGTCGACCAGCGACTGCTGGGTGCGTGCGGACCCTTTCAGCAGCAGCTGCCGTATGGCATCGCGTCGTTCGGATTGGTCGTGCAGGGGATTGGGCATCGCCGTTCTCAGCGCAGTTCGCATAAATATGCGCATAGTTATACATAGATGCGCATACTTGGTCAAGCCCCGGGTGCGCCCGATTCGACTTCAGTTTGCGCTACACTGCGCCGCTTCAAAAATCCGGGAGATGAACGATGCAGCTACCTGAAACCGTCGAGGTCGCCACGGGCGAGAATCCGTGCGGCAGTGTGATCTGGCTGCACGGCCTCGGAGCCGATGGCCACGATTTCGAGCCGATCGTGCCGGAGCTCCGATTGCCCGCGGACCTGCCTTTGCGGTTCGTTTTCCCGCACGCGCCGCCGCGGCCGGTGACCATTAACGGCGGCATGTCGATGCGTGCCTGGTACGACATCCTGAGCCTCGATGCGTCGGGACGCGCGGATGCACAAGGGGTTCGAGAGAGTACCGCGCTCCTCGAGGCGCTGATCCAGCGCGAACAGGAACGCGGTGTCGATGCCAGCAGGATTGCGATCGCCGGTTTTTCCCAGGGTGGCGCCATCGCAATCAATGCGGCGCTGCATGCTGAATCCCGGCTTGCCGGGCTGATGGCGCTGTCGACCTATGTCGTTCTGCCGGGCGAGATCGAGGAAAGTCGTGGCAATCGCGACCTGCCGGTCTTCATGGCACACGGTCGCGTTGACCCGGTGATTCCGCTGCAGTGGGGGCGAGACTCTGCCGACAAGCTTGTCGCCATGGGCTATGACGTGGAGTGGCACGACTACCCGATGGCGCACGCGGTATGCCCCGAGGAGATCGCCGACATCCGCCGCTGGCTGCTCTCCGTATTTGCTTAAGTCAGGCCGTTGGCGCAAACCGGGTGCGAGACTCCCCGCTCGCGCGGCCACCGGCATCGAAACGTCTTTCTGTCATGCGCCAGGATCCGGCACTGTCCACCCGTACCACCGTCGAACAACGCGTGCCGTAGTCCGGCGTCAGGATAAACGGCGCGGTGATAGCGTGTGCCATCGCGAAACCGAGACCCGTTGAATCAACCTCGTCGACCGACCCCCGGCTGCGGTCGTCCAACAGGCGAAACAGGGTTGATTCGTTCACCTCGTCATTGTCGAAAAGCTCCGCCAACGCCCGTTTGCTGCGCCGCACCTTGTCCCAGGGTTCGTCCAGCAATGCATTACTGAGACCGTAGATTCCCGGTGGAAGTGCCTCCGCTGTTTTGCCGCGATTGGAGCAATACGCGACGTGGTTCGCATCGCCCACGATGAGATTGAATCCCGCGTACTGCGCGCCGTCGATCTGCTCCAGGTAGTCCTTCGGCGCAAGATGACTGTCGAGGAAATCCGTGACCAGGTGGCCGCGAGAACGACGGTTTGGTTGCACCGGCCGGGCATCCCGGTAGTTGGTGATCGTGGCGAAGCGCCCCTCGCGGTGCAGCAGCAGCCAGCTGCCACCGGCCTGCAGGTCACGTCCGCCGTAGAGCTCCGGCCTGTCGGGCCACCAGCCGGCTTTTTGCGTTGCCCGGGCATGAAACTCGTCGCGATTTGCGGCGATGACCAGCGGCCACTTCGAACTTTGCCCGATCGCAAGAATAACGAGGCACACAATCAGCCGGCATCGCCGAGCAGGATCCAGTCCTCGATGAGCCGGCGGGCGATCGAGATACGAAACGGCAGTTTCGGAAACTCGCTTCGCAGCTGTTCACGCGTGAACCACTGTGCATCCTCGAGCTCCGCATCGTTCAGGACGATATCGTGGGTGCTGGCCTCGGCGAAGAAGCCAAGCATAAGAGAGGACGGAAAAGGCCACGGTTGGGAGCTGTGATAACGAACCCCGGCGACGCGAATGTTGGTCTCTTCAAAGACCTCACGACGCACGGCATCCTCTAGGCTTTCGCCGGGCTCCACGAAACCTGCGATCGTCGAATAACGATCCTCGGGCCAGGATTCCTGTCGCCCGAGCAGGCATCGGTCGTTGTCGTGAACCAGCACGATAACCGCCGGATCCGTTCGCGGAAAAATTTCCCTGCCACAATCCGCATTGATACAACGCCGCGTATTGCCACCGGCATCAGGCAGCGCTGCCGAGCCGCAAATGCCGCAGAAGGACTGTGAGGCATGCCAGAGCACCAGTGCGCGCGCATGCGCAGCGAGGTTGGCTTCGTCCAGCGGCAGTCGGGTGCCCAGCATTCGCAGACTCTCGAAGCTGCCGAAGGTCTCGAAAGGTGGATTCCCGACGCGATCGATGGCCAGCGCAAACGCCGGCTGATTCCTGAACAGCCCGAGAAAGATGATGTTGTGCTCGTCGACGAATGCCTCGATCTGTGGGCGCCGCAGCTGAACCGCATGCGGCGGGTCGCCGCCAATCAGGCAGAGGTCGCCCCAAACCGGTATGAAACGGGCCTCGTCGCTGATGACGGCATCAGCGAGCCAGTCCGGATCCTTGCGGCGTTCGCCATTGCGATCGACGAACGCGCCGGCGAAGACGTTGTGGCTTTCCATTCTAATGTCCGCTCGGGACGCAAAGGCGACGAGTCATCGCCGCCAACGAATGGCGGCGATGATCCTGGCGGAAACTCAGCCTACTGCTTCGAGAGCAGATCGCGGATTTCTGTTAACAGCGTCTCTTCGGCTGACGGCTTCGGTGGCTCCGCGGGCGCCTCCTCTTCCTTCTTCTTCATCGAATTAAGGCCCTTGATGACCATGAAGATCGCGAAAGCGATGATCACAAAATCCAGCACGGTATTGATGAACATGCCGTAGTTGATGGTTGCGGCCTCTTCACCTTCACCCAGCGGAAATGCCAGTGCACTGAAGTCCATGCCGCCCATCAACATGCCGATTGGCGGCATCAGCACGTCAGAGACAAATGACGAAACGATTTTGCCAAAAGCACCACCGATAACGATACCGACGGCCATGTCGACAACGTTGCCGCGCATCGCAAATTGCTTGAACTCTTCTAACATTGGATTTGGCTCCCTTACTATTTTAATTATGCTCGTGCGGCTTGGCCGCATGCCGCGCATAGTGTAACCGAAAGGGCGCGAAGCCGTGACCTCAAACGCTCGCCAATGTCGCGTTGCGGTGCTGCAAAACGCCAGGAATTTCTATCGAACAGGACGGGCAGACGCGCTTGTCAAGCGCGTAGGCGTCTTGCACATAGCGGCAGTCACAGCGTCGGCAACAGGCGAGATACAGCTCGTCGTTGTAGGAGATGCACTGCAGTAAATTCCAGGTCCATTCGAAGCTGAGACTCGCATTGTCATGCAGCAGGCGATAGGTCTCGTAAGCGCGGCAAAGGCGGTGGCCAAATTCGACGTCCGGGCGCGGCCAGCAGGCATGCACCCGGTCGTCACTGTCGATGCGGACCAGCAGACCGGCCGAGAACAGCGCAACCAGCGTCGTTGCCTGCAGTTGATTGTCGGGGTTCTTCACGTAGCGGTTGACCTGTCTTGGAGATTTGCCGCGCCGGCGCTTCACTGTCGCCTTGCCGCTGTCGCGAAAGTACCGCGCGTACAGCTTGCGGATGCGGTCATCGGACAGTCCGGTGCATTCGCGAATGGTCCGGGTGCGGGCCTCGTGTCCAATCATCCGCAATGCCAGTTCGAACTGGCTGCGTTCACCCGAATAGCGATCGTCGGTCAGGCGCATTTCGTCTCCTTTTTGCTAGAAATCGACCATATATAGTAATAACATAGGATGTATTATCCATAAATGGTCGGTAAATTCGAAATAGTGAAAGTAACGCAATGGGCCAGAAAGACGCCCGGGTGGGAGAATGATGATGGAATACCAGGGCCCCACGGGCGACGATCTTGCCAACATCAGTGCGCTGAATCGCCTGTATCTCAGCCTGCCGAGAGACGAGCCAGAAGGCCCGGCGTCGAACGGCCTCAAGCAGCTCAGCGATACCGAGCGTGCGCGGCTTGCCAGGGTGCCATTCCTCTTGTTCTCGCTGCGTGAACACGACGGTGCCTACTGGCAGCCGATCTTCGACCCGGATGCTCAGCTCGACCTGATCGACTCGGCCTGCCCGCCCGACGGCCGCATGGCCCCACTGCAGGTGGCCGGCTTGAGTTTTCTCTGGCAACTGGTGCGCCGCAACCCGTATGCCGCGAGAATCGTGAGCGGCGCGCCCGTCACCTGGTGTGAACGACTGGCCGGCCTGACCCTGGTCCGGCTGCTGCAACGCGCCGCGGGCAGTGGCGACCTGCTCCGGATGCGATTCCCTGTGGACGACGTCATCTGGCGTCGCTTGCTGGAAAATGGCACCAGCCCGCGGCGAAACCTGCGCCTGGCGGCACATCATTGCGCACTGCAAAGCATGCTGGCGCGAGGGCAGCGACGGCCCGACCTTCGGGCAGCTGCCTGCTCCATGACAACGCCGAGAGGCCGCAACCAAACGCAGTTCAACGCCGGCATTCGCGACACGGAGGTATGACGCAACCGGGTGCGCGGGTACAATACGCGACCCCATGAAGGCGCTGTCAATAAGAAACCTTACAAAGACCTATAGCAACGGTAATCAGGCGCTAAAGGGTATCGACCTGTCGGTACAGGCGGGTGATTTCTATGCGCTGCTCGGTCCTAACGGCGCCGGCAAGACCACTGCGATCGGCATCGTCAGCTCGCTCGTCAACAAGACCAGTGGCAGCGTGGAGGTTTTTGGCCACAGTATCGATACCGACCTGGCGGCGGCGAAGGCCTGCATCGGCATTGTGCCGCAGGAAGTCAACGTGAACCTGTGGGAAACCGTCGGCAACATTGTTGCCAACCAGGCGGGCTATTACGGCCTGGGTGGCAAGCTGGCCCGTCTGCGTGTCGAAAAATACCTGCGTGAGCTCAGGCTTTGGGACCGGCGCAAGGATATCGCGCGCAGCCTGTCCGGTGGCATGAAGCGGCGACTGATGATCGCTCGCGCACTCGTCCATGAGCCGCGCTTGCTGATTCTCGATGAGCCTACCGCTGGGGTCGATATCGAAATTCGCCGCTCGATGTGGGAATACCTGCAGGAGATCAACGCGGCGGGGACCACGATAATCCTCACAACACATTACCTCGAAGAGGCTGAATCCCTGTGCCGGCATATCGCGATCATTGACGAAGGCACCATTATCGAAGACGCGAAAATGAGCGATGTGCTCCGCAAGCTGCAGCGCGAGGTGTTTGTTCTCAGCTTGCAGAACGAGCTGTCAGCCGCGCCGAGGCTTGGCGGCTTCGAAACGCGTTTACGCGACGATGGCGACATCGAGGTTGAGAAAGGACCGGGACAAGATCTGAATGATCTGTTCGCCGAACTCAGCGCACAGGATATTCACGTTACGAGTTTGCGCAACAAGACGAATCGGCTCGAGGAACTTTTCATGCGTCTGGTCGAGAGCAAGCAGTCGGGAGGGAACGCGTGAACCTCCGTCTGAACCTTGTGGCAGCGAAGACCATTATTCGCAAGGAGGTTGTTCGTGTTCTGCGCATCTGGGTGCAGACCATCGTGCCGCCCGCGATTACGATGACGCTGTACTTCATAATTTTCGGCAACCTGATCGGGCGACGCATCGGTACCATGGATGGCTTCGATTACATGCAGTACATTGCGCCGGGCCTGATCATGATGTCGGTGATCACAAACTCTTACGGCAACGTTGTGTCATCGTTTTTCGGCGCCAAGTTTGGTCGTCACATTGAGGAAATGCTGGTTGCGCCGATGTCGTACGCAACCATAATAATAGGGCACGTCGCAGGTGGCGTTCTGCGCGGACTCCTGGTGGGACTATTGGTTACCATCATTGCGCTGTTCTTTACGGATCTCAATGTCGCGCACCCTTTCATCATGATCTCGATTGTATTGCTGTCTTCCATCGTTTTTTCCCTGGCCGGTTTCATAAACGCGGTTTTTGCGCGGAAGTTTGACGATATTTCGATAGTGCCCACCTTCGTTCTCACGCCTTTGACGTATCTTGGCGGTGTCTTCTACTCCATTTCGATGCTGCCGGACTTCTGGCAGGCGGTGTCGAAAGCCAATCCGATTCTTTACATGGTTAATGCGTTTCGCTACGGCATTCTGGGGACCTCCGACATCGCCATCGGGCACGCCTACACGATACTGCTGGTGTTCGTTGTCGTGCTGTTCACCGCATGCATGGTCCTGATGCGACGCGGCATCGGCATTCGCGAATAACGATGTGCGGTCGTTTTGCATTTTATTCACCCGCCGAGGCGGCCGCGGCATTGTTTGGTGCAACGACCTCCGTCGCGTTATCACCGCGCTACAACATCGCCCCTACACAGGACATCGCTGCTATCCGCCTGGACGCCGGGGGTGAGCGCGAGTTTGCGATGCTGCGCTGGGGGCTGGTGCCGTTCTGGGCCAAGGACGTGTCGATAGGCAATCGTATGATCAATGCGCGCGCTGAGACGGTCGCGGAGAAGCCCTCCTATCGCGCAGCATTTCGGCATCGGCGCTGCCTCGTCCTGGCTGACGGTTTTTACGAATGGCGCCGGCAAAATGAGGCAAAGACGCCATTTTATATTTCTCTGTCCAGCGCGGCGCCGTTTGCGCTGGCTGCCCTGTGGGAAAACTGGCAGGACAAGGAGAGTGGCGATACGCTGCAGACGCACCACGTTGATTACGGCGCCGGCGAACGACTTCATGCAGCCGCTGCATCACCGCATGCCCGTTATCCTGGAGGCGGATGCTGCCGGTGAATGGCTGGCCGGCACGCTGCCACTCGAGGAGTATGCCGCCCATCGCACGCCACCGCTGCAAGCCTTTCCCGTCGATCGACGCGTCAACAACGCGCGCAATGAGGGTGCGGCACTAGTCGAGCCAGCCGGCGATATCATCCGTTGACAAGATGAGGGCCAACCGAAACGAGTAGCGTGCCGGGTCCGCCGTGCACGCCGAGCGCCGGACCGAGTGGACAAAGCGTCAGCCTCGCGATGTTCGGCAGGCGGCGCCGCAGCTCGCGTTCGAGCTTCCTGGCATCGTCCTCACACAGCGCGTGCCCGATGCCGACTTCAATATCGCCGCCGGTTGATGCCCGCCGCGCGACAAATCCTGCAAACCGTTCTATACGCTTGCCTCTGCCGAAGACGAAGACGAAGCCTGCCAGGCTAATGCGACCGTCCGGCTTGGTCGCGATTATCGGTTTGAGTCGGAACAGATCGGCGATGGTTTTCACCCACGGCGGCAGGCGACCGCCGCGTACCGCATAGCGCAGATCATGCAGCAAGGCGAAAGTGTGTATCTGCGGAATCTGCGCGTCGAGTAACGCCATTGTGCGCTCGATATCAAGGCCGTCGTTGGCATATTCGGCGGCCAGCACCACCAGCTGGCCCTGGCCGAGCGAGGCGTTTTTCGAGTCAACAACATGAATACGTTCCGACCTGCCGCTGCGTGCCGCGGCCGATCGGGCGGCCTCATACGTGCCGCTTGCAGCACTCGTCAGGTTGATCGACAAGACGTCCCGGAAGTGGCTCTCGAGAAACTGAAACTGGCGACGGAAGTCCCCGGGTGCCGGCTGCGAGGTGGTGGGATGGTCCGGGTTTACGCTCAGCTCTTCGTAGAACTCGTCGATAGTGATGCTGACTTTGTCGAGATAGCCCCGGTGGCCGAACTGAATCCTGCACGGCACCATGTGGATGTCCAGGCGCTCCATTGCCTCGTCGCTGATGTCGGCAGCGGAGTCGGTTATCACCGCGAATTTTCGCGACGGATGGTGCACGCTGTGTTGCTGGCGATGCATGTCGTCCGCTTTTTCGGCGCTCAGCGCGCCGAAACTCCGCGCGATTTCGAACACCGCGTCAGGATCATCCACGTGTATGTGAATCTTGGCTTTTCGTTTCGTGCCGGCCAGCACGAGGGAATCGCCGACTTCCGCGAGCGCTTCGCGCAGTTTGCGCCGATCGATGTCGGCGGCCGTTACCATGCACTCGGTGCAAAAACGGTATCGCGACGCATTATCGGCTTCCTGGAAGTCAACGGCAGGCGCACTATCGAGGTGATACGCCGCTGCCGGCATCGGCACGACGGTCCCATCGCTCAGAAAGTCCGAGATACCGGTCACGAGCTCCGCGAAACCTTTTGCGCCCGCGTCGACGACACCGGCCTTCTTTAACACATCAAGCTGGTTCGGCGTCTCTTCGACGGCCTCGGCAACGCGCAGAGCGGCGTTGCTGACAATGACTGAAAAATCCGCGTCACTATCCTTTGATACCTGGTGCGCGACACTGTCAGCAAACGCGGCAATCACCGAGAGAATGGTTCCTTCGCGAGGCTGTGACAATGCATCGTGTGCGTACTCGCTGCCGTTGCTGACGGCTTTGCTGAAGGTATACGTCGTGAAACGCGTCAATTCGGCCGTCGAGTCACTGATGCCCTGGAAGAACTGGGCAACTATCGCTCCGGAGTTGCCGCGAGCGCCGTCAAGCAGCGCATCGGCTATTGCGGCCAGCATCGTGCCGAGATGTTTTTCGTTCGCTGCCGTGAGTACTCCGAGGGCACTGCTGAGGGAAAGCGTCAGGTTGGTGCCGGTGTCACTGTCGGCGACGGGAAAGACGTTGATCCTGTTGAGCAGTTCCTGCTCGCCCATTACCCGATGTATGCCGGATGTCAGCGCCGTGGCGAGCGTATCGCCGTCCAGGTATTTGTTTGCCGAACGCGCCAAACCTTGCAGCTCAGTCGCGAGGCAGCAGGAACGTCGTGCCCTGGTGTTCCAGGACAACGCCGTCGGGCGTAATTTCGTCGACCAACGGCCCTTCAGCGAGTCGCGAGTTTTCGCGCTGCTTGGACATGTTGATGAACACGAAACGGTCGGCCGGTTTCTCACTGTAGACGTGTATGTCCAGATGCAGCTCGGGGAGGCTCACAGCACCATTGGCCTGAACGTCCCGTAGCGTGGGCAGTGCCGCCGAATTTCGGGCCTTCGGCGCGTACACCACGCCTGGCACTACCCCCGACACGTTTTGCGGCTTCTGGGTAGCTGTCGGGACGCGCTGTCGCGGCGATGGGTCGGTTTTTTTCGCCGCCGCGACTTGTGCTGCAAAGCTTTCTGCATCGTCGCTCGCGGCGGGCGCCAGGTCGTTTTCAAGGCGAGGCCCGGGAAGCGAGGTCGCCGGCAGGCGCGCCTCTGGTGTTGTGGTTGAAACCGAAGGGGCAACCGCGCTCGGTCGCAAAAACAAGCCGACCAACACGGCCAGATTCACGGCCAGCAGCAAACCCAGGAACCATAGCCATCGCGGAATGCGGGCGGCGTCGCGGCTGATCGGGACTCCCGCAAACTCCGCCGAGCCTTGCTGTTGTCGATCCGTTTCGGATTTCTTGAGTGCATCGAGGATAAAAGACATTTACGAGTCCCTGGCCATGCGCGAAATGCTGAGCCGCGGTGTGCCGTCGACAGCAAGCAACGAGTTGATAATGATCTGTGTCTGCTGTCCCGCCACACCATCGACGTCGAGCCGATGAGTACGCTGGAAGGCGCGCACGAGTTCCTCGAGTTCTTCGTCGAAAACATCGGATGCCGGGTTGCTGCTGGCAAAGCGCTCATCGATTGCGGTCAGGCTGTCGCGCAGCCAGACGACGTCCGCACCCCGGGAGTTCAGCCCCAGCGAAGCCTGTGTGCCGAACGGCGGGCGCCACAACAACATGAACTGCCCGAACCAGGCGTTCGTTATCGATGCCACCGGGTGGGTCATGCGGATGCCACCGATGGATAGTTCGGCGGTATCGCCATTGATTGCGGTCAGTACAACGCTGTGGGACGCGCCCTCGTCATCGATCAGCGTGAGTACCGCAGGTCGATCCATCTGTCGCAGGCCGCTCCACGACCCGCGTTGATACAGACAGGCCAGCCCGGCGGCGCGGGCCTGTGCGCAGCCGCTTTCTCTGCCGCTACGGTATTCGAGGCCCCAGATTTTGAACAGGGCAGCCAGCGCCGACGACGTACTGGTGAGGTCGGCAGCGAGCCGCAATTGTGTATTGAGCGTCGGCGGCGGCTCATCGGGCTGTGCGTCGGCGGCGGTTGTCGGTGTCGGTGGGCTGGACATCGGTTCGGCGAGCGGTTCCGCCGCAACCGCCGCAGCTGGGCGTATCGGCACGATCGGGCGCGTCGTGCTTCGCGGCGAGGTCTTTTGGCTGCTGCGCCACGATCCACCAGACACTGGCCGCAACCACAGCGAGCCCGATCAGGCCGGCCGCCGTCGCAAGCGGGCGCAGCCAGGCCGAGCGTGGCAGCTGCCCGCGAACCTCGGCCGCGGCGCGCCGCACGAGGCGGCGATCCACGCGGCGCGATTCGCGGCTGTAGGCGCCGAGCAACGCGCGGTCACAGATGACGTTGATCAGCCGGGGCACCCCTTCTGAAAGGCGGAACGCCTCTTTCTTGGCGCCGCGGTCAAATACCTCGCCCAGGGCACCGGCCACTTTGAGGCGATGCTCGATGTAGCGGGCCGTCTCGTCGGCCGACAGCGGCTCGAGGTGGTAGCGTCCCGTTATGCGCTGTGCCAGCTGGCGAAGATCGTTGCGTGCCAGCAGCTCGCGCAATTCGGGCTGGCCGATCAGAATGATCTGCAGCAGTTTTTGTCGGGCCGTCTCGAGGTTGGTCAGCAGACGGACCTGTTCTAGAACGGCGGGCGCGAGATTCTGTGCCTCATCGACGACCAGTATGGTCCGTCGGCCGTCGGCGTGTGCTTTCAGCAGGTGCCGGTTGAGCGCATCGGTTTGCGCCTTGATGCTGCCCTTGTTGTGCGGCACATCGATATGCAGTTCTTCGCAAATCGTCGCCAGGAACTCAAGCACGGACAGCTGCGGATTCAGGACAACCGCAACATCGGCGTTGTCCGGCATCCGATTCAGCAGCAGTGTGCGAACCAGGGTCGTCTTGCCGGTGCCGACTTCGCCGGTCAGCTGAACAAAGCCGCCACTTTCCGTGACGCCGTAAACGAGATGCGCAAGGGCTTCGCCGTGGCGCTCGCTCATGAAGAGATAGCGAGGGTCAGGGGTTATCGAAAACGGTTTTTCGTTCAGTCCGAAAAAGCTGGTGTACATGTATCCTCGCGGAGGATCAGGTTGGCCCCCGATTCTACCTTATCGGGCCGCGGATCAATCACTGTCGCTACAGCGTGCGGGCACGGCCGACGGCCGCGCTGCCAAAGCGGTCGCGGATCTCGTCAACGGTCTGGTCGACGGCTGACGTGGGCGGGTCTCCGCTGGCGGCGAACAGGTCCGGCTGGTCTGCCCTGGCGAGATCCTTGCCCGCCACGCCGAGCAGGCGGATCCTGGCGTCCGGATTGAGGGCTGCCCAGGCCCCCAGGAGTTCTCGCGCCACGGCGTAGACGTGGTCGGTGCCGCTCGCCGGTGGATTGACACGGCGTTGGCGGGTGCAGGTTTCGAAATTGGACTGGCGGATCTTGACGTGCACGGTATGCGCTGCCAGCCCGGCTTGTCGCAGCCGGCTCGCGGTGCGTTCGGCAAGGCGCAACAATTCGCGGTCCATTTGCTCAAGACGCGTGAGATCCGTGCTGAACGTCTCCTCGGCACTGATCGATTTCTCGGCTCTCGATGACACGACGGGGCGATCGTCGCGACCGGCCGCGCGCTCGCGCGTCTTGTGGGTGAAACGCCCGAAAATCGGTTCCAGGTCGCGGTCGGTTGCCGTTCGCAAGTCATGGACAGTGCGGATCGGTATTTCGGCAAGGCGTGCCTCGGTCTGACGTCCGATACCCGGAATGACGGCAACCGGCAGCGGGTCCAGCCGAGCCGCGTAGTCAGCGGGGCGAAGGACAGTCAGGCCATCCGGCTTATCGAGTTCGGACGCGATTTTGGCTACCAGCTTGTTTTCCGCAATGCCGACGGATGCCGTCAACGCCGTTTCCTCCTGAATGCGTTTCTTGACGGCGACGGCAATGGCTTCGGCTGAGCCAAACAGGGTCATGCTGGCGGTGACGTCAAGAAACGCCTCGTCGAGCGACAAACCCTCGACAATGGGCGTGAACTCACGAAATACCTCGAATACCTGCCGGGATATCGCCGCGTAGTGCGACATGCGTGATTTGACCTGGCACAGCGCCGGATAGCGCCGCAGTGCTTCGCCCATGGGCATTGCGGAACGGATGCCGAATTCGCGCGCCTCGTAACTGGCAGCGGCGACGACACCCCGGCGGGAAGTACCGCCAACGACAACGGGCTTTCCCCGCAAGTCGGGGTTGTCGCGTTGCTCAACGGACGCGTAGAAGGCGTCCATATCGACGTGCAGAATGCAGCGCGGCATCTCGTCCATGGCGCTAGCGGCCGCGCTCGACGATAAACCGCGCCAGCCATTCGAGCGGCGCCGCCGCGGCGCCAAAGGCGTCGAGTTCCCGCAGTGCGCCACTTAACAGTTCGTCGCATCGTTGCCGGGATTGCTGCAGACCGAAAATCCCGGGATAGGTTGCTTTGCCGAGTTTCTGATCCGCACCGGCCTGCTTGCCGATCACACCGGTGTCGCCCTCGACGTCCAGGATGTCGTCCCTGATCTGGAAGGCAATCCCCACGGCACGGCCAAACGCATCCAACGACTGTGCATCGTGCGTCGAGCGCGGCGCCTGCAGCAGGCTTGCCGACATTACGGCGGCATGGATCAGGGCGCCTGTCTTCAGGGAGTACATGTGCTCGAGCGTCGCGGCACTCAAGCGGTTGCCTTCCGCCGCGAGATCCATTGATTGACCGCCGGTCATGCCGGTCGAGCCGCAGGCGCCGGCGACAGATCCACCAGCTCGATCTTTGCCTGTGCGGGCGCACCGTCGAGGCGCGCGAGCACCGAAAACGCCAGTGGCTGCAATGCATCGGCGGCCAGTATGGCCGTCGCCTCGTCGTATTTGATGTGCACGGTCGGTTTGCCGCGCCGAAGGTCGTCATTGTCCATGGCGGGCAAGTCGTCATGAACCAGCGAAAAGGCGTGAATCAACTCGATTGCGACAGCGGGCGCATCGAGTAGCGCGGCGTCGACACCCAGGCATTCGCCCGTGGCGTACACCAGCAGAGGCCTGACGCGCTTTCCACCGTTCAGCACCGCGTAGCGCATCGCCTCGTGCAAGCGGGTCGGGCGCGCTGACAACGGCGGCAACGCGGCGTCGAGGCACTCGTCGACGCGCGTCGTGTAGCTCGCGATACGGTCTTTAAATCGGTCGGGCAACGTCATAAATCTTAAGTGAGCGGGGCAGTCTAGCGTACACCGAAATATGCGCCTGTGCGCACATCCGGCTGGGCTATAATCCGCCTCCCTGACCGATAAATAAAACCAAGAGTCTCTCGAGATGCGGGCAACAGCTATCGCCCAGCCGAACATTGCGCTCATCAAATACTGGGGCAAGCGTGATGTTCCGCTCAACCTGCCGGCCGTCGGCTCGATCTCCATCACATTGCGGGATTTGTTTACGGAAATGCAGATGGAGTTCGATGCGGCCTTGCCGCACGACGGGCTCATCGTAAACGGTGCCGACGATGAGAATATGTTGCCGCGCCTGTCGGCCTGTCTCGACCGCGCTGCAGGCGGCGACAGACCGTATGCCCGCATTAGCAGCCAGTGCAACTTTCCCATCGCGGCAGGTCTCGCGTCGTCGGCTTCGGCTTTCGCGGCTGCAACCGTGGCCGCGGCACATGCGCTGGGTCGATCGCCGGACACGGAAGAGCTCGCCACGCTGGCCGGTCGCGCCTCCGGATCCGCGGCGCGTTCGCTCTATGGGGGATTTGTCGAATTGCGGAATACCCGGGACGCGATTGCTGTCGCCACCTTGCGCGAAGCCCGAACGTGGCCGTTGGTCGTTGTCGTGGCGATTACCGAGTCGGGTCCCAAGGCCATTGGCTCGACCGAGGCCATGGAAATCAGCCGCAAGACGTCGCCGTTTTATTCAAACTGGGTGGCGCGACAGGACGAAGATCTCGACGTGGCACGCGATGCAATAGCAAGCCGGGACTTCCGCCAGCTTGCGGCTGTCGCCGAGCACAATTGCCTTAAGATGCACTCAATGATGTGGTCGTCAAGACCGCCGACGGTGTACTGGACGGCGGCGACAATGCAGTGTCTGCAAACGGTACGGCGTCTGCAGCGCGATGATCGGGGTGTCTTTTTCACGATCGATGCCGGACCGCAAGTCAAGGCGATCTGTTTGCCGGAGCATGCGGAGGATGTTCGCCTGGCCCTGGCAGAGACAGCGGGCGTGCGCGATGTCATGGTGACGGGTATCGGTGCCGGCGCCCGCCTGCTGGACGTGTCGTGACAAACATCACCGCCAGCGCGCCGGGGAAGGTCGTTCTTTGCGGTGAATACGCGGTGCTGTTCGGTGCGCCTGCGGTTGCCATGGCGATCGATCGTCGCGCACAGGTCAGGGTGACCGATTTCGACGGCGACTGGCACCGCGTAAGCGCGCCCGGTTATTCCGCTGTTGAAGGACGGTTTTTAGCTGACGGCGCCGCCGTTGACTGGCTACAGGGTGAAAGCGACTATGCCATCGTCGATGCGGCCTGGTGGATCGTCGGGCGCACGGCGGCGATCCCTCTGAACCGTCATCTCTCGATCGAGTTGGATACGCGAGCTTTCACCGATACGCGAAGCGGCGACAAAATTGGCATTGGTTCGAGCGCCGCTTTGACCGTGGCGCTGGTCGCTGCGTTGCTTAAGTCGTCGGACGTAATGCCACAAGCGCTGGAAGCGCACGCCGTGTTTCAGCATGGCAGAGGAAGCGGCGTCGATATCGCCACCTCCGCAAGGTCCGGTCTCGTGCTGTATCGGATGGCGGACGCCGATGCGACCCGCTTGCTCTGGCCGGACGGACTGGCCTGGCGGCTGCTATGGACGGGGGTCCCCGCGAATACGCGAGCAAAGCTCGAGCGGCTGCAGAAATCGGCTCCTGGGCCGTCGGGAAATGGTCTCGTCGAAGCGGCCGAGACAATGTCAACGGCGTGGCACTCCGCCGCAACGGTGTTGAGTCAGTACCCGGACTACATCGAGGCGCTGCGACGGTTTAGCGTTGACCACGATCTCGGCGTATTCGATGCTGGCCACGATCGACTCGTCGCTGATGCCGCTGCAGCGGGGCTGGTTTACAAGCCTTGCGGCGCCGGCGGGGGCGACATCGGCATCCTGCTCGGATCAAGCGAGGAGCAACTGGACGCGTTCGTCGGCGCCGGGTTCACTTCCGGGTGCCAGGTGCTGGACTGCGCGATAGACGATGGCGGTATTGTGCTGGAGGCGTGTTGAACGATTCGCGGATTGCCGGTCTTTACAAGCTGACCATTGCAGAGCGCATTGAGGTGCTTCGCGAACAGGGCAGCCTGTCCGTCGCGGAGGCGGAGAGTCTGCGTGACGGGCGCTTTGTATTGACGAGCTACGCTGCAGACAAAATGATCGAAAACGTTATCGGCGTTTTCGGCTTGCCGTTTGCGATCGCCCCGAATTTTATCGTCAACCGGCGCGACTGCCTCGTGCCGCTGGTTGTCGAGGAGCCATCGATTGTTGCGGCGGTCAGCAGTGCGGCGCGGCTGGCACGAGACAGTGGTGGTTTCGAGGCCAGTTGCGATGAATCACTGCTGGCCGGGCAGGTGCATATCACCGGCGCTCGGGACCCTGTCGCCGCGCTGCAACGCCTTGAGACGGAGGAGCCCGCCCTTCTTGAACTGGCGAATGCGGTGCACCCCCGTCTGATCCAGCGCGGCGGCGGAGTGCGCGAGTTGCAGGCTACGTTGCTTGACATGCCCGACGGTAGCGCGCTGATTCGCGTCCACCTGCTGGTGGATACCGTCGATGCCATGGGCGCAAACCTGGTGAATACCGTTTGTGAGGCGGTCGCACCGAGAATCGCTGCGATTTGTGAGGGCACGGCCGCCTTGCGCATTTTGTCGAATCTTGCGGATCGCTCCGTCGTCACCGCGACAGTGCGCTACCCGACGGCGGCGCTGGCGGGGGACGGCTTTCTGGGCTCGGCCGTTCGCGACGGGATCGTGACCGCCAGTAACATCGCAATGGCCGATCCTTACCGTGCCGCGACCCATAACAAGGGGATCATGAACGGTATCGACGCGATGGCTATTGCGACGGGAAACGACTGGCGAGCGATCGAGGCCGGCGCGCATGCCTATGCGGCGATAAGCGGTCGCTACCTTCCGTTAACGCGGTGGAAGACTGACGCCGATGGCAGCTTGCTGGGCGAGATAAACGTACCGTTAAAACTCGGCACGGTAGGCGGCACGCTGCAGTCCAATCCGTCTGCTGCACTGGGTCTTGGCCTGACGGGCGCGCAGTCAGCCAGTGAACTTGCGTTACTGATGGCGGCCGTCGGACTCGCGCAAAACTTCGCAGCCTTGCGTGCATTGGTAAGCAGCGGCATCCAGCAGGGACACATGAAGTTGCACGCGCGAAGTGTCGTGGCGGCTGCCGGTGCGTCCGACGAATGCTTCGACGAGGTCGTTTCCAGGGTCATCAGCAGCGGTGAAATCAAGCACTGGAAAGCACGAGAAATTCTCAATGAGCTGCAGCAGAAGCCGTCCGCGACCGAAGCGCCGCGCGCCACGGCAGCCGGCAAGGTCATTCTGCTCGGCGAGCACGCCGTCGTTTACGGCCGTCACGCGCTGGCGCTACCGATCCCCGATGCCGTGCGCGTAACAGCCGAACTCAGAGAAGGCGCAACGTCACTCGTGATTCCGGACTGGGGCGTTGCTGAGACATTCGATATCGGCAACCCGGAGGGCATCGGTAAGGCGATTGCGTTGATTCTTCAGCAACTCGGCGTTCCTGCACAGAACTTCAGTTTTACCGTCGAGTCGGGCTTGCCGAGGGCCATGGGACTTGGCTCATCGGCGGCGATCGCCGTTGCGTTAACGCGCGCGATCTCGGCGGTATTGCACCTCGCTGTTGACGATGAGCGCGTCAATGCGATCGCCTTCGAATGCGAAAAGCTCGCGCACGGAACGCCGTCCGGTGTCGATAATACGATTTCGACGTTTGCGAAGCCGATGCTATTTTGCAACGATGGCGGCCTGCAGATTGACGTGCTAACGCTGTCCAGTCCCCCGCCCATTGTTATCGCCTGTAGCGCTCTGGCCGGGTTGACGGCTGCGGAGGTTCTGGGGGTCAGGACGCGCTATGAGCGTCTGCCTGCGCGTTATGACGCACTGTTCGACGAGATAGACCAATTGAGCCTGACCGGTGCCGAGCTGCTGCAGGCAGGCAACTACGAGGAACTGGGCCAAGCCATGAATATTTGTCACGGACTGCTAAACGCCATCGGCGTCTCGACGCCCGAACTCGAGCGCATGGTGGCTTTGGCGCGCCGGGCCGGTGCGGCGGGTGCCAAGCTCACGGGTGCCGGCGGTGGCGGATCGATCGTCGCGCTATGCCCGGGCGACGTTGACAGTGTGCAGAACGCCTTTTCCGAGAGCGGCTATCGCACGCTGGTGATCCAGTGATGAACGAAGGACACGCGATCGTATCGTCTGAAGACGAGCCTTTGATTCTCGTGGATGACGATGACAACGAGCTTGGGACCCTGTCCAAGGGCCGTTGCCACGACGGCAGCGGCATTCGGCACAGGGCATTTTCGCTGTTCTTGTTTGATCAGGAGGGGCGCATGCTGTTGCAGCGGCGCGGCGAAGCGAAGCGTTTATGGCCCGGCTTCTGGTCGAACAGCTGCTGCAGCCATCCACGTCGTGGAGAGACCATGGAGATCGCCACGGCGCGGCGACTAAGCGATGAACTGGGTATCCGGACCTCGTTGCGGCATGTCTATCGTTTTTGCTACACGGCACGCTTCAATGAGGCCGGTTCCGAGAACGAGCTTTGCCATGTGTATCTGGGCAAAATAGACGGTGAGGTCCGCCCCAACAACAGTGAAATCGCCGAGATCCGGTTTCTCTCCGCGCGCGCGTTCGACGACGAGCTGCGCGAGTCACCAGAGCAATTTACGCCGTGGTTCAAGCAGGAGTGGCAGACGCTCAAAGAGGTGTATTCGAAGGACCTGACGGACTACTGCCATTTCGACTGAGGGTCGAGAGCTGTACGGGACCGCAAACCTCGGCTGATGACGGAGCAAGATCGCCGGGCTTGCGGCTGGTGAAAGTGTTGCTGGGCATGCTGCCAGGAGCGGCGGGGCGTACTCAGGCGATGAACTTGTAGTACTCGATGCCGAGATCCGTAAAGTGTCGCTCGTCGGTACCGCCGACGCGGTCGATCACAAACTCATTTTGCGGCACATAGCTGAGATCGCTCACGCGCCGTCCATCGTGCAGCGCTTCATATTGCTCACGATTCAAATCAACGGCAAATCGCATGGCATCACCGAAGTTGATTTTCGCAGTGGCCTCGCGCCAACTGTCAGCCATGAAGAAAGGAATCACTTCCGCCGCATCGCCGCTGCCATAGCCCAGTGTGAGCACTTCTTCGCCGACATTGAGCGAGTTTTCATCCAGCGCCTGCTCGAACCCGGCCGCCATCCAGGCCGGCAAGGCGGCGGTGTACAGGTTGCCAAGGTCCAGCATCGTATCGCTGCCGAGGGCCATTTTGTCGAGGATTTCCTTGCGAAAATGGCGCGATGCCCGAAACGCTCTCAGCACGGCCATGCAGAGCGGATAAACCTCGTACTGCAGTTTCTCCGGATTGGCGAGATTGGCCACCTCGGGCTTGCTGATCATTTCATCGAGCAAGGCGTCGATGCTGATGCCGGCCTCATAGCAATAGGAGGCGAGCTCGGCGCGATCCGCGGCAGAGCCGCGGCTTAGAGCAAACAAATAGGAAACCGCCCAGCCGGTCTCGGGCATGCGCCGGTAGGGGCGATGCATGAAAACGGTCCGCAGGGAGCGCAGGTACTCAGCCGGCGCGAGCTTGCGCTTTACGTACATGTCGTTGAGCGCGTGCAGCGTCTCATCGATATAGCAGGTCGTGGAGTACTTGCCGTTGAACACCGGATAATCCTGGACCTGGTGCGACTCGGAACGATCCTGGCCACAAAAGCGCAGCATCGGCTTGCGAAAGTCCATGATGCGATAATCGGACGCCGAGCCCGAACCAATGAGGTCGACAACCGCCAGCTTCGGGTCTTCTTCAAGCAACATCGCCACCGCGCCCGCGCCCTGCGTCGGTTCGCCCGAACTGCCGCGCGCGTACTCCGCGATATCCGCGCAGACGACGATGGCCTGGCTGCCTGCGCCATCCAGCGCCAAGGTGACGGATGGCACCTTTCATGCCGTAGACGCCACCCAGGCACGCGTGCTTGAACTCCGGTACCTCGCAGCTGCGGGAAATCGGCGCTTTGCCCCGCTCAACCAGTGCCGCATCCACCATGCCTTTTACGACGATTGCGCCCGCGGAGTTATCGGTGCTTGATTCTGTTCCCAGCCCCAGAAATTTGACCCGTGTCGGGTCGATCTCATACTGGTCGATCAGCCGCAGAACGGCATTGGCGGCCATGGTGTAGACGCTGTGGTTCGGCCCCCGCACGCGAAAACTGCGCCCGACAACCTCGCGAATTTTTGGCCACTGGTTATCCGTCCAGTCACACCAGTCCTCAAGCCATACCCGATATGGCGGGACGTAGGCGGCGAGGCCGCTGATTCCGATGGATTTAGGGGATCTGGACATGATTCAACACTGACGTTGGCGCAACCCGCAGATTTTAGTGTCCCCGGGCATATCACTCAACCATTTATTCGACAGTGACCGTGATTACGTCGGAGGCGACCGGCGGGTCATGGGGAATATGCAGGTGATCGGCGAGCAATAGCTGCAGCGAATGCTGGCCGGGTTCCAGGGATATTTCGGTCGAGGTACTGCCGTCGCCGAAGTGCTTGTGATTCGCATCGGCTGGAACGGGCAGTGCCGGGTCGGGAAGCCCGGTGTCGATCAGCAGGTGATGGTGGCCCGATTCCGGCTGGTTGCTGCCGGCTTTCACGACCGACATGCCCTCGATACCGAATGCGATGCGAAACGGGTTCGAGACGGACTCGCCATCGTTGGGGGTTATGAAAAATACGCGAGCGCCGGGCGGCGAGGGCGTGCGCGCAAACGCCACCGTTTTCACGACCGGCCGGGCGGCGTTGCCGCCGGCCTGTGTTTCTGCCGCTGGTTTACCGCAGCCGCTAAGGCTTAAGTAAAGCGCCAGCATCACCAGGCCTAAGTTTCCGAGAATCCTGTTCATACTCCTTGTCCTCATTTATTCAAACCGCAATCAGCGCCGACAAAGCCGCGCCCAGCATGGTCAGGGATGCGCCGGCCCCATAGGCTACCACCAGCACGACGTATTTCATGAAGGTCAGAAACCAGCCCTGACCGTACACCTGGCGCATCGCCAGGAACAGGTATACAGGTATGTAGAACGACGCCGCAACAATTACGAGAACGGCGAGGGCTTCCGGCAGGTGCAACAGACCCGCGATTCTCGCGAAGAGTATCTGCAAGGTGAGCATCAGGAAGAAGAACGCATGGTAGTGCACAAAGAAGAGCAAATGCTCGACGAAATACCGTCGCGACAGCGGGTACAGGATCTTGAGGACCAGCGCCATGAGCGGCAGCAGCACGATCAATGCGACCGGAATATTGTCGCGCAGCAGGCCAAGGAACGCTTTGCCGTTATCGGCCGTCACCCGCGCGCAAACCTGTTTCAGACGCTCGGGAGTAAAGCGCCGTTGCAACCATTGCGGAAGGTCCTTGAGGCTATCTCCCTCAATGTTGCAGTCATCGTCGTCGTCGACCGAGATACGTAGCTCATCGGTTCCCTGTTGGCCTGCCTTGGCCAATTGAGCCGCGACCACCTCTGCGGCGTCGCCGGGGAGCGCATCGCCAACGATAATGCCTTCTTCAGCAAGTGATTTGAGTACCTCCTGCTTTGCGGTCTCGGCCTCTGCAGCCCTTTCCGCCGCTTCTGCAGGCGTTGGCAGAGGCTCCGGCTCAAACAACAGGCCCAAATCGTCGCGTGGATCGAAAAAAGCAACGACGAAGAAGATCAGGCTGAGTACGAGGTAGGTGCGAAATGGTGGCATGTAGCGCGCGCGTCGACCTTCGAGGTAGTCGCGAGTAAGGCGGCCTGGACGCCTGAGTAACGGTATCAGCGTGCGCCACAAACGTGAATCCAGCTCCAGCAGGTCGCCGAAGGCTTCGCTGATGAGTTGCCAGAGGCTAATCAGCCGGTTGCGCGCGCGCTGGCCGCAAATTCCACAGTACTGGCCGCGCAGGCGATTGCCACAATTCAGGCAATTCGGGCTTTCGACAGGCGGCAGGTCCTTAAGGTCTTCTTCGCGAAGCGTGCGACGCGAGACGTCGACGGCATCGCCGAACTCCTGCGCGAGGGCTACATCCGTGTCGGCGAAAAACCCGTCAATGAGCGCGTCGAGTGCGTCGTCCTCAAGGCATTGAAACTGACAGGTCCAGATGCCGCGATCCGCCGTGTCGGTATTTACCTCGAAGACATGCGAGTCGACGATGCCCTGCTGGTGTCGCGCGCTGTCCGCGATCCCGGCCAGCCATTGCTGGAACGGCTCCAAGAACTGGCGATCAACTGCGAACGTCAGTTCATAGAGCGGCCCGGTTGGTGTGTTCATCGGGCCTGGTCAGTCTTGCTTGACTTTCTTCTTACCCGTTGTCTTGCGGCTGGCAACGTTTTTCACGCGAGAAGCGGCTTTCTTTTCCGTTGCCTTTTTTCGCGGCGGCTTGGCCGTCGTATCGGGCTGGGATACGCGAGCGAGTTCCGCCGTTGTGAAATCGTCGACGTCCAGCAGTGCCGAGACTTTCTCATGATAGTCGCGCAAGCTGCGTGCCTCGGCTTTGCTGACGACCTGCGCCTTTTCAGCCTCGTCGATTTGCAGGCCGAGATAGCCCGAATTGATCAGCCCTTCCTTCTGCGCCTGACGCAGCCGGCGTTCGAGCGGTACGTTGTCCCTCGCCAATTGCAGCGCTTCCTCCAGCAAACCCAGCGGATTACTGGGCTCAAGCGTCGTATACGCCAGCTCACTGAGCCGCTCGCGTGCCTCGCCCGGCGTTGTTATGACATCGACGACCTTGGCGCCGATCTCGTCGGAGGGCGATGAGTAGGTGCGCCCGCGCGGGAAAATCATCATGCGAAGTGCTCTTGCGACCCAACGGTTCGGGAAATTGATCAGGAAAGCGTGCAGCGCTTCCTGCGCCTGGTACATCAGCGTGCGCACCGACCATTCGACCAGCGGCAAATCAGTCGCGCGACGCCCCTGGTTCTCAAAGTGCTTGAGTACGGTGGAGGCCAGGTACATGGAGCTCAGCACGTCGCCGAGGCGCGCGGACAGTAACTCGCGTTTTTTCAACTCGCCGCCCAGCGTCAGCATCGCGAAATCGGATGCCAGTGCGAACGCTGCGCTGTAGCGGTTGATGTTCTGGTAGTAGCGGCGCGTCGGCGTGTTCAGTGGCACGCGACTGAACTTGGCGTGGGTCAGGGCAAGAAAGAACGATCGCGCCATGTTGCTGATCGCATAGCCAATGTGACCAAACAAGGCATCGTCGAACTCGATCAGGCCACGATCCTCATCGTCGTCCGCGGCCGCATGCAGTTCCCTCAGCACAAACGGATGGCAGCGAATCGCGCCCTGGCCGTAAATGATGAGGCTGCGCGTCAGGATATTGGCACCCTCGACGGTAATCGCAATGGGTGTTGCCATGTAGCCGCGGCCAAGATAATTGTTCGGGCCCATCATGACGCCCTTGCCGCCGTGCACGTCCATCGCATCATTGGCGGTCTTTCGGCCCAGCTCGGTGCAGTGATACTTGAGAATGGCCGATGGCACGGCAGGCTTCTCGCCCTGGTCGATGGCACCGGCAGTGACGGCAACCGCCGCATTCATAATATAGGTGTGGCCAGCGATACGTGTCAGCGCCTCACCAACGCCCTCGAAATTGGCAATCGAGGTGTTGAACTGTTTGCGAATGACCGCATACGCGCCGCTGGCGTAAGTCGCCGCTTGCCCGCCACCTGCGGCCGTCGAGGGCAATGTAATCGCACGCCCGACAGAGAGCAGTTCGACGAGCATCTTCCAGCCTTTGCCGGCCATTTCCGGACCGCCGATAATGTAATCGAGTGGCACGAACACGTCTTTGCCCGATGTCGGGCCGTTCTGGAAGGCAACAGAAAGCGGGTAGTGACGTCGCCCGGTCACGACTCCGGGCGTATCGGTTGGAATCAATGCCGCCGTGATGCCGTATTCGGTTTGCTCACCAATTAGCTTATCCGGGTCGTACAGTTTGAACGCCAGCCCCAGCACGGTGGCGATCGGCGCAAGCGTTATATATCGCTTGTTCCAGGTCAGGCGTATGCCGACGATCGTCTCGCCGTTCCACGTGCCCTTGCAGACCACGCCCTTGTCGATAATGGCGGCCGCGTCGGAGCCGGCTTGTGGTGAGGTCAGTGCAAAACAGGGGATTTCGGTACCCGCTGCGAGCCCTGGCAAATAACGTTGTTTCTGCTCTTCGGTACCGTAATGCAGCAGTAGTTCCGCCGGCCCCAGCGAATTGGGTACGCCGACGGTGGAGGACGCTGTTGCGCTGCGGCTGGCGAGCTTGGATATGACCGACGCGTTTGCATACGCCGAAAACTCGAGCCCCCCGTATTGCTTGGGGATTATCATCGCAAAGAACTTGTTTTCTATGATGAAGTCCCAGACTTCTTTGGGCATGTCGGCCAGTTCATGGCAAATCGCCCAGTCGTCGAGCATCCTGCACAGCTGCTCGCACGGTCCATCCAGAAAGGCCTGTTCTTCGTCGGATAACTTCGGTGCCGGGTACGACATGAGCTTGTCCCACTCCGGCATTCCCGAGAACAGTTCGCCGTCCCACCAGACGTTACCGGCTTCCAGTGCTTCGCGCTCGGTATCCGACATCGAAGGCAACATCTTGCGGTAGATCTTGAGTAGCGGCCGCGTAATTTTCTCGCGCCTTACTTCGATCATGTTCGGAATAACCATCAGGCCGAACAGGATCGTTAGAAATATTTTCCACAGAACAACGCCATCGCCGAAGATCCAGTAGGCGAGTAACGCGAGGCCGGTCGCGATTGTCGACGTACGCAAGTCAATGCGCTGGTACGCGAGAAAAATTCCACCGCCGACAAACAGCAGCAACCACAGCAAACTAACAATCAGACCGGACAAAATTTCATACCCCTCATAGTAAGGCTGCCGTCAGCAGCAGCGCTTATGACTTTACAAAAGCTCTTCTATCGCCGCGCGCTCTTCGCGGAGTTCTACTTGTGTTTTTTCCATTCGCTCGCGGCTGAAATCATTAATGGACAGCCCCTGAACAATCTCGTACTGCCCGTCCTTACAACGCACGGGAAACGAGTAGACGATGCCGGGTTTGATGCCGTAGCTGCCATCCGCCGGAATGCCCATGCTGACCCAGTCGTCAGCGGGCGTCCCAAGCGCCCAGTCATGCATATGATCGATTGCGGCGGAGGCAGCCGACGCGGCTGAGGACGCGCCACGCGCCTTGATAATGGCCGCGCCTCTCTGTTGCACGGTCGGAATGAACTCATCGTTGAGCCAGGCCTGATCGACCCGATCCGTCGCGGCCTTACTGTCCACGAGCGCATGGTGGATGTCCGGGTACTGCGTCGCAGAGTGATTTCCCCAGATAGTCATGCGCTGGATATCGTTGACATGACTGCTGGTTTTCGCCGCGAGCTGCGCCTTGGCGCGGTTGTGGTCGAGGCGGGTCATTGCCGTGAAGTTTCGCGGGATCGATGTCGGGCGCATTGCTGCTGGCGATCAGCGCATTGGTGTTGGCCGGGTTGCCGACGACGAGAACACGAATATCCCGACTGGCATGGTCACTGATCGATCGGCCCTGTACGGAAAAAATAGCGGCGTTTGCCTGCAGCAAATCCTTGCGTTCCATACCCGGGCCGCGAGGTCGTGCGCCCACCAGCAGCGCATAGTCGCTGTCCTTGAAGGCGATATTCGGGTCGTCGGTGGCGACGATACCGGCGAGTGTCGGGAACGCGCAGTCGTCGAGTTCCATGACCACGCCCTGCAAGGCGGGCAGCGCGGGAGGAATTTCGAGCAGTTGCAGAATGACCGGCTGGTCACTGCCCAGCAGCTGGCCTGATGCGATGCGGAAGGCCAGCTGATAACCGATTTGGCCAGCGGCGCCAGTTATGGTGACGCGAACGGGTGATTTCATGGGTATTTCCTGCGTTGCTATGCGGCGGAGTGCGCCCCGGATTTTAGCATCGGCGAGCCCGCCAGACACAGGTGTTAATTACTTATCGGGCGCTGGCACCGTGTATGACGGGTATTTCCGCTCGAATTCGCCCGCCTCGTAGTCCGCGAGATCATCGCGACCTTCGCCCCGCAGGTCGTCGATACAGCGTAACCAGGACGCCGCGGATTCGCGCAACGCGGCCGGGCAGGGTCGATCCGACTCCGGCCATTGCTTGTCTCTCCCCATGGACAAAGAGGTGGCGGCCAGCGATTCGCCCGCGTTGGCGCGTCGTTTCGCGATATCTCTGCTCGCGCCAGGAGTCGATGCGACAGCATCCAGAGGGGGGCTCGCGGCGATTGCGGACTCCGCCTCGACGGACTCCGCGGTGCTTTTCTCCTTAACCCGCGGGGCAGGCTCGAGCCTCATCGATTCGCGCGGCGCCTCGACAGCGGGCTGATGGCTGCTCGCGCGCTCGCGCGTCAGTTCCTCAGCCTTTCGAAATTCATCCCTGTCTTGCGATGCCAGAGCCTTCTTCGGTGCCGCATCATCGGCCTGGCTGGCCGGGGCAACAGCGTCGTCCCGGGTCACGTTGACCGGGGTATTGCCAGCCAACGCGTCTGCCTGCTGTGAAAGCCGTGCGGCCGAATCCGCCGGGGCTGCGGCAGGCTCCAGTGGCACGTTGTGACCGCGAGTGTCCACGCCCGAGGTGGGTAGCTGCGTGAGCTCGAGCACAATCGCAAGACTGAGACCAACGGTCGCAGCCCAGGCCAGGGGCCTGACCCATGTCCTGGCCTGCGCATACCGGGTCCGTGACTCCCGGGCCGCCATTGCCATGACCTTCTCGTTCAGGTGATCCGGCGTGCGTTCTGTCGCCAGCGCCTTGTAGGTCTTCGCGACGAGGGTGTCCATTTCCGGGGATTTCCGCTCGCTTACTCATTTCTGCTCCGATGGTTCATCGATCGCGACGCGCAGTTTGCTTACAGCGTAGCGCAGCCGGCTTTTCGCCGTCTCACGGTTGCTGCCGGTTACGGCGGCAATCTGCTCGAGGCTAAGGCCGGCTTCCTCGTACAGCAGAAAAGTATCCCGTTGTTCGTCCGGTAGCTCCATGAGTGCTTTCGAAAGGCGCTCTTTCGCGAGACTGCGTTCCGTCGCCGCATCCGGCTGTTCGCCCGGGTGGCTGTGCGTTTCCGCCTTCAGCTCCGCGTGGTTTGCGTGCCGTTTGTTGCGCCGCAAATTATCAATAAAGCAGTTGTGCGCGACGCGATAAAGGAACGTGGTGAACTTCGCGGTCGGCCGATAGCTTGCACGGGATTTGACGATCTTTCCCCAGACCTCCTGGAAAAGGTCGTCTGCCGTATCCCGATCCCGGCAAAGGCGCAGCAAATAGCGGTACAGAGGGTCGTTATGACGACGATACAGGGTGTCGAATGCCACCAGGTCGCCGTCCTGGTAGCGCAACATTAACGCACTGTCGTCCACCCTGTGGTCCATTGTCGGAGCATAGGGGAGCGCTTCGCGGTCGCAAAGGGTATTCGTCGCTATCGCCATGAAATCAACGGTCGTTTCCATAAAAAAAACTCGTGTCGTTCCCTTAACTAACGCGCGGTAAGGCGTCCAGGGGTTAGAAAAACCGGGGCAATCAGGGTTTGCAATTCGTCCTCTCAGTGTTATAGTCAACTATAACACCAGTTCACTAAATTCGATGAAACCGCCGGGGAGGCCCCGGGAGACCGCTAATGAAAACGACAATTCCCTATACAAATGAATTAGTTAGCTTCGCCGTCCTGATACTGATGGCGATCGCGCTGGTCGCGGGAGAGGCTGACGCGACGATGCACGAGGCGGCTCGCGCCGCGGCGGCTGCGACCGGGGCCGACGCATCGGTTCGGACCAATGTGCCTTTCAGCACGATAATCAGTACCCGGATCGCCGGCCAGCCGCTGACGATTTCGATCGATGCTGTAGCGGAATTCAGCTTTGTATCGTTCGACGATCAGTAATCGATGACGCGAAGATCAAGCCGAAGCCATGGCTCGCGCGCAATGTGCTTTGAGCCGAGATGCCGGCCGCAACGAGGAAATAACGCTTAATGGACCCGAAGTGGAATGAAGACCAGCCGATCTATCGTCAGCTGCGAGACAGGGTTGTCGCGATGATCCTCGAAGAGGTACTGGGCGATGGCGATGCCTTGCCATCGGTAAGAAACGTTGCTGCCGAGTATCGGCTGAATCCATTGACCGTACTCAAAGGATACCAGGAGCTGGTTGATGAGGGCCTTGTTGAGAAGAAGCGCGGTCGCGGAATGTTCGTCAATGAGGGCGCACGTACCAAGCTTCTGAAAGCCGAGCGGCAGCGATTTCTCGATAAGGAGTGGCCCGCGGTTATGGCGATGATCGAGCGGCTTGGGCTGGATGTGTCTGAGCTTCTACGAGTATCAGAATCAGACAAGAAGGCAGGAGGCGAAAATGACTAGCCTGGTCAGTGCTCGCGGCGTGTCAAAACACTTCGGGGCCGTTCGGGCCGTTGATGATGTCAGCTTCGAGATAGAGCAGGGCAGGATATTGGGTTTGATCGGCCCGAACGGTGCGGGAAAAACAACCTTGTTGAAAGCCGTACTCGGTCTGACCGACTGTGATGGCGAGCTGTCGGTGCTCGGGCTCGATCCGTTCAGGCAACGCAAGGAACTCCTGAACAATATCTGTTTTATCGCTGACGTGGCGGTATTGCCTCGCTGGATGAAGGTCAGCCAGCTGCTGGAGTTCGTCGAATCCGTTCACCCGAATTTCTCACGCCAACGCGCAAACGCGTTTTTGAACCAGACCAAGGTTCGATCAGGCGCGAAAGTGCGGGAGCTATCCAAGGGAATGGTTACGCAGTTGCACCTGTCGATCATCATGTCGATTGACGCCAGGTTGCTGATACTGGATGAACCAACTCTGGGGCTCGATATCATTTTCCGTAAGGAGTTCTACAGCAACTTGCTCAACGACTACTTCGACGAAGGTCGGACGATACTGATTACGACGCACCAGGTTGAAGAGATCGAGAACCTGATGACGGACATCATGTTTATCAACGACGGCAAGATTCTGCTCGACAGTCCTATGGACACGCTGGCCGATACCTACACCGAGCTCATGGCCTCTGGCGAGAACGCGCAGAAAGCGAGAGGCCTCGGGCCGATCGCCGAGCACGAAATGTTCGGCAAGTCGATCTTGCTGTTCGAGGGTGTTGATCGGGAAAACCTTGCCGGACTTGGTGAACTTCGTACACCATCCGTCGCCGATTTGTTTGTTGCCAAGGTAAAGGGGGCACGAAAATGATCGGCAACCAGCTGGCTCTCCTGAAACGCGAGATCTGGGAGCATCGCTCGATTTACGTCACGCCGCTGGCCATCGCGAGTATCGTTACGCTCGGCACCCTGGCGATGCTGGTGTTTGCCGGCGGCTTTGCCAAGGAACTGGACATTGCCATCTTCGGCGCGACAAATATTGCCGGCGACGCGGAACGCAAGATTGCGCTCACCGGTTTTTTCGTCGGCACGTCGTGGGCGTTCCTGCTGGCGGCAATGGTACTTACCGTCTTTTACACGCTGGACTGCCTGTATGCCGAACGAAAAGACAAGAGCATACTTTTCTGGCGGTCTCTGCCGATTACGGACGCCGAGGCGGTAATCTCGAAGCTGGCGACAGCCATCATCGTCATACCTTTGGTCACCGTTGCCGCCATCATTGCCACCCACCTTGTCAATCTCGCCGTGACGAGCCTCTGGTTTAGCGCCAAGGGGGCCGATGCGAGCCACCTGATCTGGGGTTCCGTGCCGTTATTCGACAACTGGCTTGCCGCCCTCATTGTCACGCTCGCCACTGCCATCTGGATGTCGCCATTCGTGGGCTGGTTTTTGTTTGTCTCGGCGTTTACGAAGCGCTCGCCGTTACTTATGGCATTCATGCCGTTGGTATTGATACCGCTTCTCGAGCTGATATTTTTGAGGTCGTCTATATTCGCAGAGGCCGTGTTTACACGCAGAGGCATGCTGCCGCTTTTCCGCGGCATGGACATGGAAGCGTTCTTTGACGAGAAGAGCCTGCATGTGAATGAAGAGATAGTGAGCCTGCTTGCTTATCTCGATGTGTTGCAGTTCCTCCGCAGCCCATCGATGTGGGGCGGCGCTATCGTGTGCGCCCTGTTTGTTACCGCCGCGATCTATGTACGGCGCTACCGCGACGAGAGCTGACCCAACGATTCCGTATTGATTGTCAGGGCTTACTGCTGATACCGAACTTTTTCAGCTTGCCGCGAAACTGGTGGTAACTCAGGCCCAGCAAATCCGCGGCCAGGCGCTGATTGAAACGCGCTTTCTCCAGTGCCGCCTGCAGCAGTTCCGGTCTCTGTATCGACCAGGCGTTGATGCAGGTCGGTTGGCAGCAGCGGCGAGAGCCGCCGGGGCTTCGACTTCGGCGTTGCCGACGAATCATCGGCCATCTTGAACGGGGAATCGAACGGATCAAAAGCGATGCTGGAAATGGGAAGCTCCGGATCACTTGAACGGTAAACGGTTCGCTCAATGGTATTTTTCAACTCGCGCACATTGCCTGGCCAGCGATGCCGCAGCAGTGCCGACGATGGTCGTGGGCTAAAGCCGGGAAAGTAGCTCCACTTCAGCTCGCTTGCCATGTTGATTGCGAACGCGTTGGCGAGCGGCAGAATATCCTCCACTCGCTCCCGTAGCGGCGGAACGGTGATGACGTCGAAGGCCAGTCGATCCAGCAGGTCTTTTCGAAACCGGCCGTCCGCGGCCAGCAACTGCAGATTGGCGTTCGTCGACCCGACGATACGGACATCGACGTGAAACGTTTCGCTACCGCCCACGCGCTGGACCTCGCCGTACTCTATCGTGCGCAGGATCTTCTCCTGCATGCGCAGCGAAATAGTGGCCAACTCATCGAGAATCAGGGTGCCGCCGTCGGCGCGCTCGAAGTGCCCGATGTGGGTCTTGGCCGCGCCCGTGAACGCGCCGGCCTCGTGACCGAACAGTTCCGACTCGAGGATCGACTCGGTCAAAGCCGCACAATTCACTTTGACGACCCGCTGCTCCCAACGGTCCGACAAGAAATGCAGCCGCGAGGCCACCAGTTCCTTGCCGGTGCCGCGCTCGCCGACCACGAGGACCGGCTTGGACAATGGGGCCGCTCGCGAGACATGTTCCAGCATTTCGAGAAAGGACGGCGCCTCACCGATGATGGGTTGCGATTCGGGTGCAGACGGCATTGGTCAATCTAGCCAAAAAATAACGGAAATAGCTATTAATTGGTGAAAATAACCACTTTAGGATTTGGATCTGCTGGCGAGGCATTGCACGCTTTTCTCAATTTAAATCAATGACTTAAAGATTTCGCACTGACCTTGGCATGAATACTGCAATTCACATTGACAGGACTCACCTGAAAAGAGGAACGACCCATGGGCATATTCACGAGATTCAGCGACATCGTGAACTCGAATATCAACGCCATTCTCGACAAAGCCGAGGACCCGGAGAAAATCGTCCGCCTGATGATCCAGGAAATGGAGGACACGCTGGTCGAAGTCAGGTCGGCTGCAGCGCGCTCGATTGCCGACAAAAAGGATTTGAATCGAAAAATCGAGGCGCTGGAGCGCGAAACCGGCGACTGGGATGATCGCGCCGAACTCGCCATGCGAAAAGGCCGCGAGGACCTTGCGAAAGCGGCACTCGTCGAGAAGTCGCGGGTTTCCGCTGCCGTCGATGTGCTGAAGCAAGACTACCTCGTTGTCGACGAAGGCCTGGCCAAGCTGAATGAAGACATCGCCCGGCTCGAGAGCAAGCTCGACGATGCGAAAACCCGGCAAAAAGCGCTGCTGGCGCGGCACAAGACGGCCAGTAGCCGACTCGCTGCCCGCAAGAAAATTCACGATTACAAGATCGACGACGCCATGGTCCGCTTCGAGGCGTACACCCGTCGGATTGACGACGTTGAGGGGCGTGTCGAGGCCTATGACCTCGGACTGCCAAAAGATCTCAATCATGAGTTTGCGGGCCTTGAGGCCGAAGACTCCGTCAACAAGGAGCTCGACGCGTTGAAGCGTCGGGTCGCCGCGGACCGCAGTCAGCGCGCAGAAACCGAGTAGTCGAACCCTTTGAGAGGAGCAAAGAATGAGTCGAGGGATTTGGGATACGGATCCGGGCCCGCTGCGCGGGTTCTACCGGGATCGGGAAAACGGCTGGGTTTTCGGCGTTTGCGCCGGAATCGCCGAGCGCTTCAATTTTCGTTTGACCACGGTAAGGGTGGTGGCTGTGATCAGCCTGCTGGTGTTCTTCTGGCTAACCGCTCTGGTCTACATCGCCGCCACCGTACTGATAAAAGAAAAACCGCTGGTCTATTCGGGCCGCCGAAACGAGTACGACTTCTGGCGGGAGTATGGCCGTGACCAATGGAGACGCTTATGACAGCATTTAGTGAGACGGCCGATCGAAGGCTGTATCGGGATGCCGACAGAGCCGTGCTGGGCGGCGTCTGTGCCGGCCTTGCCGGACATTTCGGCTTAAACCTCAAGGTTACGCGTCTTCTCGCGATCATCGCATTTTTCATGGCGATGCCGTTCGCTGTTGTCGCGTACCTGGCCGTGGTGTTTCTGGTACCGGCCGAGTCGAGTCGGCGGCAATCACAGCGCTATGAAGAGACGGGTTGTTCGTTGGGGCGTGAGGCGAAGCAAGCGCTCCGCCAGGCGCCGGGCGCGACGCGAGTCGCGAGACTTCGAGGGCCGGGTTCAGCCAACGGCGCCTGCGCCCTCGTTCCGCGATGTCCGTCAGCGCTACCAATCGCTGGACAGGCGCCTGGCTGAATTGGAGAAAGAGGTTACCTCCCCGCGCTTCCAGCTCGAACAGGAATTTCGAAAGCTCTGAGGAAAAGTCGATTAGAGAGGCCCGTCTATGGACAAATTTATTATGGTCGTCGCGATCGTCGCGATCGTTTTTACGGCGCAGACGATTCAGAAGTATCTAAAAATGAAAACAGCCGAGAAGACGGCACGGGACCCGGAGCTCGAGGAGACGCTCTTGCATATCGAACGACTGGAGGAGCGTATCAAGGTCCTGGAACGTATTGTCACGGAAAACAAATACGACCTGCACAAGGAAATTGACAACCTGAAGTAACGGTATGAAAAAACGCCAGTGGGCAAACGCAAGACGCCCACCCGTCGATGGGCGTTTCGTCCGACGAGTCAATGGTAGCTGTTATTTGCTGCGTTCTTTGTACGCGCGAACCTGCACGTTGAATTGTTCTGCCAGAAGGTTCATCTCATCGACCGCCGCGTTGTATTTCTTGTTGTACATCTCGATGCGCTGCTGTTTGCCGGATGTATCCGCTTCGTCAGCCGCGATAGTTTCCTGTTCCGCCGCCTCGATGCACGAGAGATATTCGTCCATCGCACTCATATAGCTCTTGATTGCGCGCTGCCCCGCGATCATCTCGTCCTTGGTTGCCGTCGTGCCGTCAGGCACGTCAACGCGATGCGGATAGTCGCAGGCGAGTGCGAGCGGCGCTGCAAATACCATCATCAGGGAAATAAGTAGTTTCATAGTCTTGCTCGTGAGGTTTCTTGAAAAAGAGGGCTTACAGCTCAGTCCGAACAGTGCCGGTTTCCGGCCATCATTTAATCATGTCACCTGGTCGGAGTGAAGTCGCCCGATTTGTGACAATAAAAAACAAGGAGTTGCAGGTAATAGGTCATTTTCCCGGTTGCGAACTGAACAGGATATGAACGGCCGGATCAGGCGAACAGGGCCCGATGGGAATCCGTGCCATCGGCTTGTGCCATCAGGAGTTCCAGGTAGTTGTCAGAGCTCATCGGGTCACCGAACAGCAGGCCCTGCACATAGGTGCAACCGAGCTTTTGCAGGAAGAGCAGCTGGGCTTCTTCCTCGACGCCTTCGGCGACCACGTCCATGTTCAGGTTGCGCCCCATCTGGATGATCGTATCGACGATCGTGGCATCGTCCGGGTTTGTGACAATGTTACGTACGAATGACTTGTCGATTTTTAGCGTACTGATCGGAAACTGCTGCAGGGCACTCAGGGAGGAATAGCCGGTGCCGAAATCGTCGATCGCGAGATGCAGTCCAAGTCCATACAGCTGGTCGAGCAACTTGATGGTGCGGTCCGGATTTTCCATCAGCGTTGTCTCGGTGATTTCCAGCTCCAGCGATGTCGGCGAGACTTCATGACCACGCAGGATGGCGCCAATGCGATTGATAAAATTGAGCTGACGCAACTGCTTTAGTGACAGGTTGACCGAAACCCGGCCGGGCGAGGGCACGGTTCTCTGCCAAAGGCGAAAATCTTCACAGACCTTGTCCAGTACCCATTCGCCGATTTCGATAATCAGGCCGGATTCCTCCGCGATCGGAATAAAGTCAGACGGCAGTACAAGCCCGCGTTCGGGAAGTTCCCAGCGCACCAGTGCTTCAGCACCGAAGACTTCCCCGGTTACCAGGTTGTATTTGGGCTGGTAGTGAACCAGAAGTTCGTCTCGCTCGAACGACCGTTTGAGCTTGCTCTTGGTCATGAGCTTGTCCACCGACGCCTCGTTCATCTCCGCCTTGTAGAAAGAGTAAACGTTGCCGCCATTCTTTTTCGCGTGATACAGCGATGCATCGGCATTGCGGATGAGGTCAATGACATTGGGCGCATCTTTCGGGTAATAAGCGATACCCATGCTGGCCGTCATGAATACCTCGTGTCCCTGCACGAAGAACGGGTCGGCAAGGCGGGTCAGCAGCGATTGCGCAAGTTCGCGGGTCGCCTGGATGCCGGCACGGCCGGGTCCAAGATCGTCCACCATCACTGCGAACTCGTCGCCCGCAAGTCGGCCAATCACCGAATCCTTTGGCAACACCGCCGTCAATCGTTCCGCGACGGTCTCGAGGGTCATGTCACCGGCGAGATGTCCAAACGTATCGTTGATTTCCTTGAAGTAGTCGAGGTCTATATAAAAAAGACACAGCGGCTGCCCGGCGCGGCGAGCGCGCGCGATGCCGCGCTGCAGGAGGTGCTGAAACTGCATGCGGTTGGGGATCTTCGTGAGCGCGTCGATACGTGCGAGGTAGCGAATGCGCTTTTCTGTGCGCCGTCGTTCCGTGATGTTCTGTGCTGCATAAATACGATTGCTGGTCTTGCCGCTGTTATCTTCGACCACGGAGCAGGTATACGAAACAGGGATAGACTCGCCGTACTTGGACTCAAAAATGGCTTCTTTGGGAAGGCCGGAGGGCGCGCCCTCGGCGAGTGAGCGGCTCTTGTCCGGGTCAACCAGGAAGTCGATCGATGCGCCCAGCAGTTCATCGGTGCCATAGCCCAAAAGGTGCGTTGTCGCCGCATTGATTCGTTCTATCTTGCCATCGTCCGATGTCACGATGATCGCCTCGTTCATGCTAGAGAGGATATTGTCGATATAGTCTCTCGATATCGTGGTGCGGCGCAGGCGATCCCGCATATCGTTAAAAACGGCGGCAAGCTCGCCGAGTGCATCGCCTTTAGTCTCCGGCAACGGCTCGCCGAAATCGGCGTCGCGAAATTTTTCGGCCTGTAATTTCAGTTGGTCTATGCGCTGTGACTGGTTACGAAAGACAATCGCGACAAGCGCGCCGCATAGCAACAAGATGCCCAGGGTGCCGCCACCTATCCAGTAGTAACTTGCCTGGCGGCTTTGTACGTCACTCGCAGAGAGGTGCTCTTTGAAGGCCGTGAATTCGGCGCGCATCTCTTCGAACCGGAACGAGGCGCTCAGTCGACCTACGCTGTTATCGTCTTCCTGCACCGGGTGGCTGACGAGCAGCCGCTGGTCGAGCCAGGTGGTCTGATTGGATTCGTCAATGGCCGGCAGTACGCCGCTCTCCCAGACTTGCCCGGACGAACGGGAGAAACGCAGGCCGGCCAGGGTCGCGTCGGTCCTGATAAACCGATCAAGAATGCCCTGTATGTTCGTCGTCGTTGCCGGTCGCGAGCCCTGCCGTAATTTCGTCGGCTGCGGTCATCCATTGTTGCCTCTGCCCGCCGCTCAAAACTGTCCTGCAGAAACGCGTAATGCTCCTCGGAACTGGTTGTCACGATCTGATCCGCGATAAAGCGGGATTGGCCATAGAACATGGCCAGCATGATCGCAGCGGATGCGACGCCGATGGACGCTATTATTAACCACAGTCGCGGGATTCTTTTGCCGATCATTTGTTCTTTATTATTCGGCCAATATTGGCTTGCAGTCTAGCACCTGCGCTACCGAGACAAGAAATTTTCCAAATTGGACTATTTTGGCCGGCGGGCGACTTCGGCGGGCGGGCGGCTGCGGCAATCCAGCCCAAACGCCGACCTGGCGGGTACTAGCGGCGTTTCTCGACGAATTCAACCAGGGCCGCGGTACCGGTCGTCTTCACCGCACCGTCGATGACCGCACCCTCGGCAACGGCGATGGCCTCGCCGGAAACGGTGCCGATTATTTTTGCCGACGAGGTGATTTCTACCTGGCCTCGGGCGATCACATCCCCTTCGACCGAACCTGAGAGAATGATGCTGCTGGCCTTTATGACGCCGCGCCAGATGCTGTCCGCGGCCAGGGTGAGCGTGCCGTCGATGTCGCAATCACCGTTAACTTCGCCGTTGACCAGGAAGTTGCCATTGCCCCTGATCGAGCCGGTAATGGTGCAGCCCTGGTTGATGAGCGTTGCCTTCTTCTCGGAACGATCGCGAAGGCGCCGTCGTTGTGTTTCATTCATGCCAGATGAGCTCCGCAAATCGTTCCCCGGTACGGGCCCCAATCGTAACCTTTGAAACGATCGAATACCGAGCGAATTTAGTCAAAAGCAGCCAAATACAGCTATTTGCGCGGCTCCCGATACCCATAGCCGATGGCTTCTATCGACACCAGTTTGCCACCTTCAAAGACCAGTCTTCGCATAAATTTGCGAGGGCCGAAATTGTAGATAAGTTCGGTCACGGCGACTTCCTGCAGGTAATGAGCAGGGCCGCCGTATCGCAAGCGGTAGGCAGGCCCTGACAGGCCCCGCCGCGTGGCCGGCTCGATACTTCGCAGCGCGAAACCAAGGTGCCGAGCGGATGCGGGATCACCGCAGGCGTTGCGCACCTGCGACTCCAGCATGTTTTCGATAACGAGCTTGTTGCCACAGCGGAACGCCTGTGCCGGCGTGGCAAGCAGCAGTGCGAGTAAAATAACGAGTCCGGTGCCGGTCCGGCGGTAGGAGTTGGTGATCTTTGTGCTAGTCATTAAGCGTTGTCAGGCCATTCGGGGTACCTGATCAGAATAGCAAATAGCGCGCCATCGACGAGCGCGTCAGTCGCCAGGCCTCGCCTCAGCGATGGGATGGCTTCTGGCTGCCGCTTACGCGGCCGTACGCCCCGCTAACGGTTATGGTAAAACAGCAAGCGGGCAGGGCACTTTAGAACGTCCGCGTGGGGACCGGTATAAATGCAGCGGTTTGACAAAAAACTGGCGACCCTGGTCGCGACGGATAGCCGTGTTCTTGGTGGCGGTAAGAAGGGCATCGAGAAAGAGTCATTGCGCGTGACAAGCGAGGGTCTGTTGTCGCTGGCGTCGCATCCGACATCGCTCGGATCGGCATTAACGAATCGATACATCACCACGGACTTCTCGGAGTCGCTGCTCGAGTTCGTAACGCCTGCGTTTGCGACGACTTGGGAGTCGCTGCGCTGTCTGTGCGACATCCATCAGCACGCCTATTCAAAGATTGGTGACGAAATCCTCTGGCCGGCCAGTATGCCGTGCCTGATTCCGGAAAATGACGGCATTCCGCTGGCCCGTTATGGAACCTCGAACGTCGGGCAAATGAAGACTATCTATCGTCGCGGCCTGGGTTACCGCTATGGAAGGCAAATGCAGCTTATCGCCGGCGTGCATTTCAACTACTCGTTGCCCGCTGATTTCTGGCCCGTCTATCGGCAGGTCGTTGGCGTCGATCAGGACGTCGATGAGTTTCGGTCAGATCAGTACCTCGGCCTGATTCGTAATTTCCGGCGCATGGGTTGGCTGATTCTGTATCTCTTCGGGGCTTCACCGGCGCTGTGCAAGTCATTCTCCAGTGCCGCAGAAGTCGGACTGGACATGCAGAATGACAACACGTTTTTTGGACCGTTTGCCACGTCATTACGTATGAGTGATCTCGGCTATAGCAATCAGAACCAGTCCAAAATACAAATCTCCCTTAACAGCCTGAAAGGCTACGTCGACGACCTCAGCGACGCGATCTGCACGAAAGAGCCAGCGTATGAAAAAATCGGCGTCAAGGTAGAGGGCAAGTACCGGCAGCTCAACGCCAACCTGTTGCAGATCGAGAACGAATACTATTCGCCGGTGCGACCGAAACGAGTGATCAACTCGGGAGAGCAGCCGACGGCCGCCCTACGCAGGGGAGGTATCGAGTATGTCGAAATCCGCTCGCTCGATATCAACCCGTTTGATCCCTGCGGCGTGAATCAGAATACGATGCGGTTTGTGGAAGCATTTCTGATCTATTGCCTGCTCGAGGACAGCGACGAGTTTGACGATGAGGCACTGGAGGAAGTTGCGCGCAATCACGCGGCCACCGCAAAACGCGGGCGAGATCCACAGTTTCGATTGTCGCGAAACGGCAAGGCGGTGACGCTGCGTTCCTGGGCTACTGAAATCGTTTCGAACGTGCTGGCGGTCGCCGAAGCGATAGACAGGAACGAGGCCGGCGAGTCCTACACGGACGCTGTACGAATGATGCAGGGCCTGGTGGACAACCCCGATGAAACACCCTCCGCGCGCGTTCTTGCCGACATCACCGCGACGCAAAGCAGTTTCTTTGAGTACGCGCTCGAACTTGCGCGGAGTCACAGTCATTACTTTGCATCGCTCGCTCCCCTGAACGCGGCGCGGCAAGCGATGTTCGAGGAAGAAGTTGTCGCATCATTACGGCGACAGAAGGACATCGAAGCGGCTGATGACATCAGCCTGGACGAGTACCTGCAGCGCTATTTCGCGAATTGTTGATCAGAACGGTAACGGCGTGCCGTTACGATAGGCGCTGTCCCGGTAGAGGCGCTGCAGGCGGCCCGTCACGGGCCCGGCCTTGCCGCTGCCGATCACGCGGCCATCCGCTTCCAGCACGGGTGTCAATTCACCCATCGTGCCGCTCGTAAACACCTCGTGGGCCGTGTACAGCTCGGTCAATGACAGGTTGCACTCGCGGGCAGCAATGTCGTGTTCATTACAGAGCCTGAGAACATGGCTTCTCGTCAGGCCGGGCAGGCAGCTGTCGGCATGCGGCGTGAGAACCTGGCCGTCAGTTACCAGAAACAGGTTGGTGTCGTTGGTTTCGGAGACAAATCCATTGATGTCGAGCATGATGGCGCTGTCGACACCGGCCACGTTTGCCTCGATCGACGCAAGTATGTTGTTCAGAAGATTGTTGTGATGGATTTTTGAGTCGAGGCATTGTGGCGTATTGCGGCGTGTCGAGGCCGTGATGACTCGAATCCCCTGATCGGAATAGACCGGCGGCTTCCACTCGGCGAGCACGATCAGGGTGCAGCCCGAGCGGTTAAATCGCGGATTCATTCCGGAGGTCACCTTTTCGCCGCGCGTGAGTGTCAGGCGGATATGCGCATTGTCGCGCATACCATTCGCTTCGAGCGTAGCGAAAATAGCACTGCGAATCTCATCGGCAGACGGCACGCCCTCAAAGGCCAGCGCTTTCGCCGAGTTCTGCATTCTTCTGAGGTGGCCGTCCAGTTCGGCGACGCGTCCGTCGTAGACGCGCAAGCCCTCCCACACCGCGTCGCCTCCCTGCACCGCGCTGTCAAAGACGGAGACACAAGCGTCCCCGCGGGCCTTGAGTTTGCCATTGATACTCACGAGAATATCGGCATTGCGTGGATCGGGCAGGTTCACCGCTGTACTCCTTATGTGTTCGCGAGCAGCGCGTGCTGCATCAGCCGCTCATACCAGGGTTGGCATTCCGCCAGCAGCGCGTTGAGTCTTTTCGGGAACGATCCCTTCTGACGGTAGGGTGCGAACCCGGTGCTCCGATGGACGGCATCGTACCAGTGCGGCGCCCAAATGCCGTCTTCGGGTCGCGGGCAAGCGTGCCACGTCAGCATGCGAGCATCGAAACGACACCCGAGGTGTGAGCACAAACGGCTAAGGACGCCCTCCGGGTCCAGCAGCAGCTCGCGGGAATCCAGGACCATAGGTGCCTGGCCCGCCGCCAGGAGGTCGTCGTAAAGCTCACTCTGTCGCTTGAGGCCGGTGTCGGCCAGCCCCGCGTTCGGGATTTGCACGGTCAGGGACGGCAGCATGTCGTGCGGGTCTCTGATCAGGAATACGTTACTTGTTTTCTTGAGGAAGCCAAGGTCGAGGTCCACCAGGTGATGGGCCATGTGTTTCAGAAACAGGCGTGGCGAGGAATGCGTTTCTTGCCAGGCTAAAAGCGCCTGCATCACGGCGTTACCATCGCAATTCATACTCGCCATGATTGCGTCGCGCCCGGGGTGGTCGGCACCACTGGTGAGGAGGTAATGGCCATACAGGGGCTCATCGACAACGCGAATATCATCACGCTGCGCGAAGCTGTACATGAGCGCGGTGGACACGTTGCGCGGGCCCGACCACAGGCAGATTGGCGCCGTCATTGTATTGCCCTCCTGCCGCCTGGCCATCCGGGGCTCGATTGTAACGGCAGAGCGGAACGGGAGGGAAGGCGGTGGACGCGATCAATCGTGGTCCGATATCGCCCCCACGGCACGTCGTTGTTGTGCGCTCCGTCACAAAAAACAGCCTATGCGGTGTGCCCGCCGTTGCAATTTAACTAAACTTGACGACTGTTCCTGAAGTAGTCTTGATGACCTTGCCAGGTGGAGACGTTTTGCTGAAGACATTCATAGTGGGAATCCTGTTGGGCGTTGCTGGCGCTGCCGCGGCCCTGTACACAGTTCCGGTCATCGACCAGCATCGGGAGGCGTCAATCGTCTCGGTTGCTGCAAACGGTACCAACATCGAGTCCTTCCACGTTAACGTGCCGATGGATCGTATCCTGGTCGGCGCCGCCGACCAGCCGCTGTCGCTGCCCGAGGGCATGCGCTGGCCAGGCGATCCGATATTCGAAGATATTCGCGCTGAGCTGTTCAAAGTACGAAATGCCCGCGATGCCGTGGTCGGTATCGCCGCTCGAACGGCGGGCAGCCAGGAAAACGGGCCTGTAATCGACTGGGTCGTCCACCTCCCCGCACGCGGCTCCATGTTCGTCAATTTGCGTGCCGAGGCAGAGGACAAGGCGTATCGTACCGGCGAGCTGCTCGGTGGCTCGCGCGAATTTTCGGGGCTGACCGGGACAATGACGGAGCGCTGGATTCCCAATCCCTCCGCCGACGAGGATGAGCCTGCGGGCCGCATCGAACTGTCAACCGCCTATGCTCGAAAACAGGAATCGCCCTGATGAAACACGTCATTGCGCTGGTTCTTGGCCTGCTGGTGGGTGCGTTGCTATTCGCCCTCGGCATGACGTACAACCCGTTCGTCGTCGATCGCAGCCTTTCGCCGCTCGCGGTAACCGATGAAGAGGTCATGACGCTGAATTTCTCGGCGGTGCCGGCCCAATCGATACTGTTTACGAATGCCGGTGACCTGCCTGTGAAGCCGTCTCCTGCCAAGGTCCAGCAGCTATGGGAAGAGACGATTCGTCAAAGCAGCGTGATGGCGGTTGTCATGCGCGACGCGCGCAACCAGACGGCCGGTCTTGGTATCAAATTCTCCTCTCTCTCCGAGGGCACTCGGCTGCTGAACGGTGAGGCACTGGTGAACAGTACCTGGTACGTCTTCCTGCCCGACCGGGGAAGCCTTTTTATCGAGCAGTCCGAAAACTATTGGGACGTGCTGCGAGAGGTTTACATACCGGCGTACAGGAATTCAGCGAAAAGCTGGAAGGGCAACTGGATTGGCGACATCACGATCGGGCCGGGCGTGTTGGGCACGGCTATTGTGACCGGCGGCGCCGGATCGTTGCGCGGAACCACGATGCAAAGCAGCGAGTCTCTGTCGATCAGTGCGTATTCAATAGACGATGGTCCGGTGTCAGCCGAAGGACGGCTGCTCATCGAGATGCCGAAGATCGCAGAGGCGGCTCTGGAAGTGGCGTCCGGGCGATAGTCGTTTCGCGGTGTCAATTCCTGGCGGCGAGGTCTTTCAGGCTGGTGTCAGGATTCGCCAGCGCCTCCCGGGAAATCTTCGCGCCGTCCGCGATCAACGGCTTCGACTGAACAAAGTCCCGCGGTGCATTGACGGCGTCTACGGCGATAAGCCGCCCCTTTTTGAGATACAGGCAAGCGAACGAACGTTGCGCGGGGTTGCCGCGAATGGCCACCTGGTCATAACCCTCGGACAAGCCGGCGATCTGCAGCTTGAGGTCGTATTGGTCCGACCAGAACCAGGGAACCTGTGCGTAGTGCGCTTCATGGCCGCACAAATTGCTGGCTGCGGTCTTGGCCTGCTCGAGTGCATTGTGCACTGACTCCAGGCGCAACCGACAATCATAAATCGCATTCGGGTGCGAGGTGCAATCACCGACAGCATAAATGTCCGGGTCGCTGGTGCGGCAACGATCGTCAACGACGATACCGTCACTGACGTCGAGCCCGGCCTGCCCGGCGAGTTCCGAGTTCGGCAGGATGCCGATACCGGCGATAACGAAATCGGCTCGAATTTCTTCACCATCACTGGTAACAACCTGCCTGACGCGCTTCCCGCCCTGTAACGCCGTCACGCTGGTGGACAGCTTGAGTTTTACGCCCTGGTTGGTGTGCTCTATCTGATAGAAGTCAGAGATTTCCGGTGACACAACGCGGCTCATGACCCGTTCCGCCATCTCGATTACGGTGACGTCCAGACCCTGTTGGCGGGCGACAGCGGCGACCTCGAGTCCGATGTAACCTGCTCCGATGACCACCAGGCGCCGGCCCGTATCGAACTCGCTGCGGATGCCTTCGACGTCGGCGATGGTCCTTAAGTAGTGAACGTGATCAAGGTCCGCCCCGTCGATCGGCAGCGTCCTGACGCGAGAGCCAAGTGCCAGGATCAGTTGGTCGTACGCGATGTCATCGCCGTTCGCAATTCGCAGCAATTTTGATCCGCGATCGATCGCGCTGATTGTCGTGTTCAAATGCAATTCGATTCGCGGATCTTCATAGAAACTCGCTGGCTTGACGTACAGCCGGTCGGCCGACATCTCGCCCGCCAGGAATTTCTTTGACAGCGGCGGCCGCTGATAGGGCAGGTACGGCTCGTCGCCGACGAGCACGATCCGACCGTCGAAGTTCTGCTGCAGCAAAGAGGCCACTGCCTGACCGGCAGCGTGACCTGCGCCTGCGATGACGATCGTGCGGCTCATGCGGGCGTCAGCGGCCAGAGGATCGGCAGCAGGACCATCACCGCGATAAACACGACGATGGTGAGCGGTACGCCGACTTTCAGGTAGTCGACAAATCGATAGCCGCCCGGACCCATCACCAATATGTTGGCAGGATGTGAAATCGGGCTGGTGAAGCTTGCGGATGCGGCCATCGCGATGGCCATCATGGCCGTCTCAGGGGCAAGGCCCATGTCCGCCATCGCAGACAAGACGATCGGCGACATCAAAACGACCAGTGCGGCGGTCGGGATGATCATGGTGGCCATGGCCGTCAGTATGTAAAGCCCCATAATCACCGGCCAGGGGCCCGCGTCACCGAGTAGCTCCATGACTTTGCCGGCGAGGAAGGTGGCGGCCCCGGTGTCCTGCATCGCGGTGCCCAGCGGCAGCATGCCGGCAATCAGGAAAATGGCACGCCAGTCGATCGACCGATACGCCTGCTCCATATTAAGGCAGCCGGTCAGCACCATGATGGTTCCGCCAATCACCGCCGACACGGATATCGGCGCATAACCCAGCATCACGGTCACAATCACGGAGAACATGATGGCCGCCGCCAGCGGTGCCCGGCGAGTGTCGGGCGGCTCCTGTCCCAGCGGTGTCAGGATCAGGAAGTCAGAATCGGACGACAGCAGCTGCAGACGGTCGCGGGGCCCGAGCAATAAAAGCGCATCGCCGATTTGCAGGCGCTCGTCGGCGAGATCGGTGCCTACCGTTTCACCTTCGCGCCAGATACCGGCTAATTCAATACCGTAACGTTCACGAAAATTGAGTTCGCCCACCGATCGACCAGCCAGCGAGCTGCGTGGATCCAGCGTGGCATCCATCAGCGTCAGGCGTTCCGACTCGAAGGCGGACACGTTGGCCGGGACCCTGGTGTCGATTTCCAGTTCCTGCAAGCCGCGCAATACGTCCAGATCGCTGTGCTGTCCCTCGATGAGCAAGAGATCGCCACCGTCCAGGACCTCGTCACCGCGCGGCATTACCCGTAATTCGCCATCGCGGAATACGGCAAGCACGCGAAAATCGAAAACATCCTGAAGACGGCTCTTCTGCAAGGTCTCGTCGACCAGGCCGCTGTGTTTTGGCAGCCGGACAACGAACATGCGCTCGTCTGCGTGGTACTTCTCCTCCAGCTGTTCCTCGGTGAACACCTCGACCCCGCTGAAGTCGGAAAATTTCTCCAGCTGTTCGATCGCTTCCGTTTCGCCCTGCACCAGGATCTCGTCGCCGGCCTTGATCGGGACGTAGGCGAGGTTGGTCAGGCGAAAGCCGTCGCGGCGCAGGACGCCGACGACGAGAACGTCAAAGCGGCTGCGGAAGCCGGCATGCCGAACGAGCTCTGAAACCACCGGCGAGCCTTCAGCGATGGTCACCGACGCGTACACGACTTTCGATGCGACCATTGATTTGAGTACCGGCGCCTCGCGCTCGATCACGAGATCGCTCCAGCGGCGGAGTTCCCGGAATTGATCGAGTCGCCCCTGCACGAGTATGCCGTCGCCGCCGCGAATGACGGTCTGCCTGTTCGGCAGGGTCTCACTGCGGCCGTTGCGAAGCAGAGACAGGATGATGAGGCCGGTGGACGAGCCGATGCGGCTGTCAGCAAGCGTTTTGCCAACAAGAATCGAATCGCGCGGCACGCGCAGCATGAAGGTGCGCTCCTGCAGCTTGTAGCGCGAGCGCAAGCTGCGCTGGCTGACATGCTTGTCGCGTTCGCCCTTTGTCTTGGGCAGCAGGAATCGACCGACCAGGGTCACAAACACGACGCCGATCAGCATGACCGCGCCGCCCAGCGGCGTAAAATCGAACAGCTTGAACGGCGTAATATTGTTCTGCGCCATAGCTTCGCTGATCAGCAGGTTGGGCGGCGTGCCGATCATGGTCATCAGGCCCCCGAGCAGCGTCGAGTAGGCGAGCGGCATAAGGAGTCGGGAGGCCGGGATACGCGTCCGCCGCGCCACGCCAACGACCACCGGCAACATCAGTGCTGCAACACCGATGTTGTTCATAAAGGCGGACAGCACGGCACCCGTGATCATAATCACGAAAATCATCGGCATTTCACGCTTGCCGCCGATGCGCATGACCTGGCGGCCGATGATGTCAGCGATACCGGTGCGCGTCAGGCCCTCGCTGAGAATGAACATGGCCCAGACGGTGATAACTGCGCTGTTGCTGAAGCCGGCGAATGCTTCTTGCGAGTCAACCAGGCCTGTGATCGCGAGCGCACCCAGAACCAGCAGGGCGACGAGGTCCATGCGAATGACTTCGCTGACAAAAAGGACCAGTGAAATAGCCAGGATTCCAAGGACCAGTGCAATTTCGAAGGTCATTCAATCAATCGTCAGGCGGTTCGCGTCATGGGGATCTGTATCCAGCACGTTTATACACGACCTGACGCGAAAAAGCGTAGCGCATGCATGTCGCGTGCAGACGATGGTCAATGGTCCGGGCGGCGATCGTGTGCAAGTATTGAAGTATGTCGGCCAACGCTATCTATACACCGAGGGTGGCTCGTGCGGAGCGGCGATTTCCGCTACGCGGTGTAAATTACCATGTGTCCGAGTGGGGGCCGCCGAACGCACCGCTGCTCGTGTACCTGCATGGCTGGGGAGATACCGGGTCGACCTTCCAGTTCGTGGTCGATGCACTGGGCGAGGATTGGCGCGTCGTGGCACCGGACTGGCGGGGGTTCGGTCGCTCGTCCGCTGACTGCACGAGCTACTGGTTTCCCGATTACCTGGCCGATTTACACCAGCTGCTGGGCCTCTATTCGCCGGCGGAGCCGGTGCGGCTTGCCGGTCACAGCATGGGTGGCAATATCGCCTCACTGTATGCGGGCAGTTTTCCGGAGCGCGTGAAGGTTTTCGCCAATATCGAGGGATTCGGCCTAGGCGATTCGAATCCCGACGATGCGCCGCTCCGCTATCGGGCCTGGATCGAGGACGCGGCAGCGCCACCGGGTTTCGCCGAGTACCCGGATTTCGACGCGCTGGCCTCGCGCATCCGCAAGCGACATCCGGCGATGACGGGCCCGGCCGCCGCATACGTTGCCCGCGAATGGGCGACCGAGGGAAGCGATGGCCGCGTCCGCTTGCGCGCAGACCCGCTGCACAAGCTGCCAAACCCGGTACTGTATCGCCGCGCCGAGGCCGTCGCCTGCGGGGTGGCTGTGACCGCCGAGACGCGGCTGATCATGGGCGGCGACAGCTATATTGCCCGTGAAGCGGCGCCTGCTCTTGCGACCCTGTACCCGCACAGCGACCGCGTTGTTATCGAAGGCGCCGGCCACATGCTGCATTTCGAGGCGCCGGCGGCGCTGGCGGGCGTGCTCGAGGAATTTTTGCTGCCGACCTTGTAAATATAACCAGTACTGTATAAAAATACAGACTTTTGGCGGAGTTGATCGTGCAGCCAGCCTTGCAGGAAATGGATCATCTCGCCCTGTTGAACACCGCACAGCGGCAAGCCGCCGAATTCGGCGAGCCACAAGCCGGGCGAGGGCTGCGGGCCGGCCCCCTGCTGGTTATTGCCGGCGCCGGTACCGGCAAGACAATGACGCTCGCGCATCGTGTGGCGCATCTCTTGATGTCGGGCGTGAGCCCGGAGCGCATCCTGTTGTTGACGTTCACCCGACGGGCGGCCGCGGAAATGACGCGGCGTGTCGAGACCATTGTGCGCGCATCGACATCAACCCGTTCATCCCCGTCCTTGCCCGCTGGACGGTTGCCGTGGTCGGGAACGTTTCACTCGGTGGCCAATCGCCTGTTACGACGCTACGCCACCAATCTCGGGCTGGATCCCGGATTTTCGGTGCTGGATCGGGGCGACGCCGCCGATATTCTCGATGTCATCCGCCACGAGCTGCAATTGACGCGCGTTGCACGGCGATTTCCGAAAAAAGACACCTGCCTTGCGATTTACTCGCGTTCCGTGAACACGCGGCTGCCGCTCGCCGAAACGCTCGATCGGACCTATCCATGGTGCAGCGACTGGGCCGACGAGCTAAAAGAACTGTTCCGCCACTACGTACTGCGCAAACAGCAGTGCCAGGCGCTCGACTACGACGACCTGTTGCTCTATTGGAGTCATCTGGTGGCCGAAAAGGAATTCGCTGACGAGATTGGATCATGGTTCGACCACGTGCTCGTCGACGAATACCAGGATACCAATACCGTGCAGGCAGAAATATTGAACGCCCTGAAGCCGGACGGCGAGGGCGTGACGGTCGTGGGCGACGACGCGCAATCGATCTATTCGTTTCGCGCCGCCGAAGTGGAGAACATTCTTGGCTTCCCGGATCGAGTACATGCCGACGGCAAAGGTCATCACGCTGGAGCAAAACTATCGATCGACGCAGCCCATACTCGATAGCGCGAACTGCCTGATTGCCGAGAGTGAGCGGCAGTATCGGAAGAATCTTTTTTCAGAACGGGCCGATGGCGCAAAGCCCCGCTACGTGACCGTGGAAGACGGTGACGCCGAGGCGGAATTCGTCATTACAGAAATCCTCAAGAATCGCGAACAGGGCATGGAACTCAAAGAGCAGGCGGTACTCTTTCGCGGCTCTCATCACAGCGACCGACTGGAACTCGAGCTCGTGCGTCGCAACATTCCCTACGTAAAGTACGGCGGGCTGAAGTTCCTTGAGGCCGCACACATTAAAGACCTGCTGTCAGTACTCAAATGGGCCGAGAACCCGAAGAATGAGGTCGCGGCGTTTCGCGTGCTGAAGCTGTTGCCCGGTATGGGTCCGGCGAATGCGGCTCGCTGCTTCGAGTGCCTGGCCGTCGGCGGGTACAGCTTTACCGCGTTACGGGCGTTTCGGCCGCCGGCAGCGGCGGCCAGCGACTGGCCGATGTTTTGTGCCTTGTTTGACACCCTGTCCGGCGCCGAACTTGATGATCACGGCTGGCAGGCGCAGCTGACACAGGCGCGCAAATGGTACCAGCCGCATCTCGAACGCCTTTATGACGGCGTCGATACGCGGGAGGCGGACCTCGAACAGCTCGAGCAGATTTCCGGGCGCTATCCGACGCGCGAGCGCTTCCTCACCGAACTCACGCTGGACCCGCCCAGTGCCGCGGGCGATCTCGCGGGCGATCCCTTACTCGATGAGGATTACCTGATCCTGTCTACGGTGCATTCGGCAAAAGGCCAGGAATGGGAATCGGTCTTCGTTTTGAACGTCTCGGACGGCAATTTTCCCTCCGAGTTCGCGACCGGCAAGCCCGAGATGATCGAGGAGGAGCGTCGTCTTCTCTACGTTGCCATGACGCGCGCAAAACAGTCCCTGTCACTGCTCGTACCGCTGCGCTATCACGTGACGCAGCAACGCCGTGACGGCGACAAGCATGTCTACGGAGCACGCAGCCGCTTTGTGACGGATCGCCTGCTCGCCACCTTTCAACAGGACTTTCATGGCAGGCCGGATTCGGAGGCCGCGCGCGCTGGCTCGCGGTCCGGCAAGCGCATTGACGTGGGCGCACGCATGCGAGAGATGTGGTAAAAAAAAGCGGTGGCGTTCGCCACCGCTCAACATAACGAAACAAACAGTATTGGGGATACCTGGTTTGTTGCGTCAATCTCGATACGCGTTCTTTGCGGTGCCCTGATCAATTCGAACGGAGGACCAGGTCAGCCCACAACATGACTGTCGCTGCCAACAGCCTCGTGTCTTATCTTTAGATGCACCGACGGATGGAATGGTTGCAATAGGGGGGTCGGCTGCGTTCGGGTCAGGTCAGGAACATGGCATAGGCGGGATTGTCGCTTTCCTCCCAGTGGGGGTAACCCAGCCTCGCCAGGTGCGCCTCCAGTTCCTCCGTGTCGCCGCCCGGCACGTCGATGCCCGCCAGGATGCGACCATAATCCGAGCCGTGATTACGGTAATGGAACAGCGTGATGTTCCATTGGGTGCCAATTGCATTCAGAAAGTCGAGTAAAGCGCCGGGTCGCTCAGGAAACTCGAAGCGAAACAGGCGTTCGTTCTGCACCGTTGGCGAGTGACCGCCAACCATGTGGCGCACGTGCAGTTTCGCCATCTCGTTGTCGCTCAGGTCCTCCACGGGAAAGCCTGCATCGCGGAGGCGCTCCATGATCGCGAGGCGTTCCTGCATGCCGTTGCTTAGCTGCACGCCGACAAAAATATGTGCTTTGCGGTCATCGGCGTACCGGTAGTTGAATTCCGTGATGCCGCGCCGACCGACGGCCTCGCAGAAATGCCGAAAGCTGCCCGGTTCCTCCGGAATTTCGGCGGCCAGCAGCATTTCGGTCTGCTCGCCGATCGCTGCGCGTTCCGCGATGTGCCGCAGACGATCGAAGTTCACGTTGGCACCGCAGCTGATCGTGACGAGCGTCTGCTTCGAAATACCGTGCTCGGCCACGTATTTCTTGGCGCCGGCAACGGCGAGGCCACCGGCGGGTTCGACGATCGAGCGCGTGTCTTCGAAAATGTCACGAATCGCGGCGCAGATCTGGTCCGTGTCGACGGTAATAATGTCATCGACGAACAACTGGCAAAGTCGAAACGTCTCATCGCCGACACGACGAACCGCGACACCATCGGCGAAAATGCCGACATGATCGAGCGTAACCGGCTCACCTGCCTGCAGCGAGGCCTGCATTGCGGCTGAGTCTTCGGGTTCCACGCCGATAATGCGGATGTCCGGTCGCAGTTGCTTGACGTAGGTGGCGATGCCGGCGATCAGGCCGCCACCGCCAATCGGTACGAAGATCGCATCGATGTTGCCGGGCATCTGCTCGAGAATCTCCGCGCCGATGGTGCCCTGGCCGGCGATAACCAGGGGATCGTCGAACGGGTGGATAAAGACCAGGCTTTCTTTCTCCGCCAACGTCATCGCGTGGGCAAAGGCATCGTCGTAGGCGTCGCCATGCAGAATTACTTCGCCGCCCAAGGCGCGAACCGCGTCAATCTTGATGGAGGGTGTTGTCACCGGCATTACGACACTCGCGTGAACGCCACGCTCCCGGGCGGCCAGCGCAACGCCCTGGGCATGGTTGCCTGCCGAACTGCAAATGACGCCGCCGGTCAGTTCATCGGCGCTGAGGTTGGCCATCTTGTTGTAGGCACCACGAAGTTTGAACGAGAAAACCGGTTGCAGGTCTTCGCGCTTCATCAGGATATGGTTGTCAAGGCGCCTCGAGAGGCTGACCGCCGGCTCGAGCGCCGACCGGCACGCGACGTCGTATACCTTGGCGTTCTTGATTAACTCCAGGTAGTCAGCAGGGCTCATGGGATCGCGGCAAGAGGGGCATTAAGCCGGTTATCGCATACCGCGGTGCCATCCGCAAAGCCGCCTTGCCAATGGTTGCCATGGTAATCATTGCCAGACCCTCTCATAATGCCGGACAGCCGCGGAAAAATCGCTGCTCCCCCATGAAACTGAGGAAGGTTGCTTGAGCAAGTTGCTGATTTCCAATGCGCGCCTGGTCAACGAGGGTGCGGTTGTTGACACGGACGTGTTGATCGATGGCGACAGAATAGCTCGCATCGACTCCGGCATACCGTTGCCGCAGGGTGCTGCGCATATTGATGCCGACGGTAACTACCTGTTACCGGGGATGATCGACGACCAGGTGCATTTTCGCGAACCTGGCCTCACTTACAAGGGTGACCTCGAAACGGAATCTGCCGCAGCGGCGGCCGGGGGTATCACCAGTTTCATGGACATGCCGAACGTTAACCCCCAGACGACGACGCGGGCGGCGCTGGCAGACAAGTTCCGTATCGCCGAGGGCCGTTGTACTGCGAACTACGGATTCTACTTCGGTGCAACCAATGGCAACGTCGAAGAAGTCAAAGCACTCAAGGTGGGCGAGGCCTGTGGCATCAAGGCTTTCATGGGCGCGTCGACCGGCGACATGCTCGTTGATGACCCGGAGGTTCTGGACAAACTGTTCCAGCACGCGCCGATCATGGTGGTTACGCATTGCGAGCACTCGCCGACGATCTGGGAAAACGAGGCAAAAGCGCGTGAGACGTTTGGCGAGGACGTGCCGATGTCGGAACACCCCAAAATCCGCTCTGCCGCCGCCTGCCTCGCGTCATCGTCACTAGCCATCGAACTGGCCACGCGCCACGACGCGCTGTTGCATGTACTGCATTTAACGACCGCCGACGAGATGCGCCAGTTCTCGGACGCGCACCGCTCCACGAAGCGCATTACCGCCGAGGTCTGTGTGCATCACCTGTGGTTTGACGAGTCAAGCTATGAGTCACTCGGCACCCGGATCAAATGCAACCCGGCTATCAAGAGTGCCGCCGACAGGCAGGCGTTGATCGCGGCGCTCAACGAAGGGCGTATCGATATCATTGCGACCGACCACGCACCTCATACCGCCAGCGAAAAAGCCAACAGCTACTTCAAGGCGCCCGCCGGCCTGCCGCTGGTGCAGCACGCGCTGCTGACGCTGTTCGATCTGGTTCGGGACGGGCAGATCACACTTGAACTGCTGGTGGACCGGGTGAGCCATGCCCCTGCCGACCTTTTCGCGGTCGGCGAGCGTGGTTACGTGCGAGAGGGCTGGTTCGCGGACCTGGTTATCGTCGATCCAGCCAGGCCATACCGTGTCAGCAAAGACAACCTGCTCAGCAAATGCCAGTGGTCGCCGTTTGAGGGCCACGAGTTTTCCGCCTCAATAGATACGACTATCGTTAACGGCGAGGTCGTCTATCGCGGACGGCGCGCTGACCGGCAAGGTTGCCGGTCAGCGTCTCGAATTCGCGCGTGCGCGATAAGACCGCCCCAACTGTTTACTTTCGCCTCGATCCCGCTATGCTAGCGCCCTTCATGGGACACAATCAGTTGCCGGGCAAGAGGGATTGTACCGGTCTGTGATCGGAATGAAGCCAACAGATACCGCCAATCCCGACTACTTCCATAAGGTTGTCGACTGCCAGTGGGGCTGTCCCGCCCACACCGACGTTCCTGCGTACATTCGTATGATTGCCCAGGGGCAGTTCAGCGATGCGTACATGGAGAACCGCAAGTCGAACGTGTTCCCGGGAATACTGGGACGTGTTTGCGACCGGCCGTGTGAGCCTGCCTGTCGCCGGGGTCGAATCGAAGACAAGCCGGTTGCGATTTGCCGCCTGAAACGCGTAGCGGCTGATCATCGCGACGACATCACGGATCGGCTGCCGAAACCCCCACGCGAGAACAACGGTAAGCGCGTAGCGCTGATCGGTGCCGGGTGCGCGTCGCTGACGGTAGCGAACGACCTGCGACCACTGGGCTACGACGTCACCATTTTCGAGGCACTCGAGGCAACCGGCGGCCTGATGCGCACCAACATCCCGCGCTTTCGCCTGCCGCCAAAAGTCCTCGACGAAGAAATCGGCTATATCCTCGACATGGGCGTTGACCTGAAGCTCAATCACCCCATTGACAGTCTTGAGGCGCTGCTCGAAGAAGGCTATCGACGCCGTGTTCGTTGGCACCGGAGCACCGCGCGGCAAGAATCTCGAAATCCCCGGACGTTATGACTCGGACCGCATTCACATCGGGATCGACTGGCTCGAGTCCGTTGCGTTCGAGCACGTCGATTCCATCGGCTCGCGCGTCCTGATCATTGGCGTTGGTAACACGGCGATGGACTGCTGCCGTACCTCCCTGCGTCTCGGCGCCAGCGACGTAAAAGTGATGGCGCGCAAACCGCGGGGCTTCTTCAAGGCCTCGGCGTGGGAACTCGAAGATGCCGAGGAAGAAAACGTCGAGATTCTCGTCAATCACTCGCCGAAAGAATTCGTCATCAAAAACGGCAAGCTCGTCGGCATGAAGTTCGAGCTCATGGAGTACAAGATCGACGAGAACGGGCGCATCGACCGTGGCACGGTGACCGCGGAGAAGATCATCCCCTGCGACGACGTTGTCCTCGCCATTGGCCAGGACAATGCATTCCCGTGGATCGAGCGCGACCTGGGTATCGAGTTCGACGAATGGGAGTGCCCGGTCGTTGATGAAACAACGATGATGAGTGGGCGCAACGGCGTGTTTTTCGGCGGCGATTCGGCCTTCGGACCCAAGAACATCATCTGGGCCGTTGAGCATGGGCACCAGGCGGCGATTTCGATGCACAAGTACTGCCAGGGCGAGGACATCGAAGATCGGCTGCCAACGGGACTCAACCTGGCCAGCCAGAAAATGGGCATGCACGAGTGGAGTTATTCCAACGACTACAACCCGGCGACACGCCGGTTGATGCCACATGTCGATCTGAAGAAGCGCTTCAAAAAACTCAACATCGAGGTTGAACTCGGCTTCACGCTCGAGCAGACGATCGAAGAAGTCGAACGCTGCCTGAATTGCGACATCCAGACCGTTTTTTCGGCCAACCTGTGTATCGAATGCGATGCCTGCGTTGATATCTGCCCGGTCAATTGCCTCACGATCACCAAAAACGGCGACGAAGAGGACTTGCGCACGCGGCTTGTCGGCGCCGGCTGAAAATCACGAACAGGCGCTGTACGTGTCCGAGGACCTGCCGCAAACCGGCCGGGTGATGGTCAAGGACGAGGACCTGTGCGTGCACTGCAGCCTGTGCGCCGAGCGCTGTCCCACCGGGGCCTGGGATATGCAGAAATCAACGATACTGGTGCCGTATGCCGAGGATGAGTCCGCGCCCGGCCCGGCAAAAATCGCGACCGGCGGTGCCGGCGTCTAGAAGGGTTTGGTGTGGCCACCGTAAACGATGTCGTCATAAAGATTGGTACCGTCAACGGCACAGGTTCGGCCAGTGCCAACGGGCTGTTGCGCAAGTCGATATTCCGCATGGGCGTGCCCGTCGTTGGCAAGAACTACTTCCCGTCAAATATCCAGGGTTTGCCGACATGGTATGAAATCCGCGTAACCGGGGACGGCTACCATGCGCGCTCAAATCGCGTGGACATCATGGTCGCGATGAACGCGCAGACCTATGCGCAGGATATGGCCGAGGTCGCGCCAGGCGGCTGGCTGGTGTACGACTCGACGTGGCCGCGTGGCGGCGCAACTCAATCGCGACGACATAACGGTTATCGGCATACCGTTTTCACGGCTGTGTAACGAGCATTTCGATGGCGCACGAGCGCGCATCCTGATGAAAAATATTGCCTACGTCGGAGCATTGGCGGCGCTGCTCGATATCGACCTCGATATCATCACGACGTTGCTTGAAGAAACCTATGCGTCGAAGAAGCAGCTGATCGCGTTCAATATGGAGGCGATCAAGCTCGGCCATGACTTTGCCATGCAGAGCTACCCCTGCCCGCTGCCGATGCGGGTCGAGAAAATGGATGCGACGGGTGGGCATATCGTGATCGATGGCAACACGGCCGCGGGCCTGGGCTGCATGTATGCCGGTGCAACCATCGGCGCGTGGTACCCGATCACACCGTCAACGTCGTTGATGGATGCGTTCCGCGATTTTTGCCTGCAATACCGCGTGGAACCGGAGTCGAATAAACGAACCTACTGCATTATCCAGGCGGAGGATGAGCTGGCTGCAATCGGCATGGTGCTGGGCGCCAACTGGATGGGTGCCCGCTCATTTACACCGACCAGTGGCCCCGGTATTTCGTTAATGAGCGAATTCATCGGCTTCGCCTATTACGCCGAAATACCGGCGGTTATTTTCGATGTGCAGCGTGTCGGCCCCTCGACCGGCATGCCTACGCGGACGCAGCAGTGCGACATTATCAGCTGTGCGTATGCGTCTCACGGCGATACCAAGCATGTACTGCTGTTTCCGGCGGACCCGGGCGAGTGTTTTTACATGTCGGTGGCCGCATTTGACCTGGCCGAGCGGCTGCAAACACCGATTATGGTTTTGTCTGACCTCGATATCGGCATGAACGACTGGATGATACCGGAGCTCCAGTGGGACGAAGACTATGTTCCCGATCGTGGCAAAGTACTGGGTGCCGAGGAACTCGAGCAGATGGAAAAATTCTATCGCTACCTCGACAGCGATGGTGACGGTATTCCGTATCGAACGCTCCCGGGCGTGCATCCCAAGGGGGCGTACTTTACGCGCGGATCCGGGCACACCAAGTTGGGTGGATATACTGAGGACTCGCGACGAATACCAGGAAGTGCTGGATCGCCTGTTGGTCAAGTGGGAAACGGCGCGCACCCTGATGCCCGAGGCGGAGATTCGTTATTCGAAATTCAATACAGCGGCAATCCTGACGCTTGGCAGTGGTGACGGCGCCTGCAAAGAAGCACTGGATCGTCTCGAAGCGCAGAATATCGGCCTCAATTATTGCCGCGTGAAGGCATTCCCGTTTACCGATGCGGTGCGAGATTTTATCGCGCAGCATGAGGTCGTTTACGTGGTCGAACAGAATCGCGATGCGCAGCTTCGCACCCTGCTGATCAATGATATCGATGCAGATCAGAAAAAGCTGGTACCGCTGCTGCATTATAATGGCATGCCGATCAATGCCGGTTTCGTCGTGACGAGAGTTCTTGAGGAAATCGCGAAAGGTCGCGCCGCGTGATTAGAGGTTCGTCACAATGACATACATCGCAAAACCCAAGATTTCGCATCCGGGCATGCCCAGGAACAAGCTCGGGCTCACATCGCGCGACTACGAGGGCACCGTGTCTACGTTGTGCGCAGGGTGTGGTCACGATTCCGTTACCGCAGCAATCATACAGGCTGTCTTCGAACTGGATATCGAGCCCCACATGCTGGCCAAGATGAGCGGCATCGGTTGTTCCTCGAAAACTCCCGCCTATTTCGTCAGCCAGTCGCACGGATTTAATTCCGTTCATGGGCGCATGCCGTCGGTTACGACGGGGGCGAACGCCGCAAATCGTGACTTGATGTACATCGGCGTATCAGGCGACGGTGATTCACTGTCCATTGGTGTTGGGCAATTTGTCCATGCCATCCGGCGCAACCTGAACATGTGCTACGTCATCGAAAACAACGGCGTCTACGGGCTGACCAAGGGGCAGTTCTCCGCGTCTGCCGATATCGGCAGCATGCCGAAAAAAGGATTGCCAAACCAGCAGGAGCCGATCGATCCGGTCAGCACGGCGCTGAGCCTCGGGGCGACCTATATCGCGCGCAGCTTCTCGGGCGACAAGGAGCAGCTCGTGCCGCTCTTGAAAGGCGCGCTGTTGCACAGCGGTTTTTCCCTCGTCGACATCATCAGTCCCTGCGTTACCTTCAATGATCACGAAGGTTCTACCAAGAGTTACGCGCACACGCGCGAGCACTTCAACCACGTGAGCAATGTCGACTACATCCATCCCTCTGAAGAAATCAAGGCGTCGTACGCCGAAGGCGAGGCCATGCCGATTCACCTGCACGGCGGTGACACCATCGTCCTGCGCAAGGTGGATGACGGTTACGATCCGACCAGCCGCGCCGCAGCGTTCAAGTACCTCCGCGAGCGTTTCAATGCCGGCGAAATAACGACGGGACTGCTGTACGTGGACGAATCACGTGACGAAATGCACGAGCTGATGGGCAATGTCGATACGCCATTGTCGAAACTGCCGCTAGGCGACCTGAATCCCGGCAAGGACGAACTGGCAAAGATCCAGGCCCGTTATCGTTGATCGAGCCTTCGGACTGACAGGCAAGCGGCAACATTGCCCGACGCCTGCCCTGTCTTTCCACGCCAGCCCGACGTCGCCCGCAGCGCCTAGTCCCAGATTCGTTTCCACCAGGGCGTCTTCCCCGTTACCGGTCGCTCGCCACCTGCGAACGGGATTTTTGTGCGAATGTTATCGATGTCCCAGCCTGTCAGGTTGGCAAGAAGCTGTGCTTCGCGTTCCTGTCGTTCGCGCACGCCCGCGTCGTACGCGGTTGTGTCACAACGGCTGGCGCCTTTCCATGGATGCCGAATGACATAGCGGCCCTGGTAGTTTTGCCGGTCCCCGGTTTCCTGGAACATGAGATCTTCAGGAAAATGCTCGCGGTCATACCGTACGTGCAAACGTGTAACGAACACGTCTTGTGCAGGCATCGGCGCGACACGGTTGCCGTTTGTCTCACTGTCGAGCCAGAAAACGCCAAGCTGCCTCAGCTCCGTGTGGCTTAAGGGATCGGCCGCGCAGGGGTCGCACCATGCCATGTCCCAGGCGTACTCGAGGAACACGGCCCGATCGTTCTGTGCCCGCGACTGCTTGTCGAACATCGCCCGATAGAAGTCTCCGAACTCCTGTTGCACGAACTCGGGCACGTCGGTGTTACTCGGGAGTTTTACGGTGCGGTAGTTCGTGGTTTCCACACGACCGGTGCGGGTCAGTGTATAGACGTACAGTTCCTGCTTGCCCCTGGCGTTCAGCGTACCGAGGCGGATGGGTAGCATGAACCGGCTGCTTTCATAGGCTATCTGCAGCGGCCGCAACTTTTGCAGGCCAAGTCGGGATTGCTCCTTGATGTTGACCCTGGCCACGAAAAACCGCATGTCCTGCTTGAGATAACTGCCGACTACTTGCTTTGCCCCCGGTGGAATGCGATAGCCATTGTCATTGAGCCAGCGAATGAGTCCGTCGCTTTGCGCTGCGGAAAGAATCAGGATGTCGTACTCGCCAACGGTGTAACTCGCCTCGATCGTGACACCCTCAGCACGGGCTCTGCGTTCCTGCTCGGCGCTCGAGGGCAGGGAGACGGCGGCGTCATTGCTGGTGCTCTTCAGGCGGTCGTAGCGCATGCAGGGGTCCGGATCATGATATTCCACGAGCCTTGGCGCGGTGTAGGCATCGAGGTGCTTCAGAAGCGCCGGATCGCCCACGTTGATTTGCTCACGCTCCAGCAACGTTGGCACGGGCACCACAACCGCGAAGTCTTTAACGTCTCCTTCGAAGTCATTGGCCATGGTGACGACGGTGCGGTTGCCGTCACGAACCAGCACGACCTGTGACGCGCGGTTGAAGAGGCTGGTATCGGCGCGCGCCACATAGAAGCCGCAAAAGGCCTCTGCGGAGGTCGCGACGGCCACGGTTAGCAAGGCCGCGAGCAGGGATATTAGAAGCTTCATGGTTTGACTCCTTCTGAATGATTTGATGCAAGTGCCGCGGGTCTCTGCCAGTCGTACAGCCGGCCGCGGGATAGCCTGTCAATGAGCGGCACGGCCGGAGACGATAAGATCAGCGCAAGAACGGCCGCGTTGGGTTGGAAGTAAACGAACTGAATAGTGAAAGCGACACTGGCGACAGTGGTGGCGAACAGGGCTCTGCCGAAAGCGGTATTCGGCGTCGTCTTGGGGTCTGAGATCATGAAGAACGCAAACACAAGGAGCGCGCCGTTTTGCAGCTGGTGCAGCGGGATCGCAAGCGGATCGCCGAGCCATAAGGCGCGCGCGAATAGCAGCAGCGAGTACGAGACCAGGAAGGCGATCGTGGTTTCCGCACGCCGGGCGCGCGTCAGTACCAGGAAGCCAAGGCAGGCCAGCGCGAATGCGCCAAGCGCCGCGTTGCCCCACTGACCCGAGGACACCCAGACGTGATCGCTTGCGAGCATTAGCGTAACGAGCGCCACATTGGCCGGGTTAAACACGTGCTTGCCGTTGACGCGGATCAGGAACTTGCTGCCGATCGCAATTGTCGCCGCGGCTGCAGCGAACAGGAGCGTGTCGGTGCGCAGCAGCAGGGTGAGCGACAGCGAGGTGATCAGCGGGCTGAGCGGATCGAAGCGCGGCAGCTGCACGTACGCAGTCGCGACGAATTGCACGACCAGCGCCGTCGCAACGATAACCACCGCGTTATACCAGTCAATACCGAAGTCCAGTACGAAGACACCGAAACAGACGAGCGAGGTCAGTACGGCGATCTGGTAGTAGCGCGGATCTTTGAGACGATTTAATAGCTGCATGCCTGGTTTAAACGCAGGGATCGCGGCTGTGGGTCTAAACTGCGAGACGCGCATAGTGCCGCCGGAGCTGGGCGGCGGCGGTACAGCGTCTCGTCCCGGGCTCTGCGGCCTTTAGGGGCAGGCGGCAATAACGAGAGCGGTCGATAAGATTTGACGGCGTGCCGACAGGCGGCCGAGGTGGTGCCCCGGGCCGCGATCCTGGCCACGTCCGGCGCAGACGGGCTAAAAAAACCAACAAAAACAATTATTTAAATGAATTGCATCCAACAGTCGATCGAGGTGCATCTACCGGGTGAAAGCAGTTCACTTGATTAAAATGGAGTAATGGCAGTGACCGAAGAGTTAATTCCGATTGTGATGTTCCTGGGGCTGACGGTCGTATTCGTTGCCCTGTTCTGGTTTCGATACCGCGCGCGCCGCGATATGCAGGAAACGTTTCGTACGGCGCTCGACAAAGGGCAGGAGCTGACGCCCGAGATCATCGACCGCCTCGGCCATCCGCAGGCCAGCAAGTACAAGGACCTGCGGCTTGGTGTTGTCTGGTTGGCCATTGCCGCTGGCCTTCTTTTGAGCGCATTTGCGATTCCGGATCCCAGTGGGCACGCTTTGAAGGGCATGCTCGCGACCGCGGCGTTCCCGTTCTGCATCGGTATTGCGTATATCATTCTCTATCGATTTACGGAACGCGGTCAGTAAGCGGATAGCCTACGTTGAGGAATGGTGCAGATCATCAGCTTGTCGCAAGAGTGGTATCCGCGCAGGATACCGCCGCTTTCGGCGAGCTGGTGCGTCGCCACCAGTCGCAGGTGCGAAATTTCCTGCGCAGGCTGACCGGCGACATCGCGTCGGCGGAGGATTTGTCGCAAGACTGTTTCATGCACGCGTGGAACAAACTGCAGACGTTTTCCGGTCGTGGATCGTTCATCGGCTGGCTGCTGAAAATCGCCTACACGACGTTTTTGCAGTCAAAACGCAAATCGAAACGCTACGCCGAAATTTTGGCCGACGTCGGGCACGGCATGGAAACGGCCGGGGAAAACTACAGCACCCTGTCGGAAGAGGTGACGGACCTCGACAAGTTACTCGCGGTATTGACGGATGAAGAACGCGCGATCATGATCATGTCGTATGCGTGTGGGCTTTCACATCGGGAAATCAGCGACGCGACGGCGATGCCGGTGGGCACGGTGAAATCAGTGATATTTCGTGGTAAAGAGAAAATCAGGACGAGTTTTGACATCAAAGATCGTAAACATGGCTGACATAATCAAAGATGCAGAGGACCGTTTTCTCGAGTCGATGTTTGAATCGGCGTCGATTGCGGACGACGGGTTCAGTGCGAAGGTTGTCCGTAGAGTTCGACGCCGGCTGTGGCTCCGACGCCTGGCATTGCCGGTTGCCGCGTTGATCGGCGGGGCGATCGCGGTACGGCCACTTGCGACGCTCATAACCGTGTTAGCAGACCTTGCAAGGCTTCTGCCGCAGGAGCTTTTTCTCGCGACAGCCGCATACGTGCCGCAGGCACAGACCATTGTTCTGGGGGCAATGCTGCTGGCGGTTTGCCTGCTGGGTTTGCGCACGCTTGAGGACTAGCATTTTTATTGTCATGCAGTGAGCGCTCGGTTACATTCGGGCCCATGACTCTTCGTGAGAAAGTGGAATCAATGCTGCCGAACTGGGAGCGCTGGTATCCGAGCCTTTTCGACGCGGCCAGTGACCTTGGCATCATCCGTCCCGATGTCTGCGATCCGGATTCATTATTGTTGACGCGGCGCCACGCGAAGGTCAGGCAACGCGCCGAAGACGCGCATCGCGAAAAATGGGGCGGCAAGCCACAGGACTGATTCATGCAATACGATCTTGATGCGGTGCGATCGCAGTTTCCCTGCACTGTCGATCACCGACGATGGTGTGCGCCGAATTTATTTCGACAATCCGGCGGGTACCCAGGTTCCGGCCGGCGTGGCCAGCGCCATGTCGGACTGCCTGCTGCAGGCGAATGCGAATCTCGGCGGTTATTTCGCCTCGTCGGCGGCCGCCGGGCGGGTCGTCGACTCGGCGCGCCTGGCGATGGCGGACTTCCTGAACGCGCCGTCGGTCGACGAGATCATTTTCGGCCAGAACATGACAACGCTGACGCTGCACCTGTCGCGTTCCATTGGCCGGCAGCTCAGCCCGGGTGACGAAATTATCCTGTCGCAGATGGACCACGACGCCAACGTTTGGCCGTGGGTGCTGATGGCCCGCGATTGCGACCTTGTGGTCAAGTGGTTGCCCTTCAGTACCGAGAGCTTCGAATTCGACCTGGATGTTCTTGATGAGTTGCTGACCGACAAGACGCGCCTGCTGTGCGTCGGTGGTGCGAGCAATCTTATCGGTACGATCAACGATATTGAAACGATCAGCGCCAAAGCCCGTGCGGTCGGCGCCATGACCTACATCGACGCGGTGCAATCGGCGCCGCACGTGGCGACCGATGTGCAACAGCTCGGCTGCGATTTCCTGGTGTGTTCGGCCTACAAGTTTTTCGGGCCTCACCAGGGTGTCCTGTGGGGTCGGCGGTCCTTGCTCGAGAATCTCGAGCCGTACAAAGTGCGGCCAGCGCCCGAAGCAATTCCCGATTGTTTCGAGACCGGCACGCAGAGTCACGAGGACTTCGCAGGGGTGGCAGCGGCTGTCGACTATTTCGCGTGGATCGGCGAGACAATGGCTCAGGACTATTGGCCGCGCTGGTCACACCTGGCCGGCCGGCGCCAAACGCTCCATGCGGCGATGGATTTTTTGTTCGACTACGAGAAAACGCTCGCCGAACACCTGCTCGATGGGCTCGCAGGGACTCGATGGCGTCAAGGTGCATGGAATAACCGCAGCCGATGCCTCGCAACGACGGGTCCCGACAGTCGCTTTTACGCACAACACCGCAAGCGTCAGAACACATCGCAAAAGCGCTCGCGCGGCAGAATATTTTTGTCTGGAGCGGCCACAACTACGCGGTCGAGGTTGCCAAGACCTTGGGAATCTACGAGACCGGCGGTGCCGTGCGAATTGGTCCGGTGCATTACAACAGCCACGATGAAATCGACGAGCTGTTGTCTGCATTGGCTGAAATTCTAAGCGACTGAAGTCGCAGCAGGTCAGTCGCGGCGGTAGCCTTGCCAGAAGCTCGAAATCCGGGTCTTCACAACAAAGAAAGCCGCATCGCTGCGGCTTTCCGTGAGATCTTGTATCCGTAAAAAGAGGGCTAGCGAAGCAGGCGCCTGTAACCCATCGCTCGCCAAAGACCCAACGCTTTCACAGATACCTCTGTTATCTCACTCGACATGGATCACCTCCTTTCATTTGTTAGCCCACACGCAGTATGTCGCGTAAATCAATAAAATCCAAGGAAAAAATGGAGCCTGAAAAGGCCTTCAATTGACCGCTTTGAGTGGGTTATTATTGCCGGCCAGCCCCGGTTCCGGCATGAACCGGGATCGCGATGCCGTGTATACTTCCGAGACTGCCTGCGATGCGGGAAGCAGAGCTACATAACAACTAATAGACAAGTGAGAGACTAAATGGCGATCGCAGATCTCAAGAATGTACTGAAAATATTCGGCGGCGCGGAAATCAGTGCCGACCAGAAAAATGAGCTCTTTAAAGAAGTGCTGTTGATGACGCTTGCGCGGGCCGCCGATGCCGACATCAATATTCAAAAGGTCGAGGTTGACCGGATTCGGGCGATTCTCAAAGCGCATACCGGAGAAGAGTTCTCTTCAGCCGATATACGTGTTGCTGCGCGTGCTGACCTGTACGCAGAAGCAACACTGGTCAAGTACCTGAACAGCGTGTACAAGAAGATGAGCGACGCGCATCGAACCGAGACGATCCAGGCCCTGGCCGACGTGTTCCGCAGCGACAGCACCGTGAGCGTGCTCGAGGTGGACTTTTTCGATAGTGTCGCCAACGCATTGCACATCAAGCCGTCTCAAATCGCGGGACTGGTCGCCGGTGACGTGGACTAACCGGCTCCACAAACTGAAAGATAGAAGAGGCGGGCACAAGCCCGCCTTTTTTGTGCTGCGGAATCGTAGCCGCAGGCGTGGCTTGCTACCTTCGGGCAGCGGCGTTGTTATCACGATGCCTACCAGGCAACTCCATTAGAAGCATTATTCGCATAAATTCTATGTGCCGACGTTAACGTCGCGGCTTTTTCTGGTAAGAAGTGGCATGCTCTCGTCAACGACGAATCTTCATTGAGTTAATAAGTTAACACCGGCACCGTAACTCTCAGGTGCAGTTCACCGTGTTACCGGCGGAGAATGTCCCACCGATCGTGGTCTGGCTGAGAAACTTTATTGTCGGCGCGTTCACGGAGACGTTCGTGCCGTTGATCGTCAGCTCTGGACCGAGCGTAGCGCTGGTCGTGGCCTGGAAGGCCTCTGTTCCGCCTATCACCTGGTTGCTCAGGGTGATATCCGCCTGGCAGCCGCCAGCGCAGGCCTGTACCGCCATGTCCAATGCATAAGCCTCGATCTCGTCGTCATCGCCAAAATCCTGCACCTGCACGAAATAATTCCCGGCAGGCAACGCATCAACGTTGCATTCGCGCGTGATCAGAGAGAACGCGCCCGCGCCACCGTCGTCGTCGACGTCAATCTGTGCACCGGCCTGATTCCTCAGCAGCATGACGGTGTCCCCGGCCGCACCGGAAGTCGTCAACGTGACGGCTGAAGTCGGCGGCCAGCGCGAAGGAAGACCAGTCCACATCCCCGGCCGGGCAGATGTTGTGGTTCTTCGTCACTCCCGCTGTTATCGGCTTCGCCTGGCCCTGGTTATCGTCTGCCTCGAAAGCATCCGGCTGGCAACCGCCGCCCCCCGCACCGTTTTCACGGCCGTCCACCATCAGCGTGTTCGTGTTGCCCGGGTCCAGCCAGTCCTTCAGTCTCGAGTCGGCGGCGGGGCCATCCCAGAACGTGGCGACCTTGCCGTAACAATCTGAAGCGCCGTTGGGGACGTTGCCATCGCAGGCAGCGGAGCCACCGCTCAGATGGCCGATGACCCTGGCCGTGCCTCTGTGGAAGAGTGCCGAACCCGACGAGCCCTGCAGGGTGGTGCCGAGCGTCCAGGTTGACCGCCAGTGAGAGTTAACGCCACCGCCACCAATGCAGTTGTCTACCGTCGTGGGTGGGTTGATGTCGTCGGCGAACGCCATCGACGTTCCTTGTGGGTGGTGGATGCCTGTCGTGCCCAAGGGCTGCGCATTCGATGCATCCCAACCCGCCAGGTACGAATTATAATTGGCCGGTGGGGGGGCGTTCAGTTGCAGGAGCGTGCCGTCGACATCGCAGTCGACTGGCCCGCAGCATTGATCCGCTGACGGTGTCGGTCGTCGGCCCCGCGCCGCCTCCGCAGGTTGCTGATTTGAAGTTGAACAGCGCCACCACCGTCGGCGCCAGACCGGCCGTTATGCCGCAGTGATTCGCTGTCAGGATATACGGCGTTAGCGTGCCGCCAACATCATTGAGCAGGGTCCCCGTGCAGAGACCGGTATTGTTGATCAAGAGTCGGGCGACGGCGCGCTCCTCGTTGTCCATGAACGACTGCGGACAAACGACGTCGATATGACAGCCATTAAGTTCGTGTTTTTGCGGGCTAAGCTTGAACAGGTCGACGATGCCCTGACCGACACGCGTGATTTCGAGGACCGGATCGGGTGCCTCATGCGGCACGAAAAGCTCGATCATGGCGCTGTCGCCCGGCACCATCGGCGTCCAGAGTCCGGCGTCCGCCTGATCCTTGGACGTGTAGGGTCCGACATAGGCACTCTCGTTGGCGAGGCCAATGACATGCAATGTCGCGCCGGGCGGCAGTTCAAACGTGCCGAAGCCGAAATTGAGGTGCAATGCGCCGGGACTGTCGATACGCACGCGCCAGACCCGGCCGTCACCCACATTCTCCCAGGCACCGTCTTCGAGGCCGACGGCAATATCGATGCCCGTTGCGACCTTCATCGGGCCAGGCTGCGTGTTACTGGCTGCCTCGGCGCGGAGCACGGCCGCATTTATCGACGGCAGTTGCACCGCGTCGATGGTGTTGGAAGCCGCAAGAACCGCGTTGCCGAAACTCCGCGGCGGCGTGCCCTGACGAGCGCTGACAGTAGCGGTAGTCGCTATCACGACCAGCAGCGCGGAGCTAAGCACGCGCGGCCAGGAGTTTATATATCGGCTCCTGATGCCAAGGTTTCTTAAGATCCCGGGAATACCGGCAAAGACTTCATTGGTTGTTGTTCTAGTCACTGCTACCCCTCCGGTTGACCGTTATCGCCGTGAACGTCGCTGCGTGGACTGATGTAGCCTGCGCTGCAGCGCCTTCACGTCGTGGGTTTTCTTGCATTCAGAATAGCACTCTTTACATGGGCAGGAAGGGGTCGGACCATGAAATACGCTTTAGCTTCCGATCAAGAAAACCTTAGACGCAAGATTTTCAGGCCTTAGGTTTCGTTTTTGACGCTCAATTCAAGTTTTAAGGTGCCAGTTCCATGGTGCCGTTGTTGACGACGCAACTTGTCCGCCAGTGGCTTGCGCCTTTATCGGCTATGGCCCCGCCGTCGGGGCCGCTTCGCTTTGCGTGGCGACCGCCTCGCCGCGGTAGACAACGAACAGCCCGGACGCGACGATGATCAGCGCGCCGACCACGACGCGGACGTCGGGCACTTCATCCCAGATCAAATACCCGGCAATTGCCCCTCCTACCAACGCTGTGTATTCGAGCGGCGCGAGCAGCGCCGGCGACGCGGAACGGTAGCCATTGGTTAGCCCGATCCAGGCCGCTACCGAACAGAGCCCGGCACCGAGCATCAGCAGCCAACCCGTCGCGTCGAGATTCAACCAGGTGTCGTTATTGAGCAGGCCGATCGAGAGGAGCATCGGGCTGACGACGGCGTAAAACGACAGCGATAACGTGGATTCGGTCGCAGAAAGCCTGCGTGCCGTGATGGCCTGGCAGGCATAACAGAACGCGGCGACCAGCACGGCAACGGCCGCCAGCGACAGTTCTCCCTGGCCGGGTCCAAGCATGACGAGGACACCGATAAAACCCATCAACACGGCGGACCAGCGGCGCCAGCCTACAGGCTCGTCCAGGAAAATCGCGGACAGCGCCGTCATCATCAGCGGCGCGGTGTAGCCGAGCGTAAACGCCTCGACGAGCGGCATCTTCGACAGGCCGTAGAAGAAACCGAACATCGCGCCGATTGCCATGATCATTCTGAAGAAATGCCAGCCCTTTTCGTTCGTCCTGAGCGAGTGCAGGCCACCCAGGCGAGGGGCGATAGCCAACAACAAGGCAATGGCGACAACGCCGCGCAGGAAAACGAACTGTTGCAGCGAGTAAGTACGCAGCAGTTCTTTGGCAAACAGATCTAAGAGAAGGCCGCCGACAACGCCAAACATTAGCCAGGCGACGGCCTTGCCGACGCGTTCGGTTTGATAATTGTGAATCACGACTGAATACAAGTGCCGCTGTTTGAACCCTGGCTGAACATGGTCGCATGGAGCGAGTTTGAAACCTACAGGTTCAGCGCTGATTCAGCGTGCCTGGCGCCTAATGGCATCGTAAGCCACAAAAGGATGCGGACATGAATACTACGAAATCAACGACGCTTTTGACCATTGCAACCTCGATTGTGCTGATGTGCGTCATGAGTGTCGGCCAGGCGGAGATCACCACGGACGAGAACAGTCGCGTGAGCCGAACCGCGGAAGGCTCCGTCAGCAAGGGCGGTGCGGCGGCCGACACAGAGACGTCACGGGACGAATACGAAGCGCTGGTGCTAACGGGTCAGCGCGTGAAGCCGGCACGCCCCAAGGTGCAGCAAAGAATGTCTGCGACAGCGGCGCCTGCCGCCGTCGCAGTGGCGCCCAACACCGACTTCTGGATCTATGAGGCCGATGTCGTGCTCTATTCAGACAGGGACGGGGACGGCTACTACTCCGGTATCGACCTCCTGTTTGACGCGGACAGCTATTACGACGTCGCTGACGTCTACGCGGTCTTGTATCTGAGCTACGAATACGGTGAATGGAATGAGTACGCGGAGACCGAGACGTTTACGATATTCGGTGCATCGGGCGACGACGAGTACGTCGTCGAAACGGACCTCGTCCAGGGCTACCCGCACCGGCAACTACGACATACTGATCGAGTTGTACGATGCCTATGACAATGCGTTCGTCGCGAGCTTCGGGCCGGAGGATACGTCGGAACTCTCGATACTGCCGCTCGAAGATGCCAACCGGGACTCACCGAATACCGGCACAACGCAAATCGTCGTGAGCTCCGGTGGTGGCGGCTCTATTGGCTGGATCTTTCTACTGGGACTTGCCGGCAGCAGCCGCGCTGGCGCGCAAGCGCTAAGCGGCCGTCGAGACCTCGCCGGAGGTCGGCGCGCCCCTCGCCGTGCGCATGACCTTCCGGCCCCAGGCGGCGAGGCTGTCGAAGTACACGTACAGTGCCGGAACCACGAGCAGCGAGACGACCGTTGAAAATGCCAGCCCGCCGATGATGGCACGGGCCATCGGGTAGTAGGGCGGGCCGTCGCCACCGACCTGCGTTGTGCCCATCGCCAGCGGCGCGAGGCCGACAATCGTTGTGGCGACCGTCATCAATATGGGTCTGAGCCGGTCGCGCCCGGCGGTCACGATAGCCTCCTCACGAGCGATGCCTTCCTGGCGCAGATTATTGACGTGATCCACCAGCACAATGCCGTTGTTCACGACAACCCCGATCAGGATCATGATCCCTATCATCGCCATGAACGAAAACGTGGTTCCGGTTGCCGCAAAGAACAGAAATACGCCGAATATGGAGAAGACGATCGAGCCGAGGATGATCGAAAACGGTAGCAGCATCGACTCAAACAAAGCCGCCATAACAAGGAATATGCAGGCAACACCCAGCACAATATTGGTGACCATCATGTCAGCGGTTTCATCCTGTCGCTCGAAGCCGCGTCCCTCCTTCCAGGAGTATCCGGGCGGCAGCTCTATCTGGTCCATGAGGCTTTTCACGCGGGGGCGAACCTCCTCGGCCGTGACTTCCTCTTCGAAGTTGGCTGTCAGGATGACGGCGGTCTGTCGATCGGTGCGGCGAATGGTGTCCGGAGAACCGCTGATGTGCAGCGAGGCGACGCTTCCCAGCGCAATCCTCTCACGGTCCGGGGAATAGAGTGGCAGGTCGGCCAGCTGCTCGACGCTTTGCTTGTCGTTGTCGCGAAAAGCGACACGAACTTCGATCTCCCCGGATTCACCGCGGAACTCACGCAAATTCTCGCCGCGCATTGCGATGCTGACCGATTGTGCAATGTCGTCGGCCGTCAGCCCGACCGCCGCTGCGCGCGCCCTGTCAATATTGATGCGCACCTCCTTGTCTCCGGTCTCCGCGTCGCTGCGCACGTCTTTGAGCCCTTCGACCGAGGCCAGCGCCCGCACCACGTCGACACTGATTTCGTTGAGCACAGCGGTCGAGTCTCCACTGACCTGGATGCTGAAACCTTCACCGCCGCCTTGCTGGTCGAACTGAAAGTTCGGCTTGCCAATGGCTATGGAGGGCAGGTCTTTTTCGATGCGCTCAATAATTTCCTTCGTTGACAGCGTCGCGTCTTCTTCATCGGTCAGCAGTATCGTCGATTCGGCGCGACCTTCGTCGTAGTAGCTGTAGATCGAGCGAATGTTAAATTCATCCTGGCGTGAGTACAGGTATTCCTCGATCCTGTCGACGGTCGCCTCGACGCGCTGCAGCGAGTGTTGTCCCTCGACGTGATAGGGCATGAACAGGCGCCGCCCGACATCCTGCGGAAACATATCGAACTTCACCAGTTGCAGCGCCATGGGCAGCACGCCGATAACGCACACCAGCACGATCCCGAGCGCCGACCACCAGCGGTGACTGAGGATCCACTGCAGCCCGCGGACGTAAACGTCAGTCAGGCGCGTGATCCACGCGCCTGCCTTCGGGCGCGGCGGCACCGCGACGCGCGCCGCGAGCATCGGCACCAGCGTCTGCGCAATCACCAGGGAGGCAATCAGGGCGACGATAATGGTGATGGCAACGTGCGTCAGAAAAATCGTTATATCGACTTTTGCGCCGAAAATGATGGGCGCAAATACGATAATCGTCGTTGCAGTGCCGGCGATGACGGCCAGGCCAACCTCGTTGACGCCATCGAGCGTTGCCTTGAACGGCTCGCCAGGATTATCGCTGCGGTGGCGAAAAATACTTTCGGTGATGACGACGGCGTTGTCCACCAACATGCCGACGGCGAGCATCAGGCCCATCATCGACAGTATGTTGAGCGTGAGTCCCGCAAAATACAGCGCGCCGAGCGTAATCATCAGCGAGAAAGGCACGGACGCGGTAACGATCAGCGTCGTGGTGACCTGGCGCAGGAACAGGTACAGAACGAAAATGGCAAGCAGGCCGCCGAGCGCCCCGGCTTTCAGCAGATCCGATAGTGATTCGCGCACGCTGTCGCCCTGGTTGTCCAGGGCGAAGATGTTGATGCCCTGCATCTGCGGCAGCTCGCCAATCTTTTCGACTTCGGCAATCACCCGGTCCGAAACGTCGACCAGGTTGGAGCCCGTGGTCTTGCTGACGGCGACGCCGATCGCGTAGTTCCGGTCCAGGTGACGGCCGTAGTTTCTCTCCGGCGTGCGCAGCTCGATGTCCGCGACGTCACGCAGGCGTAGCCCGGCCGGATTGATCACCAGCTCGCGAATCTCTTCAACCGATTTGAACTCACCGCTGGGGCGAACACTGAAGCGCTGGCCGCCGGCCGTGATCTTTCCGGCGCTGACGGCGAAATTGCTGCTAACCAGCAGGTCGCGAACCGAGGCAATATCGACGCCGTGCGCGGCGAGCAGGTCGGGGTTCATCAGGATGCGAACTTCACGCGGGTCCACGCCATACAGTTCGACGCGTGACACGCCATCGATGCGTTCGACTCGTCGCTTCAGCAGACGGTCGAGCATGTCATAGCTGTCGGACAGGTCGCGCTCGCTGGAGATTCTGAGCTGCAGAACGGGCTGGTCGCCGAGCGAGCCGGTAAAAACAAATATCCGCCGCACATCATCGGGCAACAGGTGGCGAATTCCGTCTACCTTGGCGCGCGCCTCGATGCCCTTGGCCCCCATGCTTTGATCCCAGCCGAACCGCAGAAAAATCTCTGCCTGACCCTCGCGGGAGCTGGAAAACATCTGCTCGACGCCGGACAGCGTCGCCAGCGCTTCCTCAATCGGGCGCGTAATGAGTTGCTCGACTTCCTCGGGCGTTGAGCCCGGGTACGGGACCTGGATGAAGATCCCCGGGAATTCGATGTCCGGAAACTTTTCCAGCGGCAGCAACCGTGAGGCGATCAGTCCGACAAGCGCCAGCGCGACGAACACGACGACGGTCGTGACCGGCCGGCGCAGCGCGACTTCGGTGTGCCTCACTGTGGCGCTCCGGCGGTGGCGGCTGCCGTTGTCGCCGGCCAGCGTTTGCGGTCCAGCAGCGAATACACGACCGGAATGACGACGAGCGTCAGCGCCGTGGACACGACGAGTCCGCCAATGACGGTGATCGCCATCGGTGTCCTTACCTCCGAGCCCTCGCCAAAGCCCATCGCCATGGGCAGAAGTCCGAGCGCGGTCGTCAAGGAGGTCATCAGAATCGGCCGTAAGCGGGCGATGCCTGCTTCCACAATAGCGTCATATCGATCCATGCCCTGTGCGCGCAGCTGATTGATCAGATCGACCAGCACGATCGCGTTGTTGACGACGATGCCAGCGAGCATGATGACGCCGATGAAAGCGACGATGTTGACGGTCGTCCCGGTAATGAACAGCGCCAGCACGGCGCCAACGAGCGCGAGCGGAATCGTAAACAGGATCACGAAAGGGTGAATGAGTGACTCGAACTGCGAGGCCATGACCAGGTAGACCAGGAAAATGGCCAGCGCGAGCGCAAAACGCATGGATTCGAACGATGCCTCCATTTCCTCGCTCTGCCCGGAGACCATTGCAGTGATACCGCTGGGCATGGGAACGCGGCGCACGATTTCGCTCGCCTCCGCCGCGGCAGCACCGAGATCGCCGAACGCGAGATTGGCGGTGATCAGGGCAACGCGTTCCTGGGCGACGCGACGAATTTCCGCCGGCCCTCTGAAATGGCAACGGTAGCAACGGCCTCCAGCGTTACCGGCCGATCTGAACTCGGATTGACGATCAGGTTGCGGATTTCCTCGATACTGGACTGGTGTGTATCGACGCTGCGGACAAGAACGTCAATTTTTTTGTCGCGCCAGGTGTAGCGTGTCGCCAGCTCGCCGCGAACATTGGCGACGACGCGGTTGGCGATATCGCGTACCGACAGGCCCAATTTGGCGGCGCGTTCCTGGTCGAACACGATCTGAATTTCCGGATTGCCGCGCTCCACTGTCGTCTTGATGTCAGAGAAACGACTCGATGCCGCCATCGCCTGCACTACCTGCTGGCTGACGCGTCCCAGGTCATTGAGGTCGTAGCCGGAAATTTCGATCTGCAGCGGGCTGGAGAAGGACAGGAGCGCCGGTCGGCTGAACTCGTACTGTACGCCCGGAAGCCGAGCCAGCTCGGCACGCATCGCGTCCATCGTCAGGTTTTCGGCCTGTCGGCCGGCGCCCGCGGCGAGCGAAATGCTCAGGGTACCGGTGTTGTCGCCGGCGTCCACCGGGTTTGCGTCCAGACGATTACCGGTGCCGGCAACCGAGTAGTTCAGCGCCACGGCGTCGATGGCCGCGGCGGCGCGCTGCGTCGCCTGGATGGCGCGGTCGGTCTGCGACAGCGGCGTCCCCGGCGGCAAACGCAGGTCGACATTGAATTCGCCCTGCGAAAACTGGGGAATCAACTCGGTGCCGAGTCGCGGCAGCAACGACATGGTCGCGCCGAAGACCAGCAATGCGGTAACGACCACGACGCCACGATGCGACAGTGACCATCGCAGTATTCCCGGGTAGACCGCTCTGGCAGCGGCGTAAAGTCGCTGCATAATCCAGGTCGGCACCCACAACAGCACCCAGAAAACCTTGCGGATGCCGAGAAAAACAATACCGAACATGCGCACGACAAACGCAACCATGCGCGTAAACCGGCCCGCGGGTTTGCCGTCGCCGCCGTCGTCATAGCGACTCTGCGCACCCAAAGATGCGAGCATCGGGATCAGTGTAAGGGCAACGATCAGCGAGAATACCAGTGCGAAGGTCACGGTGAGTGCCTGGTCGCGGAATAGCTGGCCGGCGATGCCGCTGATGAATACCATCGGGAAAAACACGGCAATCGTTGTCAGCGTGGCGGCGACCACGGCCCCGCCGACTTCGACTGTGCCGTTTTGTGCGGCTTCGACAATACCCTCGCCCTGTTCCTTTTTCCTGACAATGTTCTCAAGCACGACAATAGAGTTGTCGACGAGCATGCCCACCGCCAGTGCAATACCGCCCAGTGACATGATGTTGAGCGAAATGTCATTGGTGTACATCAGCAGGAACGTACCGATCACCGAAACCGGAATCGCGATGCCGACGATTGTTGTCGCGCGTGAATCGCGCAAGAATCCGTAAAGTACGAGGATGGCGATGATGCCACCCAGGATTGCTGCCGTCCTGACGTCGTTTACGGCCGAGGAAATAAACGTGGACTGATCGTGGATCGTGACCAGATCGAGATCCTCGGGCAGTGACTCCTGAAGCCGTTCTATGCGCTGGCCTATTCGCCTGGCAACCTGAACGGTGTTCGCGTCACCTTCTTTGTAGACGGCCAGTTCCACGGACTCGCGACCGTTGACCCGGGTAATCGCCTCGCGCTCTTTGTAGCCGCGCAGGACGGTGGCGACATCCCGCAGGTAGACGGGACGGTCGGCGACGTTGGCGACGATCGCGCTCCGAAACTCATCGACGCTCTGAAACTCGTTGAGCGTTCTCACCAGAAATCGCTGATTGCCCTGCTCGAGCCGACCGCCAGACAGATTGACGTTTTCGGCGCGAATCCGATTGGCCACCTGCTCAATGCTTATGCCAAGCTGCGACAGCTTTTGTTGATCGACGCGGATTTGAATTTCATCCTCGAGCCCGCCGCTGACTTTTACCGCTGCCGTGCCTTCTTCGGCCTCCAGGTCCGTCTTGACCCTGTCTTCTGCCAGTCGCCGTATGGATTTAAGGCGTGCCTCATTCGTGTCGCCGCCAGCGCTATTGTCAGCTTCCTTGAACATCAGGCCCAGCCGCAGGATGGGCTCCGATGCAGGATCAAACCGCAACAGCAAGGGACGCTCGGCCTCGAGGGGCAGGGCGAGGACATCGAGTTTTTCACGAACGTCCACGCCCGCGATATCCATGTCGGTGCCCCACAGGAATTCAACCGTCACGTCCGACTGGCCGGAGCGCGACACCGAGCGCACGAGCCGCACGTTGCGAACGACGCCAACGGCTTCCTCGATAGGCTTGGTGAGCAGGTTTTCAATCTCGACGGGCGCCGCACCGGTGAGCTCGGTGCGGACGGTTAACGTAGGGTAGGAAATGTCCGGCAGCAGGTTCAGTTTAAGGCTCGACAGAGACACAAACCCGAACAGGACGATCGCAACCATCAGCATGACGATCGTGATGCGCCGCTCTGTCGCCAACTCGATCAGGCGCCGCATCAATCGTCTCCCTCAGCGACCGCCTCGGCATCCGATGGCGCGGCGGCCGGTGCATCGTCGGGCGCATTGATAACCGTGACGGGCGCATCGGCTTTGATACCGACCTGCCCGACGGTAATAACCGCATCGTCGTCGCTCAGGCCGCTGGTCACCTCGACAAACCCGTCGGCGCCATAACCGGTTTCCACCGTCCTCCGGATGGCGACGTTGTCTTCCACCACAAAGACGCTCGTAGTGCCCATTTCCTCGACCAGCGCGCTGCGCGGTATCTGCAGCGCGTTGTCGCGCTGGTCATAAATGATAAACATCCGAGCAAACATCCCCGGCTTGATGCGGCGTTCGGGGTCATTGATTTCTATTGTCGTCTTGAACGTGCCGGTATCGGGATCGACGACGGGACTAACGCGTGTTACCGTCGCGAAAAGCGGCGCACCGGCAAGTGCATCGATATCAATACGCACCGGCTGGCCGGCGGCAATTTTCCGATACTCGCGCTCCGGGATATGCAGGTACGCGACCAACGGCTCAAAGCTCGTTACCCGGAAAACCGGGTCACCGACTTCTATGCGTGTTGCCGAGCTTGATGTAGCGCTCCGAGACGACGCCGTCAATCGGGGCGCGAATCTGCGTGTAATCGAGCTCCAGGCTGGCCAGGTTATAGGCCGCCTGCAAGGCTTCCAACTCGTACTGAATCTTCTCGAAGTCGCCGTCGCTGATCAGGCCCTTTTCTCGCAGGTCATTGTTTCGCTGGAAGTCACGCTGCAATTTTCGAAGTCTCGCCTGCGACTCGTTGAGTTCCAGGCGGAGGCGGTCGCCGTCAAGTCGCGTCAGTATCTGCCCGCTTTTGACTTCGTCACCTTCTTCGACGAGGACCTGTCGAATCTCGCCCGCAACCTTGGCAATTACGTCTGCCTGGGCGAAGGCTTCAATCGGCGCGGTACCGGAGTAAACGGCGTAGACATCGCCGCGAATCGGAAGAGTGGTTTCGACGGGAATCGGCGGTGTGTCTTCCTTGTCCTCGTCGTTCGCTTTGTCGCCTTGCTCGCAGGCGCCCAACAAAAAAACGCAGGCAAAAGCGGCCGCGCAAAAACGGAAAAGCTTCATTATTCCTCCCTACTGTAGCCGCAATGCGGCAAGCGACGTCAGCAGTCGACCTTATTCACTATTATTTAACCACTGAAGCTGTCTGTAATCCTGTTACTCGCGAGAACCTTGCTGCCGTCGCGCAGACCGCTTTGACCTGTGACGACAACCTGGTCGTTTTCTGTGAGGCCGCCAAGTACCTCGACCCTGCCATCCACTTCGAAGCCGGTTTCGATGACCCGTCTGACCACCTCGCCCTCGGTGACAACGTAAACGGCTGCCTCCGAGTCTTCATCGAGCAGAGCGGCAGCCGGTATCAGTAACGCGTCCGCATGTTTCTCATACGCGATACTGAAATTGCCGAACATACCGGGCGCGAGATCGCCTTTTGAGTTCGGAATCGACAGGGTAGCGCGGAACGTGCCGTTACGGGTATCGATCGTCGGGCTGATGCGCACAATCGTTGCGGCAAACCGCGCGTCAGGCATCGAGGCGACACGCAGAGTCGCCGAATGACCGGCCTGGAACTTCGGCAGCTCTGACTGCGGAATCTGCAGGTAGGCCAGCAACTCCGTGGTCTCCGTGATCCTGAACACAACGTCACCCATGGCCACGTTCTGCCCCGGTTTGATTTCTCGTGACGAGACGACGCCGGCGATCGGTGCGCGAATAGTGGCGTACTCGTAATCCAGTTGCCTGAGTTTGAAGCCAGCCTCGAGCGCGGCGAGTTCGTACTTCAGGCCCTCGAACATCGACGCGCTGATCAAGCCGCGTTTATTCAGGTCGATATTGCGTCGGTATTCTTTGCTGGCGCGCGCGAGATTGGCTTTGGCTGCCAGCATCTCGAGGCGCAGGCGCTCGCCGTCGAGGCGCGCCAGTACCTGCCCCGCCTCGACCTTGTCGCCTTCTTCGGCCAGCAGCTCGACCAGTTCGCCACCCGCGCGGGCAACAACCGGTGCGTCGGCGTCCGATGTAATCGCTGCGGTCGCCGTGTACGTTGCGGAAATATCGGCGTGATAGGGCTGGGAAATCTCCACCGGTACGGGCGTTTCAGCGCTTGCAGCCCCCGGATCGGTAGCGCTCGCCTGGCCAACACCACAGCCTGAAAGCGCGAGGGTGCCAGCGATAGCGAAGATTGAAAGTCGAAGTGTTTGGGTGTTCATTGTTACCGTACCACCTCTTTTAGTGTTGTAGTGAAGTATAACACTAGCTCGGTATAACGCAAGTCGCTCAGTGCCGAAGGTCCAGACGCCGCACGACGATAAAAAACAATAAGTTACGCGGAAACCGCTGAACAAACTGCGGCTCTCAGACTATTAGATGCCTGAAAAGACGATTTGGATTATCCCGCGACCCGGCGGCCGGAGTCGGCGCCTCGCGGGTTGCGAACGCGCCGGTTTGCCTCAGCGCCCCACGGTGGCCGGGCGACCCGCAGCGTCGCTCGTGGCGCTGCTGCCAGCGCTCATGCAGGTTGGCCTGGATCATCAGCAGACTGGGCGTCAGCAGCAAGGTCAGCAAGGTCGCGAAGGCGAGCCCTCCGGCCACGGACGAGGCGAGCTGGGTCCACCATTGCGAACTCGGCGCTCCCACGGAGATGGTGCGATCGATCAGGTTGACATTGATACCCAGAACCATGGGCATCAGGCCGACGATCGTTGTTACTGTCGTCAACATGACGGGCCTGAGACGAATGGCGCAGGTTCGAAGAACGGCGTCGTAGGCTGATTCGCCACGTGCTTTGAGCACGTTGAACGTATCGATGAAGACAATGTTGTTGTTGACAACGATACCCGCCAGCGTGATGACGCCGACACTGCTCATGATGACGCCGAACGGTTTCCCCATGACCAGGTGGCCGAGCAACACGCCGCCGGTCGAAAAGACGACGGCGGTGAGTATCAAGGCCAGCCTGGTAGATGCTGTTGAACTGGGTGACGAGAATAATCGCCATGATGGCCAGCGCCATCATCATGGCCCTGGCGAGAAACGCCATGTCCTCTTCCTGGTCTTCGGTGCTGCCGCCAAACGTCGCCGAGACGCGCGGGTCGATGCCGCGTTGGGCGATCAGGCGGCGCAGCTCTGCAACCACATCGTTAACCAGGTAGTCGCTGGCAACGTCGGCGTCGATCGACAGCGTGCGACGCCTGTCGATGCGGCGAATGGTGCTCACCTGTTGCGCGGCAACCCGATCAATAAACGTGCTGATCGGCACCAGTCCTTCTGCTGCCCGGTATCCGCAACTCATCGATCTGCGCGAGGCTGCGCTTTTCGGCAGGGTAACGAACGCGGATATCGATTTCGTCATCGCTGTCGTCCGGGCGGTACTCGCCGATCTTGATGCCGTTGGTGACAAGCTGAATCATCGCCCCGACGAGCGATATGTCGGCGCCAAAGCGGGCAGCCTCGGCGCGATCGACTCTGATCTGCCATTCGATACCGGGCAAGGGACGGCTGTCTTCTATGTTGATGATGCCCGAGTGCTGTTCCATCAGGCTGCGGACGTCGTCGACGGCCTGCTCCAGGAGGTCGGGAAACCGCGATGTAAATTCGATACGAATCGGCTTGCCCTGGGGTGGTCCCGAGTCCGGCTTGCGCGTTTCGATCCGGATGCCGGCGAGGTCGCTCGTGCGGTCGCGGATTTCGGCCAGGATGTCGTTCGACGGCCGTCGTTTGTCCCAGTCAATATAGTTCAGGGTCAACGAGCCTATCTGGTCCTCGGCCCCCCGGCCGCCGCTGCCGGTCTTGGCATACAGGAACTCGACCTCGGGCATGCCCAGCACGCGCTCCTCGACCTGCCTCACCAGGAAGTCACGTTCCTGGGTCGACAGGTCGCCACGGGCCCTGATGTCGACCATGCCAAAGGGCTGTTCAACGTCAGGAAAATACTCAACACCCTTGCCGAGGAAAATAAAGGCGAGGTAGATCGCCAGGAGCAGCGTCGACACGGCGGCGACGCCAAGCCATGGCCGGGTCAGCGAGCGCCTGAGGAACCTTATGTAGTGACCCGTAAAGCCAGTAACGGAGTCGAGGTCGCCCTTTTCAGCTGCCGCGAGATTGCGTCGGGCTTCTTCGGTATTGGCGCCGGTGCGCCCGAAAATGGAACCGAGCGTCGGCACGAACAGCAGCGCCATGACCAGTGAGGCCGACAACACGGCGATCAGCGTGATCGGCAGGTATTTCATGAACTCGCCGGACATGCCCGGCCACAACGCAAGCGGCACGAACGCGGCCAGAGTTGTGCAGGTCGACGCAATGATCGGCCACGACATGCGGATGGCGGCGCGCGAGTACGCATCGTGGCGAGACTCGCCTTCGGCCAGGCGCCTGTCGGCCATCTCGGTAACGACGATGGCGCCGTCAACGAGCATGCCGACGGCCATGATCAGCGCAAACAGCACCATCATGTTGATCGTGATACCGAACGCTCCGATGATCAGGATGCCCATCAGGAAGCTGCCGGGAATGGCGACACCGACGAGCAGCGCGGAGCGAATGCCGAGTATGCCGATGATCACGATGAAGACGAGTAGCACGGCTGCGAGCACGTTGTTCTGCAGCTCGGACAGCATGTCGTTGATGTCGTTGGACTTGTCACGCGAGGCAACAATTTCGATATCCGCCGGCCAGTAGGCTCGTTCTTGCTCGATTATCTGCTTGAGTTCGGCGATGGTGTCGATGACATTGGCGCCGCAACGCTGCACGACTTCGATCGCCAGGGCGGGTTTGCCGTTCAGGCGTGCGACGCTTTCGGCGTCTTTGTACGTACGACGTACCTCGGCGATGTCCTTGAAGTGCACGATGCGCTCACCGACGGCCTTGATGGGCATGTCGAGCACGTCCTCGGCACTTTCGAATACGCCCGGGACCTTGACCGGAAAACGACCCTCATTGGCGTGCAGCGCGCCGGCTGCGACGAGCCGGTTGTTGCGGCTGATAAAACGAATGATCTGTGCCTGGTCGAGCCCGTAGCTCTCCATCGCCAGCGGGTCGACGACGACTTCCATCAGTTCTTCGCGCGTTCCGACGAGGTTGACTTCGAGGACGCCGGCGAGCGACTCGAACTTCTCCTTTAGACCCTTGGCGATCGACGTGAGCGTTCGTTCCGGAACGTTGCCGGCGAGGTTCAGCACCAGCATCGGGTCGAAACGGGACATCTTGACTTCGTGCACCGTCGGTTCGTCGGTTTCGCCCGGCAGCTTGGCCTTTGCCAGGTCGACTTTTTCGCGGACGTCCTGCAGCGCCTCCTTGGTATCGATGCCGGCATCGAATTCGAGCTGCACATTGGCACCGCCCTCGTAAGCGCTCGCCGTCATCTCCTTGACGCCTTCGATCGAACGCATCTCCTGTTCCATCGGCCGAACCAGCAGGCGTTCGGAATCTTCGGGCGAAATACCGTCGTGTTCGATGCTGACGTAGATGACCGGGATTTCGATGTCCGGTTCGGCTTCCTTGGGAATCGTGCGTATAGGCGACGATGCCGGCTATCAACAGGACCAGCAAGCGACAGTATGACGGTCCGCGACCGCCGCATCGCGGCATCGATAATGCTCACTGATCAGTGACCTCTTGGTCGGTCTTGGTCGCGACCGCCGTCTTCGCGTCGCTCTTCGGGAACCGTGACCACAGCGGTCCCGCTCGCGACGTAGCCTTGCCCCACCGTAATAATCGTCGCCGTTTCCGGAAGGCCCGCGAGCCAGATACCGTCGCTCGTCGACAGCGCTATGTCTGCAACGACGAACTGGACCAGACCGTCTTTATCGATGATTTTTACGCCGACGTTGCCGGCGTCATCGAGCGTCAGCAGCGATGGCGAAACGCGATGTGCGAGCACCTCTTCGGCCGGGATTCTGAGTTCCGCGGTGCCGCCGGCACGCAAGTCGCCGGCGGCGTTGTCGACTTCCAGTTCGACCAGGAAGGTGCGCGTGTATTCGTCGGCGACAGGCGCTACGTAGCGTATGCGACCCCGTACTGTCTCGCCCGTCGCAAGCGACGCTTCGGCTTCGTCACCGACGTCGCACATAAGCGAGCGTCGAATTCTGACAGGTTCGCGGCAACAATGATGGTTCGATTGTCGACAAACGTTGCCACGGGATCGCCGCGCGACACAAAATCGCCAACCTCGACATTGCGCGATTGCAGTGCACCCGCGAACGGCGCGCGGATCGTCATGTAACCGAGATCGAGTTGCGCGCGCTTCAGTTCCGCTTTCGCCGCTTCCAGGAGCGCGATTGCCTCCTGCAGCTGTGCCTCGGAAACATAGCTTTCGGATTGCAGCCTCCTGCGTCCCGAATACTCGACTTCACGCTGCTTCACGGTAGCCTCGGCCTGAGCGAGGCGCGCAGCGCGGTCGCGTTGATCAAGGCGCACAATGACGTCACCGGGCTCAAGGCTGGCACCGCGCTCCGCGTCGACAGACACGACGCGACCGTCCGTTTCGGCCGCGAGGTGCGCCATTCTTGCCGGCGCCGTTTTGCCATTGACAACAATCGTGCGCGAGATTTGCTTCTGCTGACTGGGTGCGAACCCGCACGGAATTGTTGCTGCCGACAGCGGCCGGCGTTCTGGTTGCCGTCTCGTTTTCCTCGTCACTGCCAATCTGTCCCGATATCAGCCAAAGCACGACGACAACAACGAGGCCGAGTGAGATCAGCCAGGACTTGTATCGATTGAGTTTATTCGTTTGCATCACACTTCCGTCAGGATTGTTTCATCGCGGCTGGCCCACTGCCGGGGGTTCCTCCGCCGACTTTGTCAGCAGGTGGCGGTTGTTGTTAATGTAGTGCTCCATCGCGGCGGAAACGGCCTTGCCGAAGCCCAGTACGAACTGCATGCCCGCCGGCCACTGGCCATCCGAGCTTTCCTCGATGTCCTTGAAAATCTTCTTGTAGCGCTCGATTTCGCCGAGTCGATTGTCTATTACAGCCTCGACATTCTCCGGCTGCATCAGGTGGGAGAAACACAGCATCGCCAGGAACTCGGAACGTACCTTGTGACAGGGTGAGCGGTGCTCGAGCGCCGTGAGCAGGAATTGCCGTCCCGCCGCGGTTATCGAATAGACCTTGCGATCCGGTTTTCCCTCCTGCGCAATTTCGGTGCAGCTGACGAGGCCCTGGTCGGCGAGCGCCGAGAGTGCTGGGTAGATCGAGCCGTAGCCGGCGGCAAAAAAATGGCCAAAGCTCGACTCAAACTGTTTTTTCAGGTCGTATCCCGAGGCGGCGCCATCGGTCAGCATCCCAAGGCAAACGGTTTTGACATCCATACGTTAAGTGCCTGCGGCGCCGGCGCCGCGATATATCGAAGCGATGTATAATATCAATCCGATATATAAAAGCCAGCGTTTCTTGCCGGCGAAGCCGTGACCCGTCGCCGCATCGCCGAATCCTATAGTGTTAGCGCTCGTATCACGTCGCTTGCAGGCACGAACACCGGGGCAAAAAGCCAGAACCGAATGGGAATGCTAACAACACTCGTCGGTACCCGATTACCGGCGAAGTTTCACAAGTTTTTCAAATTGCCCGAACGCCTGGAGTCCTGGAAACAGCCGGACACAGACGATACGTTGCTGGGGCGCGCGGCCAGGCGCTGGTTACACGAGCACGATGCCAACTGCGGCGTCTATCGATTGCACGCAGGGCGCGACGCGCTCGGTATTCGGCTCGGGCTGATCGACCGTGCTGAAAAGACGCATCGACATCCAGAGTTACCTGATTCGCGACGATGTCAGCGGCAACCTGGTTGCGCTCCGTCTCGCCGCCGCGGCGGATCGCGGCGTGCGCGTGCGGCTGTTAATGGACGATGCGCTCACGCACGCGATCGATGCAGGCCTGCTGTCACTGGATGTGCACGACAACATCGAGGTCCGGGTATTCAATCCTTTCCCGCGGCGCCGGTCGCGTCTGATCAGTTTCATTGCAAATTTCAACATCCTGAATCGCCGCATGCACAACAAGTCGTTTACGGTCGACAACCAGGTAACGATCGTCGGCGGTCGGAATATCGCCGACGAATATTTCCAGTCGGGCGGATCCGCGGAATTTATCGATGAGGATCTGCTGGCGATTGGCGGCGTCGTTGACGACGTGTCGGATGGCTTCGACGAGTACTGGAATTCGCCCGAGGCCATCCCGATCAATGCCTTCAACACCATGGTGCCGCACAGTTCGTTTGAGGATTCTGCGGAACAGGGACGGAAGTTCCTTGAGAATCACAGGGACAGCACGTTTCTGAACAGCGTTGATGACACGCTGGCACAGCGACTTGAAGGTGCGACGCTCGAGCTGTTGCCCGCGAGGGCCTCGGTGGTGCTCGATTATCCCGACAAGATCCGGCGGCTGCTGCGACGTCCGAGCGATATGACGAGCGTTTTCCTGCAGCAGATGGTGGCCAAGGCAGAGAGCGAACTTATCGTCATTTCGCCGTATTTCGTGCCCGAAAATGCGGGCGTGAAATTTTTCGGCCAGCTCGTCGAAAACGGCGTGCGTGTCGTCATCATCAGCAACTCGCTGGCATCGACCAACCACTCCAGTGTTCACGCCGTGTACGCGCGCTACCGAAAGCCGCTGCTCGAGAAAGGCATTGAGTTATACGAGCTGCGGCCACATGTCGCCGCTCCAAGTCGACCACGAAACTGACGCTGCACTCCAAGGTCGCAGTGGTCGATCGTGAACGGGTGTTTGTCGGCTCATTCAACCTCGATCCACGGTCGTTGTACCTGAATACCGAGATGGGCATGGTGGTCGAGGCAGACGAATTGGCAGGCTCGATGGCGACCAGCATCCTCGAGTCGCTGCCGGACATCGCGTACAAGCTGCGGTTGTCGGAGAAACGGCGATTGCAGTGGCTGCTCGAGGCAGCGGGCGGCCTCGAGATCATTACGACGGAACCCCACACGACCTTCTGGCGTCGATTCACGACGAGGCTGTTGAGCATTTTGCCTATCGAAGGACAGATGTAGCGCCAATATTTGTCAAGACAGCCATGAATGTCTGACAATGGGCGTTCGAAAATCCAAGGAGCGGGCAATGCGTTGGCGTGGCGGCAGAAGAAGTTCAAATATTGAAGATCGGCGAGCAGCAGGCGTCGGGCCGAAGGTGCTTGGCGGTGGCGTCGGCACGATCGTCCTGGTCCTTGTCGCGATGTATTTCGGTGTCGACCCGACACCGCTCTTGCAGACCGTGCAAACCGCTCCCTCGGCGTCGACGAGCGGCACGCGACCGACGGCCGAAGAGCTGAAGAACGACCCACTTGCGGACATGGTGTCTGTCGTTATTGCGGATACCGAGGATGTCTGGCGCGATATTTTTGCGAGCCAGGGGCGGCGCTACAAGGAGCCGACGCTGGTCATGTTTTCAGGTTCGACACGGTCGGCCTGTGGCATGGGCCAGGCCGCCATGGGGCCATTCTATTGCCCGGCCGATCAGAAGGCGTATATCGACCTGAGCTTTTACGACCAGATGCGAACGCGCTTCAAGGCGCCGGGCGATTTCGCGCAGGCCTATGTCATCGCGCATGAAATCGGCCACCACGTGCAAAACCTGCTCGGCGTCTCCGGCCAGGTGCATTCAATGAAACAGCGTGTCAGCCAGGCCGAAGGCAACGCGCTCTCCGTGCGCCTTGAATTGCAGGCGGACTGTCTTGCCGGCGTATGGGCCAACCACGCAAACAAGGCACGCAACATCCTTGAGGAGGGCGACGTCGACGAGGCATTGAATGCCGCGAGCGCAATTGGCGATGACACGTTGCAGCGGCAGAGTCGCGGCACGGTGGTTCCGGAATCGTTCACGCATGGCACGGCAGCGCAGCGGCAGCGATGGTTCCGCACTGGACTCAAAACGGGTAATCCGGATGCCTGCGATACCTTCAGCGTCGATCGAATCTAGGCCGGCGCTCAGCGTCAGCCGGACCGCGGCGGCGGCGAAGGCCGCGGCGTCCGCATACGTGAGCTGGTGTTGCGAACGCCGCTGCTCTGTTCCGAGCGTTTCAGCGCCGAGCTCGGCGCCAACATTTATTTCAAACTGGAGAACCGGCAGACCAGCGGTTCGTTCAAGCTTCGCGGTGCCAGCAATCGATTGATGACCTTGTCGAGCGCAGAACGCGCCAATGGATGCGTGGCCGCATCCAGCGGTAACCACGGCGCGGCCGTCGCCTGTGCGATGCAGAAGCTTGGCACCGCCGGCCTCATCTTCGTGCCGGAACATACCTCGACGACGAAGGTCGATGCGATTCGGACATACGGTGGAGAGGTGCGCTTTTTCGGTACAGACGGTCTCGATACCGAGCAACATGCCCGTGCTTATGCTGAAAACAACGCGATGACCTACCTTTCGCCCTACAACGATGCAGCAGGTTATCGCCGGCCAGGGTACCTGCGGTGTCGAAATGATCGAGCAGCTGCCCGATAGTCGACGTCGCCTTCGTCGCCGTTGGCGGTGGCGGCCTGATTGCCGGCGTCGGCAGCGTCCTGAAGCTTCATAACCCGAAGATTCGCGTCATCGCCTGTCAGCCGCAGGCGTCACCGGTCATGGCGCGGTCGGTCGAGGCAGGACAGATTATCGATATGCCGAGCGAGTCGACCTTTTCCGATGGCACAGCGGGCGGGATCGAGAAGGATGCCATCACCTTTTCACTGACACGCTCACTGGTGGACGAATTTGTGCTGGTTGACGAAAACCAGATAGCGAAGGCCATGTGCCGGTTCATGGATAGCGAAAACGAAATCATCGAGGGAGCCGCCGGCGTTGCTGTTGCCGCGATGATTGAATCGCAAGAGCAGCTTCGGGGACTGAATGTGGTTGCGATCATCTGCGGCGGCAACATCAGCGAAGAGGATCTCGACCAGGTACGCGCCAGCGGAGCGGAAACCCGATGACCGCAACGCCCGGGCGAAGAATCTGCTTCATCGTCGCAGCGATGTTATGCGCGGAGCTGTCGCTTGCGGCGACGACCGCCTTTGTCAATGTGAACGTCGTGCCGATGTCATCGGAGTCCGTCATTGCGGCACAGACGGTGGTGGTTGAGGACGGCATCATCAGCCGAATCGGCAACGTGGACGACGTCCGTATTCCCGAGGACGCCAGCATCGTCGACGGCACCGACCGTTTTCTCATGCCCGGCCTGGCCGAGATGCATGCGCACGTGCCGGATGCCGCGTCTGACAACCTCGACCGTGATTTCAGCCTTTTCGTCGCCAATGGCGTCACCACGATTCGTGGCATGTTGGGACAGCCCTCACACCTCGATCTGCGACAGAGGCTCCTGGATGGCGAGGTTTTCGGTCCGCGACTTATTACGTCGGGGCCGTCTCTGAATGGGCGCAGCGTCTCCGGTGCGGCGGACGCGCGGAACAAGGTCCGCGAACAGGCCGCGGCCGGCTATGACTTCATCAAGATTCATCCGGGCCTGAGCTCGGCGGAGTTTACGGCGATTGCAGAGACCGCCAACGAACTGGGCATCCCGTTTGCCGGGCACGTGCCGGTCGCCGCGGGCCTCGAGGCCGCCCTGCAACTCAACATGGCGAGTGTGGATCATCTCGATGGCTACTTTGTTGCGATGCTGCCGACGAACAGCTACCGGTCGGGCGGCTACGGCGGGTTCTTCGACGTCATGCTGGCGTCGGAGCTCGACCAGGAGCGCATTGAAGAGCTGGCCGCAGCGACGGCAGCGGCCGGCACATGGAATGTCGCAACCGAGGTGCTCGTGGAACATCGTATCGCCGACGATTCCGGTGAGCGAGCTCCTCAGTCGGCCGGAGTCGCGCTACATGCCACGCGCCACACTGGACGAATGGTCGGAAGCGAAGCGCGCGACAATGGCCGCGGGTGGCTTCGACCCTAAGATCGCGACACTGGCGATCGAGCTGCGGCGCCGTATCATTTTCGCGCTGCATCGGGCGAAGGCCGGTTTGCTGCTCGGCTCCGACGCCCCGCAGGTATTCAATGTCCCGGGGTTCTCGTTGCACCGGGAACTGGACGTACTCGTTGACGCCGGGCTGACGCCGTTCGAGGCGCTAGCAAGCCGGTACGACGGCGGCGGCCGCTTTCCTTGGAATCGACACCGGTGAAGTGCGGGAGGGCAAAGCCGCTGATCTTGTGCTGCTCAACGCGAATCCGCTCGAGGACATAGCCAACAGTCGCAGAATCCATGGCGTCATGCTGCGCGGCACCTGGCATTCCGCGAGTTCGCTGGATGCCCGGCTCGACCCCTATCGCCAGGACAACGAATAGCCTTATCTTAAGCGACTGTAAACAATAGTAAAAAGACCGGCATCCCCATGAACGGCCGCGTTCGTCCGCGGCCATGCCCCAGTGCTGCTAGAATTCCCTAAGTGACGGCGGCACGTCGTGTCGCGGGACGAACCGGGGAGGCAACATGAAACTCGTCAAACACCTGCTGGATTCCAAAGGTCGGGAAATTATTTCAATTGCCGAGGACGCCTCGGTGCTGGACGCCATCAAGGTGATGGCCGAACGCTCGATTGGCTCTCTTTTAGTGATGGACGGCGATACGCTCAAGGGCATCGTTACGGAGCGCGACTACGCGCGCAAGGTCATCGTCAAAGGGCGTTCATCAAAATCAACGCGGGTTGCGGAAATCATGACGGCTGATGTGCGTACGACCCGCACCGACCAGACGGTGAACGACTGCATGAAGACGATGACGGAACGTCGCATCAGGCATCTGCCTGTCGTCGAGAACGACAAGGTGCTTGGCCTGATTTCGATCGGTGACCTGGTCCAGGCAATAATCGCCGACCAGCAGGAAGAGATTGAACACCTGGGACATTACATCAGCGGGCAAGTCTGAGGTCACAGCATTCGATGACGAAAAAAACCCGTGCGGACGATCGCATCATGCGTCTTTTCGACGGCTACGTGCACGGCCAGATTACGCGGCGCGAGTTTCTCGAGCGCGCGGCGTCATTCACCGCCTCGGGCGTGACCGCTGCCGCACTGCTTGGCAGCCTGAGTCCTAACTACGCACTGGCGCGGCAGGTCGATCCTGGCGACGAATCGATTTCCGCAAGCTACAAGAAGTACGCCTCTCCAGAGGGCGCTGGCGTCATGCAGGGCTACTTCGTGCGTCCTGCTGTTATTCGCCACAAGTTGCCGGCGATCGTCGTCATTCACGAGAATCGCGGCCTGAATCCCTACATTGAAGATGTCGCGCGCCGCCTGGGCGTTGCGGGCATGATCGCCTTCGCGCCGGATGCGCTGGCACCACTCGGCGGCTACCCGGGTAACGACGACGACGGCCGTGCGCTGCAGCGCCAGCGCGACGCCGATGAAATGACGGAAGACTTCCTGGCGGCCGCGGCATACTTAAAAAAGCACCCGGACTGCAGCGGCAAGGTCGGTGCGGTAGGTTTTTGTTTTGGCGGTGGCATGGCCCTCTGCCTGGCTGTAAGGCTGCCGGATCTGGGCGCGGCAGTGGCTTTTTACGGCCGCCACCCAAAAGGACACGAGGCGGCGGCTATTCGCGCGCCGCTGATGTTGCACCACGCCGCTCGCGATGAGCGAGTGAATGCCAGCTGGCCGGAATTCAAAAACGGCCTCGAATCCGCAGACCGGGACTTCACCGCCCATGAATATGCCGACACGGACCATGGCTTTCACAACGACACGACACCCCGCTACGACAAGGATGCAGCGGAACTGGCGTGGCAACGAACGGTCCAATTCTTCAAACAACGACTTGAACAAGAAAGCTAGACTTCGGGGTTTCATTTATGGGTAGTCTTTCCCTTCGCCGCTTCCTCTGTGCGGCACTGCTGTTGGGGTTATCGATGTCCGGGCTGGCCGATGACGGCTTCAAGACCGTGTACGGGCCCAGAAATCTGTTCCTCGACGATGGCGCGAAAGCGCTGATGTTCGAGCAGGCAGACGAGGGCGTTCGCCTGACCCTGCTTGGTCTCAAATCGGCGAGCGGCCGCGCGGAATTTCAAATGGCGCACGCCAATCTTTGCGCCGGCTATCTGCTGAAAAACGAACCGGAGAATGCGCTGAAGCACTGCAACGCCGTTCTGCAAGAAGATGAAAAACATTGGCGAACCTACAACAACCGCGCGCTGGTCTACATGCGCCTGAAGCGCTATGACGATGCAGAGGCCGACATTCGGCGCGGGCAGGCGCTGCGTCCCGACTCGACGAACCTTAAAATCGTCAAGGGAATGTACCTCGATGTCACGCAGCCCGTGACCGAAAACATCGAACTCGACGAACGACGCAGCGCAGGCAATGAAAATGGTGCCGAGCTGGACACTGATGAGGCCGAATAACGCGCTTTTGATGATACTCATGCTGTCGGGCGGGTTCGCGGCGATGGCATCGGCGAGCGGAGTCCAGGAACTTCAGCCCAGTCATTCGGATACCGACAGGGTGCCGATGTACACGGTTGTTCCGGATTACCCGCCGGTCGCCAGGCGTGATCGTATCGAGGGTGAAGTCCAGGTCTGCTTCGAAATTTCGCGGGCAGGCAAGCCGCGTCGAATCGGGGTTCGCAAGAGTACGCATCGCTTGTTCGAGAGACCATCGATACGGGCGGTGAAAGCGTCAACTTATGTGCCGTTACCGAAGGATGCGGAGGTCCCGGCCATCAAGCATTGCCGGACTTTTCGCTTCGCGCTGGAACCCGTGGTTATTGAGTCAGCGAACCAGGCGTATTAGTCCCGCCCCGCCAGATCGAGCATCCGCGTTGTTGCCTGCTCAAGTGATGCGCCGAAGCTGACCAGGCCATCGTCGTGTCCGGCCATCACGGCCAGTCCCAGTGTCCGGAATGCCGTTTCCTCGTAGAGTCGCCGAAATTCCCTCGCCATTTGCGGCGTGCCGTAGGCAACCTCGACGGACGTTGTAGGCAGGTCGAAAAGAAACTGCTGCCACAGTTTTCGGGAGTGCACGTGCACGATCGCATCGATTCCGGCCTCGAGCCCGTAAATGGCCGCGTGCGTCAACGCCTCGGAGGAAGCCTGCACCGGACCGACCGAGCTTACAGTATTGGCGTCGATGTCGAAGTCGTTGACCAGTGCATAGTGGCTGTCATCGGTTTTTCGCAGGTGGCCTGTTTGTGTGCCGCTGATAAAAAACCGGCCGGCGCCGGTGCTGCGAACACTGAGGTTGCCAAAGCCGACACCGAGTTCTCTGTCATGGCCAATCAGGCCGGCGTCAAACAGCGGTTGTCGCCAGGTGTCCAGCACTGTGGCGGTCGCACGGTCAGCGGCCGGTCCAGGTGTCCACAGGCTCTGGTACTTGACGTAGCCTTCGTCGCTGGTCACGCGGCGGCCTGCTCGGGGAACAGGCGTTCCAGGCCACTTTCGGACGCATCGCAAATGCCGCGCTCGGTGATCAGCCCGGTGACGAGCCTGGCCGGCGTAACGTCGAACGCTATGTTGCAGACCGGCGTTTCAGGTGATGAGGTTTGCACCCGTACCGGCTTACCGTCCACGAGACCGTAGGTTTCACGAACCTCGGCCGGGTCGCGTTGCTCTATGGGGATGTCCCGCAGGCCGTCGCGACTCTGCCAGTCGATGCTCGTCGATGGCAGCGCGACATAGAACGGGATATCGTTGTCGGCAGCGGCGAGAGCTTTCAGGTAAGTGCCGATTTTATTGGCGACATCCCCGTTTCGCGTGGTGCGGTCGGTGCCGGTAATGACGATGTCGACCTCACCGTGCTGCATGAGATGACCACCGGTGTTGTCCACGATCAGCGTGTGAGGAATACCGTTCCTCGCGAGCTCCCATGCGGTGAGCTGCGAGCCCTGGTTGCGTGGCCGCGTTTCATCGACCCAAACATGAATATCGATGCCGCGCTGCTGGGCAAAGTAGATGGGCGCCGTCGCCGTTCCCCAGTTGACGGTTGCCAGTGCGCCCGCGTTGCAGTGCGTCAGTACATTGACCGGTGCGCCGGATTTATGTTTCGATATTTCCTCCAGCAGGCTGACGCCGTGGGCACCGATGCCGCGGCTGATCTCGATTTCCTCGTCACAGATGGCCGCTGCATCAGCGCGAATCACATCAGCGAGACTGGCCGTCGTTTCCGCGTGTTCAATGAGCGTGAGAATGCGCTCGACGGCCCATCGAAGATTAACGGCCGTCGGTCGGGAACCGAGCAGTGCCGCCGCGGCCTGACGCACCTCGGCCACGGGGTCCGGGCGCAGAAGTGCGGCGAGGTACAGGCTCCATGCGGCCGTGGCGCCGATCAGCGGTGCGCCGCGCACGTACATGTCGCTGATGGCCTCGACACCGTCCTGCCAGGAGCAGAGATCGTGCACCTGGCAGGTGTGTGGCAGCAGGCGCTGATCGATGATCTGCACAACCGACGGATCGTCCGGCTTTAGCCAGATAGTCCGAAAGTGCTCGCCGTGTTGCAGCATTGCAGGGCTTGTGCTCATCGTGCGGAATATTCTACGTCGGTTCGTCGTTGAGGGCATTGTTTGCCCGGGGTGCATCGGTTAGAACTGTCAGCGAAGCGGGAGAGTCCTCATGGGACCATTGGCAGGGAAACGATTGATTGAGTTCGGCGGGATCGGCCCGGCGCCGTTCGCGGGGATGCTGTTTGCCGATATGGGTGCCGAGGTCATCGTTATCGACAGAATTGAGGACGCGGGTGACTCGACAGGGCCGAGGCAGGCACCGAAGTTCGCCGTGGTCAATCGCGGCAAGAAGTCCATTGCGCTTGATCTTAAAAACCCGGCGGCGCCCGCGCTCGTGCTGCGGCTGCTGGAAAAGGCAGACGGCCTGATAGAAGGGTTTCGCCCGGGTGTCATGGAGCGTCTCGGCCTCGGGCCGGATGTCTGCCTCGAGGCGAATCCGCAGCTCGTCTACGGCCGCATGACCGGCTGGGGCCAGCACGGTCCGCTTGGCGCAGGCGGCGGGTCATGACCTGAACTACATCGCGCTGAGCGGCGCGCTGTATTACGGCGGTCGCGCCGGTTCCCCGCCGAGCGCGCCGCCGACCCTGGTCGGCGACATTGGCGGCGGCGCGATGACGCTGGTCGTCGGCATGCTGGCGGCGCTTCTCGACGTGCCGGACGACGCGGCAAGGGTCAGGTCGTTGACGCCGCGATCACCGACGGTTCGGCACTCTCGACGGCACTGATCTGTACGGTCTGTACGAGGAAGGGCCACTGGCGCCCGGAGCGGCAGTCAAACCTGCTGGACGGTGGCAGTCACTGCTATGACTGCTACGAGTGTGCGGACGGCACGTACATTTCCCTCGGCGCACTCGAGCCGGATGTTTTACCGCTTGCTGCTCGACAAGCTCGGTCTTCCGGACGACCCGGACTTCGCCGAGCAGTATCGATCACGCACGCTGGCCGCGCAAAAGCGCGTTTCGTCGAGATATTCGAGACCCGTACGCGCCAGCATTGGTGTGAGCTGCTTCGAGGGGACCGACGTCTGTTTCGCGCCCGTGCTCTGATTTCGATGAGGCGCCGAAACATCCGCACAACCTGGGCGAGGAAGACCTTCATCTCAGTCGCCGGCGTGACGCAGCCGGCACCGGCACCGCGCTTCAGCGAGACGCCATCGGCCGTCGCCTCGGCGCCGCCGGGTCGGGGCCAGCACACCGAGGAAGTGCTTGCTGCTGCGGGTTTGACTGCCGAGGAGTTGACGCTACTCCGCGAGCAAGCCGTACTCTGACGGTGCCTTCTATCGCCTAGTCGTAGGGCCGCAGGCGCGCCAGGCTGTGCACGAAGATGACGCGATCCTCAATCGTCAGCACGCCCTGATCGACCAGGTTTCGTAACAGGCGCGACAGCGTTTCAGGTTGTATTGACAGCCGCGAGGCAATGACATGGCGAGGGAGTTCGAGGCGCACGGTTGCCTCATCGTCGTTTTGTTCGACAATATGCTCGAGCAGGTAGCTCGTCAGGCGGCTTCGCGCATTCTGCACCGTGAGATTTTCAATCTCTCGCACGCGAGCGTGTAAATGGCGGCACACATCGCTGAGCAGGCGCATGCAGGCATCGGGATTCGCATAGATGAGATCAATATATGCCTGAATAGGAATCTGGCAGAGTGTGCTGCTTGCCAGCGCTTCGGACGTGACCGGGTACTTCCGTTCCTTCATAAAGGCGATGGCTTCGGCAAAGGTTCGTCCGGGACTAACGACTTCCAGTACTTTTTTCTCGCCGTTCGCGGCAATCAGGTTCAGCTCGACGAGACCTTGTTCCAGAAAGTAGAAGTTGAGCGCGGCGTCGCCCCGATGAAAAAGCACCTCGCCTTTTTCCAGGGATTTCGCCGCGACGGACGCAGCCAGAGAGTCGAAATCGTCCGAATCCAGGCCCGCGAACAGGTAGTGCTGCCTGAGCGTCAGGTAAAGAGGGGAGCCGGCTTCCATGAAACCGGAGTCTAGCACCCCCTCGATTTCTGTCGCCCCGGACATGGCCTTCACCCGCTCAGGCCGGCGCGGGTGACAGGTCCTGTATCGCTCGCGTTTCCGTGCGTCCGATCGTCAGCATGTCCCAGAACAGCAGCACAATACCGAGTGACATCATGCCGCCGAATACCATGCGCCAGTGCATGCCCTGGAGGAACCATGGCGATTGCTGCGCCAGGAAATAGCCGCTCCAGGTTGACCCCTCGAGCGCGCGCTCGATGAAAGACTGGTCGTAGCCGGCGACCAGCAGGGCCATGGTCATGCCAAGCACGCCGCCATTGAGCAGGCCGAGCGACCATTTCCATTTCCAGCCGTTATCGGCAAGGCCCGCCGACATCCAGACGTTGCCACGCACACGCTGCAGCGCCAGGTAGATCATCGCGATATTGATGGTCGCGTACGCGCCAAAGAATGCCAGGTGACCGTGTGAGGAGGTCCATTGCGTGCCGTGCGTGTACAGGTTTATTTGCGGAAGCGTGTGCATGAAGCCCCACACGCCCGCGCCGAAGAAATTGCCGAAGGCGTGTGCAATGAGCCAGGCCAGCGCGGGATGGTTCGAGCTTTTGAAGCCGTGGCGACCGGAGTCGTAGACGGCGTGCACGACCATGGCGACCAGCGGTATCGGCTCGAGCGCCGAGAAGAATCCGCCGATCGTCAACCAGTATTCCGGCGTACCGATCCAGAAATAGTGATGGCCCAAACCGAGGATTCCGGAGCCAAACATCATCGCGACCTCGATATACAGCCAGGTCGTTACGATCTTGCGGTTCGCCCCCAGGGTCTTGATCAGTCCCCAGGCCATGATGCAGCCAACCAGGACTTCCCACGTCGCCTCGACCCAAAGGTGAATCACCCACCACCACCAGTGCTGGTCGACCGATATGTTCGGTGTGAAGTACATACCGGCCACGTAGAGACCGGCGAGCGCGACGAGATCGAGGACGAGTACGCCCGAGATGCCGCTCCAGCGGCCCTTCATGAAGGTAGCCGCCACGTTGTAAAAGAATACGAGCATGCAGAATACGATGCCGATGTCTGCCCAGCGTGGCGCTTCGATGTATTCACGGCCCTCGTTGATCAGCCAGATCGATTTCAGCTCACCCGGCCCGACCTGGACAAACAGGTAGACGAGCACCACGACGGCAACGGCCGACGTCAGGATCCAGAAGTTGATCATTGCGAGTTTCGCGCCGACGAGCTCGGTACCGGCTTCGTCTTCGACCAGCCAGTACACCGAACCGATGAAGCCGAACAGCAGCCAGACGATCATGGCGTTGATGTGCACCATGCGGGTGACGTTAAAGTCGAGCTGGTTATAGAACAGGTCGGGCATGATGTACTGCATGCCGGAAATCAGGCCGAACAGGATCTGCGCGAAAAACAACACCATCGCCGCGACGAAGTAGTACATGGCGACGCGTTGACCCGCGTTTAGAGGCCCTGCAGCCGATACGTTTGTCGTTGCAGAGTTCATGCTCCGTCCTCCTGGTCGAGCGGCGTGAAGCCGCGCGGAAAACCGTTCGTGTCGATCGACGACATCCATTTCAGGAACGCCACGATGCCTCTCGCTTCCTCGCTCGGTAATGCCCAGGTTCGGCATGCGCCGACCGGTGCCGAAGGTGCGGGCGTTACTCTCGGGGTCCATCAGGAACTGCACCATCAGCTGCTCGCGCAGGTCTTCGTGGACCCAGCCCGGATCCAGCCAGGCCTTGGTGAGGTCCGGCGCGTAGTAGGCACCGTTGCCGAGCAAGGTATGGCAGTTCATGCAGTTCTTCGACTGAGTCGTGAGCTTGCCGAGGGTTACCAGTGCCTCGGCGCCTCGCTTCGTCGAGCGCATTGCCGAACAAGAGCGGCCGGCTCGCCGATTCTCGGCACCTGGTAGCCGCGCGCGTCGTCGTATTCGAAGAAGATTTTCTGGTTGATGACGGCGTAAGCCGGCACCCGTTCGCCGCCCGCCGTGATCTGGCGAACCGTATCGAAGGTCAGGAGAATCAGGACCACTGCCATGAAGGCGGTCACCCAGATCGCCATTTTTCGCCAGAATGATTCACTGGACCACCACGGGACATCGTTCATTGTGTTGCCCTCACTTGAGTATCTGCCGGTTCGCCGGCATGTGTGCCAACGCACAGATGCCAGATCGCGCGCGGCAGTATGAAGTAACCGACCAGCATGACGGTCGTGACAAGAATCCAGACGCCGCTTAGCGCCAGCGCATCGACGAGGACATAGGCGGCCACGGCCAGCAGCAGATACGAGACCAGCGCCGCGGCGATCATCGAACGGCTGCGGTGCAGGCGCCCCAGCGCGAAGAACAGTGCGTAAGCTGCACCCATCAGGACGATCGCGGCTCCGGCCATGGTGCCGAAGAACATGTCCTGCAAACCCAGCGGCTCGCCCATCGAAAGTCCTCCTCGAGAATGGCTGACAGTCTAAAGATCGATGGCCGGCAGTCCTTGACCTAGATCAAGGCGGAAAACCGGCCGTACGCCTAACTTTCAGGCATGGAATCGGAGTCGTCTCGGTGACTTTCGATGGGCACATCAAATGAAGCGGTCAAAGCTATGAGAATTCTCACCATTGCCAGCCTCGGAATGGGACTGGCACTTTTTGCATCCGCGAGCCTTGCGCAGGACGTCGCGCACGGCGCTGACGACTACAAGCTCTGCGCCAGCTGTCACGGCTTCAGGGGCGAGGGCAATGCGCTGGTGAACGCACCGGCACTGGCTTCCCAGGAGGACTGGTATCTCGAGCGGCAGATCAAAAACTTCCGCGATGGAATCCGGGGCGGGTCGAGCGATGATGTGCATGGCCATGTGATGGCGCAAATGACCCGCGGTCTCGCGTCCGACGTGAAGATTGCAGACATCGTCGCTTATATCGGCAAGCTGCCGGCGCCGAATCTTGAAAGTTCGGTCGACGGCGATGCGGCGCGCGGCAAAACCCATTACGCGGCCTGTGCCGCTTGCCACGGTGAGGTTGCGGAGGGTAATGTTGTATTGAATGCGCCCGCGCTCGCTACGACTGATGACTGGTACCAGCTGCGACAACTGCAGTTGTTCAAAGACGGCCTTCGCGGCGCGCATGCAGATGACCTGTACGGCCAGCAAATGCGGCCAATGGCCAGCGTTCTGGTTGACAATGCGGCGATCAGGGACGTCGTCAGTTACATCAACTCGCTAAAATAAGACGCATACCAATGGCATTTTCCAGGGCCACCGTTTTGACGGTGGCACTTTTCTCGGTTGTAATCGGCGAGGCAAAATCTGCGGATCTTAAGGTCGTGGATGACGCGCTCGACGAAATCGTTGTGGTTGCCACGAAGCGCGCGACATCCATGCGCGATGTCGCGGCGAATGTCACCGTGCTGAGCGCGGCCGACATGCAGGCGACATTGAGCACTTCACTGGCCGATGCTTTTCGCTTTGTTCCCGGCATTTCAGACGAGGCAGCAGGGTCGCGATTCGGCAGCGAGGGAATCACGATTCGCGGCATCGGCGGCAACAGGATCGCCATGGAGCTCGACGGCGTACCGCTTTCCGATCATTTCGACATTGGCAATTTTTCAAATGCCACAAGGGATTTCGCTGACACCGGGCTGATCGGCCAGATCGAGGTGTTGCGTGGTCCGGCATCCGCGCTATACGGCAGTTCAGCGCTCGGTGGCGTGGTGGCAATGCAAACCCTTGGCCCTGCCCAGTACCCGATCCTGCACGACAGCGCGGAGGCGATGGCAGGGCGGGCATCGTTGCTTTATCGGGGCCTGGACGATAGCCGCAACACCAGCGCGAGCCTCGTATTGCGGGGCAAGTGGGCGTCGCTTGTGGTTGCCGGTGGATACCGGCAAGGGTCCGAGCAGCAGTCCGCCGCGCTGGAGACGTCAGAAGATCGGCAGGATTTCCGACGAGACGCGGCGCTAATAAAACTGGTCGGCGAAAACCGCCTCGCTCACGACTGGCAACTCAGTCTTATTCGTCAGACCCGCGATACCCGGACTGATATCACGTCGGTGCTGGGCACAGGGCGATTTGCCTCGACAACACGCCTGCAAGGCGATGATCGGCACACTATCAACCTCGCGAGTGCCGAGTATCGATTCGATACCGGCATGATCAGCGAAGGCCTTGTGCGGGTGTTTCTGGCCGATGCCGCCATTGCACAAAACACGCTCGATGAACGTGCGGCAGCGCGATCGCCGATCTCGATCGTACGCGACTTCTATTTCGACCAGCGCCTGCGCGGCATCGAGCTAAATCTGTGGCGCGATACGGAATTCGCAGCCTGGTCACATCGCTTTGGTTTCGGGCTCGAATATACGGAGTCAAAAACCGGGGAACTGAGAGACGGGCTGTCGACAAGCCTCGTCGATGGCAGCGTGTCGTCAACCATACTGGGGGAGAGCTTTCCGCTGCGCGACTTCCCGCTTACCGAAGAGCGCGAATTCGGCGCCTATCTGTCCGACCAGCTCTCCCGTGGTCCGCTGTCGTTGCTGCTGGCGCTGCGTCTCGACGACAACCGCCTGTCGCCACGCAGTGACGCAATCTATGCGGCTGACAACCCCGCTTCCACGGTTATCGGGCTGTCGGATTCGGACGTATCGCCGAAACTCGGCGCAATTTATCACCTCGGCGACGACGCGGATCTGTACCTGCAGTACGCGCGGGGATTTCGGGCGCCACCGTTCGAAGACGCCAATATTGGCCTGGATATTCCGCTGTTCAATATTCGTGCTATTCCGAACCCGGCGCTGCGTTCCGAAAAGTCGGACGGCTGGGAGCTGGGTCTCCGCTGGCAGGGCGAAAGCAGGAGGCTTACGCTTGCCGCCTTTCGCACGGATTACACCGACTTCATCGAGTCCAAGGTGCGCCTCGGAATCGATCCATTGAGCGGCCGACTTCTGTTCCAGTCGATCAATATCGGGGAGGCCACTATTCGCGGCCTCGAAGCGAGCTGGGCTCAGGACCTTTCGCAGTTCCTGCCTGGCACGACGCTCGAGGCGTCGGCCTACTGGGCCGAAGGCGAAAACCGCGCGAACGGGCAGCCGTTGAACTCGGTCGGGCCTGGCGAGGCCGTCATTGGCGCCTATTGGCAATCGCCTGATGAGCGCACTGAAATTCGTGCCCTGCTTACGGCAAGTCAACGCTGGTCGCAGCGCGACGAATCGACGGGCGAGCTCTTCGTGCCGCCGGGATACGGGGTTCTTGACCTGTTTGTCGCGCACAGCCTTGGCGAAAACCTGGTTCTACGGGCGGGCATCGGTAATGCGGGCGACCGTGTGTACTGGCGCTGGTCGGAGGTGCGAGGGCTGGCACCCGACGATGCGCTGCTGCCGACCATCGCCGAAACCGGCAGAAATTATTCAATTGGCCTGCAGTGGGACTGGTAATCAGTTCCGTATCGGGCACTAAAGGGAGACAAGAGATGATCACGCTAGGCACTTTAAAATCAGCTTCTCGCTGGCGCACGCTTGCGCTGGCCGGCTGCCTGCTCATTCCGGGCCAGCTACTGGCACAGGATGCGGCGGTGCATGCCGCCGAGACGGCTACCGGTGACATGGCACAGCTGGTGGCGCAGGGCAAAGGTCTTTACCACACGCATTGCGCTGCCTGCCACCAGCCGACGGGCCAGGGGCTTGCCGGCGCGTTCCCGCCGCTCGCGAAGTCCGACTACCTGATGGCCGATCGGGCCCGCACGCTGGAAACGGTCATAGAAGGCCTTAGTGGTGAGATCAAGGTTAACGGGCAACTGTACAACGCTGTCATGCCGGGCATGGGTCATCTGGCGGACGCGGAAATCGCGGCGATTTTGACGTATGTGACCAACGCCTGGGGCAACCAGGCATCGGCCTTCAGCGTAGCGGAAGTCGCCACAGTGCGGCGTGCTACCGGACTCGAGGATCGTGCGGCAGGCGAGCGCCATCCCGGTGCGAGCGAAGGCGAGATGCGCTACGCAGGAACGCCCTCGCCCATTCCGCCCGAGCAGGCGAAGGCCGTACAAAGCCCGGACGGACCGACGCTGAGTGCAGAAGAATATTCAACCTCGACAAGACTCTATTTCGAGCGCTGTGCCGGCTGTCACGGCGTACTGCGCAAGGGCGCCACCGGCAAGCCATTAACGCCGGATATCACGCGGCCAAAAGGCACGGATTATCTCAAAGCACTGATCACCTACGGCTCACCGGCTGGCATGCCGAACTGGGGAACCTCGGGAGAGCTTACCGATTACGAGATCGACATGATGGCGCGTTTCCTGCAGCAGGAACCGCCTGAGCCGCCGGAGTTCAGCCTTGCCGACATGAAGGCGACGTGGAAGGTGATGGTCGCGCCAGAAGACCGGCCGAAACGACCTATGCACAATCGCGATATCGAGAATTTCTTCTCCATCACGCTGCGCGACAGCGGCCAGGTGGCGCTCATCGATGGCGATACCAAGGAAATCGTCAATATTCTAAAGACCGGTTACGCGGTACATATCTCGCGCCCGTCGGCTTCGGGTCGCTATGTCTACACGATTGGCCGCGATGCCAGAATCGACATGATTGATCTCTGGATGGATCCGCCCGAAATCGTTGCCGAAATCAAGATCGGTCTGGAAGCGCGCTCGGTCGAAACCTCGAAGTACAAAGGCTATGAGGACAAGTACGCGATCGCCGGGGCCTACTGGCCGCCGCAATACGTCATCATGGATGGCGACACGCTCGAACCGATGAAAGTCGTTTCGACGCGCGGTATGACCGTCGATACTCAGGAGTATCATCCGGAACCGCGGGTTGCCGCTATCGTTGCATCCCATGAGCACCCTGAATTCATCGTCAACGTGAAGGAGACCGGCCACATCCTGCTGGTCAACTACGCGGATATCGACAACCTGACCGTGACCGATATTGGTGCCGCACGCTTCCTGCATGACGGCGGCTGGGATCGCAGCAAGCGCTACTTCCTGACGGCGGCCAACCAGTCGAACAAGATTGCGGTGGTCGACTCTCGTGATCGAGACCTGGAAGCGCTGATTGACGTCGAGAAAATCCCGCATCCCGGTCGTGGCGCGAACCTTACGGATCCGAAGTATGGTCCCGTCTGGGTTACCAGCGCGCTGGGCAATGCCAACATCACATTCCTCGGCACCGATCCTGAGGATCACCCGAAACAGGCGTGGAAAGTTGTGCGAGTCCTCGAGGGCCAGGGTGGCGGTTCGCTGTTCGTGAAGTCGCACCCGAAATCGACCAACCTGTGGGTGGACTCGCCGCTGAACCCGGACGAGGCGATCAGCCAGAGTATCGCCGTGTTTGATATCAGCAAGCTCGAAGCCGGTTACGAAGTCCTGCCGATCGCAGAATGGGCCGGTCTCGGCAGGGCGCAAAGCGCGTGGTTCAGCCCGAGTACAACAAGGCCGGCGATGAAGTCTGGTTCTCGGTCTGGAGCGGCCAGGAAGAGGAGTCCGCTATCGTCGTCGTTGATGACAAGACGCGCAAGCTAAAGCACGTTATCAAGGGCCCGAAGATTATCACGCCAACCGGAAAGTTTAACATTTTCAATACGGTAGAGGACGTCTACTAATCTTGAACCGCGAAACATTCAGCAAGAACTTCGCCTCCGTGCTGGCAGCGACCCTGGTTTTTTCGCTGCCAGCACCGGTTGCCGGGCAAGACGGTACGAACACGGATATTGCCTCTGCAATCCTGTCGGGCGATGCCAGCATCGACCTGCGCTATCGCTATGAGTTCGTGGATCAGGATGCGTTGCCCGACGATGCCAATGCCTCGACGTTAAGGCTGCGCCTGAACTTCGAAACCGGCGACTGGCGCGACTGGTCGGGATTCGTGGAGTTTGACCAGGTTATCGAGGTGCTTATCGATGACTTCAACAGCGGTTCGGGTACCAGTGGTCCGAACCGCAGCCAGTACCCGGTAGTCGCTGATCCGGACGGCGCGGACCTGAACCAGCTGTACTTCCAGTACGCGCCGCACGAGCAGCTTAAGGCCCGTATCGGGCGGCAACGCATTTTGCTGGACGATCAGCGCTTCGTTGGCGGGGTGGGCTGGCGTCAGAACGAGCAAACCTATGACGGGCTGTCCGTGCAGTACTCAGGTTTCGAGAAGACGAGGCTGTTTTACAGCTATGTCGCGAACGTCAATCGGATTTTTGGCTCCGAGGTGCCGGCCGGTGACCACGATCAGGACACGCATTTACTGAACGTCAGTGTCGAGCTCCAGGAAGACTGGAACGTCGTTGGCTATGCCTACTTCATCGATAACGGCGATGCGCCGGCGTTTTCGACGAACACGATCGGCGGGCGACTGGATGGTGCCTTCGCACTGGGTGAGGGGCGGGCCACCGTTCTTGCCGAGGTTGCACGGCAGTCCGATGCGGCCAACGCGCCTGTGAACTTCGACGCGGACTATTTTCGCCTGCAGGGAAGCTGGTCGATTGACAGGCTGCTGCTGGGCGTGGGCTTTGAGTCCCTTGGCAGCGACAACGGCGAGGGATTCCGTACGCCGCTGGCCACGCTGCATGCTTTCAACGGCTGGGCCGACCAGTTCCTTGGCACCCCGGGCACCGGGCTGGAAGACCTGTACCTGAAGGCGGCCTACCAGCGAAAACCGTGGAGTTTCCAGCTCGTCTATCACGACTTCTCGCCGCAATCAGGTGGCGGTGACTACGGCAGTGAGATTGACCTGTCGGCCGGGCGTGCCTTCGCCGGACGTTACAAATTGCTGTTGAAGCTGGCGCTGTTTGACGCCGATTCGACGGCCTACACGGACACCACCAAAGCGTGGTTAATGCTGGGTGCCGGGTTCTGAGATCGCTCGCGTAATCAGCCTTCGAGTCCCGCAGAGAGGCGTGCGGAGCGCAGCGTGTTGAACATCAGCATAGTGATGGTCATCGGACCGACGCCACCCGGCACGGGTGTAACCGCACTGGCAACCTCGCATACCCCGTCATAGTCGACGTCGCCCGTCAGGCGGGACTTGGTCTCGCCATCGATGGTCACCTCAACGCGGTTGATACCGACATCAATAACAACGGCACCGGGCTTGATCCAGTCGGCCTTGACCATGTCGGGTCGACCGACCGCGGCGACCACGATATCGGCATTGCGGACGACCTCTGGCAGGTCTCGCGTGCGGCTGTGCGCGACGGTAATCGTGGCGTGACGCTGCATTAGCAGGCTTGCCATCGGCTTGCCGACAATATTGGAGCGGCCAATGATCACGGCATTCTTGCCGGACAGGTCCGCCCCGAGTTCGTCTTCAATCATCAGCATGCAGCCCGCTGGTGTGCAGGGCACAAAGGCGTCGGCGGTATGGCCCGCCGTCAGTTTCCCGATATTGATGAAGTGAAAGCCATCCACATCCTTGGTCGGTGAAATGGACTGCGTGATGGTCTGCTCATCCAGATGATCGGGCAGCGGCAGCTGCACCAGGATGCCGTGAATCGCATCGTCACGGTTGAGCTCGTCGATAAGTTTCAGTACCGCCTGTTGTGAAACGTCTTTGGCGAGCGTGTGTTGCACCGAATAGAAGCCGCAGGACTCGGCGCGCCGCTTCTTGTTGCGAACATAGACCTGACTGGCCGGATCCTCGCCAATTATGACGACGGCGAGACCGGGCTTGATACCATGATCTTTCATGAGCGCTGTGGTCTGCTCGGTAATGGACTCTGCAAGTTGTTCGGCCTTGGCCTTGCCATCGATTCGTTTGGCGCTTGTCATTTTCATGTTTCCGTAGTGTATGCGCGCCGCATGGTAGCGTTCTTGCCTTTGTGCGTAAAGAAAGCTGCGCCGCCGCCACCGCGGCAGACCGTGCGATAGCGCAGCAGAGACCGGAGATCGGCGCTAGAATACCGTTTCAAAATTGCCGAAAGCGTTTTTCGTGACTGCATTACTGCGCCAACTCCGTGGCATCCTTGTGTTCGCCGGATTCACGGTCAACACAATTTTCTGGTTTGTTCCGATTTTTCTGCTCGCGATCGTCAAGTTCGCGCTGCCGCTGCCGTCTGTTCGTCGGGGCGTTACGCGCGTCCTGATGGCGATGGGCGAAAACTGGATCAGCGTGAATTCGCTTATCCTGATGACTGCCGGCTCTATCGACTGGCAGGCGCGCGGCGTGGAGGACCTCCGCGAAGACGGCTGGTACCTCATCATGGTGAATCACCAGTCGTGGGTGGACATACTGGTGCTGCAAAAAGTGTTTAATCGCCGCATACCGTTTCTGAAATTTTTCATCAAACAAGAACTCATCTGGTTTCCATTCCTCGGCCTCGCGTGGTGGGCGCTGGATATGCCGTTCATGAAGCGCTATTCACCGTCCTACATTGCAAAAAACCCGCACATGAAGGGCAAGGACCTGAAAAGAACGAGAAAAGCCTGCGAGAAATTTCGCCACACGCCAACGTCGGTTATCAATTTCGTCGAGGGCACGCGGTTTAGCGTGGAAAAGCGCGACAGGAAGCGGTCGCCGTATCAGCACCTGTTGACGCCGCGGGCAGGAGGGTTCGCCGTTGCCATGGCCTCTATGGGGACGCTATTCGATTCCATTCTCGATGTCACGCTCGTTTACCCGCGTGGCGCAGCGCATTTCTGGGGACTGTGCTGCGGCGATCGCTGTTCCGGTCATTGTTGACGTGCGGCAGCGGCCGATCGAGGAATGGCTGTTAGCGGGAGACTATGAGCAGGATCGGGAATTCAGGCGCCGCGTGCACCGCTGGCTCGGTGAAATTTGGCAAGAGAAGGACGACCTGTTACAACAAGTGCTGGAAACCTCGAGAAGCCAATGACTGATAGTCGCCAGTACGACACCGTGGCGTTCGATGTTCGTGATAACGCCACCATGCTGTTCTTTGCTCAAACAACCGATGAGGGCGATATCAGCGATTACCTGTTGTTGATGAGAACGGTCGAAGAGGATTTCGACGAGTCGATTTATATCGAAATCAACGAGCAGCAGTTTGGCGGCCACGACCTTATCCGCGAGGCATCGATGATGGGGAACGTGCTGACGCTGCATTTGCACAAGCCGGCGGAGACACTCGGCGGCGCGACGGAAATCGTACTGACCTACGCCGAGACCACGGAAAACCTCGAAAGTATCGAGGCCGGCATCTTCCGGGTATTCGGCGACACCCTGATCGGTGGCAATGCCTGAGTCTTTGTGTCCGGATCACCTAAACCCTTCAGCTTGTACATCGTACGCTGCGCCGATAATTCGCTTTATACCGGAATAGCCGCAGACGTCGACAGGCGCATGGCCGAGCATGAAGCGGGTCCAAGGGGTGCGAAGTACCTGCGCGGCAAAGGGCCTTTGGCTTTGGAATTCGTTGAGCTCGTTGGCGACCGCGCTGTCGGCGTCCGTGCTCGAACACCGCGTCAAACGGCTTGGCAAGGCAGAGAAGGAGGCATTGATTGGTGGCAGTAAATCGCTCCTCGAGTTGTTGCCCTGTGGCAGTGGCGATCAGGTTTCAGGCAATGGCTCGGGCGAGGAGTAAATTGCCATCGGCCGGCCAAACTCGGGCAGGAACAAGCGGGCGTCGGTATCCCATTTGCGGCGAAACTCCTCAAGCCACGCCGCGGTGGTTTCAAGATCACCGAGAAACCGCGGGCCCGGCACGATTTCGCCAAACGGTTTCGTGTAGTCGTCGAAGTGAATCGCATACACACTGTGGGCGCCTGTAGAGGTAACCAGCGCCTGCCAGTAGTGCTCGGCATAGTCCTTGCCCAGGCTGCCGAGGCCGCCAATGCCCAGCATGACGACGTCGGCCGCGACCGCGGTCCCGATGTTGCCATTGAAGCCGGCACTGCCCTGTACGACGGCGGTGCCCTGCGGGTGGTCGATAACGATCGTATAGCTCCCGCCCTCGCGCCATGCGCTGGGCGGTTGCGGCATTTTTAGCGGCGCGTCGATACTGCCGGCATAGGGCACCGAGCCGCGCCAGCCCACGGGCGCGTGTTTCGATGCCAGCAGGGTCAGCGTGAAGCGGCCGAATTGGTAGGGCTGTTCGGTCTCGACGGTAGTGATTTGGTCTTCGGGGACGCCAGCGCCACGAGCAATCTCGGCGGTGGAGGCGGAGCCGAGTACGGAGGCGCTCGTGCGGTTGGCGATCGCGCCGATATCCATTGCGTGGTCGAAATGGGAATGCACCGGTACCAGCGCGGCCAGTCGACGCATGCGATATTCGTACAGGGCGAAGTTGATGGTCACCGCGTCGCTTTCCACCGGCCGATCCAGTACGACGTCGGCCAGGGACGGCCGCGAGAAAAATCCGTCGACCAGGATCTGGGTTTCGCCGTCGTCGAACAGCAGTGTCGTAACGCCCAGCCAGGTAACCGTAACCTCATCGGTGTCGACCGTCGCGGCGATGACCGGCGCTGGCCAGTCGATGTTTTCGAGGCTTGGCCGGTCGGACCAGAGCCACGCCAGCGCCGCCGCGCCGACAATGAGCAACGCGCAAACGACGAAAACAGACTGTTTTATCCGGCGCATCGACTTAGGCTATTGGCCGGCAGCTATTCTCGCAAGCTGCCCGGTGAGCGGGGCCAGGTAATTACCCAGGGCATAGCCCAGCAACGCCATCAGGATCGAAGCCGGCACCAGGCTTGGGCGATGGTGCGCCGCGACAATGGGCGCCGATGCCGCCGCGCCGATGTTGGCCGCCGAGGCAATCGCGACGCTGTGGACGTCCACGCGGAAAATCCATGCGCCAGCGAGGCAAAACAGGCCGTGAATGAATATCCACAGGAACGCGCCGAGTACGAAGGCGGGTGCCTCGGCCAGGCCCGCGACGGATGCGCGTGCTCCCATGCCGGCAACGAAAATATAGACGAGTGCGGTGCCGATGGCCGTCGAATTGGGTAGCCTGGACACCGCCGTTGTCGACAACACGAGCGCGAGGGTCGTCACCAGCAGAATTCGCGTCGTGGTCTCGGAGAATACGCCACCGAGACCCGGCGACACCGATGCAATCCATGTCGTGATTGCCGGTGCGAATGCATGAC